>JBAVUO010000084.1:0-272107 GCA_049696815.1 Terriglobales bacterium | reverse complement strand
GGCTGTTGAAAAACTCTCTTCAGGGCATTTCAACAACGGAGTTCGCTCGTAAGTTGTTGAATGTTCGTTCGTCGTAGAGGCTGGAATTCGCTGAAATTACTCCTTTGGTTCCTTTTTCAACAGCCACGGCTGTTATCGTCAAGTGACAACCAGCCTATAATTCCAGAGCTTGGGAAGGATGGATGCAAACCGAAGGAATTCCGAATGATAAGAGAACCCAGATCGCTTGGCGGCGTCCTCGTGCTCATTTCTATTTCTGCTTTTCTCCTCCAAGAGCGGAGCTTAGGCAGCGATCAGTCCAACCCTGCGCGAGTAGTCACAATCCCAGTGACAGTGGTGGATAGAAACGAACATTACGTTACCGCCCTCAATGCAGTGAGCTTCTCTTTATCCGAGGGTGGTCACAACAGGCCCGTGGAATCAGTCGAAGAAATCGGACCGCTCCTTGTTGGCAGAAATAAAGTCAAAGTGCCGTTTGTGGTCGTGGACGCAGTGGGCAGCCCGGACCAGAGCGAAGCGAGAAAACAGTGCTTACAGCTATTGGCGAATTCCGCCGCTAATGGCTTGCCCGTTTCGGTTTCTGAGATAGACCGCGACGGCCTGCATGAAATTCACTCAGTCGCTACTTCCAATTCAGTATTGGCGTCGGCGCTCCTGCAGCTGGATAGCGAAAGCCGTTTCCTAGATCATCGCGAGCAGCTGCAAGCAATCCTAAATACTTCAGAGGACAAAGCGCTAGTAGCAGCGGAGACCGAAAGGTTGCGAGGATTCCGCCATGGAAGCGATGAGCGGGCCAAGCGGATAGACATCATTTTGACCCAACTCAGGGCATTCCAGAATTTGGCCGCTGCACTGCAGCGCGCTCATGGGCGCAAGACCGTTCTGTGGGTGACTGATTATTTCCCGGTTGAAGTAAACGAGTCCGAAGATAGCCTTAACATACAGGTCTTCCCAGAGGGATCCGGTGAGGTCCACGGAATCCGCAGTGCCTTTCCTGTCAAGTCCATCTCGGTTGATTATCAAAGAACAATCGATCTCCTCAATGGCGCTCAGGTCAGTATTTTCCCTGTTTATGCGAATTTAGGTGCTACCTCGGACTTGCCGGGACCGCCCAATAGCGACTACACAAGGATCGGACTTCGCCGATTTGCGCGATGTACCGGCGGAGAGTTGATAACCGCTTCGGATAACCTACAAAGCATAGTTCAACGTGCAGAGGATCAGTCGATTAGCTACTACTTGCTGAAGTTCCAGCCTGAACCGATTAAAGGGGACCTAAAGTGGAAAGGCTTGAAAATTGAGCTTCAAGACAAGTCGCTAAAGGCCAAATCACCGGACGGCCTATTCTTGTTTAATTCAAAGTGAACGCCGTTCTTGGACAGCGAGTCTTAACCGACTGTTCCGTTGCTGTCGATAAATCGCCATTGCACTCACGACCTGGGTTCTGAGCGTAAACGCCTTCAATTTTGCCGAGCTTTCCTCGGCTGGGCGGGCTCTGAGCGAAGTCGAAGGAGGGCGTCCACCCCTACATCGATTCCCGGATCGCTTCCCGCATTTGCTCCGCCGCCCACGCGATTTGCTCTGCTGTGATCACCGCCGGAGGCGCGATCAGCAAGTGATCGCCCGCAACCCCATCCACGCATCCCTGCATGGGATAGACCTGCAGTCCGCGATGTAAGCACGCTTGGCCCACCAGTCCGGCGAAGTTCCTCTCTGACGGGAATGGGGCCTTAGACTTCTTGTCGGCCACGAACTCCACCGCCCAGAGCATCCCCAAACCCCGAACGTCGCCGACGCGGTCCAAGCCGCGTAAGCTTTCGAGTGCGGTCTTCAAAGCAAATCCGACCGCGCCCTCGGTGTTTGAATCGGCAGCATGCACCAGGTTCATTGACTGCACCCGCCGCAGCACGGCCCGTCCCGCCGCCACAGATACCGGATGCGCGTTGTAGGTGAAGCCGTGCAGGAAAGCTCCCGAGCCCTGGGCGATAGCGTCCACAACTTTCTTGCTGGCAATCACCGCTCCGAGCGGCGCGTACCCCGATGACAATCCCTTCGCTGTGACCAGAATGTCCGGCTTAACCTGCCAGTGCTCGACCGCAAAGTTGCGGCCGGTGCGGCCCATGCCGGTCATGACCTCATCGGCGATCAGGAGCACGCCGTGCCGCCGGCAGATTTGCGCGATGTTCTCGAGATATCCCGCTGGCGGTGCGACCGCGCCGAGCGTGGCGCCGCTCATCGGCTCGAAGATGAAACCGGCAGCTTCGCCGTCCGCCACTTCGATGGCGCGCTCCAACTCCGCCGCATATTGCTGGCCGCAGTTGCGGCACCCGTCGGTGCAGTCGAAGGCACAGCGGTAGCAGTACGGCATTCCAATGTGCTCAAATTCGCGCACCATGGGCAGATACATCTGGCGACGCTTCTTGTTGCCGGAGACCGCGAGCGCCCCCAGCGTTGCACCGTGATAGCTCTGGTTGCGGCTGAGAATCTGGTGCCGTCTGGGCTGGCCGACCTCCACCTGGTACTGGCGGGCAAGTTTGAGCGCGGTCTCGACCGATTCCGATCCGCCGCAGGTGAAATACACGGCGCCACCGCGGAATTGCTCGCCGGCGAAGTCGAGCAGTTCCTGAGCGAATTCTTCAGCCACCGGAGTCGTGAACTGGCTGGTATGGACGAACTCGAGCTGGCGGGCCTGCTCGGCCATCGCGTCGGAGATTTCGCGGACGCCGTGGCCGATGAAGTTCACCGTCGCCGATGCGGAAAAATCGAGGTAGCGCTTGCCTGCGGCGTCCCAGACGTAAACGCCTTCGCCGCGAAGGGCGACAGGATAAGGCTTCCGGAAGGATCGGCGGAGGACGGGGGTGCGGAGGTCCTGGCAGGTCAGAATGGATTTAGTCACAACCCGGATTATGCGGATTACGCCGAGAGAGTGTCAAAGCCAGGTCGATGCAGCGCTCTCCTCTGTGATCCCCTGTGCCCTCTGTGGTTAAGATCAAAAGCCTGAACCACAGGGGACACAGGGGGGCACAGAGGAATATCGCACTTGTCATCCGCGATTCTTCATCTCCGATAGGACCCCCGGCAGCCGTGAAGATGCGTTAATCTGCGAAGGATGCGTCTGCTGCGATTCTTTCGGCCCTCGCACCAGCACACGGCGTTTTCCGCCACGCTGCTGCTGATGACGACCATCACGCTCTCGCGCGTGATCGGCTACATCCGCGAGGCCTACATCGCTTACGCCTTCGGCGCCGGCCAGCAGACCGACGCCTACGTAGCCGCCTTCACCCTGCCCGACTGGCTCAACTACATCGTGGCCGGCGGCACCGCTTCGATCACATTCATTTCCATCTACACCCGGTTTCTGGCGGAGAAGCGCGAGCAGGATGCGCAGAAAACGTTCTCCATCATCATCACGGTGATGACGACGGCGCTGATCGCCGGCACCGTCCTAGCGGAAATCTTCACCCCGCAGTTCGCCGGCTGGATGTTCCACGGCTTCACGCCCGAACAGCTACGGCTTTGCGTTCACCTCACGCGCATTCTGCTTCCCGCGCAAATTTTCTTCTATGTGGGCGGAATTGTTTCGGCGGTGCTGCTGTCGCATCGGCTGTTTCTGTTCCCCGCATTCGGACCCTTGATCTACAACGTCTTCATCATCGCGGGTGGAGTGGTGGCCGGGCGGCAGCTTGGGATCGCCTCGCTGGCCTTCGGCGCGCTTTTCGGCAGCATCGTCGGGCCGTTCCTGGTCAACGCCATCGGGGCGGCGAAGATCGGCACCGGCTACCGGCCTTCCTTTGATCTGAAGAACCCCGCGTTTCGCGAATGGGTGCGGCTCTCGATTCCGCTGATGCTGGGCGTCTCGCTGGTCACGGCCGACGACTGGATCCTGCGCTACTTCGCTTCCAGCGGCATCGGCGATATCGCCCGCCTGAACTACGCCAAACGCCTGTTCGCAGTCCCCATTGCCATTCTTGCGCAGGCCACCGGACAGGCGTCTCTGCCGTTCTTCTCGCGGCTCTGGGGAGAGAAGAAAATCGAGGAATTCGCCGCCACGGTAAACGGATCGGTCTATCGCGTCACGGCCGCCTCGCTGCTGCTGACCGGCTGGATGATGGCCATCGCGCTGCCGCTGATTGACCTGGTCTATCGCCGCGGCCACTTCAACTTTTCGGACTCCCACTCTACCGCCATTTATTTCTTCTGGTTCTCGCTGTCGCTGGCGCTGTGGTCCGCCCAAGCCCTGTACGCGAGAGCGTTTTATGCCTCCGGCAACACGCTCACACCGATGGTCGCCAGCAGCCTGATTACCATAGCTTCCCTGCCGTTGTACTCGTTTCTGTTCCGGACGCTCTCCGTCACTGGCCTGGCGATCGCCTCCGACCTTGGCATCTCAGCCAACGCGTTGGCCATTGCCGCCCTCCTGCACATTCGAGGAATGGTGTCGTTCGGCGGCTTGAACTGGAAAGAGCTGGGTAAAGCAACGCTGATCGGCGCTGTTTCCGGCGGGTTGAGCTATGAAGTGACGCGCATTGTGTCCCTGGATGGCAGCCGCCGAGCTGATCTGGCCGCGCTTGCGCTCGGCACCCTCACCTGGGCCGCGGCCGTCGCCGCCGGACTATGGCTGTTGCGCTCGGAATTGCCGGGAGATCTGCGCAGAAGAAAACCAGCAGCCTTTCCGCGAGTTGCCGAAGGCCAAGCCGCCGAGACCATGGCAACGGGGAAGGAACCGTGAGAGCGCTATTCGCTGTTCGTCGTTCGCTGTTCGCTATGCGATTTCGAAGCCGAAGACAGTGCTCGGCCGTGGCCGGAAGTTTGCAGAAGGTGTCGACTTAAGCGCTTTGCAGAAGACAAAACAAACGGGCCTCCAAAAAGAGGCCCGTTTCATAATCATTTTGCCGCCGATCATCCATCAGCGACCGGCGAATAGCGAACGACGAACAGCGGCTCTACGCCCTCGCCGCAATCGCCGGCTCCGCAGCGCTTGCAGCCGACGCTTTCAATTCTTCCGCCTTCGATCCGGCCTTGCGGATATCGATGCCGCCCTTGAAGAATGCTCCGTCTTCGATCGAAATGCGCGCCGCTACCACGTCGCCGGTGAGCGAGCCATCGCTGCGGATATCCACCCGGTCGCTGGCGGTCAGGTTGCCCCGCACTTTGCCGAGGACAACAATTTCACGCGCGTTGATGTTGGCCGAGACCACGCCATTGCGGCCCACCGTCACGCGATTGCCCGAGAGGTTGATGGAGCCCTCCACCCGGCCATCAATGTACAAAGACTCGGAACCCGACACTTCTCCTTTGATCACCAGCGACTTGCCGATCGTGGCCTGGTCCGAAGTGGTGGTGGTAACGGGGCGGGGCGCAGCGGACTCACCCGCCGCGGGGGCGGTCGGCGTGGACAGGGTCGGACGCTCCGGCTCAGCCGGACGGGCGGGAGTCGCAGGTTGATTCGTGGGCTTCCACATTGTGCTCGAAATCCTTTCCTTATGAGGGATTCAGGGCCAAGTCCGCATTTCGGTGGCCAAAACAAATTGTACTCCGGGGTAAACCGGTTGCGCTGTGGAAATCCGCGGTTTTCTAGGACTTTTGTTGGTTCCCCCGGCAACAGCCGCTTGGATCCCCGGCCGCGACCGCGCCCACGGGGGTGTAACTGCTTCCCATCCTGCGGTAATTCTTCTATCGCGATAGTATGGACGGGTGGGGCGTCAACCGCCGCCTTACAGGCGTGACGCCTGGGGATTCTAATGAGCACAACCAGCATTACCCGGCCTCAGCCCGGGGAATACGATCCGTATTGTGAACGCTACATCTCGTTGGTCCAGTCGGACGATGTCGTCGCCGCGCTGGAGCGGCAGTTCCCGGAAACCTTGTCCCTGCTCGGCTCGCGCGGCGCCGCCCGGGCCGACTTTCGCTATGCCCCGGAGAAGTGGAGCGTGAAGGAAGTTGTCGGGCATCTCTCGGATGCCGAGCGCATCCTGAGCTACCGCGCTTTGCGCATCGCCCGCGGCGACAAGACTCCCATCGAAGGCTTCGAGCAAGACGACTACGTACACACCGGGCGGTTTGGCCAGCGCACGCTCGCCGATCTGCTCGCCGAATTCGGCGACATTCGTCGGGCGACTTTGGATCTCTTCCGAAATCTCGATGTCGAAGCCGCCGCCCGCCGTGGCGTCGCCAACCAGAAGGAAATTACCGCCCGCGCTCTGGCCTACATCATCGCCGGACATGAATTGCACCATCGGAGAATTCTGGAAGCGAGATACCTGCGCTAGTCGCTTCTCGATAGTTCTCAGTTCTCGGTTCTCAGTTCTTAATCACTGAATCGAAGACTGAGAACTGAGAACCGGGAACCGGGAACTGAGAACTGATGCTTTCCGACTCCGCCATCCTGCGCCACATCGGCCGCCAGCCCAAGAAGACGGCTGGTCATAAGCAACTCTTGCGCGAACTTGGCGTGAAGGGCGAAGCGCGCCGCGAGCTGGCCGACCTCCTGCACAGGTTGGTGGAAAAAGGCGAACTGCTTCAGGTCGATTCCGAGCGCTACGCCATTCCGCAGGTGAAGTCCGGCCATAACATGCTGGTCGGCCGCCTCAGCATGCACCGCGACGGCTTCGGCTTCGTGATCCCCGAATCCAGTTCGCTCGACGCCAATCTGAAAGCGCGCCTGGCCGGTGACGTCTTCATTCCTCCGCATGCCACGGGCTCCTCGATGCACGGCGACCGCGTGCTGGTCGAGATCTCTGCCTTTCGCACGGACGGTCGGGCGGAAGGGCGGATCATCCGGTCGGTGATGCGCGCACAACCGACCGTGGTTGGCGTCTTCCACTACGGACACAGGCACAACACCGTAAAGCCCATCGATGAGAAAGTTGCGCAAGAAATCATCATCCCGCCGGGGATGGAAATCCCAAAAGCTTTCACCGCCGAGGACGCAGAGACCGCCGAGAAAGACAAATCAGGAAAATCAAGAGCTGCAAAGGATCGTGTGTTCGGCGAACAGGCCGCCCGCCACACCGGCTCTCAGCATCTCGATGGTGTTGTGGTCGACGTCGAGATTACCGACTGGCCCTCGGCCACGCAGAATCCGCGCGGCCGTGTCATCGAGATCCTGGGCGAAGAAAGCGATTTCGGAGTGGACGTCGAAATCATGATCCGCAAGTTCCACCTGCCGCATCGCTTCCCGCCCGAGGTAGTCGAAGAGGCGCAGGCCATCGGGAACGACAACGCCATTTCCGTGCGCGAACTGCGCCATCGCCGGGACTACCGCCAGCTGCCGATCGTCACCATTGACGGCGAGACCGCCCGCGACTTCGACGATGCTGTCCACGTCCGCCAACTCGAAAACGGCAACTATGAACTGCAAGTGCACATCGCCGACGTCGCGCACTACGTCACGCCCAACTCGCCGCTCGACCAAGAAGCCCGGCTGCGCGGCACCAGCGTCTATTTTCCCGACCGCGCCGTCCCCATGCTGCCGCTCGAACTTTCGACCGACCTCTGCAGCCTGCGCCCGCAGGTGGACCGGCTGGCGCTCTCCTGCACTATGGAAATCG
Organism: Terriglobales bacterium; assembly: GCA_049696815.1. Lineage (GTDB taxonomy): Bacteria > Acidobacteriota > Terriglobia > Terriglobales > Acidobacteriaceae > Acidiflorens. Next base: position 264,557 of record JBAVUO010000084.1, on the reverse strand, counting down.
ATCACCAGGGTGAGATTGTCGGCTACGAACTGAACGAGGGCGTCATCCGCTCCGCCGAGCGCATGACTTATACAGCCGTGAATGCCGTGCTCGAAGGCGATCCGGAGATGCGCAAACGCTACGCGCCGCTGGTCGAGAGCTTCGAGCGCATGCGCGATTTGGCCATGATCCTCAACCGCAAGCGCGAGCGCCGCGGCTCGATTGATTTCGATCTGCCCGAGCCGGTCATCGAGTTCGACGAATTCGGGCTGATGAAGAGCATCACGCGCTCCGAGCGCAACATCGCGCACCGCCTGATCGAAGAATTCATGCTGTCGGCCAACGAGTGCGTCGCGCATTATCTCGAAAACCGGCGCATTGCCTCGCTCTACCGCATCCACGAAAAGCCGGACGCCAAGCGCGTGTACGACTTCGAGGTGATCGCCTCGACGTTCGGCTATTCGCTGGGCGTGGGGGCGCTGCCGATCCACCGTGTGCAGATGAAAACCGACCGGCGCGCGGCGTACGGCACCGGCAAACGCGCACGCGAAATCGAAGTGCCGCAGGAAGTGCACATCACGCCGCGCATGTATCAGAAGCTGACGGCAAAGATTGCCGGCAAGCCGGAAGAGCGGATTCTGAGTTTCCTCATGCTGCGGTCGTTGAAACAGGCGCGGTATTCGGAAGAAAATCGAGGACACTTCGCGCTGGCGGCAACGACCTACACTCATTTCACGTCCCCGATACGACGCTATCCCGACCTGATCGTGCACCGCATCTTGAAAGAAGTGCTGCGGGAGTCGGCAGAGAAGCTGGATGGAGAAGTGCCGGTAGGCACATCATGGGCCCTCGACCGTAGCGCCGGCGTCCCGCCGGCTGTCGCGCGGGCGGGGCGCCCGCGCCAAGAAGACCGGGAAGGGCCCGACTTGAGTCGGGCCAACATACGACCAGAAAGAGAAGGGGCTTCAGCCCTTGCGGACGAGCGGGCGTTCCGCCCGCAATCGGGCCGGCAGGATGCCGGCGCTACTCCCTGGTCGAAGCGCCGTGACCGCGACGCCTATCAGCAATCGCTCGAACCGCTGGGCGGGCCGATCTCGCTCGAAGAACTGCATGACATAGCCGAAGAGTCCAGCCAGTCCGAGCGCCGCGCCGACGACGCCGAGCGCGAACTGATGGAGTGGAAAAAAGTGAAGTTCATGGAACCCCGCATCGGCGAAGATTTCGACGGCCTCATCATCAGCGTGACCAAGTTCGGCCTCTTCGTCGAACTTACCGACCTCTTCGTCGAGGGCCTCGTGCCCCTCTCGACGCTCACCGATGACCACTACACCTACCACGAAAACACGCGCCAGATTATCGGCCAGCGCTCGCGCAAAACTTACAGCCTGGGCGATCGCGTGCGGGTTCTGGTGGACCGGATTGATCCAGTAGAGAAAAAGATCCAGTTTGCGGTACAGGAAGGACAGCCACAGCCATCAGGGAAACGCCGGCATAAGTGAGTGCTGCGGCGCCATCTCCACTTGGGATTATTTGGTTCAAGAAATATCGACGATCCTGCGCAGAAACGGTCCGTATAGAATTGAGACGTACCGGGGAGCAAACGACCATGCCAACACCGAGCAAGCCCAAGCCCGAGCAAAATCCAGTCCAGGCAGCAGAGCATGTTGCGAGTGCCCACCAGATTTTGAAGGAACTGCAAAAGAAAATCGGGAATCATCCCGAAATCGGCGAGGCCATCACGAAACTGGAAATGGCGCTCAACGACCTGGCGATCCAGACCGGCGGGATGCTGTAGCGGCGGGCGCGAATTTCAACCGCGGCCGAGAGCGTCCGCCGAGACAGCCACACCACCGGTCACTGCGATTTCCGTATCACTCTTACTGCAAAACCAACTTGTAGATGTTGTCCTTATTGTCTTTGGCGACGCCTTTTATCGAATCGGCGGGGATCGCTTCGCGTTCATTCGCCGGCCGGTACATTTCCACGTTGAGGACGGTCCCCTTGTCTCCAGTAGCCGTAGCTTGGGCATAGAGTCTCGCGCCCAGAACGTGAGATACATAGAACCCCGGCCCGTAAACGGTATCCCATGCGGATGGCATTCCGTTTGTGGCTGCCGCCGTAGCCGCAGTTGCGCCTTTCGGTACTTGAACTGGGTGCACGATTGCCCAGTGTCCCTTGCACACCTCGCCGTCGCTGAGAACTACGGAAATGTCTTTGGGAGTGAACGCACCTGTGATTTTGCCAACGAGAACCGGCGTTGGCGTCTGCGCGGACAATGAACCTTGGACGGGGTAGAACCGCGCAGTGTGGGTACACCCTAGCGTCATGGAAATTCCCAACAGAATAAAGCCGAGTTTGGTTCTCACTGGAACGCCTCCGTTTGTTAGGAACCCGATTGGCTCGAATAAGTTGCAATTACTCCCAGTAACAACCGCAATTGTAAACTTATGTCTACCGAAACTGCGCCTCGATATTGCCCTTCAAGATGCACCCGGCGGGATCCGGCCTTTCCCCCGGGCCTGCTAAAATTCCCCTTCACCATTCTTGGCGCATGCCTAGGAAGTTCACCCATGTCTAGCAATCCCAATCCAACCCCGCGTACCCGCGTTGTGCGCGAGCCACAACGGGCCATCTATGACCGCGACGCCGTCAACCAGATCCTCGACGAAGGTCTCCTCTGCCACGTCGGCTTCGTCGTGGACGGCCAGCCCTACGTGATCCCCACTTCTTACGGCCGCGATGGCAACGTGCTCTACCTCCACGGATCCGTCGCCAGCCGGATGCTGCGTAACCTGGAGCAGGGCATCCCGGTCTGCATCACGGTCACGCTGCTCGACGGGCTGGTGCTCGCGCGCTCGGTTTTCAATCACTCGATGAACTACCGGTCGGTCGTGATTCTCGGAACCGCCACGCTGGTCGAAGATCCGGCAGAGAAAGTCGCCGCCCTGCGCGCCCTGAGCGAGCACATCCTGCCCCATCGCTGGGACGATGCGCGCCAGCCCAACGAAAAAGAGTTGAAGGCGACGTCGGTGCTCCGGATTCCGATCAAGGAATTCTCAGCAAAGGTGCGCGGCGGCCCGCCGGTGGACGACGAGGACGATTATTCGTTTCCAACCTGGGCAGGAGTCATTCCGCTGGAGTTGAAGTCCGGCGCCCCGCTCCCCGATGAGCGTTGTCAGCGGGAATTGCCCGAGTATCTGAAGAGTTATTCCCGCAGGAAGTGACCGTAATGAGGCGTGCCGCATCTTGGAGCAGCGGGAGACGCAACAAGTTGCGTCTCTACGCCCTCGACACCTCCGCTGTTGAGCAGCGCTCAATTCGGCAACAGCAGCAGCTTGCCCGTGGTCTTCCGCCCTTCCAGGTCGCGGTGGGCCTGCTGCGCTTGCGCCAGTGGATAGACGTGTTCGATCCGCAACTTGAGTTTGCCCTCGCGGACCATGCCAAAGACGGCGCTGGCTCGCTGCTGCAACTCCTGCGGCGTAATGACGTAGTTCCCGAGGGACGGGCGAGTCAGGAAGATCGACCCCTTCTGCGTCAGCACCAGCGGATCCATGGGCGCCACCGCCCCGCTCGAGCCGCCATAGAGCACCATCATCCCGCGCGGGCGCAGCAGGTTCAAGCCTTTGTCGAACGTCGTTTTACCCACCGAGTCGTACACCACATCCACGCCTTTGCCGCCGGTCAGGCGCTTCGTTTCCGCCTCAAAATCCGATTGCGTATAAAGAATGACGTCGTCGGCTCCAGCCTCTCGCGCCAGCCTGGCCTTGGCCTCGGTAGAAACCGTCGCGATGATGCGCGCGCCGATGTGGTGCGCCATCTGGACCAGCAACAATCCGACGCCGCCGGCTGCGGCATGAATCAGCGCCGTCTCGCCCTTCTTCAGCGGATAAGTGTCATAGGCCAGGTAATGGGCTGTCATTCCTTGGAGGATGGCAGCGGCCGCTTCGCGCTCCCCGACCCCAGCGGGAATCTTGACCAGGCGATCCGCCGGCACAGCGGCGTATTCCGCGTAGCTGCCGAGGGTCATGGTGTAAGCGACGCGATCCCCAGCCGCGACCCCCCGCACCTCGGACCCGACGGCTGAGACCACGCCCGCGCCTTCCTGCCCCAGCACCAGCGGCAGCGGCGCCTTATAGCGGCCTTCGCGGTTGTAAACATCGATGAAGTTCACGCCTGCCGCCAGGATCTTTATGACCGCTTCGCTGGCTTTCGGCTCAGGAACCGGCAGGTCCACGAGTTCCATGACCTCCGGCCCACCTGTGTGCTTTACCTGTATCGCTTTCATAATGACTTTCGATTGGTTAGAGACTCGCCATTCTAGTCAAAGGGAGACTGGGGCGTCCACACGTCGTTCGCTATTCGCTATTCGCTGGGTCGTCGCTCGCTATTCGTCGTTCGCTCTGGGCCGTTGGCAGAGGAGACCCCAAGCTTGCGGCTGGGCGGTCATGAGGAACTAATGGCGAAGGGCGAATAGCGAGCGACGAACAGCGAATAGCGCACTGCGAATGACGACAACCGCACCCCCCCTGTCTTGCCACCCCACCCGACGATTCCAGTAATACCCGCTGCCGGTCCCCAAAGTAACCAGCTCTGGGGTTCTATCGTGGAATTGACCCAACGAAATCAGCGATAGTACCATCTGACACTCAGGGACGTCTTCGCTAGAGGGGACGCCTGCCGTCCCCGGAGAAGCGGTCGGTAAGCTTTTGAAACTATGAGGGTTTCTTCAAACTGGTCTCTGGCGATTGTGTTGGGCGCCTCGTTGGCGGCGACCATTTCCTGCCAAAGCGTCCAGAAACAATCTGCTTTCCTGCCTCCAGCCCAGGCACAGGCCCCGGCGCTGGCTGCGGTCAGCAACCCGCCCCAGCAAAAGACACCGACTCCAGCTCCGGAACCTCAAGCGAAGGCGCCCGTTCCGCAGGCGTTACAAGTTGACCCCGTCGGCGATCTGATCGCACAGGTCGAGAAATATTACCAGGAGGGCCAGGAGAACTATCGCGCCGGACACCTGGAAGCGGCTAAGCAGAATTTTGACTCCGCGTTCAACCTGCTGCTAGGCGGCGGAATCGACCTCCGCTCCGACGAGCGCCTCCAGCACGAACTGGACCGCATTCTCGACGGCGTCAACGGCCTCGAGCTTCTCGCCTTGCAGCAGGGCGATGGCTTTACCGAACAGAAATCAGAGCCGGCGCCGATTGACGAAGCCAACGAAGTTACATTCCCGGTGGACCCCGGAATCAAGGCCAAGGCCGAAGCCGAGATCCAGTCCACACGTTCCGACCTGCCGCTGATGATGACCGACCCGGTCGCCGGCTATATCAACTACTTTTCTACGCGCGGCCGCGGCACTCTGGAGCGCGCCCTGGCACGCTCCGGCCGTTATCAGGAGACGATCCAGGGCATCCTCAAGGAAGAAGGTGTGCCGCAGGATCTGATTTATCTCGCCCAAGCGGAGTCTGGTTTTCATCCGCTAGCCGTATCGCGAGCGGGCGCACGTGGCATGTGGCAGTTCATGGCCAGCCGGGCCCGGGGCTATGGACTGGAGCGCAGCTGGTGGGTCGATGACCGCCAAGACCCGGAGAAGGCGACGCGCGCCGCCGCCCGCCATCTGAGGGATCTCTACAAACAATTCGGGGACTGGTACCTGGCGATGGCCGCCTACAACTCCGGCCCCGGCACGGTGCAAAACGCGGTCAAGCGCACCGGTTACGCCGATTTCTGGGAACTCTACCGGCGCAACGTTCTGCCCAAGGAAACGCGCAATTACGTTCCCATCATTCTGGCCGTGACCATCATGGCCAAGAATCCCGAGCAGTACGGGCTAGAGGCGATCATCAAGAAGAAGCCGGTTCCTTACGATGCCGTCAAAATTGACTATCCGATCGATCTGCGCCTGGCCGCGGAGTGTGTCGATGCCTCGGCTGCCGACTTGCAGGAATTGAATCCCAGCCTGCTCCGCCTGACCACTCCGAAAGACCGCGAATTTGAGCTGCACATCCCCGCCGGCACGAAAGAGAAGTTCACGGCTGCGGTGGCCGCGATTCCTGCCGACAAGCGCGTGTGGTGGCGTTACCACAAAGTGCAGGGCAGCGACACCCTGGCTTCGATCGCCCGCACTTATCACACGACGGCGAAGGCCATCGCGGAGGCGAACAACCTCGACGACGATTCCGTCGCCCCGGATACGCGGCTGATCATTCCTATTGCTCCGGGCAAGTACAGGGAAACCGGTAGCTATGCGCGTGCCATCACGCGCTACAGAGTGCGTAAAGGGGATACGGTCGAAACCGTGGCGGAGAATTTCGCCGTTCCCGCCAAGATGGTACGCGGCTGGAACCACCTGAGAGGCAGCAGCCTGGCGGGAAGGAAAGTGCTCTACCTCCACCTGCCGGTGACTCCGGCGGCGGGCGAAAGGCAAGTGGCAGCCAGGCACTCAAGCAAGCCGGCCAGCCGCCACGCGAGGACTCAGGTGGCCTCCAACAGCGGCCTGGTCCATCACAAAGTGAAGCGCGGCGAGACCTTGTCGTCGATCGCAAACTCGTACAACACCACCGTCGCTGCCCTGAAGCGCGCCAACCGGAATGTCGCTACGCTTAGGCCGGGGATGATCCTCGTCGTGCGCGACGCGCACTAGAAGTCGTCTAGTCTCGTCCCATAAACAAGCCAATTGCAGCCTTGCTGGTGTGATCGCGATGTTACGTCAACAATCTAGGGAAAGGCTGCCAACGGTGTAATGAAAGATGTTCAATTCTGCTCGGGCAGCAAGAGATGCAGCGGATCAAAAGCGCCTCCCGGGACCGCTTAATGATGAAACTCCGGTATCGCAGGCAGCTTCCCGCTACGACTCTCGCTTGTGCCATCCTCGGTAAAAAAACGGGGCCGCTTTGTGCAACCCCGTTTGGGAAAGTTATTCAGAATATATCTCGGTCACTTACCCGTTCCCGTCAGAGTCGAAGTCTGCGGGCTGCCGACCGCGCTATCGCTCACCTGCAACGCGCCCGTTCTCGTCCCGGTCTGCGTTGGGGTAAACACCACGCTGATCGTGCAACTTGACTTGGCATCCAGACTTGTCGAGCACGTTGTCGTGGAGACGCTGAAGTCCCCGGTCGTCACGATCGAGATTCCGGTCAGCGCCACGCTCTGTTTGTTGGCAAGCGTGAACACTTTTGCCGCGCTGCTCGTTCCCACCTTCGTAACCGGGAACGTCTTGCTGGCGGGTGTCAACGTGGCCTGCACCGTGCCGGTGCCGGAGAGTGGCACAGTCTGTGGACTATCCGCAGCGTTGTCGGTAATGGTCAAGGTTCCGGTACGGGCTCCAACCTGGGTCGGAGTGAAGGTAACCGTGATCTTGCAATTCTTTCCCGCAGCCAGCGTGGCGCCGCAGGGCTTAGTGCTGGGCGTGAGGCTGAAATCACCGCTGGTCGCGATGCTGCTGATATTCAGCGTCGCGTTCCCGGTATTAGCGAGGGTGACGTTCTTTCCAGCGCTTGTCGTTCCTACAGCGACCTTAGCGAATATCAGCGAGGTCGGTGTGAGAGTAACGACTGCGCCACCTCCAGCAGTAACCGTGAGTTGTATCGTCGTGGTATGCGTCAGCGTGCCCGACGTGCCAGTAATGGTCACAGTCGACGTTCCCATCGTGGCAGTGCCGCTGGCCGTGAGGGTCAGCGTGCTGGTTGTAGTTGTCGGATTGGGAGAGAAAACCGCCGACACGCCGTTCGGCAGACCAGAGGCGCTTAAGTTGACGGTGCCGCTGAAGCCGTTCACAGGAACGACGGTGATGAGGCTCGTACCGCTGCTGCCCTGCGCAATGCTCAGACTACTCGGGTTTGCGGTCAGGCTGAAATCAGGGCCAGCCGCAACCGTAACGGGCATCCCGTTCGACTCGATGCCGTTGGCCACCGCGTACAAGGTATAGTTCCCGGCGGGAAGACCGGCCGGCACGTCGAACTGTGTGGAGTTGGGAGTGGAGGGAGCGATTGAGTGTGTGGTCTCGTTGTGCGTGGTGGCGTAATAAACATTGTTAGGAGGATCTACCTGCACCAGGCGAACCAGGGGATAGTTGGTGGCCCCCTGGTAGTCGTCACCGTAGGCATTGTTCTCCGATAAACCATTGAGTTGTGTGCCGGACAGGACATTGTTTGTCGAGGGACTGTTGATCTGCGCACTCACAGAGTTAATCGTCGGCGCAGCCTCCGAAACGACGCCTTGGGCCGGCGTATAAATTTCAACCCGGCCGCTGAAGTCCGTGAACATGATCTCACCGGTGGGAAGGATCATCAGGTGTCCGACGTACGACGAATCAGACGGGCACCTCGTCGGATTCGCAGTGTTCGTCAAGGTGTTGGCCACTGGATCGTACTCGACAAACTGGCAACCGCTCGCAAACAGGCCAGGACTCAACATGGCCAGCACTTTGCCGTTCGGTTCAAGCGCCGCGGGGCCATCGGCCTGATCCAAACCATTTGGGGGAGTCGGACCGGCCGACCAGGTGTTGCTGGCAACGTCGTAAATCGCCGTGGCAACTACGTTCCCTCCAAACTGAAAAACCTTGTTGTTGTACATCAGGACTGCGGCGCCCAATTCTTCGTCGTTCGGGTTGTAGAGCCGGACTGGAGTCGTTGGTCCGCACGACCACAGGCCGGTGCTCTGATCGTAAAGCTCCGAACCCTGGCTGGTACCACACGGGGAATCACTTTTCGCATCTACGGTCAGCACCCGGTCGTTGGTCAGAAGCGTAAACCCTGATTCATCGTTGTTGCCCTGAGTCACCGAGCCCGTCGGCGTCCAGGAATTCGAACCGTTAAACAATGCATTCTGGGCCGAACAGCAGTTCGCCTGCATGTAGGTTCCGTCGGCCAAAATCACGCTCTCCGCGTCGCCGAGCGTAGCCCAGCCTTGAGGCGGGGAGTTACTCTGCCAGGTGATAGAACTTCCGGAAATGGTTCCAATCGCACCCAGGGTTGTCCATACCGCCTGGCCGTTGTTGTACTCTCCGCCTTCGATCACAACTGTTTTCCCATCCAGCAGTACTTGCGAACCGAAGAACCAGGGTGCGTAGCCAGAGGGCAACTTTCCGCCGGAACTCCACGTGCCATTGATGTAACTGCCGGTGGAGTCAGGCGTGAGAATATGCCAATTGGCGGAATTTCCTCCCTGTTCCTCGTGGACCAGGATCCTGCCGTCTCTGAGTTGCAGCATGACGCCGAGGCTAGCCCCGGGTTGATGGGTGAGAGGTGTCCATGTTTGGGCACCGGCAGCGCCGAGCAATGCGAAGAGCAGGGCGGACGTGATGGCGAGCGTTCGAAGCAATTTCAAGCAGAATCCCCCTTTTTACGCCAAAAAACGGCCACCAGTGTATACGTGTTTTTCCTGTTTGTGCAGTGTGAAAAGATTCTCATCTGAAGTGCACTAATTTGGCCTGCGAGCCGCGCCCAGACAGCCGAACTGCCCCATGAGTTAGGGTGAGGAGCGGTATCCCAATAGACCGTATAGACCGTGCCTCGATTCGCCCCACAGAGCAGAAATTCTTAACTGTCGCTAACAGGCGTGGCTGTTGAAAAAGGAACCAAAGAAGTAATGGCGGGCGTTTACACCAACTACCCGAAGGTCATTTATGAGATAGCTTTGATAACTCTAGTCCCCTAACCCATCAACATCCCGCCATTCACGTTCAGCACGTGCCCGGTGATGTAGGACGCTTCGTCCGAGGCCAGAAAACAGACCGCGCTGGCGATGTCTTCCGGCGTGCCGACACGCCCCAGCGGGATCATTTTGACTGCATTCTGCTTGAATTCTTCGCTCAGCACCGCCGTCATGGGGGTCTCGATGAAACCGGGAGCCACGGCGTTGCAGGTGATGTTGCGGGACGCGACTTCCCGCGCCATGGCCATGGTCAATCCGATCAGCCCGGCTTTCGAAGAAGCGTAGTTGGCCTGCCCCGCCTGTCCCATCTGCCCGAAAACGCTGGTGATGTTGATGATTCTCCCCCAGCGCTGTTTGAGCATGGACCCGATCGCCTGCTGGATACACAGGTACGCGGAGGTCAGGTTGGTGTTGAGCACCGCGTCCCAGTCGGCGCGCTTCATGCGCATGACCAGTTGATCGCGGGTGATGCCGGCATTGTTGACGAGAATGTCGATCTTGCCGAAGTGGCCGAGGGCCGACTTGATGCCGGACTTGATCTGCTCTTCCTCAGCCACGTCCATGACGAAAACCGCGGCCTTGCCACCGGCGGCTGCGATGTGCTGCGCCAGTTCATCAAGCTTTTGCTGATTGCGCGCCGCCAGCGCGACGCTCGCGCCCTGACGGGCCAGCGCCGTAGCACAAGCGTGACCAATGCCCTGCGACGCCCCCGTGACCAGCGCCACTCGCCCCTCGAGTTTCATGAGCACTCCTTCGTGCGAAGGCGGAATTATAAAGTGTGCGGGCAGGAATCGCAGTGAACTGTTGATCGGCCGAAGCCGTGGGCTTACGGTCGGCCAGGATGAGGCTACGTGCGCAGTCCATGGCATGCCGCGTTCCTGTGCCGAAATGGGGATTTTGAAACGGGTCGTGCCTCTCCCCGGGATTCCGGCAGATGTTGTCTGCCCTCGCTTACCGCAAGCCTCATTAACCAGCCTGGGTAGCCGCACGCCGGAGTGGAATCGCCACCAGGATCTGCTCAATCTTTCCGACCAAAGATCCCCTTGTATACGGCTTGGCGAGGTAGTACGTATGCGCGTCAAGCGACTCTGCATCCGACTCTGCTTCTCCGTAGCCGGAGGTCAGCAGAATGGCGATGCCGGGAGAGAGACTTCTCAGATCCTGGCCCAGTTGGCGTCCGGACCGGCCGGGAAGTACCACATCGGTCATCACCAGATCGGCCTTCCGCCCGATCTGATCGTAAACGTGCATCGCTTCGAGCGCGTCAACCGCCGGAAAAACTTCGAAGCCGGCGCTCTGCAGAATGCGCGACGTTGCCTCCCGCACGAACGGCTCATCTTCAACCAGGAGAATGGTGCGCCGGGGGCGCGCCTCGCAGGTGCGCGGATAACGCTGAACAGTCATAAGAATCAACCTGTGGAGTGACTCCGATGCTGTAGCAATCGCGTATCCGCACGGCTGATCCGGAACCAGTCTCCGCGGCACAAAGGTCTGTAGGGCTCGCTTTACTTCAGCGTGGTCAGAATGGTCTGCCGAGGGTCCAGCACAATCTTGTGCGTGCCCGGCGGCGCGCTCAATCGAAACGGTGTTTCAGGGCCATCCGCCAGGATTTCGCCCAGAAAAACCGTAGCATTCCCGGCCGTCACCCCGTACACCGGAACCGCCGTGACCAGGCCTTCGGGAGCGTCCCTTTGGCTGATCGTGCCGCTGGCCTTCATCCCACGCTCCTGTTGCGTGATCTTTACTTCCCGCGCTTCCAGGCGGGGCACAGCCGTCCCTTTGATCCAGCCCTCAAGAAACCAGTCGAGCGAGCGGCGATTCTCGTACCACAGGGGGCGGGGCAACTCCTCTTCGAACACTTGCACCAGTTCCCGCGTGCTAATGCTCCTGCCGGCATAGCGCTCCCTCAATTTTCGGAGGGCACGAAAGAATGGCTCGTCCGGATTGGCTCGCTCATTCCGGGAATGGGATGCCGATTCGGAATCGCGCAGCATGCACCGCAGCATGTGGAGCAGCCACGTCCCCCTCTCATAGCTGATCGTCTCGTAGCCGTTCGGGAAATGCGACGACACCAATCGCGCGCCGAGCGTGACCGGACCCGCCTCCCGCAGCCATTCTCCATCTTTGTTCTTGCTGAGCAAATCATTACGGTACTGCTCCAGCACCTGCCGGAATTGTGCCGGGTTCTGTTGCTCAAGCACCAGCAGCGACGAATAGTTGGCCAGCGCCTCCATGATCCACTGGTCCCGGTACCCTTTCCATAACACCAGGTTTCCCCACCATTGATGGGCCGTCTCGTGCACCAGCACCTGGCTGCTGAGCAGGGCGGTGATCGGATCCAGGTGCAGATCGGCTTGTTCTTGTGGACTGAGAAACGCGTAAGTCGAGAGGAAGATCAGCCCGGGCCAGCCCTGACTCAAATCCCCCGGCATTTGCGTCAGCGCCAGCGAGCCATAGGGATAGGGGCCAAACCACTGCTCAAAACTGCTGATGGCCTTCGCCGCTCGCTCGGCCACGGCTTGCGCGTTGCGGGCAGGCGACGGTGGCGGTCGAGTCACCACTATCGGAGGCGGCGCCACCCGACGCGGGAAGGAAGGAAGTGGCTCAACCACTTCCGGCGGAGCTTGGGGGAACGACCGCTCCACCCCCGTAGTGCCGTACGCCTCGACGAGAATGCTGCCAGACTTGGCCTCGGCGTGGACATACTTCCCCAGGTTGAAGCCAGCCACCGCCATCGGCCGCTCCGAGGCCCAACGCGACACGTGCTGCCCGGGGATTTCCGCTGCCTCGTCCGGATCGGTGGCGCTGGCCGGCGGAACCTGTTTGCCTGTCGCCACCAGCGTCCACTCGGCCGGGTAGTGAAACTCGAGATCAAACCGGGCCGGGCTCATCCCGAAACTGGGGTACCATGTGCCGCGCTCGCCCACATACAGTAACCCCTTCCCCGCGTCCGAGAGCACTTCGCCCGCATAGCTGAAGCGCAGCTTCAGATCCTGCCCCGGCCGCAGCGGCGCGGGGAAGACGACCGCTACCAGATCATTCCCCTTGCGCCGCAGCTGCGTTCCTTCCAACGCCTGGTTTTGAATGAACTCCAGGGGCCGGCCATCCTCCTGAACAGCATCAAGCTTGAGATAGCGCGACAGCTCGAACAGCAGGGTCCTTCCTCCACCCTTGCGAACATGCACATCCACCGCCGCGGTCGCTTTCAACATCGTCGGAGGCTGGATCGAAGCTCGAATTCGAAAAGATGTGGCCGCGACATTACCGGCCGTGGGTGCCTGCGGCTTTCCGGCAACCCCGGATACGTTGGGAACAAACGATGTCCAGATATCAAAGAAGGTGGTGCCATCCTTAAGCCGGGGCTGGCCGGCCGTCAACGACTCGGTCGCCGCTGCGTCCCAATAAACCTCGAAAGCACCCAGTTTCCGCCCCAGCAAATGCGCGTGCAGGAGACGCGGGAAGTCGCCACCGGGTTGGCTGCCGTCGGCGGCGGGAAGAAATTGGCTGAAATCCAGCAGCAAGCGCAGCGCATCGGACTGCGCTAGACTGCGGCCCGTATCCTCCCATCGTTTGAAGAATTCACCGCCATCCGAAGCTGCGGAGAGGAAGGGCCTTAAGGCAGCCGCCGTGTCATCGTTGAATCGCAGGTAGCCTGAGCTGAACTGCTCCTCCAGGATCGCCATACCGGTAAACAGCGCTAGGGATTCCCGTTCCACCTTGTTGGGCGGACGAAGCAGGATTTCGCCCTCCCCCTCGAAAACAGCCCCGGTGATTCGTCCACAAATGTCCTCCGTGAAACCAAGGGTACCGTCGTCGAAGTCGAGGTGGAGATTCGGGCGGTCGATCGAGGCCCCACGGACGTGATAAACGCGCTGCTCATCGAGCCCGACCGAGCGCAATCGCAAGTACAGATCTGTGGCCGTCCGCGGACAATTCCTGTCACTTTGGAGTTCCTGCGCAGGGGCCACTCCGGCAAGCAGGCTAACTGCCAGGATGAACATCCGCCATGGTCGCGGCAGTACCTTGGTCACCTACGAATGCCCTCCATGTCGTTGCTAGAATCCAGTCAAGTGCGAACCTGGTCCATCCCAATTCTAGTGCTTCTGGCAACCGTCCTGGCTGCGTCTGCCGACGTCATCCGTCTCAAGAACGGGCAGACCATCTGGGCCGATCGTGTCCGCGAGAACAAGAACCGCGTGGAGTATGACGTTGGCGAGGCCACCTATGCTATCCCGAGATCAGCCGTGGAGCGGGTCGACGCCGGCGGCGTACCTCCGGAGTATGCTGTTTCCGGCTCCACCGCGGCGCCCGCGGTTCCGGATTTCGTTCCGCCCGCGCCATCCTTCAGCCACGAAGCGGACGTGGCCGGAAAAGTCATTCACGACGGCCAGGTCGATACCGCCGCCCTGGCGAGTCTGGAGCAGCAAAACAATCCCGAATTGGCTGCCACCGGCTTCTTTCTCGCCGGCAAGCACGAAGCGGATCACGGCAATTTCCCGCAAGCCCGGCGCTATCTCGAATCGGCGCTCCGCTTCCAGCCCGACAACGTTACCCTGTTGATCTATTACGCGGCGGCCCTCATGCGGACGGGCCATGCTGGCGAGGCCCTCAGCTACGCTGAGCGGGCCGCCCGCACCGATCCGAACTCTCCGGATGCCCTCGCCATGCTGGGATTCGTCCAGTTTGCCGACGACCGCACGCCGGACGCGATCCGCTCCTGGAAGCAATCGTTGAAACTGCGCCCGGATGCCATTGTCAGCCAGTACCTGGCGCGGGCGGAGCGGGAATCGAACGCCGAATCAGAATACTCGTTCCGTGAAAGCAGCCATTTCACCCTGCACTTTGAGGGCAAGCAGACCTCCCAAAGCTTCCCTCACGACGTGCTCGCCACCCTCGAACATGAGTACGACGACCTGGCCCGCGATCTGGGATCCTCTCCGTCCAGCAGCATCGTCGTCACTTTGTATACCGGCCAGGCGTTCTTCGACGTAACCCAGGCCCCCTCCTGGAGCAGCGCAGTCAATGATGGAAAGTTGCGCATCCCGATCCGGGGAGTCAACAGCGTGACGCCGGAACTCGCCCGGGTCCTGAAACACGAACTGACCCATTCCTTCGTCGCCCAGATGTCGTCGAGCCGCTGTCCAACGTGGTTGCAGGAAGGCATCGCGCAGATCGAGGAGCCGAAGTCGAGCGCACCTTTCGGTCGCCAACTGTCGCAAATTTTTGCCGCCAACAGCGAAATCCCGTTTAACGTGCTGGAAGGTAGCTTCATGCGTTTTTCCACGGCGGAGGCGGTCATTGCCTATGCCGAATCGCTGGCCACCGTAGAGTACATTCGTGACACCTATGGCATGGATGACCTTTCCCGCGTTCTGGAGTTGATCGGGCAGGGTAATTCCACCGAAGCGGCCCTGCGCTCCACCCTCCACTGCGATTACCGTCAACTCCGCGACGAGCTTGCCCGCTGGCTGAAAAACAAGTACGGCGAATAGGCACGGCCCTTTCTTCCGATTGCCGCATCCCAGCGTTTGTGTTATTTTCACCCCCACGTGCGGCGTTTGCTTTCCAGACTCGGGTTTGCTTCACCAGTGGACGAAGTCCCGCAACTGGTCCATACGGCCAGCCCTGCCCTGCAGGGCGCGGAGATGGCCGTTGCATATTTCTCAGGCCGGGCGGGAGGAGACTTCTACGAATTTGTCCGCGTCAGTCCTCACCGGCTGCTGTTCTCCCTGCTCGATGTGGCCGGGAAACGCGAGCAAGGCCGTCCCGTGTTGCAGGCCGCGCAGGCTTGCCTCCGTTCGACCGGAGCGGAGCTTTTCCCTTCCGGCGACGTGAACGAAGCCGACGCCATGACCGAGTTGGTGCGCCGGCTGAATCTCGAGATCATGCGGGCCGCGGGCGGCGTGAAAAGTTGTCCCGCCTTCGCGGGCTGCTACAACGAAGAACTGGGCACGGTCTGCTACGTGAACGCAGGCCACACCCCTGGCCTTCTGCGGGACGACGCCAGCGTGGTTGAGCTGGCGGCCACCGGGCTGCCCCTGGGGCTTTTCTCTCTGGCGCCCACCGACGCCCGGATTGTCGGCCTGGGACCGCAGTCGGCGCTGGCGGTGGTCTCACGCGGGGTGGTGGAGGCGGAGTGTCACGCGGAAGAATTTGGCTTGTCGGGAGTCAAACAGGTCATGCAGGCTGATGCCACCTCGGCCAAAGATCTTTCCCAGCGCATCCTGGAGCAGGTGCAGGACTTCGTCTGCGAGGTCCCGAAGCACAACGACGTGACCGCCCTTACCCTCACGCGCACCAATCAGGACTGAACGCTTCTGCTCCGATGGGCCAGGGAGCTCTGCCCATCTCCCCGGCGATTGGCCGCAGCGCGCTTCCCGGGGTAGAATATGCTTACAATTTCAAGCCCGGACTGTGCCCAGGTTTCCAAGCGAGCCCAAAATGATGAAGAGGAACGTCCCCTTTGTGCTGGCGATCGCGTATGCGCTGTTGCTTCCAGCCCTTTTGCCGGCCGATACGGTGGTGGAAGAGATCATTGCCCGCGTCAATAACCAAATCGTGACCCGCACGGAATTCATCCGCAGCCGCGACCAGCTCAAGCAGGAGATCCAGCAGCAGGAACCCGCGAACGCCGATCGCATCTTTTCCGAGAAGCAGCGCGACGTTCTCCGCGACCTCATCGACCAGCAGCTTCTCCTGGAAAAAGGCAAGGATCTCGGCATCACCGGCGATACCGAATTGATAAAGCGCCTGGACGAAATGCGGAAGCAAATGAATCTGGAGTCCATGGAGGACCTGGAAAAAGCGGCCCAGGGTCAGGGAGTGTCCTACGAAGAGTTTAAGCAGAACCTGCGCAACCAGATCATCACGCAGCGCGTGATCGGCCAGGAAGTCGGCTCGCATCTTGCCATGAACAAGGAAGAAGAACAGAAGTTCTATAACCAGCACCGGGAGGAGATGCAGCAACCGGAGCAGGTTCGGCTAAGCGAGTTGCTGATCGCTCCAAAAACGGCAACTCCGCCCGCCGCCGGTGCGGACGCCTCGGCGCAGGCGGCGCCCCCAGCCGATCCGGAAGCAGCGCAAGCCACCGCTCGGGCCAAGGCCGAAGACCTGCTCGAGCAGCTCCGCAAGGGGGCTGGTTTTGAAGATTTGGCCAGGAAGTATTCCGACGGACCTTCGGCCCATGATGGTGGCGATCTCAGCTATTTCAAGCGCGGAACACTGTCCAAGGAACTCGAAGACAAAGTCTTCGCCATGAAGGCTGGCGAAATCACCGACGTGATCCGCACCAAGCAGGGATTTGTCATTCTCAAGGTCACAGAGCATCAGTTAGCGGGGGTCCCCAGCCTCAAAGAAGTGGAGCCTCGCATCCAGGATGCGCTCTACATGCAGAAGTTGCAGCCCGCGTTGCGGGTTTACCTGACCAAGCTGCGGGAAGACGCTTTCATCGACATCAAGCCCGGCTACATCGACACCGGCGCCAGCACGAAACAGACCAAGCCCGTCGAGACCACGGCCAAGAACGTCACCGCGAAAAACCTGAAGAAGAAAAAGAAGAAGCTCGGCGTGTTTTAGGTTAATCTTTGCAGTGCTTGCTGGAATCGGCCTGTCCGGTTCCGGCCCGTGTCTTTCCTTACCCGCAGAACCATTCGCGGAGGCCCATGAAAGAGTTTTTCATCTCCGACTGCCCCCAGCAGGAAAACAAGGTCATCACCTCCAGCTTCGTGGTCGTCTCCAAGCAAGTGAAGGCCAAGAAAAGCGGCGAGCCCTACCTGGCGCTTACCCTGGGCGACCGCACCGGACAAGTCGAAGCCAAGATGTGGGACAACGTCGAAGAGTTCATTAACGCCTTCGAGCAGGACGACTTCCTCAAGATTAAGGGCCTCATCAACAAATATAAGAACCGTTTTCAGCTCACCATCCACAAGCTGCGGCTCATGGAGGAAGGCGAAATTGATTTCGGCGACTACCTGCCCAAAACCAAGAAGGACATCGGAGAACTCTGGAAGACCCTGGCCGATTTCGTGGCCACTTTCAAGAACCCGCATTTGAAGTCTCTCTTGGAGCTTTTCATGGCGGACCCGGAGATCGCCGAGCGTTACCGCACCGCCCCCGCCGCCAAGTCGCTCCACCACGCCTGTATTGGTGGCTTGCTCGATCATGTGGTCTCGTTGTTTCGCTCCTGCGACCTGGTCTGCCGCAACTATCCGGAGATCAACCGCGACCTGCTGCTCACGGGGGCATTCCTGCACGACATCGGCAAGATCCACGAACTGACTTACAACCGCTCGTTTTCATACACTTCGCGCGGCCAGCTTCTCGGGCACATGATCATCGAGCTCGAGATGCTGCAAGCCAAGGTCAATCAACTGCCCGGCTTCCCCGCAGGACTCAAGACGCTGCTCGAACACATCATCATCAGCCACCACGGGCAGTACGAGTTCGGATCGCCCAAGCTGCCCATGTTTCCTGAGGCGCTCATGTTGCATTACCTGGACGACCTCGATTCGAAAATGGAGGCCATGCGGGCCCACTTCGAACGTGAGGCCGAAGCCGAGGGACCTTGGACCAGCTATAACGCGTCCCTGGGCCGTCCCCTGCTCAATTCCGCGAAATTCCTGCAATCGGAAGCGGCGGCGCAGGCAGCCGCTGAAATCGCCGGCACGGCAACCTCCGCGGAACCATCCGCTTCCCCCGATCCGGTCGGCGAGTCTCCCCAAGCCCCGGTTCCCAACCTCTTCAGCGAGCAAAAGACTTAGCACTGGTTGGCTCTGTTGACCTCCTAAATGGGTGGAAGACAGTGGGTCAATTGCGGGCCTCTTCTGAACATTTTCACTATTGACAACCAGGAGCGTGACATCTATCCTATGCATCGGAATACGGTGTATTGAATGAACTTCAAGGGGACACTTCCGACCTTGATTCTGGAAGCGTTGGTGCACGGGCCGAGCCACGGCTACCGTATTGCCCAACGGATTAAGGAGCGCTCCCATGGTGTACTGGACTTCAAAGAAGGCACGCTTTACCCCGCGCTTCATAAGCTGGAAAACGAAGGCTGGGTGGAGTCCTATGAGGGCATTGAGAAGGGCCGGCCGCGGCGCTACTACCGCATCACGCAAGCTGGACGTACGACATTGACCAGGGACCGCGCCGAGTGGCGCGAACTTTCACGTGCAGTGACGATAATTCTGGGGGAGGCGTAAGCCATGACCGGATTGGACAATTGGTTGCGACAAGCAACGCGGCATCTATCGAAGGACTCGGCCGACAAGGTCCGAGCCGAGATTCTGGAGCACTACGAATCGGCGTGGGAGGAGGCCGTGAGCGGCGGCGCAACCGCCGATGAAGCGGACCGGTTAGTTGTGGCTGCCCTGGGTGATGCGAAAACCGCGAACTGTCAATATCGTCGCGTCCTGCTAACGGCTGCCGAAGCCCGGATGCTTCGCAAGGGCGAGTGGGAAGCACAGGCCATCTGTTCCCGTCCATGGGTGAAGTGGCTGCTTCTAGCAATGCCTGTCGCCGCACTGTTGGGAACCGCTGCATTCCTCTTTACCGGCGCTGTCGCAGTTGCGCGCGTGCTGCTCCTGGCCGGGATCGCATTGGGCTTTCTGTTCGGAGTACCATTCCTGCCGGTCTATACTCCTTCGCGCGCGCGCGTTTTCCGCGCGCTGAAATGGGCCGTGCTTGTTGGGGGGCTCGGGCTCGCCTTTTGGCCCGACGTGCTCAAGTGGTCCTGGTTGCTGTTTTCGTGCTTGTGGCCCGCGTTCTGGATCGACTCGACGCGGGAATCGATTCGGCGGAAACTGCCCGTCGCAGAGTGGCCCAAGCATTTGTACCTTTGATTCGCCAGTCCAAGCGGAGGCTTTCATGGTGCAGCGTCCGGATCTAGAAGTGTCCCCTTTCGCGACCGATTTCGCTGCGGCTCTCGGGTTTGTGCTCGGACGATGCGCAAAGCGGAAGGAGCCCGGCCTTAGGTTAGCGCTTGTGGGCTTCAGCCCCCGGGGTTTGGCCTTGTGAACCCTCGAAAGTATTTTGAAACCAGCTCTAACTTTATGGCCCCCGTTTGCACATGCAGCCCGCTTCCGATACCGTCTCCCCCATGGACTTCTCTAGCTTTACCACCGTCAGCTTCGACTGCTACGGCACGCTGATCGACTGGGAAGCGGGAATCCTTCCGACTCTGCGCGGCGTGCTCGCCGGTCACGGCCGCAGTTTGTCTGACGCTGCCCTGCTTGAGCTGTACGGAGAGTTTGAAGCTGAGGCGGAGAGCGGCCCGTACCAGAGCTATCGAAACGTGCTGGAGTCCGTCGTCGAACGGTTCGGAGACCGCTTCGATTTTCGGCCCAGCCCCACCGAACTTCGCTCGCTCCACGAGTCCATTCCGGCATGGCCGCCTTTCCCCGACACCGTGGCGGCCCTGCGGGAATTACAGAAACGCTACAAACTGGCCGTGATCTCCAACATTGATGACGATCTCTTTGCCGCAACCCGGAAGCATCTCGGGGTTGATTTTGATTGCGTAGTGACGACGCAGCAGGCAAGGAGCTACAAACCTTCTCTCCACAATTTCCAGCTTGCACTGCGCACCATGGGGGTCTCGCCGGATCGCTTGCTCCACGCCGCCCAGAGCGTCTATCACGACGTGATCCCGGCTCAGTCCCTGGGCATTTCGACTGTGTGGGTGAATCGGAGGTCCGCCCGGCCAGGGGTCGGCGCTGTCCGCGCGGCGATGGCTCGGCCCGATCTTGAGGTTCCCGATCTCGCGACCCTCGCCGCCCTGGCCGGCAAGAGCGCAACGGCGCGCGCCGGGTAACTTCAAAGTTGAAGCTGAGGGTTCGTCTTCATTTACAATGCCTAGTTTCCATGTTGCGCTACTTCACTTCCGGAGAGTCGCACGGTGAAGCCCTGGTCGCATTTCTTTCCGGGCTCCCCGCCGGTCTCGCCGTGGATCAGGCCTTTCTGGACCGTGAGCTCTGGCGGCGCCAGCAGGGCTACGGCCGCGGCGGCCGCATGAAGATCGAACGCGACTCCGCTCACATCCTTTCGGGCGTGCGCCACGGCAAAACCATCGGCTCTCCGATCGCGGTATTGCTCGAGAATCGCGATTGGAAAAACTGGAAAGAATCGCTGCCGGTCGAGTCCGGTGATCCGGAGAAACACAAGCGGGTTGCATCTCCCCGTCCCGGACATGCCGATCTCGCCGGAGCCTTGAAGTACGACTTCCCGGAAGCCCGTTATGTCCTGGAGCGCGCCTCGGCCCGCGAATCCGCCGCCCGGGTCGCGATTGGCGCCTTGGCCAAGCTGTTCCTGCGCGAGCTTGACATCGAGGTTCTGAGCCACGTGATCGCGGTTGGCGCCGTATCGGTTGTGGGCGGGGAGATTGCCTGGGAGCGGATCCAGGCCCTCTCGATCAAAGATGAAATCCTGCTGGCCTGCGCCGATCCGGAAATCGAGCAGCGCATGAAAGCCGAAGTCGACAATGTTCTGCGCACGGGCGATTCCGTGGGCGGCGTTTTCGAGGTCGTGGCGCATGGTGTTCCTCCTGGGCTTGGCACTTACGCGCAGTGGGACGAGCGCCTCGACGGCTTGCTGGCAGCTGCCGTAATGTCTCTGCAGGCTGTCAAAGCGGTGGAGATCGGAAGCGGTATCCAGGCGGCGTTTTCCCCGGGCTCCGCCGTGCATGATGAAATTGGTTATCGGAGCAAGTCCGGGTTCGCCGGCTTCACCCGCACCCGCAACAACGCCGGTGGCCTGGAAGGTGGCGTCTCCAATGGCCAGGAGATCCGGGTTCGTGGCTACCTGAAGCCGATTTCCACGCTGCGCCGGCCGCTCGAATCGGTGGATTTTGCCACCCGCGAACCGGTGAAGGCCGCCTACGAACGCTCCGACGTTTGCGTCGTGCCGGCTGCCGGCGTTGCCGCCGAAGCCATGGTCGCGCTCACTCTGGCGCGCTGCGCTCTCGAAAAATTCGGCGGCGATTCGCTGAAGGAAACGAAACGCAATTTTCACGGCTATTTGGAACAACTCAGAAACTACTGAATCGCAAAAATGATTTACCCCATCGTGAAATATGGCGACCCGGTCCTGGAGAAACCTGCGGCAGCCATCACCAGCTTCGACGACGGCCTCAAGAAGCTGGTCGAAGATATGTTCGAGTCCATGTATGCGGCTCGCGGTGTGGGGCTCGCCGCTCCGCAGATCGGTATTTCGAAACGATTGGCGGTCGTGGATGTTACGTTCAAGGAAGACCCGGGCGCCAGGCTGGTGCTGGTGAATCCCGAGATCGTTCACAAGGAAGGCCGCCAGCGCGGCACCGAAGGCTGCCTGAGTCTTCCCGAGTTTCGCGAAGAAGTAACCCGCGCCAAGACCGTGACCGTCCGCGCGCAGGACATTGACGGCAAGTTCTTCGAAAGCACCGCCGAGGACCTGCTGGCCCGGGCCTTCTTGCACGAGACCGACCACCTGTACGGCCGGCTCTACATCTCGCACATCAGCGCGCTCAAGCGCGACCTGATCAAGCGCAAGATCAAGAAGCTGGTAAAAGCCGGGGAGTGGTAGGAGGGCAGGTCTCGGGTGTTAGTCTCAGGTCTTAGAACTGGTTTCGAAAGTCGGCTTTGGGAAGGGCACGGCTTCAGCCGTGCCGCTCAGAGCCGCAGAAAATGTGGGCTTTAGCCCCTGAGGGCCGCCGTTCTTAACCCTCCATAGCATTTTTGAAACCAGTTCTAGGACTTCTTGGATACGCCTCTTGTTGCGTCACTGCGTGTCGGGATTCTGATGGGCGCTTCGCCGCACCTGCCCTTCCTGACACCTGAGACCTGACACCTATGAACCTGGTTTTTTGTGGCACCCCGCGCTTCGCTGCCCCGACGCTGGAGAGACTGGTCGAGGCCGGACATTCCGTGCCGCTTGTGGTCACCCAGCCCGACCGTCCCCGTGGGCGCGGCATGGAACTCGCCATTTCCCCGGTAAAGGCCACGGCACTCCGCCTCGGCCTTCCCGTCCTACAGCCCGACAAGATCAAGAATAACGAGGATTTCAAGTCACAACTGACCGCGCTCGCGCCCGACGCCATCATCGTTGTCGGCTATGGCCGTATCATTCCGCAATGGATGATTGATCTCCCCCGCTTGGGCAATCTCAATCTGCACGCTTCGCTGCTTCCGAAATACCGCGGCGCTGCGCCCATCCAGTGGGCGATTGCCAGCGGAGAATCCGTCACCGGCGCAACCACGATGTGCATTGACGCCGGCCTCGATACCGGCGACATACTCCAGCAGCGTGAACTTCCCATTGGACCCGAAGACACGGCCGAGACGCTGGCTCCGAAGCTGGCAGACCTGGGAGCCGGCCTGATGATCGAAACCCTGCAAGGTCTCCAAAGCGGCCAGGTGCGCCCGGTTCCGCAGGACCACTCCCGAGCGACCCTCGCACCGATTCTGCGCAAGGAAGACGGCCGCATAGACTTCCATCGCACCGCGAAAGAGATCTTCAACCGCTTGCGGGGATTTCAGCCTTGGCCGGGCGCCTACACGGTTTTCAAGGGGCGAAATCTTCAAGTGCATTGGGCCCGGCCGCTGGAGTCGACGGCCAGCTTCGCGCCGGGAGAAGTCGCCGTCCAGGGAACGCGCCTCTTAGCCGGCTGTGGCCAAGGCACCGCACTGGAGCTGATTGAGATCCAGATCGAAGGCAAGCGCCGCATGTCGGCCCGTGACTTTATCAACGGCTACCGGCCTCAACCCGGCGACGAACTGGGGCAATGACCCGCCATGGCCGTTTCCCCCGCTCGCGCCGCCGCGTTTGAGATTCTGTTGAGGGTCGAGCG
Source organism: Terriglobales bacterium (assembly GCA_049696815.1). Lineage (GTDB taxonomy): Bacteria > Acidobacteriota > Terriglobia > Terriglobales > Acidobacteriaceae > Acidiflorens. The sequence goes on along the minus strand of JBAVUO010000084.1, from coordinate 241,111 downwards.
CGACCAGTCCTACGCCTCCGAACTACTCCACTCCGCCCGCATGGCAAAGTTCTCTCCGAGCGACCACGGGCTTGCTACCGAACTCGTCATGGGCGTCCTCCGCTGGCGTTCCTGGCTCGACCAGCGACTGGCCCGTGCCTCGTCGCAAAAGCTAGAGCGGCTGGACCCTGAAGTTCTGGCAGCCCTTCGGCTCGGTATGTACCAACTGCAGTTTCTTTCCAGAGTTCCGGGGCGCGCGGCCATTTTCGAGAGTGTCGAACTCGTCAAAGCGGCGCGAAAACGCTCCGCTGCGCCGTTTACGAATGCTGTTCTGAGAAAGGCCGCCGCGGAACCCGCTGCGGACGTCTTTGCCGGAATCGAGCGCGCGGCCCTCCCGCAAACACTGGCGGAAACCTCAGCCCATCCCGGGTGGATGGTGGCAAGATGGGTCGAACGCTACGGCCTTGCCGGTGCGATCCAGATCTGCCTCCACGACCAGGCCGTGCCGGTCACCGCGATTCACGTTCAGGCGATTCACGTTCAACCGATTCACATTCAAAACGATCAGGCAGATGGGGAACTTGCCCGCGAGGGCATTGCTTTCTCTCCGGGCCTGCTGCTCTCGAGCGCGCGACGTGTAACCTCCGGCGATGTGGCCAAGGCCCGTGCGTTTCGGGAGGGGCGTGTCTCCATTCAGGACGAAGCGTCGCAGCTCGTGGCGATACTGGTGGGCCGGGGAGAAAGAATCCTGGATTGCTGTGCCGCCCCGGGCCGCAAGACAGCTCTGATGGCGGCACGAAACCCGGACGCGAAGGTCTTTGCAGCGGATCTGTATCCTCACCGTACCCGCTTGCTGCGCGCCCTTACCCGCCAGCGAAACATCCACGTCATCGCCGCCGATGCCCGCCAACTGCCGTTTCACGCGGGGTTTGATCGTATCCTCGCCGACGTCCCCTGCTCCGGCACCGGTACGCTTTCCCGTAACCCGGAGATCAAGTGGCGTCTCAGGCCGGAAGACTTGCCCGATCTCCAGACACGCCAGATCGCAATCCTCAGGTCTGCGCTCGCTCAGCTCGCTCCCGACGGTCGCCTCGTTTATTCCACCTGCTCGCTGGAAGGCGAGGAGAACGAAGCGGTCGTGGAGGCTGCCCTTGCGGGCACCGCCGATTTCAGAATCATCGATTGCCAGGGACAACTGGAGGAGTTGCAGCGATCCGGCGAACTCTCCTGGAAAGATATCGCATCGCTTCTCGCGGGACCGTATCTCCGGACCATCCCGGGCGTCCATCCCTGCGACGGCTTCTTCGCCGCGATGATCGGCCGCGCACCCTAGCGCACGTCGAAATCCACCGCGCTGCCCGCTACGACCTTCTTCCCCGCGGCCGGACTCTGCGTCACGATCATGCTCGCCGCTCCGGGATGGGCAAGAGGTGCTTGTGGAGACGGAGCGGCTTGCGTCTCACCCGCCGGTTGTGGTGGGGGAACTACACTTACTTTCCCCACCTTGAGGCCTGCATCCTGTAGCGCAAGAGTCACGCTGCCCAGCGGCTGTCCCACGAAGTTCGGCATAATGAACTCCGCCGCCCCTGGCCCGCCGCTCACCAGCAGACTGATCTTCGGAGCCAACACGCCACTGGAATTGGCCGGAGGGCTCTGCGACACCACCTGGTCTGCAACCGTCTCGGGCAGATTGATCTCCGCCCGCGACCCCAGATCGAGCCCCCGGCGCCGGATATTCAGCTCCGCGACGCGCTCGCTCTCACCGGTCACGTCCGGTATGGCAACCCGCTGCGGGCCCAGGCTCTGCGCCACGCGGATGGCCCAGCCCCGCCTCACCTTGGCCGACGGCGGGGGCACCTGCGACATAATTTTTCCTTCCGGGATGTCGGGGCTGTAGAACTGCCGCTCCACAACCACCTGCAGGCCAGACGCCGCGACTGCGCGTTCGGCTTGCAATGGGGTCATACCCACCAGATTGGGGATCGTGACCTCACGGCCATGAATGGCAAACCGCATGGCCGTCAGCGCTGAAACCAGGGCCACCGTCAGCAGCACCAGCGCCAACAACAACATGCGAAAGAATTGCCGCATTGCTGGCGATTATATCTTCTGGGGAGCCTAGGGCTTTTCAACAGCGCTATTCTGACGTCCTTTATTCTCATTTTGCCGCATTTGCCATGAGCCAGACTGCGGCGAGTAGACGACGAAGCAATATAGCGGTGGCCCGACCAGCGGGATTAGCGTTACGCAAAACCAAAGCACCTTTTTCCCTGCGGGCGACTTATCGAAGCCAAACAAGAAATACTCCATGGCAACAACTGTGGTTGCCGCTCCGAGCACACCAGCCAGCAAGAGCAGTTTTAGGATGGGCAGAAGGGCAGCAGGAATCTCATCCACGAACGGCCACACCCACAAGGAGCAAAACAACACTAGCGATAGAACCGCAGCGGCGCGATAAGTACGCCGAGCAGTAGAAGATAGCATCCACTCCTTGTTGATGTAGTAGTACCTCAGCATCGCAAAACCCAGCGTTGTCGGATCCCGAACTTACTATGCTAACCCTCGGTAATATCCAACGGACGACCCTAGTGCCGTGGGCTACCTGGTTTCTCAGATTCTCAGTGCGTCATCTGTGCCGTGACCCTCGTCGTCAGTGTCCCCCCACTCATTGCTGCAAGCGTGGCAGGTCCACGCCTTGTTGTGCACCGGGATCGGCACCCCAACGTAGGCCGACCCGTAGGAGGCAAACTTGTTCAGTTCCCGATAGCTCACATCCAGCGACTGGCATTTGGGGCATCGCGGCTGTTCATAGTCCCCGATCCCCTCAATCTCAAGGGTCTCAGGAATGGGCTGGTTCAAAATCTCGTTGGCAGCGTCAACGTCCTCGGGTTGCACCTTCAACTTAATTCCGCCGAGCAGGTTGGACCAAAACCAGTCGATGCGGACCATGTTGTCATCGACCAGGTAAGACTCGATCCCGGCCGACTCCAGGCTGCCCTTGGCCAGCAGCGCTTCCGGCAGATCGCGGAACTTGCGCACCGTCACCGTATCGCTTAGTTCGTAGACGTCGATTCCGGGCGGCGGAGCAAGTGTGACGTTGAGGCCACGGCGGCTGATTTCTGCTTCCAGAACCTGGCGGGCGACTTCACTGAGTTCGAAACCGCTTTCGGCGATCTTTTCCAGTTCTTCATCGCTCATGCCGGAGTACACTCCGGCGATCCGATCGCGCTCCTGCTCCGGCATCGTCATCGCCGGACATGATACCCCGGAAACTTGAGGCCATCTCACAAATCCGCTTTGAAGGGGCGCGGCCGGGGCCCCATCAAGCCCGGTTTTGGCTTGATGGGGTGGAGGCTTCAGCCGCGCCGTCCGACACCGCTAAACATCGGGGCTTTAGCCCCTGAGGTCATTGGTAATCAGTGCCGTGATATCCACGTCCGGGCATTGACGCGCGCCCGCCGCAATCCCTCCATGACGCCCTTCCGGACGGCCCGCCGGTATCCGGCAGCGTCCGCCGCTGCCATGGTTGTCGCCGCAATCCCGCCGGGCGTGGCCGCTTCTTCCAAAAGCGACTCCAGAGAGTACTTCCCTTCACGCCACGCGATGATCCCGTCCGCCAGCCCATGCGCGCTCGCCACGAGCGCCGTCCTCCGGTCAAGGCCGGCACGTTCGGCGGCCGTGGCCAGCGTGACCAGAGCGTGGTATCCGTGACTCGACGAGTAGCTCACGGTGAAAGCGTCGAACTTGTTCTCCGGGATTTCCACTACCTGTCCGAAGGTGGCAAACAAATCCCGAATGCGTTTCCGGTCCCGAATCGACAGGCCCCGCGGAAACGTTACCCCGGTCAGCCCGCGTCCGCTGCGGCAGACCGGGCTCGGCATGGCGCGTGCCCACCGCACCGGAGCCCCCAGCGTCTTGCTCAACGCGCGCAAGGGAAGTCCAGCCGCGAGGCTCACCGCGAGCACGGGGCGATGCACTTTCCCAATGCTGCGGAGAAGTTCTCTCACCGAATCCGGCCGCACCGCCACGACCAGCAGTTCCGCCTGCCGGACGGCGTTCTTCAGCTCCGGCTCGATCGCCACACCGTAGTCTTTTTTCAACTTCCGCAGCTTGCCGGGATTGCGGTCATGAACCACCAGCCGATGCTTGGCGTTGCTCAGCCGGAGACCGGCAATCATCGCGGTAGTAATCCGCCCTCCGCCGAGGAAGACAACCGTGCTCATGCCAGCTCCGCGCAGACCTCATCGGCAGCACGCAGCAGCGACTCGACATCCTGCATGCTGTGCGCCGTCGAAATGATCCAGTGCAAACCGTTGGAAGGCGTCATGTAGATTCCGCGGTTCAGCAATCCGTGAACAAAACGCGAGTATCTCGCCGTATCCGCATACTGGCAGTAGTCGCGATAGTCATGGATCGCCGGGCGTCCGGTGAAGTAGATCTGGAACATCGGGCCAAAACCTTGAATGACGGTTTCAATCTTTCTCTGGCGAAACAGATCGCGGAGCCCCGCGATCGCGGCATCGCCGACCGCGTGGATCTGCTTGTAAACAGCGCCCTCGTTCGCCGCGAGCAGGTCGAGATTCGCCGCAATCACGCGCATCGTGAGCCGATGGCCGTTGAAAGTCCCGTAGTGCAGCACCATGCCGCTGCCCCAGCGCATGCGGTCAAGGATCGCGCGCGGCCCCGTGACCGCGCCGACCGGGAATCCCGCTCCCAGAGCCTTGCCGAAGGTGCTGAGATCCGGCTTCAGGCCGTAGTACTGCTGACATCCACCCGGCGCGTATCGAAATCCGGTCACGACCTCATCCAGGATGAACAACGCGCCATATTCGCGAGCCAGGTCGCAAACCTTCTGCAAGTAACCATCGCGCGGTAGGATACAGCCCATGTTCGCCATGATCGGCTCGGTGATGATGGCCGCCAGCTCGCGCCCGTGCCGCTGCATGATCCGTTCGAGCGTTTCCAAATCATTCCACGGCGCCAGAACCACCTCTTCGAACACCGACGGGGGAATACCTTCGGAATCGGGGAACCGCGCGGGATTCTCCTTCGGCCCAAGCTGATCGGCGGGATGGCTGTGCCCGTTCAGGCAGTACGGGTCATACCAGCCGTGATAGTGGCCCTCGAACTTGAGGAACTTCGTCCGCCCGGTATGCGCCCGCGCCAATCGCAGGGCGAGCATCGTTGCTTCGCTCCCGCTGTTGGTAAACCGCACCGCCTCCGCCGTGGGCACCATGCGACAGAAACGTTCGGCTGCTTCGGCTTCCGCCGGAGTCGCCGCCGCAAAATGCGAGCCTCCGGCAATCGTTTCGGTCACCACCTCAACGATCTTGGGATGCGCATGCCCCTGGATCAGCGCCCCGAACGACATCATGAAGTCCACATACTCGTTGCCGTCGAGGTCCCAGACGTGCGATCCGCGCCCGCGTTCCAGCACGACCGGCCCCGGCGAGTACACTGCGGCCCCGCGCGAGGGTGAGTTCACGCCTTCGATCAACGACTTCTGCGCGCGCTCATACCACTCGCGCGAACGCTCCCGGCGATCGGTTTTCGATTGTGTGTTCAATCCGCTGTGCCTCCGCCATCGACCACCAGCGCCGCTCCGGTCATGAACGACGAATCATCGCATGCCAGGAAGAGCACAGCTTTCGCAATCTCCTCAGGAGTGCCGATTCGTCCCATGGGGCGGTTCTCGCAGGCGGCGAGGTAGGTCTTCCAATCGAGTCCGCGCAGGCGCGCGTCTTCGGGCAGCATGGGGGTGTCCACATCGCCCGGACAAATGCAGTTCACGCGGATTCCCTGCCGCCCATGGTCAATCGCCATGGCTTTGGTCAGCAGCACCACGCCGCCTTTCGGTGCACAGTATTCTCTGGTCATGGAACCGGCCCAGGGTTGGAGGCAAACAGTCTAACGCGGCGTCAGCGCGCGCTTCCAATTTATCGGGTGGCGTGGGCGGGCACCTGGAAGTCGACGCCGAGGTCATTGTTCGCCTTCTCGGTGGCAGGCAGGTCGAGGTCGGCAAGCAGGATCTTGCGGGTGCGGCCATCGCTAAGCTCAAACAGGGTGTCGCCAACGATGGCGTAGTTCCCGACTTCGGTCTTGTGGCCATCTTTGAAGACGAGCACGGTCGGGGGCTGGTCCGCAACGGTCTCGGACGGAGCCGCGGCTGCCGGGGCGGGCTCTGGTTCGCGCTCTTCAGATCGTTTCGGGACCCGGGCGCGGTCGGCAACTTCCTCGTCGTAGATCGGGGGAAGGCCGCGAGCGTAGGAATAGTCGTCGTCCGGTTCGACGGCCACGTACTGGGTGTAGGGAACGTAGACTGGCGTGCCGATGCCCAAGGGGAAGAAGGAGTGGTGGCGAGATCCATCCCGGTGTCGGCCAAAGGTAAAAAGTGGCGGATTCACGTTGCCGCCGAAGGAGGAGTTAAAACAACACCCCCCAAACGCCATCCGGGTATGGCCGAAACCGTTTGGTCCGAGGGAAGTTACGCTGGCGGCGACGCCTGGCGCGGGGTTGTTGCTCCCACCGAAACCGAATGACGTAACCGAGGGGGGGACCCCGTGGATCTGGGCTTGAACGGGCAATAAAAAGGCAGGCAGCAGGACAAGCAGAGAGGAAAGCAGGAAAAAGGGTCGAATCCGGGCCAGCATGGCAGCCTCCCCAGCCTCAATTACACACCTCAGGCCTAGCTATTTCAACCCCGCGGGCCGGGGAAAGTTGCGGGCAAATCGCCCGGAAACCGGGCCGTTCAGGCCGCTGACTGGGGTAAACGGGCGGCCATCCGGCTCACTTCGAGCACGCGGTGGCGGACGTAGCCATCCTCGGTCAAATGGGCCGAGGCGGTGTGCTCCCGATTCGACGCCACCAATTGGTCAATCGGCCGACGCTTGGGGAAATGGGGGTCCAGCTGCTTGCAGAACTTACAGAGGCAACCGGATCGCGTGTCGCTGCGTTTGATGACGGCTGGATCAACGTGTTCCATTAAGCTGGCTCCGAGGGTGAGCAGGGCAGCATCCGGGTGCTGCCGGATTTTGAATACGATCCTTATACTGAGAGGCGGCTTTGGCGCAAGCCGCAAAACCCCGCGCCTTTCTACTACAGAGAACGCTGGTGTACAAGTGGTTTCAGGAGAGCGTTTTCCACAGCTCCAAGAATCAGGGTACAGGAGGGGAGAGTGCGGTGCCGCGATCCCCGGCACGCTCCGTGTGACTTCTGGCATGATGAAGAACGCCCCAACCGGAGGTCCCATGAACGCCGCTTCCGACCAGCGCGGTACCGTGTTTCTGTTCGATGTGGACAACACGCTTCTCGACAACGACCGCGTGGAGGCCGACCTGAAGCGTCACCTGCAAGCCAAGGTCGGCGAGGAGTGCCAGGGGCGCTACTGGGAGATTTTCGAAGGCTTGCGCGCGGAGCTGGGCTACGCCGATTATCTGGGCGCGTTGCAGCGCTACCGCGTGGAGCGGCCGCGCGATCCGAAGCTGCTGGAGGTGTCGTATTTCATGGTGAATTACCCGTTTGCGAACCGTCTGTATCCGGAATCGCTGGACGCGGTGGACTATGCCCGGAGGTTTGGCCGGGCGGTAGTCCTGAGCGACGGAGACGTGGTCTTCCAGCCGCGCAAAGTGGACCGCTCGGGGCTCTATGAGACCTTCGAAGGGCACGTGCTCATCTACGTGCACAAGGAGCGGGAACTGGAAGACGTCGAGACCAGGTATCCGGCTGCGCACTACGTGATGGTGGATGACAAGGTGCGCATCCTGGCCGCGATCAAGAAGTACTGGGGCCGGCGGGTGACAACGGTTTTTCCGCGGCAGGGACACTACGCGCTGGATGCGCAGCTGGTGGCGCAGTATCCGAAGCCGGACGTCACGCTGGAGCGGATCGGCGAGCTGCAGAAGTGCTCGCCAGTGGAACTGATTGCGGCGGCGGGTTAGTCTCGGGCGGGATCTATTCTTCTTCTTCCGGTGCGCCGGCTTTGACCAAGGCGGCGAGCTCGCCGGTCAGTTTGTCGCGGCCGTCCTCGGGCAATTCCAGGAAGCGGAAGGGCTGGAGGCAGCCTTTGGTGGCCCACATGGGGAAGAGCATCTCAGCGCGGGAGCGGGTGCTGGTCGAGCCGAGGTGGAAAAGAACCGTGACCTTGATGCCCTCGTCGAGCGGGCGTTCGAGCGACAACAGGCCGCCATTCACCGAGAGCTGGTTCATGCGGGCACGGACTTGGCGTCCGTTTTCAAGCAACACCAGGGCCAGGACGGAGCCGCCGAGCCGGACTCGCGAGCTCCGCCGTCCGTTGAGAGAACTGGCAATTGAGGACATGGCCTGTGCCAATATCGCACGGGTGCGCGGCCGCAGGGCAGATTACTAAAGTCAGGCTCTGCTTTCGGCCCAACGATTTCGGGCTTGGCCGCCGGAGTTCGAGGTTTCCGGGACTTGCCGTTTCCTATCGGGCCATGGATAGGCGGCAAAGCGGGTTTTCCCATTTTTGAACTGCGGAATCGCTCAAGGATTTGGTTTCACGCGGCCCGCATGCGACAATGCTGCGCTGTACCGGAGGAGAGGAATGATAAAGCGGATAGCTGTGCTGGCATTCGTGCTTGCGATGACGATGACCGGATTTGCCCAGAAGCCACCCAAGGCGAGCGCGGGCGGCAGCGTGGACAAGGCGTATTTGCAGAAGATCTGGGACGGCTGGGCGACGCTGGATGCGGCGGGACAGAAGCAATACTACGCGCAGGGGCCGCACGTGTTTTTCGACATCGCCCCACTCAAGTACGGTAGCTGGGACGAGTACGAAGTGGGCGTGACCAAGGAACTCGCCAGCTACAAAGCAGCCAAGTTCACGGTCAATGACGATCTCCAGATCCACCGTGCGGGCGAAGCCTACTGGGTCACGTCCACGGTGGCCTCCGACATGACCCAGAAGACGGGCAAGCGCGAGATGGCCACATTCCGCTGGACGGCGATTTTCGAGAAGCAGGGCGGAAAGTGGCTGATCGTTCACGAACAGGTGTCGGAGCCGCTGCCGTAGCCGTAGTCAGTACCCAGTAACCGGTACGTGAGGAGAGTGCGGTTCGCCGAAGTATGCCATCAGCCGCCCCTTGCAAAAAGCGCCTTTGCAGGAGCACACAGGGCCGATGCTTACTCTTTGATCTATGTATCGCCGAGGTGAAAGCCGAACGATTCTATTTGATCGCGATTAACAGATTCTCCGAAGCATCCACCCAGAACTTCTTCCCCGGCGGAATGAAAGTGGTCGCACTGTACTCAGTGATCACGGCTGGGCCCCTCAGGGAGAGGCCGGGAGCGAGATCACTGCGCTCATAGACCGGCGTGGTGCGGGTTCTGCCCTGAAAGATCACGGCTGCGTTCTCGACCGGTGCTGGGCGCCGGGACGAGTGGCGCGAACTCCGGTGCGCGGACTGCGCAAATGGCGCTTGGGGCGCCCGCATCCTCGCCCGCAGCCGCACCGTTACCAACTCGATTTCGCGACCCGGGTGGTGATATCCATAGCGGCGTTGATGTTCCTGGTGGAAACGGGCAGCCACATCTCTCGAAACGGGGACGTTGAGTTCGTAGCCTTGCCCGCGGTAGCGCAGGTCGAGACTCGGTTCGAAGCGCAGCGCGCCGGCCCAGTGTTCCGCCCGAAATTCGTTCTGCGCCGCCTCTTCCAACTTGCGGAACTCCTTTCGAAGCTCCGCGTGCGGCAGACGGCCGGCCAGGCGCCAGAGCACGGTGCGCGAAAAGTCTTTGACCACATCACTCACCAGGATTCCGACGGCTGACAACGCGCCCGGCCGCGACGGCACGACCACCGTGGGGATAGCGAGCGCCTCCGCCAGTTCGCAGGCGTGCAGACCTCCGGCACCGCCAAACGCCACCAGCGCGAAGTCGCGCGGATCGTAGCCCCGTTCCAGGGAGACAACCCGCAACGCTCTCTCCATGTTCGAATTCACCACGCGCACCACCCCGGCGGCGAACTGCTCCAGCGCCAGATGCGAACCTTGCTTTTTCAGCCATTCCGCCGTGGTACGGCGCGCTCTTTCGCTGTCAAGCGTGAACTCTCCCCCTAGAAAGCGATTGGGCCGGAGTCGTCCCAGAAGCAGGTTCGCGTCAGTTACCGTGGGCTGGGTACCCCGGCCATAGCAGATAGGTCCGGGATCGGCGCCGGCCGACTCCGGCCCGACGCGCAGCGCACCGCCCGCATCAAAGCGGGCCAGCGAGCCACCGCCCGCGCCGACCGTATGGATGTCGAGCATGGGAACGGCCACGGGGAAACCGGCCACTTCCGCCTGGCTGCCTGGACGAACCTCATTCTCGACCAGGGCAACATCCGTCGAGGTCCCACCCATGTCGAAGGTAAGAATCTTCCGGAGCCCACTGCGTCCGGCCACGGCGGCGGCTCCGACCAGCCCGCCCGCCGGACCCGATAGCACCGTGCGCACCGGTTCGCGCGCCGCCGCCGCCAGAGCGGTGATCCCGCCGCTGGACTGCATGACAAAGATGCGCGAGCGGCTTGTCTTGCGCGCCGAAACGGCGCCTTCCCTTTCGCCGACGCGCCGGCCCAGTCCTTCCAGGTAGTTCTGCATGAGAGGCTGCAGATAGGCGTTCACCACGACCGTGCTGGTGCGCTCGTATTCGCGAAACTCAGGCAAAATCCTGTGCGACACCGATAGCGGCTTGCCGAGCTCGGCCACGGCCGCCGCCACGGCCGCCTCATTTTCGGGATTGGCGAACGAGAACAGCAGAGAAATGGCGATGGCCTCGGGCTCCGCGCGCCGCACCGCCTCCCGAAGGCTCGCTAGTTCCTCTGCGCGCGGCCGCTCCAGAACATCGCCGTTCGCGCCCGTTCTTTCTTTCACGCCGAAGCGCAGTTCCCGGGCGACCAGCGAGGGCGCGCGCTCAAAGAAGAAGTCATACAGACGAGACCGCGCCTGCCGTCCGATCTCGATCACATCCTCAAATCCGGAGGTCGTGATCAGCGCCACGCGCGCTCCCTGCCTCTGCAGCAGGGCGTTGGTCCCTACGGTTGTCCCGTGGAGCAGGGTGACCGCGGTCCGGACGCCGATCTTGCCCAGGGCCTCGGCGATGGCGCGCGACGGATCGTCCGGGGTCGAGAACACTTTCAGCGTTTTCAGCGCGCCATCCTCGAGCCACACACAGTCGGTGAAGGTTCCGCCGGTGTCGATGGCAATACGGAATTCGAGAGGCGTCGCTTTGGCCATGAACAAGGAAGACTAACATTGCCGGGGACCGTACAGTAGAGCCCGCGTCTGCACCTCCCAGCCGGTGCCGGAATACGCAACCGGCGGCGCTCTTGGACTGCCGTATCCTCATAGCAGAAAGAAAGTTTCGCCCTCGAGGCCAGAGTGACCCGAAGCTTGTGGAAAGCGTGGCTGGTGCCCGGCGGCCTGCTGCTGGGGTTGGCCGTGGCCCTGGTTGACAGTCCTCTGCTCGGCAAGGTAGCGCCTTCTCTGGCCTTCTACTACTTCGCCGTATTTGCCGGTGGCTTGCTGCTGGCTTGGCGCTTCAACTCGAGCCGCGTGCTGTTCTCGCTGCTGGTCCTGCTCCTGGCCCATCGCGCGGTTGAATTCTTTTCCGCTGGAGAACCCCGCATCGGCCCCGGACGCACCGCGGTGGTCGTCGTCGCCCTGCTGATTCCCCTGAATTTCATGGTTCTTGCTGCGCTGCGCGAACGCGGGCTGGTCATTGCCGGGATTGCGCCCCGGTTTGGATTGCTGTTTCTGGAATCGGTGGTGGTCGCGGTTTTGTGCCGGCCGGAAAACAACCGCACCGTCGCGAGCGTCGCGCATCCCCCCGGTGGCGCGCTTCCGCTCTGGGTGCTCGTCAGTTTTGTGGCCGCACTCGTGTTTTTTGTGGTTCGCTTCTTCCAAACCCGCAAACCGATCGAGCCGGGCTTTGTCTGGTCTCTGGCCGCCGTTTTCCTGTGGCTCGAATTTGGTCCGGTCGGGATCGTATCGGACGTTTATGTAGGCACCGCGGGTCTCATCCTCGCTGCCTCTCTCATCGAGACCTCCTACGTGCTGGCCTACCATGACGAACTCACCGGGATCCGCGGCCGGCGCGCCTTCAACGAAGCCCTGCTCTCGCTGGACCAGCAATATGCCATCGCCATTGTGGACATTGACCACTTCAAGAAGTTCAACGATACCTACGGCCATGAGGTAGGCGACCAGGTGTTGCGCCTGGTGGCCTCCCGCCTGTCCCAGGTCGGGGGTGGCGGGCAGGCCTACCGCTGTGGAGGCGAGGAATTCGCCATCCTCTTCCGCGATGCTTCCGCGAAGGATGCTTTCGAAGACCTTGAGGTACTGCGGCGCACGATTCAGAAATCTACCTTTCGGTTCCGCGGCCAGGAAAGACGAAGCATGCCGCGGGCCGCAGAATCCGACCGGCGAAGGCCAACGAGGAATAGCTCGGCCAGTGCGCGCCCCCCTGCGCTTGAAGATCTGTCGGTGACGGTGAGTATCGGCGTGGCCGAGCCGGGCACTCGCTATCGCGAACCCGAGCGGGTGATCCAGGCCGCCGACAAGGCGCTCTATTGCGCCAAGCACAACGGACGGAACCGGGTGGAACTGGCCTCGTCGGCCCCGCTCCGGCTCGCCAGAAGCAAGCGCGCCAGCGCTTCCCGTTCATGAAATGGGGGCTCCGCTTACCTGTTCTTGAGGTGGCGGCCGAAAATCGCCGAGCACGGTAGCTGCGGGAAAAACACGAAGCTGGCTAAAAGGTTCCACTGCTACAATAGGACCTGTGCAAGTCGCTGCGGAGAGGTGGCCGAGAGGCTGAAGGCGGCGGTTTGCTAAACCGTTATACGGGCTAACACCTGTATCGAGGGTTCGAATCCCTCCCTCTCCGCCAGATGTTCCAAATCCCGCAATCAAAATCATCTCCGAGTGTTCGCTCTTCGGCTAGTATCTTGGCATGGCTGCCGGATTTCCGCTGTCAGCCACCCGAGATAAGGAAGGGAAACTCAGCGCGCAGCGCCCTTCGCGACCCAGGTTTCGCCCTTTCCAACAGTGACCAGTACCTTGCCGTTTACGGTGCCGTTTTCGACGAAGTTGTGAACGGCCTTCACTAGGGCATTCGAGACTTCATGGCCTTTAGCGGCGAGAAGCACCCCCGTGGTAGAACGCAAGTTTTGGTTCAGGATCATGCCAGGGCGAAGGTCCCGGACGTCAACCGGGCGCAGTTCAGTGGGCCCTCGACTAAGCCTGAAGTCTGCGAGGGCAGCGACCATATCTCCATCGTATCCGGCGGGATCTCGGCTAAGTGCCAACAGAGCGTCCTGTCTTTCCGATCCAGTGCTGAGCAGGCGATCGAATGCGAGGCTGACCCTCAACATCTGTGCCCCTCGGCGGACAGATTCGGCGTCGGGAGATAGGGATCGCGAAAGGCTCGTGGGCACTTCTTTCTGCTGGAGGATCATGTCAGCGACTAGTTCAAGTCGTGGAATCCGGGCCAGCAGGTCGTGGGCAATCTGGGGGTGCTGCGAGTAGCGCTTTTCATGTTCTGGAGTGAGCGCTTCGCCGGCGTGGATGGCTTCCAGCAGGTCGGGGGTGAGAGTCAAGCATCCGAGTTCGGAGAGCATCGCTGCGATTTCATATTGCCACGTATCGGAGAGGCAAAGCTTTCCTGCAATGTGGCGCACGTACTGACAGATACGAGCGCCTTTGTTGAAAGCGACGGGATTAGCCAGTTGGAGCACCTCGCTCAGAACTCGGATCGTGCCTGCGAGAGTTTTCTCAAGCAGTTCTTTCTCGCGACGCAGGAGGTCATACTGGGCAACACAGGCTCGGAGTGTGAGTGTCAAGTCTTCTGCGGCGACAGGCTTGTTGAGGAAGCGGAAGATTCTGCCTTCATTGACGGCGCGCATGGCGGATTCCGCGTCGGCATATCCGGTGAGCATGACGCGGATAGAGTCGCGAGCAAGGGTGCGCACTCGAGAAAGGAACTCGGCGCCATCCATGACGGGCATGCGCATGTCGGAAACCACCACGATGTAGGGGCCGTCATTCTTGACCTTCTTCAGCCCCGCTTCGGGCCCTTCGGCCAGGTCAGCTTTGAACTCGCGGTAGACAGATCGGGATAGACCTTCGAGGGCAAGGGGGTCATCGTCGACGAAAAGGATCCTAGGTTTGTCGTTCCGGGTAGGGATGGCAGCGCTATCGGACGTCACTTCGAGTCTCCTCTATCAGAATCGAACTGGATTGGAATTCTGACAAAAAATGTCGTGCCTCTATCTAATTCGGTATCGAACCAAATGTTTCCGTGATGTTTTTGCACAACGATGTTGTGGCAAATGGTAAGTCCCTGGCCGGTGCCCTCTCCTGCCTGTTTAGTCGTGAAGAAGGGGTCGAAGACTCGGGCGCTGACGGGCAGCGGGATACCGGTCCCGTTGTCCTGGATTTCGATCTGAACATCATTGTCGATTTTTCGCGTGCGGATGGTGAGCTTCCCACGCTCGCGTGCTTGCTTCTTCGAGGCCTCACGGATAGCGTGCGTCGCGTTCACGATGAGGTTCAGAAAAACCTGATTCATCTCGTCGGCGTAGCATTCGAGGCGCGGCAGGTTGGGCTGATAGTCGGTTTGAACATCGGCGATGTGCTTGATCTGGTTCTGGGCGATCGTGAGGGTTGCGTCGAGCGCTTCGTTGAGATCGACCTGCTCTCGTTCTCCACCACCGGTGTGGGAGAAACGCCGCATGGCGCCGAGGATCTTGCTCATGCGTCGGATCCCCTCGCGGGACTGTGAGATGGCCTTGGGAACCTCCTGCCGGAGCCAATCCCACCCCTCGGGAGGGCCGGCGGAAGTAACGGCTCCAGAGGGGCGAGAGCCGGAAGCGATCGAGGCATGCGCCGGAGTCAGGCAGAAGGCCATGGCGGCGTCGAGTTGGTTCCATGTGTCGCTGAGGAAGGCAATGTTGTCCGAGACATATTGGACGGGCGTATTGATTTCATGGGCAATGCCGGCAGCGAGTTGTCCGATCGCGGAGAGCTTCTCATTTTGCATGGCCATCCGGCGATCGCTGACATCGCGAGCAAGGATGACGCTGGCCTCGATCTCGCCGCGAGAGTCACGGATGAAACTGCCATGAGATTCCAGGGTAACGTAGGTTCCGTCCTTTCGTTGCATTCGGTATTCGACGATCTGGCCAACGCCAGTCTTGAGAGCTTGCTGAGCAGCCCGGATCACCAGGGGCCGGTCGTCGGGGTGGATCTGCTGGAACGAAATGGTGTGTTTCAGTTCTTCCTGGGTGTAGCCCAGAAGACGCTCATAGGCGGGGTTGTTATAGATGCGGTGGCCGGTCTTGTCGACAACGGCAATCAGATCGGCACTGTTCTCTGCGATGGAGCGGAACAATTGGTCAGACCGGTGTTTCGTCTCTTCCGCGCGCTCGCGCTCGGTGATATCACGATTGACGATGACAAATCTTTCGATCTGACCCTCGTCATTTGGAATCGCGGTGGTGACTGATTCCAGAATGCGCCATGTCCCATCCTTATGGCGTATGCGGTATTCAAACCGCTCTCCTCGTCCAGTGAGTCGTGCTTTCTCCGACGCTTCTAGTACCCGCTGCCGATCCTCGGGATGGATTTGCTCCACTGGCGAGGTCACCTTTAATTCCTCCGGCGAATACCCGAGAACTTTCTGGTACGCCGGGCTGCTATAGATCCGATTCCCCGCGCAATCGATGACCGCGATCATGTCGGCTGCGTTCTCCGTGATCACTTCAAAAAGCTGATTGCGCTGGGTTAGTTCGCGGCGGATGCGCTGGAGTTGAAGTTGCTGGTAAACCGTGTAGATGTCGAATAGGAGCACAAGGCATGCCAGCCCGCGTGCCCACTCCTTGAGATCGAGCCACTCGGAATTCCCCAATAGGTGATGGCCGGTGAACGTCAGAGACACGATGCCCGTCGTCAACACTAACGTGACGGTGACGGCAAATCCCCACAGCCACCACTCCTGGCGCTCGACTTGGCGCAAGCGAGCAGGACTGGGCTGCGTGCCACTTCGGGGCAGGGGTGGGTTGTTCACAGCAGTTGCCGCCTGTTCACATCCTAGATAAGAGAATTCTTAGACAAGTGAGACTGCAGTGAAAGTTACGAAAGTTAGAACCGGTCTGGAGAAGGGATTCACGCCACTCGGATTCAATAGAGTTCAACAGAGTTCAAGCGCCGGGCCGCAACTGCTTCCACAGGAATCACCTAGAAACAACAGAATCCCATAGCTTTCCACCGATCGTCCCTACCTTGCCGCTTGACCATGGCTGCGCGGCGCACCACTCGACAGCATCATAGCCATGCTGCCCCTCATGGCGGTAAGGGGCGAAAGTGCCGGGCGAGTCGCCACGTCCGCGCACATCGACCGCAACGAAGGCATAGCCATGCTGCGCGAAAAACCGACCAAAGGTCAGTGCGCCTTCACTGCTCTTCAGGTATGGTGTGCGATTTAGAATGCAGGCGAATCTCCCCGTTGCATCGGGCCGGTACACGTCCGCCGAGAGTTCGACGCCATCTCGCCGCTCGGCATGGCGAACACCAACGTCAGCAACGCTGCATTCAAGCCTGGCGAAAACATCGCCTATCAGCACTCCAGTGTGGATGGCAAGTTGGAAGTCGTCCCGTTCGTGAACCTCGATAATGCCGCCCCTGCGGGTTCCATCAACTCATCCGCCGCTGACATGGCAAAGTGGATGCTGCTCCAGTTGAACCGGGGGAAGCTACCTGATCGCGACGGGCACCTGTTCAGCGAAGCCCAGTCCCGAGAAATGTGGTCGCCGCAGACCATCCTTCCAACTCCCGATCCGCCACCACCCTTGGCCGCTCTCAAGGCGAACTTCGCAGACTATGGCCTGGGCTGGAGCCTGCGCGATTACCATGGACGTTAGAGAAATACGCCGGAACATACGAGGATGCCTGGTATGGCACGGCCACAATCCGCATGGAAAACAATCATCTCGTCGTCAGCTTCGACCACACGCCTGCGATGATAGGAGAACTGGAACCCTGGCAGTACGACACCTTCCGGACGCACTGGCGCGACCGCATCATTGCTGACGCTTTTGTGACCTTTTCTCTGAAAGCAGACGGATCAATCGAGCGATTTAAGATGCTGCCGGTTTCGCCCCTGGCCGACTTCAGCTTCGACTACCGGGACTTGGAATTTCGTCCAGTGCATAAGCCGGAGGCGCCCACAGCAAAGTGAAATTTTCCGGGCAACGGTGACGGCAGTTTTGAGGGGATTTTGAGGCAGCGGCGCAAAATCTATTGCGCTTGATTGCTGGCGTCGTGCTGGCGGAGAAATTCTTGCATTCGGACTGCGTCGCGGAACGCTTCCGTGCCGCCACAGTCGGTGGTGGAGAATGCTCCACACAGGTTTCCGTAGGCCAGGCAAGCCGTGAGATCCGCTCCGCGCAGAAATTGGTGGAGGAAGCCGGCGTCGAAGCTGTCGCCTGCGCCAATCGGATCGATGACCGTTACCGGCACGGCGGGTGCGCTGAATCGGTGGCCATCCCGAATAGCAACGGCTCCGCTGGCGCCCATTTTGACTACGACGGTTTCCACCTTTTGCGCCAACCGCGAGAGCGCGGTTTCCACGTCGTCAGCCCGGGACATCTTCATGGCTTCGCGCTCGTTCGGCAGCAGGATGTCCACGTGAGGCAGGATCTGTTCGAGGGCGCTGTCCCAGCGGTCGTCGGGATCGTCGTTGGTGTCGAGCGAGGTGGTCAGGCCGGCGGACTTCATCCGCCGAAAAAGTTCGGGCACATGCAGCAACAGTTCGCGCTGCAGAAACAGCGACGACATATGGAAGTGGCGCGCGGACGCCAGATAATCGAGGTCGAGATCCTCAAAGCGCAACTCCGAGATGGTGCCTGGATACGTGAGGATATGCCGTTGGGGTCCGTGCGGCAGAATGAGCGTTACGCCTGACTTGGCGCCATGCGCGACGCGGGTAAGGTCCACTCCGCGCTCACGCAGGCGCTCCAGCGCCAGGTCTCCGAAAGAATCGTCGCCGACCTTGGCGACGAACCCTACGCGGCTGCCAAGAGCGGCCAGATTATGCGCCAGGATGGCCGAGGAACTGCCTAACGTGATGGCGAAGCCGCTGGCCAGCAGTTCGCGTTCTGTGGGTATTTGCTCGGGCAGACCGTAGAGAATTATGTCAAGATTGATCTCCCCGGCGATCGCGATATCGAGCTTGGACATGAAGCTGGCCTTTTGCCGTTTTCTTGCTGATTGCTAACTGCTGGTTCTAGCGGCCGTCCGCGAGTTCGACCACGCGCGTCAGGTTTTTCGGCGAGTCGGGATTCACGCCTTTTTTGAGACCGTAGTAAACGCCGTACAGTTGACCCCAAATCGTAAACGCTGCGGGCCGTGCGTACTCGGGCGACTGGAGACCAAGTTCGATGGCGAAGTCGGAGGCACGCTGGGCGCGGCTTTCGACGTGATTCGCGATCACCATGGTGGCTGCGCCGAGAGCGTTCATTTCTTCGAGTAAGACCAGTTCCGCGTCGTAGGAAGTTTCCGACATAAGAAATGTGATCAACGTTTCTGGACCTGCGATGGATTTCGGACCGTGACGGAACTCGAGAGAATGAAATACCTGGGCATAGGTGCCAGAAGACTCGGTCACCTTCAACATGCACTCCGAGGCAATGCCGAACAGTGGGCCCTGTGCCAGAAAAACGAAATCGGCAAAACTACGAGACTCGACAAAGGACCGCAGACGTTGCGGAATGTCTTTCAGAAGCGGCTCGACCTGTTGCGGAAGTTCGCTCAATGCGCGACGGAAACCGTTATTGCCAGATACGGTTGCCGCGAGGTATTGCAGTCCTAGCAGCATGGACGTGAACGATCGCGTCATGACCGTGCTCTGCTCGTCGGCGTCGAGAAGCTTCATCGTCACGCTGCATGCCGGCTCCAGCGCCTGGCCGTCGGCACAGGTGATGGCGATGGTGCGCAGATTGTGATCCTTCTCCAACATCTGCGCGGCGCGGACTGCCTCCGACGTTCGGCCGGAGCGCGAAATCACAACCGGAACATAATCCCGTCCGGTATGTAGAGTTAGGGCGGGATACATCAGCAAGTCAAAAGCGGGGACGGCCCGTGCCGGTAGCTTGAGATAGTTGAAGCTCGATGCAGCCGCTTGCGCGAGATAGTAACTTGTTCCACAGCCCACAAAGATCCATTCCGCTCCGGGCCGCGCGAGTTGAGCGGCCGCGCCAAGTTCCACGCCGGCTGCCAGGTGGGCCAGACACGCGCTCCAGCACTGGGGCTGGGAGAGAATCTCGCTCAGCGTGTGCCGGCCCTGTTCCGTGATTTCCGCCGATTTCATTGCGTCTATTCAGCTCCGCTTACACCAACGTGACTTTCACTCCCGCCTCTTTCAGCGCCTGCAAATCCGACTTCGGAATCTGCTTGTCGGTAATCACCTCATGGACCGTCGAGACCGGCATGATGTTGCACAGGCTGCGGCGGCCAAACTTGCTCGAGTCGCAAACCGCGATCGTCCTGCGGGATATTTCGACCATCGCCCGGTTCACTTCGGACTCCAATAAATTCGGAGTGAAAAGGCCAACCTTGGTGTCGAAGCCATCGACGCCGAGGAACAGGATGTCGGCGCTGAGTTGGCGCAGAGTCCGCTCGGCTAGGGGACCGACCAGAGAAAACGAGTTCTTGCGCAGCATGCCTCCGGTCAGGATCACTTCAATGCGCGTGCCCGCCAACTCTGCTGCGATGTTGATCGCGTTGGTGATCACGGTGAGCCGCGCCATGTCTTTCAAGGCCCGCGCAATGGCCGTCGTCGTGGTTCCGGAATCGAGCAACACGGACTGGCCTGCCTCGACTAAGCGGGCGGCGGCGAGGGCAATCTGCGTCTTCTGCTTGCGGTGGAGCTTCTCTTTCTCGCGCAGCGTCGGATCGAGCAGCGCGCCGGCTGGCACGGGCAGAGCGCCGCCGTGAGTACGCTGGATGACCCCCTGGCCGTCGAGAAACTCCAGATCTTTGCGGATCGTGATCTGCGAAATACGGAAATGCCGGGCCAGATCCTTGACGAGCACGCGTCCATCCCGGTGTAGGAGCCCAAGGATTTCACGGCGGCGTTCTTCGCTGAGCAAACCGTTCGAAGGCATCGTGTTTCGATTTGTTTCGAATAGTAACTTTCGTCGATGACTGCCAGAATTGTCAAGGGCTATTTGGCCGCTTACCTGCCGCCGGAGAGTCACCCGCAATGACGCGCGTGGCGCCTGGTTCCGCACCTTTGAATCGCGCAAACATCTCTTCCGCATTGCGGTGATATACCTTCTCCAGCACGTCATCGGGCAGGCCGAGGCCGTAAATCATCCAGCGCCCCTGCAGCGGATATTGCGCGTAAGGGAAGTATTCGTCTTCGGTCTCGAGCCAGCGGAAATAGTTCTGGTACATTGCCTCTCCCGCGCCTTCATCGGTGCCGAACATGATGCGGTCGGAATACTTCACGAAGATTTCGCGTGTCCGTCGCGGCTGGCGTCCGAGTTCTCCTTCGCGCGCCCCGGTTTCAATCATGACGTTAGGAAATTTCTGAAGCGTTTGGTCGACGAAATCCAGGTTCTCCGGCCAGCTGCCAAAATGCAGGGCGACGAACGTCGTATGCGGATGTTTGGCGAACATTCGATCGCGCTCGGCAAACAACTCTTGCAGGGAAGGGAACTGCGGGCCGTAGAAGCTCCAATCCGGATGCTCGATGAGCTCCTCGTAGCGCTCGTTGCGGGCATCGATAGGATGAAAAAATGCTTCCGGATCGGCCACATGAATAAACACGGGGATGCCAAGCCGTCCGCATTCTTCCCATGCCGCGTCGAGACGCGGATCGTCGATCGTTATCAGCTTGCCGGTCGAATCGCGCACGCCGAGGCCGAGTTCTTTCAAAACCTTCAGCCCGCGGGCGCCGCGGGCAACGGAGTCGTCGATTTGGCGCACCATGAGCTGGCTGAAATCAGGATCATTGATCTTCGACCAGTCAAATTGCGTGAACACCAAGAACCGCCCGGGATAGCGCTTGACAATGTCGTCGATGATGGTCTGCAGTTTGTCACCCCACATGCCGGTGAGGATGACGATGGTCTTGATGTTGAGGCGGTCCATGCGCGCGATCATTTCCTTGGGATCGACGCGATCTCCGATACCCACGGCATCGTTGGTGTGGGTGTGCACGTCGATCAGAGGGAACTTCGCGCGCCAGACTTCGTGCACGGCGGCATGAAGAGCGGGCTCGGGTTGAAAGTCCTTGAGCAGGATGGTCTTCTTGCTGTCGGCATCGGCGGCGGGTTTGTAGCCAATGCCGGTTTGTTGGGCCGAACTCTCTGATCCAGAGACGAAAGCCAGGAGCAGAGCCGTCGTTACGATCTGCTTTATCATGACGGGCCTGCCCCCGGGAATTTTCTCCGTGCCGCGAGCGAGCGGCCAACGCAAGCCCAAGATACTTCTGTAAATAAAACGTAACAGGTCGAACTCAATCAAAAGGATTGCCGTCGCGGTGCCCGCCGAGGTCGCTGAATCCCCGAAGAAACCGCTTCGGCTCAAAGTTTAAGCTCCTCCAGTCTTCGAATCCTGCAATCAGAAGTAGAACTTCAGTGCGAATTGGATCTGTCGAGGCGCCCGCGCTGACAGGGGGAAGCCGAATCCACTCTGGCCAAGTTCCAGGGGCGTCGGCTCGGCACTGATTGCGCCAAACTGTCCAAACAAGAAATTCACGTGGTTGAGCGCGTTGAAAAATTCCGCGCGGAACTCGAGACGCATTTGCTCGCGAATCGGAAACTGCTTCACCAGCGATGTGTCCCAAGTCTTGTATCCCGGACCCTGGATGATGTTGCGTCCGGCATTGCCGAACGTTCCCTGAACATTGTTATCCGCAAAGGCACAGGTGTTGAACAGCGTCCCCGGGACGCACGGGCTGGCGTTGGGATTGCCAACCAGGTTGGGGCGTGAGCAATTAAAGCCGACGGTACCGCCGCAATCGGAATTGGAGACCGAGACGATATCAGTAGCGGTGTAGTAATTGCCCGTGGCGGCGGAAAAGACGCCGCTCATTTGCCAGTTGCCGAGAATCTGGTTCACGAAGCCGGAAGCGTTTTTGGCAAACATACGTCCGCGGCCGAAGGGCAAGTCGTACACGTAGCTAAAAACGAAGCGGTGGCGCACGTCGAAATCGGCGTTGCCGTATTCGGCGTTGGGGAAGCGCTGATCGCGGAAATCTCCGTTACTCACCGATCCCAAGCTGGCGCTCGAAGCGTTGTCGAGGGCGTGCGCGAAGGTGTAAGCCGCTTCGTACTGGAGTCCGTGCGAGAAACGCTTCTCCAGCCGAACCTGCAGCGAGTTGTAGTTCGATTGTGTATTCGACCGGAAGGTGCCGATGCCGGTATCAAGCGCTGGATTGCAGTTGTCGGGGGTCGCCAGAGTACAGGGGCCGGGGGCGCCTGGGGCGGCGTTGTTGGCGGGACGCCGCGGCGCGGTGGCCTCCGTGGCATCCGCGGTAGGAGTGGTCTGGTTGCCGTTGTAGAAAGCGAAGAGCTTCAATCCACGGGAACCGCCGTAGGAAACTTGGAGAACGGTGTCGTGGGGCAACTGATACTCGAGACCCATGTGCCACTGCTGCATGTAGGGTGTGACCAGGTGCGGATCGAGGGAGTAGAGGTTCGGCGTGTTCGGGTCGGTGAGCGAGTTGGCCGGAAAACCCTCCGACAGAACGTTCAACGGCAAACCAGAGTTCGCGGCCGAAATCGAGCAGTCGAGGCCATTGGGATTGGCGGATGCTGCGCTACAGGGCGTGGAGAAAGCCTGCGAGTCGAAGTACGGAGGATTGAAGCCGGGGCTCGGATTGGAGAATGGACCGTTTTCCTGTCCGCCATAGAAGATGCCGTAGCCGCTGCGGAGGACGAGTTTGTCGGACAGTTGGTAGGCAAGCCCGATGCGCGGTGCGAAATTATTGAGATCGGGACTGATAAGCCCGCGCGAGCCGTTGCGCAGCACGTTCAGTTCGGTGCCGAGCGTGGGCGTCAATTGCTGGTTCTGTCCGCTGGGAACGATCAGCGAAAGCGATTTGAAATCAAAGGTGGCCGACTGGTTGTTCGCCTCTTTAATGGTGGTGAAGAGTTCGTAGCGCAGGCCCAAGTTCAAGGTGAGTCGCGGCGTTACTTTGATGTCGTCGAGGGCATAGACCGCGTAGATCTGCCGGCGGTAGTCGACGTTATGCAGGCTGGTGATATCTCCGCCGTCAGGAATGCCTAGCAGGAAGGTGGCAATGGCCTCACCGCCGGATCCGGGTGAAGCGGGATTGTCAGTGAAGCCGCTGCCAAAGCTCATGTCGCCACGAGGAGAGGCCGGCTGGAATATGGTGAATTGTTCGAAGCGAAGTTCGGCGCCGAATTTTGCGGCGTGGCGGCCTCGGGTCCAGCTCAGATTGTCGGTAATGACGTAGCTATACTGCTTTTCGATGGAGGGCAGGAATCCGGAGCTGCCAATCGCTGTGGTGCCATCAGAGAAGCCAATCGAAGGCAGGCCGCCGATGTCCTTCCCCGCTTCGAACGGAACTCCCGGAAAGGGTATGGGGAGTTGTTGCGAGACGTTGACATTGTAATTCAGATTCAAGCGATGGGAATGGAGGTAATTGAAGCCGAAGCGAAATTCGTTGATCAGGTTGTTACGAAAACTGTGGATCTCACTGGCAGCCAGGCCCTGGGCTGTGTTGTTGCTGTAGCCATCCTGAAAGCTGCCGCCGTCGAGCACATTGCTGAACGGTGAGGGAAGGAATTTACTGTCGTTGCCGTAACTATAGCGGGCGAACAAATTATCCTTGTTGCTAATAGTGTGGTCAATACGAATGTCGAACTTGTTTACCGTTTCGCTGCCTTTGGGGTCGGAAAGGAAGTTGCCGCCGGGCCGAGTGGAGTTGGGCGGGGGAAACAAATTAGCCAGTTCCTGGCCGAGCGGATCGATAGCGGTGTTCGTGCCACTATTGCCTGTGAACTTGTTGGTCGGTTGCCCGGTGGAGGTGGTCCCGATGGGGACGCCGCACAGGCCGTTTGGATTGCCTGCGAAGTTCTGTTGCGCCTGGCGCGAGTCGAAAATTTCTCCAACATAAGTCAGGTTGTTGCTGCAGTCGAGCGCCTGGGTCCCCGGAATTGGGAGCCCGGTATTCGGATCAACCTGAGGAGCGACCGTGTTCAGGTCGAGGAAGGAGGAGAAGTCTCCACCAATCTCGTCTTGCGATGGAACCGTGGACAGTTGCGGCAGCCCTTGGCGAATGCGCAGGCCTTCGTAGTCGCCGAAAAAGAAGGTCTTGTTTTTGATGATCGGTCCGCCCAACGTAAAGCCGAACTGGTTCTGCTTATACGGTTGCTGGCCGAATTGGTCGAAGGCGTTGGTAGCGTCAACTTTTTCGTTCCGCAGAAACTCGAATACGTTGCCGTGGATCTGGTTGGTGCCAGACTTGATGACGGCGTTCATGATGGCGCCGTTGCCGCGGCCGAATTCGGCGCTGTAGGAATTGGTCTCGACCTTGAACTCGGCGATGGCGTCCACGGAAGGCTGCACCACATAGGCGGCGCCGTTGAGAACATCGCCCAGATTCGCATTGTTGTCGATGCCGTCGAGCAGGAAGTTATTTTGCAGAGAGCGGGCGCCGTTGGCGCTGAAGCCGAAGCTGGTTTCGACGCGCGATCCAGGCTCGGCGGGAGCGACACCGGCACCGAGAAGAGCGAGTTGGGCGTAGTTGCGTCCGTTCAAGGGAAGCGCATTGATACGCCGGCTGTCCACCACTTGGCCAAGTTCCGAGGTTTCGGTTTCCAGTTGTGGACGCTGGCCGGTGACCTCGACGACTTCCGTTGCCATGCCGGGCTCAAGCTTCAGGTCCACGCCGACGCGATCCTGGATGTTTACTTGAACCGGTCCGGCAACGGCCTTCTTGAATCCTTCCTTCTGCACGGTGACACGGTATCGGCCGATCCTGAGTGGGCTGGCGACATACTGCCCCTCATTATTGGTGGAGAAGGTCAGCTGAATGCCGCGATCCACGTCCTCCACAGTGACCTTGGCGCCCGTGACCACCGCACCGCTGGGGTCGCGCACCAGGCCTACAATGGCTCCGGCATCTTTTTGCGCCCATAGCGGCGTGGCCAGCGCAAGGAACATCGACGCGAGAATCAGGGAAAAGAACAGTGCCGAGAGAGTTTGCAGGCGGGGGAAATGGACGGGCATGGCGAGGCTCCTGGGCGCTAAGCTCGAATCCTCGCAAGCCGACTGGTCGGGCGAGGCGAAAATTCGGGTGCTGGAACTACGAGCTTCCGGTGTAATATTACGAACCATTACTTTTACTTTCGTTTGATAGCGTTTGTCAACAGGATTTTGGCTTTGATCTGGTTGGCAATGCGGTTGCGCAGGCTGGCGGAGTCACAGACGTTGGAACATCAGGTGAACGCTTAAAGTAGAGAGGTTATTTATGATCGCCCGCAAACACAGGACTGCCCTTCTCGCAACGATGCTCGGTACGACGCTCGCTCTCATACTCCTGCTGACGGCTTGCTCGAAGTTGCCGCCGAAGACCGCAACCGCCAAGCCAGAACCCACCCAGCCTTCCACGATCAATGTGGAGGTGAAGGGGGGCGGGCCGGTGGTGCTGACGACGAGCGCAGCCGAGTTTCAGGTGACGCCGGATGGCTATGTGCAGGCATCTTTGTTGAAAGACGGGAAGAAACTTTCGCTCGACGAGCCCAACGTCGGCGCTCCCGCGGATAGCGATTTTGTGCAGGTGGGGGGCAAGGATCTGCACTTCACTCTCGACTTCCAGCAGGCCAAGGTGCATGAAGCGATCGGGAAGATGGGAGCGGGGAAGCGGGTGGAGATTCCGGCGCGTCCGCTTGGACCAGCAGGGACCAACTTGCAGCGCGTGCTGGCGCTCGAAGTCTACGACAAGTTCCCGAACATTCTGCTGAGCACGGTGGAATACAAGAACACTGGCGCGAGCGAAGTTGTAATCGAAAAGAGCGTCAATCAGCGGCGCCGGTTGAACGCGGGGCTGGGCGACGCGAAGGCGAAACCATGGGAAATGTGGTCATTTCATGGCGCGAGCTACGACTGGGGGAAAGATGATGTTGTGAAGTTGACGCCGGCTTTCTCTCAGCCAAACGTCTTCGGAGAAATGGTCAAAGGTGGTTATGGGGGCGGGATTCCAGTAGTGGCTTTTTGGACGCGCCAGGTGGGCGAAGCGGTCGGGCACGTGGAGACGATCCCGATTTCCGCGGCGATCCCGGCAAAGGTGGGAAGCGATGGACGCCTGAACACCGAGGTGGACTTTGCCGCCAACATCACCCTGAAGCCGGGCGAGACGTACTCCACTCCGCGCAGTTTCGTCTCGGTCTTTGCGGGCGACTTCTATGAGCCGCTGCGGATTTGGTCGAGCGTGTTGCAGAAAGAAGGCTGGGAACTGCCGAAGCCGTCGAGCGAAGCCTACAACGTGAGCTGGTGCGGCTGGGGATACGAGTTCAACGTGACGCCGGCGCAGATGCTGGGCACGGTTCCGAAGCTGAAGGAGATGGGCATCAAGTGGGTAACGCTTGACGACCGCTGGTTCGACGTCTATGGCGACTGGAATCCGCGCGCGGATACTTTTCCCGGAGATTCCATCAAGAAGATGACCGATGACTTCCACAAAGAAGGGATGCTGGCGCAGTTGTGGTGGCTGCCGCTCGGCGTGGAAGATGGCGAGGGGCGATGGGAATCGCACAAGTACGTTGTGTCGAAGGTGGTTCAGGATCATCCCGACTGGCTGATTCTCGACAAGAGTGGTAAGCATGCACACATCACGCGTGGTCTGGCAGCGCTGTGCCCGGCGGTGCCGGAAGTGCGGGCATATCACAAGCAGCTGACGGAAAAATTCATTCGCGAGTGGGGATTCGACGGCAGCAAATTGGACAACATCTACAGCGTTCCGGCCTGCTACAACCCAGCGCACCATCACAAGTCGCCGCAGGATTCGGTGAATGCGATGGGCGATGTCTACAAGGAAATCTTCCAGACGACGCGCGCCCTGAAGCCGCAGAGCGTGACCCAGGCCTGTCCGTGCGGCACGCCGCCCTCCCTGGCATGGCTGCCGTTCATTGACCAGGCGGTGACGGCCGACCCGGTGGGCGCGGTACAGGTCCGGCGGCGGATCAAGATGTATAAGGCTTTGCTCGGGCCCGAATCGGCGGTGTACGGCGATCACGTCGAGCTTTCCGCGATGACCAAAGTGGGCAACGACTGGAAAGAACACGGCGACGATTTCGCTTCTACGATTGGAGCCGGAGGCGTGGTGGGGACGAAGTTCGTCTGGCCCGATCCGGGTCCGAAATTCAAGGACGTCAATCTGACCGCTGCGAAAGAAGAGCGCTGGAAGAAATGGATCGGCTTGTACAACCAGAAGATGCTATCGAAGGGAGAGTTCAGGGATCTTTACGTGACCGGCTACGACACGCCCGAGGGATATGCCATCGCAAAAGACGGCAAAATGCATTACGCGTTCTTCACCTCGGCCAACTGGAAAGGCGAAGTCGAGCTGCGCGGATTGAAACCCGGGAAGTATCGGGTGAGTGACTACAGCGAGGGAAAAGACCTCGGCACGGTAGACGCGGCGGCCAATGGCGTGGCGAAACTGGCGGCGGAGTTCAAAGATCATCTACTGCTCGAGGTCAGTTCGCAGCCGTAAGACTAGACGGTTCGGCAGGCGGCCGAGTAGAGCCTGAGCACCTGCCGGATGCGGTCTTCAATGAGATTCTCCGGACGCGCAGGGATAACTCCTGCGCGTACAGATTCGTATTGCTGGGGCAGGCATTGGCTGAGAAGCGTTAAGGGTATTTCAGCGCGCGAGAGATTCGCCAGCAGTCGCTCCAGTTCCTTCTGCACGCTGGCCTCCGGCCAGTAATAGCGGCAACGGTCGCTGTAGCTGTATTGTCGCGCGAACTGAAGCCCCGGTTCATCCCCTGAGTAATACGCTTTCCAGTGGACGGGATTGGCCAGCATGGCTTCTTCGAGGGCTTGGCGGACGCCTGAGGTTTGTATGCCTTTGTGGCGGCCCAGCCACTCTTGCTCGATAGTGCTCAGCGCAAAGACGGCCTCACGGAACGCGAAGGTGAGCCAGGGTCCTACCTTGAGAATGGCGAAGTGGTCTTCTACCATTTCGCCAAGTGCCGCCGACGTTTGATAGTCGGTGGAGTGCGCTTCGTACACCAGCGGGGGAGAAGCTGGCAGGTTCGCACTCAGGGACCGGGCTTTGCGCCGGTCGTAGTCGAAGACATGGGTGTCGCCGAATTCCACTCCGGGCTGCACCACCAGGCCGATTACACGCTCCCAAGCATCATCCAGCCCGCGAGCGTGAAACGCCGCGCGCGAAACTTCCAGGGTTCTCTGCATGTTCTCGACGCGGGTCACCTCCGGGGACTGGCCCGCGGCCTGCTCCCCTCCTGGCACGGGCACCTCCGTTCCAATGACATACACAGGCGCGGGAGCACCGGCCGGTAGTTCGGCGCGGGCGTGTTCGGCGGTAGAGCAGAGCTGGGCGGCGCGCTGGGCGACTAACTCGTCACGAAGCGGGTCGGCAGGATCGTCGGCGCAGCCCATGCTCGCGTCCAGGTGGATCTTCACGTAACCGGCCAAAACACAGGCGCGCACCAGTTCGCTGGCTTTCGCGAGGGCAATCTGGCTGACCTCGCGACGCCAGGGGTACGGACCCAAATGGTCGCCTCCCAGCAGAATCCTTTCTTTCGGGAAGCCCACGCGCTGCGCGATCGAGTGCAAGTACTCGGTAAATTGCGCGGGCGTGAGCCCGGTGTAGCCTCCAAACTGGTTGACTTGATTGGAGGTTGACTCTACCGAGAGCATGGACTCACTCGCGAGTGCTTGCCGCATGGCTGCCTGCAGCACTTGCGGATGCGCGGAACAAACCGAAAACAAGCCCACCGCTTCCTGACGGCGGTTGCGCTCAGCGATGTCCCGCAGCCAATGGACGGCCGATCCCTTAGCACCAAGATTCATTCGAAGTCCACTTCAGACTCTTAGTCTAACAACCAATCCCTCTCGCACTCACACGTCACAAAGCCACCTTCTGGCAATGTCCTAAAGATGACGCCAACACACCCATCTTGCCAAATCTACGGACAGAAGGGTGCGCCAACCCCGATACGGTCTCCTCCCAGCGTGCCGGCTAACATGCAAGGGTTCGTGTACAACTACGCCGCTCAGAAAAATGTCATCGGGCGCTTCC
The DNA here is from genome assembly GCA_049696815.1 of Terriglobales bacterium. Classification (GTDB taxonomy): domain Bacteria; phylum Acidobacteriota; class Terriglobia; order Terriglobales; family Acidobacteriaceae; genus Acidiflorens. The sequence continues at coordinate 211,846 of JBAVUO010000084.1, read as the reverse complement.
GCAACCATAAACCCGAAGACTTCGAGGAAGGGAGACTCATGCGTTCCGACGGGAGTGGCGATCGGGCTCTCCAATGCCGCATGCGCCGGCCGTTGTTATCCGGGCCGGGGTCATGCCACAATTGGGCCCTGACCTCTCATGCCCAATCCAAGCGTTCCGGAATCGCAACCCAGCAACGAAGCCAACGAGTCATTCGACGACATTTTCTCCCAGTACGAGAAGAGTCATTCCCGCAAGCCTGAGGAAGGCAAACAAGCCCGCGAAGGCACGGTGATTGCCGTCTCAGCCGACTCGGTTCTTCTCGATATCGGCCTCAAGACCGAAGGCATCCTGCCTCTGGCGGCGTTCCCGGGCGGTGGCGAGACCGTAAAACCCGGCGATAAGCTGTTGGTCACGGTGAAGGGCCGCGATCCGGAAGGCTACTACGAACTTGTCCGCGGAAAAGTCGAGCGGCCGACCGACTGGGCGTCACTGGAGAAGTCCTTCGCCGATAAGACCACGATTGCGGGCACAGTAACGGCGCTGGTTAAAGGCGGATTGAGCGTGGATGTGGGGGTACGGGCGTTCCTGCCGGCCTCGCGCAGCGGAACGCGCGATGCCACTGAGTTGGAGAAGTTGGTGGGGCAGGAGATCCACTGCCGGATTACCAAGCTCGACGTGACCGAAGAGGACGTGGTGGTGGACCGCCGCGTGATTGCCGAAGAGGAAGAGGGTGCCGCCAGGGAGCGCCGGTACTCGGAGATCAAGGTCGGCGATACGGTGAGCGGCACGGTCCGAAGCCTGACCGATTATGGCGCTTTCGTCGATATTGGCGGCGTGGACGCCTTGCTGCATGTGTCCGATATGTCGTGGAGCCGGGTCAAGCATCCGTCGGACGTGCTCGCGCTGGAGCAGCGGATTGAAGCCAGGATCCTCAAAATCGATCCCGACAAGCGGCGCATCTCGCTGGGCTTGAAGCAGCTTCAGCCACATCCCTGGGATGCGGTGGCCGAAAAGTACAAGACCGGCGAGCGCGTCCGTGGTACCGTCACCCGCCTTACCGATTTCGGAGCTTTTGTAGAACTGGAGCCGGGGATTGAAGGGTTGATCCACATCTCCGAGATGTCATGGGCCCGGAAGGTGAGGAGCGCGAGCGACGTGGTGAAGCCGGACGAGACCGTGGAAGCGGTGATTCTGGCCGTGAACGCCGGCGAGCGCCGTATTTCGCTGGGCCTCAAGCAGGCGCTCGGAGATCCCTGGGCCGAGGTGGCGCAGAAATTTGCGGTGGGCTCGGCGGTCGAAGGACTGGTCACCAGCATCACCAAGTTCGGTGCCTTCGTGCAGCTGGCCGAGGGCGTCGAGGGCATGATTCACGTCAGCGAAATCAGCGACGAGAAGCGCATCAATCACCCGCAAGAGGTGCTGAAGGTTGGGCAGCCGGTCAGGGCCCAGGTGCTTTCCGTCGACACAGAAAAGCGGCAACTGCGGTTAGGCATGAAACAGCTGGTCCCCACCAGCCTGGACGAATACCTCGCCGAACACAAGGAAGGCGATATCGTCACCGGCCGCATGATCGACGTTGCGGACGGTCGCGTGGAGCTGGGTGAAGGTATCGTGGCCAGATGCCGGATGGATGCGGCGAATCCGGCGGCGGGGCCGGGCGCTGGTTTAGCAGGCGCGGCTGAAAAAGAGATGCGGGCCGAACCGGATTCTCGATCCTCAAAGCCCGACTTGTCTTCGCTGAGTTCCATGCTGCAGGCGCGCTGGAAAGGCGGCTCTGCCGCCGCCGGCACGGCTCAGCCGGAAGCCGTCCGTGCCGGACAGATTCGCAAGTTTCGGATCGCGAAGCTGGATGCGGCCGCGAAGAAGATCGAATTGGAACTTCTCTCCGGCGCTTGACGTGACAGGGGTTCGCCCACGCGAGACCATCCTGGGGAACGAGTGTTCCTCCTGCCTCCTCCGAGACGGGAGCCTAAAATGCTACATTGGAAAGGTTCATGTCCGCTCCAAATTCCCTTTTTGTGCGGGCCGCGAAGGCTCAGCCTGTTGAGCGCACGCCAGTCTGGTTCATGCGCCAGGCCGGGCGCTACATGGCTGAGTACCGCGCCGTCCGCAAGAAATACTCCCTGATCGAGATCTGCAAGAAACCAGCGGTAGCGGCACAGGTCACCATTGAAGCCGCCGAGATCCTGAAAGTGGATGCCGCCATTATCTTCGCCGATCTCCTGCTCCCTCTCGAAGTGATGGAATTGCCCTTCCACTTCGCTGCCGGCGAGGGACCCAGAATCGAAAAACCGGTGCGCACGAATGAAGACATCGCCAGCCTGCGCACGGATCGCGCCGCAGAGCTCGGCTACGTCTCCGAAGCGGTCAAGCTGGTGTGCCGGCATTTCGGTGACAGGCTGCCGGTCATCGGCTTCTGCGGTGCGCCCTTCACCCTGGCCAGTTACATGATCGAAGGCGGCGGCTCGCGGAACTATGTCTTCACCAAGAAGATGATGTATTCCGCACCCGGCTCGTGGAACGAGTTGATGAAGAAGCTGGTCCTGGTGACCTCGGAATATTCCGCGGAGCAGGTGCGCGCTGGCGCCGACGCCATCCAGATTTTTGACAGCTGGGCGGGCTGCTTGAGTGTCGAAGATTACCGGCGCTACGTCCTGCCGCACTCCACAGACTTGGTGAAGCGGCTGCAGAAGACGCGGGTGCCCATCATCTACTTCGCGACCGACAGCGCGACACTTTTGCCCTCGATGAAAGAGACGGGCGCGGAAGTCGTGGGCCTCGACTGGCGCATCCCGCTCGACACCGGATGGCAGAGCATGGGTTTCAAGGGCGCCGTGCAAGGGAATCTCGATCCCGTGCTGCTGTTCGCGGACGGGAAGGAACTCAAGTCGCGCGCCCAGGACATCCTGCGTCGCGCCGGCGGACGCCCCGGCCACATCTTCAACCTCGGACATGGCATTCTGCCCGAAACTCCGGTGGAGAACGTGAAAGTGCTGTGCGATTTTGTGCGCGAGCACTCGGCGGAGTTCCGGAAATGACCACCTGCCCGCTGAGCCTCGGCGGCCAGTGCTACTGCGCGAATCAGGTAAGTTCGTTCGCTGCCCCGCCGTCCAAAGTTGCCGTGCTCCTGCTGGCGCACGGCAGCCCGGAGAATCCGGAGCAGGTGCCTGAGTTTCTGCGCTATGTCACGGGGGGCCGGCCCATGCCGCCGCCAGTCGTCGAAGAGATCGGGCGTCGCTACTCCCTGATTGGCTTCTCGCCGCTTGCCTGCTGGACCCTGCGGCAAGGCGATCAATTGTCGCGCGCGCTGAGCCTGCCCGTCTTTGTCGGCATGCGCAACTGGAAGCCGTGGATTGCCGATGCTGTGAAGGCCATTTGCGCTCAGGGTTTCGAGCGCGTGGTCGCCATCTGCCTGGCTCCGCAGAATTCGCGCACCAGTGTCGGGCTTTATCGCCGGGCGGTTGCCGGCGACACCACTCTTCCGTTCACTCTGGATTTCGTCGATGAGTGGCACGATCAGCCGCTGCTGGCGAAAGCGTTTGCGGAAAATCTGCGCTCGGGCTGGGATAAGGCGCGTGCCGAGAACGGAGCAAAACTGCCAGTAATCTTCACCGCACACAGCGTTCCTCAGAGAACGATCACGGAAGGCGATCCCTACGAAGCGCAGGCGAAGGAAACCGCTGCGTTGGTAGCAAAAGAGGCGGGGCTCTCAGCGGGAGATTGGATGTTTGCCTTCCAGAGCCAGGGCATGTCCGGCGGACCATGGATCGGCCCGACGGTGGAAGAGACGATTCTAGGTCTGAAAGCCAAGGGCCATCGCGGCGTGTTTCTTCAGCCGATCGGATTCCTGTGCGATCACGTCGAAGTGCTCTACGACATCGACATCGCCTTCAAGCAATTCGCAGAGAAAGAGGGCATGCGGCTCTGGCGCGCCGAGTCGTTGAACGGCTCGCAGACACTGACCGCGGCGCTGGCAAAAGTGGTCCGCGGCCGCATGACACGATGATGCAGTCATAACAGACTTGGTGTAGAGACGCAGCTTGCTGCGTCTCTACGACATATTAAGAGCCTAACGCCGGAACCCGAGCGTAAAGCCTAATGACTAAACGCATTGCCATCATCGGCGGCGGCATCTCCGGCCTGTCGGCCGCGTTCGCGCTCGAGGAGCAGCGCCGCGCTGGCGTGCCCGTCGAATACGTCCTGTTCGAGCGCAACCCACGCCTCGGCGGCGTGCTCGTCACCGACCGCGTTGACGGCTGTCTCGTCGAAGCTGGGCCGGATTCGTTCATCAGCGAGAAGCCCTGGGCCGCCGATCTTTGCCGGAAAATCGGGCTGGGCGACCAGCTCATCGGCTCCAACGACTCTGAGCGCAAGACTTACATCCTGGTCAACGGGAAGCTGGTCGTGATGCCCGACGGGCTCATGTTCATGGTGCCCACCAAGATCCTGCCGACCGTGTTCTCGCCGCTGTTTTCGCTGCGCACGAAAATGCGCATGGCGGCCGAGTGGTTCCATCCACCGCGCAAAGCGTCCGCAGACGAAAGCGTGGCCCAACTGGTCGAACGCCACTATGGCCCTGAGATGGTGGATCGCCTCGCCGACCCGTTGCTCTCAGGGGTGTATGGCGGCGAAGCGTCGCAGTTGAGCGTACGCGCCGTGCTGGCGCGCTTCGCGGAGATGGAAGCCAAACACGGCAGCCTGGGACGCGCCATGTTGGCGGCCCGCAAGAAAATGGCCGGAGCAGCCAGGCGTCCCGCGCCTCCGCTGTTCACTTCGTTGAAAGACGGCATGCAGCAAATGGTGGACGCGCTGGTCGCGCGTCTCGACTCCAAGGCGCTGCGAACCTCAGCGCCAGTCCAGTCGGTGATCCCCCAAGACGACGGCTGGACTGTCTCCGCGGGCTATCAGAGCGATCATTTCGACGCGCTCATCATTGCGACGCCCGCGCAGGCCGCGTCAGCACTCCTGCAACTCGCCGACGAGAACCTTGCGCGCGAGCTCGGCGAAATCGGCTACAGCTCTTCGGTGACGGTAACGCTCGGTTACGACGAGAATGTCCGCCGCTCGCTCCCGCCCGGTTTCGGATTTCTTGTCCCCCGCAGCGAAGGGCGCCGCATGCTCGCCGCTACTTTCGTTCACAACAAATTCCCGCACCGCGCGCCGGAGAATCGTGCCATCGTCCGCTGCTTCCTGGGCGGCGCGCGCGATGAAGAAATTCTCGACAGCAGCGAAGATCAAATTCTGCGCATCGTCCGCAACGAACTCCAGCAGATCATCGGCCTCGCCGCCGAGCCGCTTTTCACGCGCGTTTACAAGTGGAAAGCCGCCATGGCGCAGTACGCAGTTGGCCATTTGGAGCGCCTGCAGCGCATTGCGGCACAGCAGCAGAAGTTTCCCGGCCTGGCCCTCGCCGGTAACGGCTTCAACGGAATCGGAGTCCCCGACTGCGTCCGCTCCGGCACTGAGGCAGCGACCAAAGTTTTGGCGGCAATCGATCTCGAACCCACCGAAGCCTAAGACCACGGCACCAATCGAGCCCACGCTGATTCACGCCAGCTTCCGGCCCTGAGGGTTTGCCGCCGTGCGCACCGCCGGATATCATTCGTGCATCATGAGACTGGTAAAACTGCTGCTCCTCATTTCTCTTGCCGCCACCGCGTCCGCGCAAACGGCCAGTTCGAAGGAAGTCGAAGCGGTCTATCCCGCCGCCCACGATCTCTACGTCAATCTTCATCAGAATCCCGAACTGTCCTCGCACGAAACGCAGACCGCCTCGAAACTCGCCGCTCGTTTGCGGAGCCTGGGCTACGAAGTCACGGAAGGAGTCGGCGGCACCGGGGTTGTAGCCATTCTCAAGAATGGCGCCGGGCCGACGGTCATGCTGCGCACGGAACTCGACGCGCTTCCGGTGGAGGAGAAGACTGGACTTCCCTATGCCAGCAAGGTGCACGCCAAGGACGACGGAGGACGCGACGTACCGGTCATGCATGCCTGCGGGCACGATCTCCACATCGCGGCATTAGTGGGGACGGCGGCCATCATGGCGCACAGCCGGGAGAGCTGGCACGGCACTCTGATGCTGATCGGCCAGCCGGCCGAGGAGGCCATAGGGGGAGCCAAGAGGATGATCGACGATGGCCTGTTTACCCGGTTTCCCAAACCCTCCGTGGGCATCGCACTCCATGTTGGCAACGATCTCCCAGCCGGACAGGTGGGGATCACTCCCGGCACCTACAACTCGAATGCCGACTCCGTGCGAATCACGATCTATGGCAAAGGAGGACATGGGGCCGCACCCGACACGACGATCGACCCGATCGTGATCGCCGCACGGACGATCCTCGCTCTGCAAACCATCGTTTCGCGAGAGGTGAAGCCGGGAGAGATGGCCATCGTGACGGTCGGCTACATCCGGGCAGGCACGAAGAACAACATCATTCCCGACCAGGCTGAGCTTGGGCTGACGGTGCGAACCTACAAGACAGAGGTGCGAAAACAGATCCTGGCAGCGATCACGCGAATCACCAAGGCGGAAGCGCTAGCGAGCGGAGCACAACAGGAACCTCTCATCGAGCACTACGAGGGGACCGACTCGGTCTATAACGACCCGGCGCTGGCGCAGCGGCTTCGCGCGCCGCTCGAAGCCGCGCTGGGCAAGCAGAATGTGATCACGACCGAGCCGATCACGCCCTCGGAGGACTACTCCTATTTCATCGCCCAGGGCGTGCCGTCTTTGTACTTCAGCCTGGGAGGCGCTGACCCGCTGAAATTGGCCGAAACCACGGCTGCGGGCACGATGCTGCCCTCGAATCACTCCCCTTACTTCGCGCCGGACGTTGATCCGGCACTTCGCACCGGCATCAAGGCGGAGGTTGCCGTATTGCGGAACCTGCTGAACGGCGCTTCGCAGTAAACGGACATTAGCGCTCGCTCTGCTATTCTGACTTTTCCACGCCATGAGCAGCGCTGCGCCCCCAATCCGATGGAAGGTCATTGTCGCCTTTGCGCTCGTCTACGTTTTTTGGGGTTCGACCTATCTTGGGATCGGCATTGCCGTAGAGCAGATTCCACCGGGAGTGATGTGCGCCAGCCGCTTCCTGACGGCCGGCGTGGTCATGCTCGCCTGGTGCGGGCTGACCGGACGCCGCATCCGGTATTCGGCCCGCGAATTCGCCAACCTGGCCGTGGTCGGAATCCTGCTCCTCACGGGCGGCAACCTCACACTTTCTTACGCCGAGCGGGTCGTCCCGACCGGGCTGGCGGCCCTGCTGGTGGCGGTGTCGCCGCTTTGGTTCATGGTGCTCGATAGCTTGTTGCTCGGTGACCATCACATCTCGCGGCGCGGCAAAATCGGGCTGCTGGTCGGGATCGCGGGCGTGGTCGTGCTCATCTGGCCCCAACTCCTGCACCCCTCATCCCTGGGGCGCCGCGAATTCGCGTGGTCTGTGATCCTGCTGGGCGGCTCGTTCGCTTGGGCGCTGGGCTCGGTGCTCTCGAAAAAGTGGCAGACCGCCGCGGCCGATCCCTTCAGCGCTACCGCCTGGCAGGTGATTTTCGGGGGAATCGGGAATCTTTTGTTCGCTGGGCTGGTCGAGAGGCACTCATCGGTGACTTGGACCGCGCGCGGAGTTGGGGCCACCCTGTACCTCATCGTATGTGGCTCCTGGATCGGCTACACGGCTTACATCTGGCTGCTGCAGCACGTTCCGACCTCGAAGGTGTCCACCTACGCCTACGTGAATCCGGTGGTCGCGGTGTTCCTGGGATGGCTGGTGCTCCACGAACGCATCGATCACTTCATCCTGCTCGGCAGCGCGATCATCGTGGCTTCGGTTGTGCTGGTCACCAGTGCCAAGGTCCACACCCGCCTCGCCGAGGAAGAACTCCCCGCCGTCGAAGCGACCGGTGATTAGAGCGGCTGCGCTCAACTATTCTTGCCCATTTACTCCGGGTGTAATAACCAGTTAGTATGGGGGGGTACCCCCCCATACCCCCCTGGGCTTTTGGAATCATAGAGTTAGGTAGCGCGATCTTAGATCCTAAAGGACTTACACGGAAAATATTCCGGAATAAGGGCTTACGGTTGTCAAAGAGCGCTGAAAAGCTTTGGGGCAGCGCCGGGTGAGACCGTCCTGTGGACGGGCACACAAAAACGCTGCCCCATTCACTCCGGAGTCTCGCACAGGTGGAGGGTCGGTGTCGGTGATGGAGAACACGGAGGAGTGTGACCTATGTCTCGGCAAGAACCCCGTCAACGTGGGCTTGTATCTGCAGCTCCATCGCCTCTACGGCGTCCTTCTTAGCAGGCTTAAGATTTTCGCCCCCCAAAGCATCGACGGAGTCGATGATTTGTCTCAACGTTTTCTTGTCCGACGGAACGGGGATAGGTATTTCCTTCATGTACGCCTCCGTGATGGCGTACGAGCCCTTGGGAGTCGGACGATGACCGGTAACGAGCCGCTGCTGCGCGTAGTCGCTGTTCATGAATGCCAGACAATACTGAAGTAGCTCCTTCTCGCTGAGCTTCGTTCCGACTACTTTATTCATTTTCTGTTCGAAATCCTGCCATGCCCGCTGCGTTTTCTTGGTCGGCTGGATCATCAGGCACGCGTGGTCCGATAAATAACCAGTGTCGTCGACGACGAACCTCACTTTTCGAATTAGCGTGGGCGACAGAATTCTAAGCTGTCGGAGCATAATTTGCGGATCGCGCGGTCGGTGGTACTCATACCATCGCTTTCCGAGGTCAGTAAATTTCTTCTTTTCGAAAACGCGGCCCTGGAGACGCTCATAGTTCTCAACGAGATACTTCGCAGCGTTGGGGTACTTTACGATACCGAGAGAAACACGATGTTTTAGCAACTTCTGAACTGACTCGTTATTGATGCCCGATTCACGAATGATTTCTGTCTCATGCGAGTCGATTTGCAAATCGAAATCGAGTGCGTCCTCGATTCCGAGCTTTATCAGACGTTCCTTTAATTTCTCGTCCTCGATCTCGTCCCACATAATGGTGAATGCGGGGACGGCCTTCTCTGCTTTCTTGGCCTTCTTGGTCTTCTTGTTGTAAGGGTAAAAGAGTACTCGGTCCTTCCATTCCACGCGCCAGCGAGAGAGCTGTTTGCTCTTGATGGCTTTTCGCACGAGCGCATCTTCTAGACCGAGCATCCTAGCCTTTTTCGCATCCATCAAAAAGACATCGAGGCAACCGCCCGGCGTGACCCCCTGCCGCATTTCCAGCAGTTCGGCAGCGGTAAACCAATCCTTTGAAAAGCTCTCCCTTCCTGCCCCACCGCTAAGATCCCAACGGTCACCTGCCGTGTCGCGCAGTCTCTGCCGGGAGACCCTCGCACCGGATGCAAAGAGCACCTTCGCACTCTTCTTCTTTGTGAGCTTCTCCAGCGCGCTTCTAACCGTGCCCACCACTCTTTCGCGTCGCTGTTGTGTACTCAGATCGCGGAAGTCGCTGGGAGCTCCAGACATCACGCAGAGGCAGTCCCCGCCTGCTTCGGTCTGCGTGTTCACTGCCGCCGTAACGCATGGCGAATTCATAGCGTTGAAGAACAATTGCCCGAACGGATTCATGTCGACGATGTAGTCCAGTTCTGTTTTAGACGCAAGGAGCTTGCGGAGTCCCTTTGCCCACTCTTTGTCTAGGTAGGTGCCCTGTGTGAGGAGCGCGAATCGGCCATCAGTCTTAAGGAGTTGCAGGGCGCGCTCCATGAACAGCCCATAAACGTCATATTTGCCCTTCGCAGCGTTCGGAAACGTCTTTGCGAAGTGGTGTTTTTTGGTCGTGTCGTAAACCGGAGCAAGGGACCCCTTGAGCACGCCGCCCCACGGTGGGTTCCCGAACACGCGATCAAACTTAGTGTCCATAATTCTGCGATACCGCTCATAGCTGTCGGCGCTGAGCTGGATGCGCGAGTTCATCTGCGAGAACATGTGAATCTGCTGTTCCGTCTTCTTGTCGGGGCTTTCTAAACCATCGGCCGAGAATATGTGCAGATCCACCGTGAAGTCTGGGTCTTGCTTACGGGCAACTGCGTACAGCGGTAGAACCATGAACAATACGTTAAGTGTGGTCAGGAAACTTGCGAACGGATGTAGGTCAATCGCGTGGACCAGTTCGCCGACAAGTTTTAGTCTCTTTTCGGCGCTCTTCCACGCAGGCGCGCCCTTTTTCGATAGTTCCCTGTGGCACGGGAGGTCCGCGTCGAGATGTGCAAGTAGCCTCGCGAGTGCGGTCGTAACAAACGCGCCGCTCCCGCACGCGGGATCTATATAGCTCAGGTTGCATAAACCTTCCTGCTCTGCTTGGTAGCTGTCCAAATCTAAGATGAGGTTTACAAGTTCGTCGGGAGTGTAAAATCCGCCAAGACGCTGGCGCTCGTCGGGGGGCAGATAGTTTTCGTAGATGTTGCGCCAAATATCTACATCCACGGACTCGAACTGATAGTGGCTGAGTCGGCGTAGCATCAGCTTGTTCAGCAGTTCCATGTCGTCATCGGATTGCCGCAACCACGCAAGCTGCTCCTGCGTCAGCGAGGGTCGCTTTTCAGGAAGCACGGCCCACCAGTCAAATTCCCCCCTCAAATACACCGTCGGCAGGAAGTGCTGCATGTCTGCCCGGACGTCTTCCAGTAGCTCGGTTGCGGGGAACTTGCGACCGGTAATCGTCGTCGTGGGAATGTCCAATTGCTTATTCAGCTCTTCGCCCGATAACCTTCTGGGGAGCACCCGTTCGTCTTCCCCCACACGATGCAGGAGCGTCCGCGCAAGAACAACGTGAGCGGTTTGTGCGCTGAGTTGGTCTATGGAGGGCGCAAACGCGGGCCAGAGGCAGTCTCGCAGTGCTTCCGCATCCGTTTTGCGCGACTGCGCGAGGCTCATGATGGCCTCAACTACTTGCTGCGTCGCAGGGCCATCCAGGCCTAGACCTGCGAGCGCCCGGGCTATTGTCTGCGGATTGAACCCCTCCGCTTTGTGAACATTTTGCAGTATTTCGGTTGCGGTCTCAGGCGTCACGCGAAGGGATTTGCCGCACCATTGCGAATAGACTGCCATCGCAACCTCTTGCGCTTTGACGCCCGCACGACCTTCCCGTAGGCCGAAAAACATCTGCCGGTAGAGAACCGTAAACTCCTTGACGGTTTCGTCTAGATCGACTGTCAGGCGCGACAGAGTGCCGGAAATGAACGGGTTGTCACGATTGACGTGGTACACCTGTCCGGGTGACACATCATCTCCGGACAGGTATCGCAGAGGGGCGAAGAACTGTTCGGCGTAGGCAGGTGAATGTTTGCCAAGATCAAACGTGCTCCGGTCAAGGACTTGAAGTTCAGCACCGCTGACGACAATGTCGAGGCGATTCCACTCGGAGCCGTTGGTGAAATATGCGTGCCTTTAAGGTTGGGAAACCGGAGAGCCTCTCCTCGAAGTCGGCCCGTTCCTTCTTCGACGCCTGATGATACGGGGTCTTCGTCTCGATGGTAGCAAGGGCGTGGACTTCATCGCTCAGCAGTAGAACGTCGAAACGCTCGCCGATGACAACATTCTCGACAGGCCAGCCGAGCACGCCTTCCAGGAGTTCGGAGGCGATCCACTTCCGAAAGCGCCGCTCTCCGCCTTCTCCGGGATAGTCAACCTTCTCTCCGACCTCTTCGCAGCGTTGGAGAACGCTTCGGATGGTCCGAATGATTCTCTTGCCGAGTGGTGAGCTTTCAGCCATTGGTCCCGCCGACGGGCGATGATAGCAGCAACTTCGAAGGAAATGGAGTGCCAGTCACGATGCGTTTCATTGCAGGGTGGCGGGTGACCTTGTCTCCGCGTGACCTGAATCCGAAACGTGCGGTCCGCCTGCATCTCAGGGTGCGCCACGTGTCCGCCCTACACTGGCTCTCCTACTCCTCCGCCTCTTCCTCCGCGTCCGTGACCACGTCCACCACACGCCCGCGAATCGAGAACATCACCTTCTGACCGTCCGCGGGCTGGAACGTAACTCGCGCCGGGCTCCGCTCCCAAGCCGGAGCGGGACACTCCGAATCCGGCTCATCCCCTGCCGCCGGTTTGCCGAGCGCCTTCTTTAAGATCGGCTTCCGACGGCCCGCCTGCGCCACGACCGCATACCGCTTCTGGCCATCTTCTTTCTGGCCATCTTGCTTCTGGCGGTCTTCGGAGACGCCACAGTAGGCCACGTAGTCGCGGTACCAGCTGGCTTGACGACGCGCATCACCTCGGCCACGGTTTGCACTGGACGAATGCGCATCAGCATATGGACGTGATCGGCGGTGCCATTGATGATGAGCGCCGTGCCACCCAGTTCGCGGACAATGCCCCCGAGGTAGGCAAGGAGATCGTTGCGGATTTCGGGAGCGATGAAGAACCGGCGTCCCTTGGTGCTGAAGATTACGTGGATGACGAGATTGGCCGCGGTGTGCGCCAAGTTTTCTTTCGCCCCTTGGGGGCTGGTCCTTACTTTGGGTGCCTTTACCCACGGCTTGCGCCGTGGGCTGCATTCTTGCGCCGCTTCGCGGCTGATTGATTGTCAGAGATGGGAGGACGTGGTCGCGGTGATGATGGTCACAGCGAATTCGGTCGGATATTTCGCGCGTTCCCTAAGTCTCCGGGGGACTGTATCCACCATTTCGAACTGTCCTCAGCTCAGTCGAAGGGTGGGAAGCAAGGCTGCTGGCAGCGCTCGTCACAACGTGGGGGACTCTTCTCCGGCTTCGCCACCGCTGAGTCTTTCTTTCCCCCGAGGGCCCGCCAGTGTTGCAGCTCCCCGCGCCCTGCCGGTTTTTTCAGTACACTACCGTTCTGATGTCGAACTGCGTCCAGTGCGGCCAGCCGCTGCCTTCTTTTTCGGTCGGCGAACTTCGGGATCTCTGTCCGGAATGCCGTCAACGGGCTGCCACAATGCCGCAAGAGCGGCCTTTGCCGATCACGAGCCGGATCGCTCTGCCGAGACCGAAAGTGACCATTGGTCTGATCGCGATCAACATCCTGGTCTTCGCGGCGATGACATTGAGTGGGACATCGCTCATTTCCCCTACCAGTGCCGACTTGCTGAAGTGGGGGGCCAACTGGGGTCCGCAAACGCTGGGAGCACAGCCCTGGAGAGCGTTGACCTCCAACTACGTGCACATCGGACTGCTTCATATCCTTCTCAACATGTGGTGCCTGTGGAACCTCGGGTTCCTGGCGGAACGCGTGTTCGGGAGAATCACCTTCCTGCTGGTCTATACGGTCTGCGGGCTGTCGGGAAGCGTTGCCAGTTTGTGGTGGCACCCCATGGTGGTTGGCGCCGGCGCGTCCGGCGCGATTTTTGGCATTGCCGGTGCGCTGATTACGGCGCTTTACCTCGGAAAGCTTCCCGTATCCCGCGAGGCCCTGCGACCGACGCTGAAAAGTCTGGTCACCTTTGCCGTGTACAACCTGTTTATTGGGGCCGCCAGCGGGTTGGTAGACAACTCGGCGCACATTGGCGGAATGTTGATGGGGCTTGCCCTGGGCGCAGTGCTTGGCCGGATCTTGATGGAGGAACCAGTCCGGCGCAAAACCGCGGAGACCTTCCTTTTCCTGGTCGCTACTGCCGCGCTGCTGGGCTGCGGACTGCTGGTGCGGCAAAGCCGTGGGGAAGTCGTCGCCCTATGGAAGGGCACTGAGGCACTGCAGAAACGTTCTCCCGACGAAGCTATTCACTATCTCGAGCCCGTGGCCAGCGCGCATCCCGGCAACACACGGGCGCTCGTCTTGCTGGGGCGCGCCTACATCGAAAAGAAGGATTATGCCAAGGCTGAAGCCGCGCTGACGCGGGCTCAAACGAGTCATCCGGACGACCTTGGAGCCCGATACGCCCTCGGAATCCTGTATCTCGCAACCCAGCGCTGGGAAGCCGCCCGCGAGGTATTCGCCCGCGTCACACGAGAGGTCCCGAAGGATGAAGACTCCTGGATCCTGCTCGGGAACTCGCTCGACGGCTTGGGCAGGGAGCAGGAAGCGATCCGAGCTTACCAACATTGTCTGGAATTGAATCCGAAGAATCCCGACGCTTACACCGAACTGGGACTTACTCAGCTCAAGCTGCAACAGACGGATGCGGCAATCCAAAGTCTGCGGCAAGCCACCGAACTGAACCCCAACCGGATTCGCGCGCAACACGCGCTGGGGATGGCCTTTCTTGCTGCCGGCCGCCGTGATGAGGCCGAGGCGGCTTTTCAGAAGGCAGAGCGGCTCAAGGCTTCCGGCGGATTTTCGGACGAGGAGTGATGCAGGCCACCACTTCCCGCATGGTCAGTTCCGCGCTTGTACGGCAACCGGCCTCCTACTCCTCCGCTTCTTCCTCCGCGTCCGTGACCACATCCACCACGCGACCGCGAATCGAGAACATCACTTTCTGGCCGTCCGCGGGCTGGAACATGACTCGCGCCGGGTTCCTTTCCCAGGCCGGAGCGGGGCACTCCGAATCCGGCTCGTCGCCTCCCGCCGGTTCGCCGAGCGCTTTCTTCAGGATCGGTTTCCGCCGGCCCACCTGCGCCACGACCGCATACCGCTTCTGGCCGTCTTCCTTCTGGCCATCTTGCTTCTGGCGGTCTTCGGAGACGCCACAGTAGGCCACATAATCGCGGTACCAGCTGGCCGTTGAGTAGAACGGATCGAACTCCGGCAGGCTCAACGGGGAAACTCGTCCGGTGAGGCGGTCCACCAGGAGCCAGCCGCCGCGCTGCCACTGCCAGCGCGCCGCGCTCTCCTGGGGCAGCGCGTCATTCACGCGAAAAACCCGCCGCACCACGAACAGCCGGTCGGTAAGCTCGTGCGGGTTTCCCGTCGTGTACTCCCGCAACTTTGAATCCACGAGCAGCGGCCGTATCTTTATTGCCAGCATCTTCTCTCCGGTGGCGTCGGGCCACTTGGCAGAAGTCCATTTCCCGAAGACGATGACGTGAGGCTTGGGGACGGCCAGGCTTTCATGTCCTGCAAGACAAAGCAAAAAGAGGACCAGAAGAAGCTTCCGCCGCATGGCAGGAGCCTTTCATGGCTGACCAATTGCTACAAGGTCGCATGACCACTGAAAATGTTCAGTTTTTCCTAGGTTAGAGATTGGTTACAATAGAGGCCATAGTTGGTGTCATGAACTTCCCTGGGCAGCGCCGGACAACTCCGCCTTCGGTTCCTAACTCTAAGGAAAATATGGGTGATTTGCTGATTGCCCGGCGGAAGCCGTCAATTCTTGTGGTGGACGACGATCCGCTCAACGCAGAATTGCTGGGCGAATTGCTTTCCAGCCGTGGCTATCGCCTTACCACAGTGCAGCATGCGGCCGACGCAGAAGCTCAAATCCGACGCGATCCTCCGGACCTCATCCTGCTGGATGTGGTCATGCCCGGCAAGTCCGGATACGAACTATGCCGGGAGTTGAAAGACGATCCGGCGACGCGGCTGATCCCGGTCGTGATGATTACCGGTTTGAGCGACCGCCAGGACCGCCTCAAGGGGATCGAAGCCGGGGCCGACGATTTCCTGATTAAGCCGATCTGCCCGGAGGAACTGTTCGCCCGCGCCAGTTCGCTGCTGAAGCTAAAAGAGTTCACCGACGAACTGGAGACGGCGGAATCCGTCCTCTGTACGCTTGGCCTCAGCGTTGAGTCTCGCGATCCCTATACCGAGGGTCACTGCGACCGGCTGGCACAAGACGCTACCGATCTGGGACGGCATCTCGGCCTTGATGACGAGTGCCTGGTGGCGCTGCGCCGGGGCGGGTATCTCCATGACCTGGGCAAGATCGCGGTCCCCGATGAAATCCTCAAGAAGGGCAGCAACCTTACCCCCGCCGAATGGGAAATCATGAAGCAGCATCCGGTGACCGGAGAAACCATCTGCCGGCCCCTGAAGTCGCTGCGCCTGGTGCTGCCCATCATCCGCCACCACCATGAGCATTCCGATGGCAGCGGTTATCCGGACGGCCTCTCCCAGGGGGAGATTCCGCTGCTCCCGCGCATCCTGCAGGTGGCCGACGTGTATGACGCTCTGCGCACCGCGCGGCCTTACAAGCCGGCCCTGACCCACGAGCAAGCCGCCGTGGCCATGCGCGAGGAGGCCCGGGCGGGCTTTTGGGACCAGGTGCTCGTCAACGAGTATTTCCGCATGCTCGAGAAGCGCCGCCAGGTGGCATAATTCAGTTCCCAGTTCCCGTAGAGACGCAGCTTGCTGCGTCTCCCGCGGCATGGGGACGCTCGCGGCATGGAGACGCAGCAAGCTGCGTCTCTACGGGAACCGAGAACTCCGATTGACTTACAGCCTGATTATTCCCGCCTTTAACGAAAGCAGCCGTATCCGCCCTACGCTCGACGAAATCCTGCGCCACATCGAAGAGCAGAAGTGGGACGCGGAAGTGCTGGTGGTGAATGACGGCTCCCGCGATGACACGGCCGAGGTGGTGCGGGCCTACGGACGGACCCACTCCCAGGTCCGCCTCATCGAAAACCCCGGCAACCGCGGCAAGGGTTTCAGCGTGCGGAATGGCATGCTGCACGCCCGCGGGGACCTTTGCTTGTTCAGTGACGCCGATCTGTCGTCGCCGATTACCGAGGCGCAAAAGCTCTTCGATGCCATCGCCCAGGGCGCCGACGTCGCCATCGGGTCGCGCTGGCTCCGCAGCGAGTTGCAGACCGAGCGTCAGCCACTCTATCGCCAGGCCTTCGGCCGCATCTTCAATCTGCTGTTGCGTGTCATCCTGGGATTGCGTTTCAAAGACACCCAGTGCGGCTTCAAAGCGTTTCGAGGAGAGGCGGCCCAGCGCATCTTTCCCCTCCAGCGGATCGAGCGCTGGGGATTCGATCCGGAGATTCTGTTCCTCGCCCAACGCATGGGTCTGCGCGTGGCCGAAGTCCCGGTCTTGTGGGCGCACAGCGAAGGAACGCGGCTTCACCCCTTCCGCGACGGTCTGCGCATGTTCGGGGACGTGATGCGTATTCGGTGGAATGCTCTCACCAGGGCATACACCACTCCCGCAGTGCCTTCTCCCGGCAGATTATGAGGCGGCTCGAAGCGCGCGAATCCAGCGGGACAACGCGGAGGCCGGCACCTCAAGACGGCTGCAGTCCGCTCCAGTTCATGACGCGGACCGCTCATTCGTCGCTGCCGCCTGGCCCACAAACTCACCGATCTGCGCGCCCATCTCCTCGGTGGTGACGGTCTGTTCGCCGGTCCGCGCCAGATCGGGTGTGCGGAATCCACCCGCGAGCGTCGAGATCACCCCAGCTTCAATGCACTCGGCTTCCTTGAGCAGATGAAAGGTATGTCGCAGCATGAGGGCCACGGAGAGAATTGCGCCCAGCGGATTGGCGATGCCTTGGCCGGCAATGTCCGGCGCCGACCCGTGAACCGGTTCGTAGAGACCGACCGAGCCCCCGATACTCGCCGAAGCCAGCAAGCCGAGCGATCCCACCACGCCGCCTGCCTGGTCAGAAAGAATGTCGCCAAACATGTTTTCCGTGAGGATGACGTCGAATTCCGCCGGCTTCCGCACCAGCGTCATGGCCGCGGCATCCACGTACATGTGGGAGAGGCGCACATCGGGAAAATCGCTGCCCACACGGGTCACCACCTCCCGCCACAGCCGCGAACACTCCAGAACATTGGATTTGTCCACCGAAACCAGCCGCTTGCGGCGGACGCGCGCCAGCTGGAACGCCATGCGCGCAATGCGCTCAATCTCGGGCTCGCCGTAGCGCATGGTATTGACCGCCTGGCGAGCGCCGGCGGCGCCCTCGATCGAGCGCGGTTGGCCGAAATACAGACCGCCCAGCAGTTCGCGAACGATCAAAATGTCGGTTCCCTTGACCACCTCTTCGCGCAGCGGCGAGCAGGCGCGCAGCGCGGGATAGAACACCGCAGGACGAAGGTTCGCGTATGCTCCCAATTCCTGCCGCAGGCGCAGCAATCCCGCTTCGGGCCGGATTTCGCGTGGATAGCGATCGAAGGCTGGCCCGCCGACGGCTCCAAGCAGCACCGCCTGCGAGCGAAGACAGGCTTGAATCGTAGCGCCCGGCAAGGGATCGCCAAACTTAGTCAGTGCCACGCCGCCGATCGCTCTTTCGTCCAGTTCCAGGTCGTGGCCAAATCCGCCGGCAACTTTTTCCAGAACGCCAATGGCTTGCGAAATGACCTCAGGACCGATCCCGTCGCCGGGCAGCGAAGTGACGCGTAGACGCATGTCCCACACCGAACAAGCTATTCAAGAATAATCCAGATGATGATTACGCGCCGAAAATCTTGGTCCCGGAGTAGGAAGGAATGTACCCGATCGGGAACGAGTTCCAAAGTGAAAAGTTCCTCGGCGGTGAAATTCGCCGCGGTTCGCTACACACCCCACAGATAGTCTTCCTGCTCGCTATGATGCTCAGCGAAGACCGGGAGTGCAGCCGGACTGCCGTTCCCCGGCCGGTGCGCCGGCAACGGCCCCTTGTGGGTATCCGGCGGGTTGGCGGCAACCGCAGCGGCCCGTGCCAAGGGCAGCGCCGCGGCCGCGGGCGGAATTCTCTTCCCTCGATCGCGTACTTCCTGGATCAGTTCGAGCAGGTGGCTGTCCTGGACCTTCTTGATGCGGTCGGCCAGCACCACAAACTTGCGATAGACCTCGTCCAATTCCCGGCGATCGAACTGGTGTCCCAGTTGCTCGCAGCGCAGGGCCAGCGCGTGGCGTCCCGAGTGCTTTCCCAGCACCAGCCGCGAATCCGGCACCCCCACCGACTGCGGCGTCATGATTTCGTAGGTCAGCGGGTTCTTGAGGATGCCATCCTGGTGAATGCCGGCCTCGTGCGCGAATGCGTTGCGCCCGGTGATGGCCTTATTGGGCTGGACGGGCACCCGCGTAATCTCCCCCAGCATCTGGCTGGAGGGATACAACTGCTCGCTCGCAACTCCAGTCTCATAGGGATACCGGTCCGGCCGGACCCGCATCAACATTACGATTTCTTCCAGCGAAGCGTTCCCGGCTCGCTCCCCGATTCCATTGATGGTGCATTCCACTTGGCGCGCTCCCGCCTGTACACCGGCCAGGGAATTCGCTACGGCCAGACCAAGGTCATTGTGGCAGTGGGTCGAAAGGGTGATCTTCTCGATCCCCGGCACTGTCTCCTGCAGCGTGCGTAGCAACTGCCCATACTCCTCCGGCGTGGTGTAGCCGACGGTGTCGGGAATGTTCACGGTCGTGGCGCCCGCCGCGATTACGGCTTCGACCACCTGACACAGGAAGGCCGGGTCCGTGCGCGTGGCATCTTCCGGCGAGAACTCTACATCCGCGCACAACGACCGGGCGTGCCGGACCGCTTCCCGCGCCTGCTCCAGGCACTGCTCGCGCGTGATGCGAAGCTTGTATTTCAGGTGAATGTCCGAGGTGGCGAGGAACACATGGATGCGGGGGCGGGCTGCTCCTTGCAACGCCTGCCAGGCCCGGTCTATATCTTCGACTTGCGCCCGGGCCAGCCCGGCAATGATGGGACGCCGCACCGAGGCGGCAATCGTCTCGACCGCTGCGAAATCCCCATCCGAAGCGATCGGGAACCCGGCCTCGATCACGTCCACCCCCAGCCGGTCCAGTTGCTGTGCCAGCCGCAACTTCTCCTGCACGTTCATGCTGCAACCCGGCGACTGCTCGCCGTCGCGGAGTGTGGTGTCGAAAATCGTGATGCAAGGCCGTCCCATGGTTCCCTGACCTCCGGAGAAACAGGCCTTTACTGTACGAACTCGGCACGATAAAGAGAAGGTTATAATGTTTACGTAATCATTAGTAACGCTGATAGTATAAGTGATTCTTATCAAAAGATTCACTACCATTAATCAACTCTGAGCTTCGAAAGCTGACGGCCGAAAGCCGGAAGCAGGAGCCAGGAGCCAGGAGCCAGAAGCTAGAAGCTAGAAGCTAGAAGCCAGGAGCTGCTTCCTATGGATCTTTCGCAACTCGAAGTCTTTCTCACCGTGGCCCGCGAGCGCCGTTTTTCCCGCGCTGCCGAAAAGCTCTACCGCACCCAGTCGGCGGTCAGCCAGACCATCCGCAAGCTGGAAGAGGAGATCGGCGAGCCGCTGATCGACCGCTCCTCGCGCGACGGCCTGCTGACCGACGCCGGCCGCGTACTGCAAGACTATGCGGAACAACTGCTCAACCTGCGGCAGGACGCGCGGGTGGCTCTGGTCGAGCTGCGGGAGTTGCAGAAGGGCAAGGTGGTGATCGCGGCCAACGAGCTCACCGCCCTCTATCTATTGCCCGTGCTGGCTGCTTTCCGTCGTCTGCACCCCATGATCAAGATCCTGGTCCAGCGCTCACTGGGCAGCCACATCCCTGACGACGTGCTCAAGCACAACGTCGAATTCGGCGTCCTCTCCTACGACCCGCAGGAGCCGCAACTGCAGTCCGCCGTGGTCTACCTCGACGAGCTGGTGTTCGTCGTTCCTCCCAGCCATTCCCTGGCCTCGGCCGGCGAGGTCAGCATCCGCCAGTTGGGTGCGGAGTCGTTCGTCGCCCACATCGTCGCCTCGCCTTACCGCGACAAGGTGATCGAAGCCTTCCGCCGCCACAAGACTCCTCTGCACATGGACGTGGAACTGCCCACCCTGCAAGCCATCAAACGTTTTGTTAGCCTGGGCAACGGCGTCGCGCTGGTGCCGGAGATCAGCGTGGAAAACGAAATCGGTCGAGGGGAGCTGGTCCGCGTTCCCGTGCGCGAGCTCCACTTCCAGCGCAAGCTCCGCCTGGTCTATCGCCAGGAGTCCACTCTCTCCCACGCCGGCCGCGCCTTTCTGAAGGTGGCCGAACAATTTGCCCGCGAACGCGGCGGCCGTTATTGCTTCCGCAGGGAAAAGTAGCTGGCGACGGTATCACAACCGGGCGAAGCAAACCTCAACGCGAAGTCCAACCCCGTCCTTATGCCGGACGCAGATCCTCCTGATACATCGCCGACACCGCCTCCGGAACGCTGGGATACACGTCGAGAACCGACACCAGGTTGGTGAGTTCGAACAGGTGCCGGACCGGCTTGCTCGGGCTGGCAAACTTCAGGGCGTATCCAGCCGCTTCCGCCCACATGTGCGTCAACACCAGTTCGCCCAGGCCGGCACTGTCCACGGCCTCGACTCCGGCCAGGTCCACCACCATCCTCCGGGCCAGGGGCAGGACCTCGGCCACGGCCTGAGAGAGCGCGCTTCGTTGCCGAAAATCAGCCGTCCCCGGCAGTGCAGGACCACGGCACTTCCGCACTGCTCGGCCTCCAGGCTGAGCTTGAGTCTCTTGTCGCCTCTCCCGTCGCGCGCCGAGGGCGCGGGCCGAATCCCAGTGTCCGGAACATCAATTGGATTTTCCCTCTTCATGCCTTCACCCTAATCGCGGACAGAAAACCGTTGGTTGCATTGTGATGAAAGTTCGGTAAATTCAGCGGGCTTCTTTGAGGAAAGGTGTTCGAGGTTGGGAAGCAGGGCAGCGCTGTCTCCGGCGCTGGCAGGCCGCTACTTCGACGAGTCTCTTCGTTTGGAGGAATCGGCAACCGGGATGACCGTGCGCCGGAACGGCACGATCGCGCCTTTGGAAGGATCGGCGGCCGCGGAGGCTCGGCTCAGCACTTCCCGCTGGATGTACTGCACGAACTCCTGGATCTGGCGCTGCATTTCTTCCATCCGCTCGCGCATTTGCAGAATGATGGCGATCCCGCTGATGTTGACGCCCAGGTCGCGCGCCAGCGACAGGATGAACTCCAGCCGCTGCAAATCTTCATCGGTGTAAAGCCGCGTATTCCCCTCGGTACGGCTGGGCTTGAGCAGCCCCTCACGCTCGTAGAGGCGCAGCGTCTGGGGATGAATGTCGTACATCTCGGCCACCGCCGAGATCATGTACGCGCCCTTGGATTTGCGCTTGGTCATCGCCCACTAATGTACAACAGATGCGCCGTAGTTCTTGCGGACGGCTGACGGGCCAACCGCCAACCGCAAGAAAAGTGACCGCAAAAGAAAAGAGACGCAGCAAGCTGCGTCTCTACGGAAATCACCATTGGCTTGTTCCAATCCGCGTTCATCCGCGGAAAAGAAGTTATGCCGCCATCTCCGGCTTCGGCTCCGGCCGAGTCCATCCTGCCGGCTTCAATGCGTAGTTCACGCCATAGGCCGCCACGCCCGCTCCGATCAGGATCAAGCCGAACAGGAACGAGCTCATGCCGAGCACAGTCTCACTCTGGGAGCGCAAAATGGCGAATCCGAGCAGCAGCGTCGGCGCGATGCCGACGGCAATCGCTCCGAACATTCCACCCGGCACGCGAAACGGCCGCTTCAACTCCGGCTCTCGAATACGCAGGAAGATCAGGGCCAGAAACTCCAAGCTCAAACTCACCCCATACAACATGATGTCGAGCGTCACCAGGCGCTCGAAGCCGAGATTCAGGCACAGTCCCCAACACACCGCCAGACCCGCGATCGCGACCCAAGGCGCGCGGCTCTTGGGATGCAGCTTGCCAAACACCTTCGGGAGCATGCCATCCTGCGCCATGGCCAGCGGCAGGCGCGAGTAGCTCATCACCAGGGCGTTGAACATGCCGAAGCCGCTCATCATGCCGCCCGCCACCAAGGCAATTCGCAACACGGGTCCACCCATCAGCCCGGCGATGTCGGCCCACGCACCCGTCTCCCATGCGCTCGCTGGGAGCCCGGTCATCCACATAGCGGCGGAGGGCAGGATGTAGGTCACGCAGACGATGGCCACCGCCACAAGCATCGCTCGCGGGTACGTCCGCTGCGGACGCTCCACTTCGGTCGCAATCGTCGAGGCGTTGTCCCATCCCATGTAGTTCCACATGCAGATGAGCAGCCCGCCCAGAATGTCGACGTTCGACGTTGTCGGTTTGGTGACCGCGTTGGCCAGCGCCCCGATCTTGAACGGCGCCAGCACAAAAATGGCCGCGAACGGCGCCGACAGGGCGAAGAACAGCCACAGCGAGGTCGTTGAGACCACCTTTACGCCCGCAATATTCAGGGCCGCGCAGACAATCACCACGCCCAGCGCCACCATTACCCCGCGATGGTTCTCCTGAAACCAGGGAAATATCCGGGTCAGATAGGCCACAAACAGGGTCGGATAGATCGCCATATCGAAAATGGACGCCACCAGCGAGAGCCAGGCTTCCTGAAATCCCCAAAAATTCCCCATGGCGCGGCGTACCCAGGCGTAGTAGCCGCCTTCGAAGGGCAGCGCGCTGGAAAGTTCGCCGATCATGAATGCCGTCGGCAGGCTCCAGAGGAGCGGAGTCAGCAGCAGGATGAGGATCGCTTTGCCGTACCCGGCGCCGTGCACGATGTCTTCGGTCCCGTACGTCCCGCCCGAAACCATGAAGAACGTGGCAGCGACCAGGGGCCAAAGGGTGAGACGGATGGATTTTTTCCGGGGAGCGACACTGAGGGTAGGCCGCGAAAGGTTAGTCGTAGCGGTGGCTGTTGCCAATTTCTATGGCTTCCTCCTCAAGCGACTCACTCTCACCACCGCGTCTCCCTTGACTTTCTTTACGCGGCTCCCAGGGTGGCTAGCGATTCCTGGGCATTTTCGGCGAAGTTAGTTCGCAATTGTGAGATTACGGGAAATTTTCAGAGATGCAACATTTTTTTTGGAAATTTTTGTCAGAAAGGGTCGGCACGGAGGTAACGCGGGCCCAGGTGCCCCCACCGCCGAGACGCCGAGGGCGCCAGGAGCCAGACCCTCCAGAGAAGGGGCTCCTCTGTGTTCCTCTGTGCCCTCTGTGGTAAAGGGTCTGGGAATTCATCACCACAGAGGACACCGAGGATCACAGAGGAATCCGACCGCTTCGTGCTACTCGTGAGTGCAAGAGAATACTATGGCCAGTCCAGCAGTGGTCCGCATGCCGCGGGTGAATCAGGTGTCCGGCGCGGTCGTCGATGCTGCAATGAAGGTGCACTCGCAGCTTGGGCCGGGGTTGCTGGAGAGCGCATACCAAGCTTGCCTGGCCCACGAACTACGCAAACGAGGTTTTCACGTGGCCACAGAGGTCGGTCTGCCGGTGGTCTACCAGGGAGAGAAACTCGAACTAGGGTATCGCATTTGATCTGCTGGTCGAGGGATTAGTGGTTGTTGAGATCAAGTGCATAGATGGCATCCATCCCGTCCATGAGGCTCAGCTTTTGTCATATCTTCGCCTCAGCGGGAAAAGTGTTGGCCTGCTTATCAACTTCCACGTCGTTCATCTTAAGGACGGGATTAAGCGCATGGTGGACGGACGGGATTGGGAGCGGTAAGGCTCTACCACAGAGGTCACAGAGGAACACAGGGGTCAACAGCAGGGACTGGAACGCGGAGCGCGATTTGGTGTATAACCTTTCGGGGCGTTTTCCGCTTGAATTCTTCCAGGAGGCACCAGCTATGAGGACAGTCTCGCTCGCCGTTCTGTGTGTTTGCGCAGGCTTACTGCTTGCCCAATCGGGGACGCATCAGAATGCGTTCACCCCGGAACAGATCAAATACGGACCACCACCGCCGTTCCTTGCTCCCGGTTCGCAGTTGGCCGTGGTGGAAGGCGACCCGACCGCCAGTACCGGCGACTTCACCGTCCGGCTCAAGATGCCCGACGGCTACAAGATCGCCCCGCACTGGCATCCCAAACGCGAAAATGTGACGGTCGTCTCAGGCAATTTCAAGGTCGGGATGGGCGACAAGTGGGATGACACCAAGATGATGACCTTTCCGACCGGCAGCTTCGCGTATCTCGATCCCGACATGCACCACTATGCGATGGCTTCCGGGGAGGTCGTGGTGCAGGTCCACGGGATGTCGCCCTTCCAATTCAACTATGTGAATCCGGCGGACGATCCGAGCAAGAAGTAGTTCTTGCCAGAGAGGGCCGGTACGAAGTATTGGGAACCCCACCGCCCTCTTTATGGATCTTCTCGACGTCCTCGGCGGTGAGAATCAGACCTTGCTCCACAGCTCCGCTCGCGGATCTTCAGGATTGAGCTTGGCCAGCTCGCGCAGCAGTTCCTTGGTCTTCTCGTCCCGCGGCATGGGGACGGTGATCTTTACCTCGACGATCTCGTCTCCCCGCACGCCGTCCTTGGTGGCCGACGGCACGCCCTTCTCGCGCAGCCGCAGTTTCTGGCCGGACTGCGTTCCTGGCGGGATCTTCAGCATGCTGCGGCCGTCGATTGTGGGCACTTCGATCTTCGCCCCGAGCGCCGCCTCGACCGCGGTCACCGGCACGGTTAAGTAGACGTCGTCGCCTTCCCGGCGAAAGATGGGGTGCTCGCCCAGGCGCATAATGACGTAAAGGTCGCCCACCCCGCCGCCGCGCAGCCCGGCATTCCCCTTGCCGGCTATCCGTATGCGCTGCCCGTCGCGCGTACCGGCCTTGATCCTGACCTCGAGCGGTTCGGTCCGCGGCACTCCGCCTTCCCCATGGCAGACCGCGCAGGTCGAAACATTCTTTCCCGTCCCCTGGCACCGCGGACACGTCACGTTGAACTTCATCCGCCCGCCGGTCTGCTCGACCATTCCTTTGCCCTGGCACTGCGGGCAGGTTCCCGGGCCTTCCAGATATCCCGCGCCCCGGCAGTTTCCGCACACGTCGCGCCGGGCAAGATTCAGCTTCATCACCCCGCCGCGGATCGCCGTCCAGAACGGCACATTAACCTGGTACTCGAGATCGCTGCCCGGCTCGGGCCCACCTTCCGCCGCGCCCCGCCCGCCGCCGCTGAAGATGCTGGAAAAGACGTCGCGGAAGCCGCCGCCGGTGCCGGTCGAAGCCTTGTGTGCGCCGCCTCGCCCGCCTTCGAACAGATCCGAGAAGTCGAACCCGCCAAAATCGAAGTGGGCGCCACCCTGGCTACCGGGCTGGCCTCCCGGAAATCCCCCGGGAAAGCCCCCGAAACCGCCGGCGCCCGGCTGGCCCCCGCCGCGGGCATAGGCCTCGGCGGTCGCCGCGTCAATATTGTCGGAGTAGAACCCGACCTGGTCGTAAATCTTCCGCTTCTTGGGATCGCTCAGGACGTCGTTGGCTTCGGAGAGCGCCTTGAACTTCTCCTCCGCTGTCTTGTCGCCGGGATTGACGTCCGGGTGATACCTCCGCGCCAGCTTCCGGAACGCCTTGCGAATCTCCTCCGCCGAGGCATTCTTCTTCACACCCAGCGCAGCGTAGTAGTCCTTGGTGGGAGTCGCCATTGTTGAGCTGTCAGCCGTCAGCCATCAGCCATCAGAGTTCAGGATGACAGAATTCTAGGTTTTCGCACAGAAACAATCTGAGAACTGGGAACCGCGAACTAAGGACCGTCTGATTAAGTCTTCGTTGGCAGGACCGGATGCCATGGAGGGGCGACCCTCGGCGGCTAAAGCCGCTTGTGTGGCGGGTTCTAACGGCATGGCTGAAGCCATGCCCCTTCAAAGCCATTCCGGGACCCAACTTAATCAGAGTTTCCCTAAGAACTGCTCTCTCAATTCACCACTTCTTTCGCCTGCTCATCCATCGACACGGTAAACGCCTCAAACGGCGCCGCGTCCAGCGACACGGGGATCCGCTGCATACCGGTTGGAGTGGGGGCGTAGCAGTACCAGCGCCCCTCTTCCGGGACGAAGTTCACAAAAAACATCTGGCCGTTGACTTCGAATCTCAATTGTTTGTCCTCAACTGTATAAACCCGTGCCCCAGACTTTTGTAGCGCCGGCGTCTCGCTAGCCCTTGCTTACGGCTGACGGCTGACGGCTATTTCTTCTCCTCCACGTCCACGTACTCGGCGTCGATCACGCCTTCGTCCTTCTTCTTGGGCTCGCCGTCGCCGCCGGGGGCCGCATTGCCTCCCGGCGCCGGCCCCGCACCCGGCGCGCTCTGGGTCGCCTTGTACATCTGTTCGGCCAGCTTGTGCGACGCCGTGGTCAGCTTCTCGCGCGCCTGGTCCATCTGCTGCTTGTTGCCGCTCTCGATGGCCTTCTTGGCGTCGGCCAGCGCGTTTTCGACGTCCCCGCGCTCCGAGCCCGAGATCTTGTCGCCATGCTCCTTCAGCATCTTCTCGATGTTGTAAACCATCGAGTCGAGCTGATTCTTGGCCTCGACCTCCTCGCGCCTGGCCTTGTCCTCGGCCGAGTGGGCATCGGCTTCTTTCGCCATGCGCTCGACCTCTTCCTTGCTCAGACCGGAAGACGACGTAATCGTGATCTTCTGGTCCTTGCCCGTCGCCATATCCTTCGCGGTCACGTTCAGGATGCCGTTGGCGTCGATGTCGAACGTCACCTCGATCTGGGGCACGCCGCGCGGAGCCGGCGGCAGCCCGGTCAGGTGGAACTTGCCCAGCGTCCGGTTCTGCGCCGCCATCGGACGCTCGCCCTGCAGCACGTGCACCTCAACCGACGTCTGACTGTCGGCCGCGGTCGAAAACGTCTCCGTCTTCTTGGTCGGAATCGTCGTGTTGCGCGGGATCATCCCCGTCGCCACGCCGCCCAGCGTCTCAATCGAGAGCGTCAGCGGCGTCACGTCGAGCAAGAGCAGGTCTTTCACTTCGCCCTTGAGCACGCCGCCCTGGATGCCCGCGCCCACGGCCACCACTTCATCCGGGTTCACACCCTTGTGGCCTTCGCGCCCGAACAGCTCTTTCACGATTACTTGAATGCGCGGCATGCGCGTCTGCCCGCCGACCAGCACCACTTCATTGATCTTGCTGGCATCGATGCCGGCATCTTTCATGCACTGTTTGCAGGGGCCGACCGAGCGCTGAATGATGTCCTCGATCATCGACTCCAGCTTCGCCCGCGTCAGCTTCTTCACCAGGTGCTTCGGACCGCTGGCGTCAGCGGTGATGAAGGGCAGATTGATCTCGTGCTCCATGGTGGTCGAGAGCTCGATCTTGGCGCGCTCCGCCGCGTCGCGCAGACGCTGCAGCGCCATCTCGTTGCCCTTGCCGCGCAGGTCGAGACCTTCATCTTTCTTGAATTCGTCAATCAGCCAATCGACCAGCCGCTGGTCGATGTTGTCGCCGCCCAGATGCGTGTCGCCATTGGTCGCTTTCACTTCGATCACGCCTTCGCCGACTTCCAGGATCGAAATGTCGAACGTGCCGCCGCCGAAGTCGTACACCGCGATGGTCTCGTCCTTGCCCCGGTCGAGCCCGTAAGCCAGCGCCGCCGCCGTCGGCTCGTTGATGATGCGCTTTACCTCGAGCCCGGCAATTCGTCCCGCATCTTTTGTCGCCTGCCGCTGCGCGTCGTTGAAGTACGCGGGCACGGTGATCACCGCCTCGGTCACTTTCTCGCCGAGATAGTCTTCCGCCGCCTTCTTCAGTTTTTGCAGGATCATCGCCGAGATCTCCGGCGGCGTGTGCTCCTTCCCCTGCGCCAGGATGGCCACGTGGTCGCCCTGCCGCTCCACCCTGTAGGGGACCATCTTCATTTCTTCGCTGACTTCGTCGTAGCGGCGCCCCATGAACCGCTTGATTGAATACACCGTATTCTCGGGATTGGTGATGGCCTGCCGCTTCGCGACCTGCCCCACCAGCCGCTCCCCGGTCTTGGTGAACGCCACCACCGACGGAGTCGTCCGCCCACCCTCTTCATTCGCGATCACCTTGGGCTCTCCCCCCTCCATGACCGCCACACAGGAGTTGGTCGTGCCCAGGTCAATTCCAATAATCTTGCCCATAACGGGACCTCCTAAGAGTCCTACTGATTAGATAAGTGCTTTACAATCAATGCGATTATGATTGCGTTCCAGGACATGCTAGAACCTGAGTGAATTGTTGTCAAGTATTGGATGCAGGCTGACAGGGCCCAGATGCAAGTTGAGACTGATCGAGTACTCGCACAAATCGATGTCCCCGGTCGTTGTTCCCCCACCTGTAGTAGCATGCGGTTCAAATGATCACTTGGGAAGCATACTTCAACCGGCTAGCGGGACTGCACCTGCAGTTCGAGACGGCTAGAAGGGCTTTACAGATTTTCGGCGAGAACCGAGAAACGGTCGAGCGCCACGCCTCGGAACAGCTTGAGGAACTTAGGGAGATGATTCGCGCTGCCGCGAAGAACAAAGGCAAAGACCCGCAATCCACGTGGGTGTACAACGAGGGAGCTGTCGCAAAGTATCTGCATGGTACGAAGGAAAATCTCATCCGCACGATGATTGACGTGAGCGGTCGCCTCCAGCAATACGAATACATCCTCCACGTAACCGTGTTTGAGAGCTTCATGAAGGATGTTCATCGGGCGATTCTCGCATCCACGCCCTCCTTGCTGAGGGCGGATCGACCGGTTCGTCTTGGCAAGCTAGTGTCGAAGGGGCGGGACGAAGTCGTTCGCGAAGAGATCGAACGCGAAGTACAGCAGCTAGATCGGAAATCAACCGATGAAAAAGCTCACTACTTCCTCAACAGGCTTGGCATTAGCTGGTTCGACGGAAACATTGTGCCGATTCTAGATGGTGTAATTCGTCTGAGGAACGAAATGCTGCATGAAAACCCAGATCGCATGGTCCAAGATAATG
Source organism: Terriglobales bacterium (assembly GCA_049696815.1). Classification (GTDB taxonomy): domain Bacteria; phylum Acidobacteriota; class Terriglobia; order Terriglobales; family Acidobacteriaceae; genus Acidiflorens. The sequence goes on along the minus strand of JBAVUO010000084.1, from coordinate 182,363 downwards.
AGTTGCCTTTGCTCAACCTCGTTACAACCGCAGTACCCTTGGCGACGGTTGCCCAAGCAGCGGTGCTCTACCGTGGCCAATTTGCCCTTCCCGTCCATATGACCGAGGAAGACGCAAGGAAGTTTCTTCCCAAACGTTCAGCGGAATTGAATACCGCAAGAAATGAGTAGATGTCTCAAAAAGGATGTTTGAGGAGGGGGTTACAATAGGTGCAGCTGCCACCCCCACTTGCCGCCGGCGGCTCGGAGGCACCGATGACTGACTTCAGCGACCTAACTAGGATGCCGGACTTCCGAATACCGGACATCAAGATCCCGCCTAATCCGCTGATTGTCGCCGCACAGGCGAACCTTGCAAGCGAATTTCACAAGCGACTTACCGAATGGATTAGTAATTTTGACACCGCCCTCGACCAGGAACATGAGGTCGGCGTTCGGTTGGTCACCTTCGGTCAAACCGTTGTTTTCCACCTTAAGAGCATTGCCTACTGGAATCCATCGCTGATATCTTTCAGCGGCACTCTGGAAGACGGCAGCCCCGTCGAACTAATCCAACACGTCAGTCAGATTAGTGTGCTCCTAATGAAGCTGCCCCGAAAGGATCCCTCGGCACCAAAGCGACCAATAGGTTTTGCATCCGAAAATGAAGGTGATGGACAGTAGAGGATACCTTCGGCGTTTGTCACACTCGCCGCGCATTTTGCGATGAGTGGGATCAAGACGGCTCTCGCGATTTCCACTCCCCCCGCCCCGTGTCATCCTGAGCAGAGTCGAAGTTGAGGCGCCCTGCTCATTGAGACATAGCCGCACGGTGCCCCAGGTTCGCGCCCGTCCTTTGGGCGCTAACCTGGGCGCAAGGCGCGGGGCTGGCGTTCGAGACCTGGGCTCTCTCGGCGAATCGAACCCGCTTGCGCGCCTCGACAAATGGCGCTACGGTAGTGGAAGGATCAGAGCCGGAGGACGGAAAGGCCGGGGATGCGCTGAAAATCGCGCAGATTTCCGGTCAACACTCTGTAGCCGAGCAACAGCGCCGTGGCTCCGATCAGCAAGTCTCCGAACGGAATCACGACGCCCCGGCTCTGCTGCTCCCCATCGATTCTCCCGGCCAGCAGGGCCGTCTCTTTCGTGTACGGATAGACCACCAAGTCGGCGAGGAGTTCGTTGACGAACGATTCGCGGCGCTGACGGATCTCCGGTGTCTGGGCACGATAGATACCGTGAATGAGTTCGGTCACGCCGATGGCCGAGAGCGCCGCTTCCTGATCGCCAGTCGCCTTTACGACTTGCTCTATGAACTGTTCGACCGTGTCGCCACGCCGTTCGGCTGCGATCACGAGGCTCGAATCCAGGATCAGTCCCATGCGGGCGGGTTCAACGGTTCACGATGGCTGTCGATCGCGGCTTCGAGATCGCGGGCGAAGTCCCCGTCGAGTGTGGCCGTAGAAGCGTGCTCCTTGGCAAGACGCAGAGATTCCGAGAGCAACCGGACTTGCGGTTCGGCGGGGCGAATCACGGCTACCGGCCGCTTGTCATCTCCAATGACAATCTCGGCCCCGGCGCGTACCCGTGCCAGCACATTAGCAAAGTTACTGGCCGCTTCCGCCTCGGAGATGTGGATGATCTCTTTCGCCATACAAACATTATATCGCCAGGTCGTTCTGCTTCCGCTCGGCGCGTTCCCGGTAGCGTCTCGCGCGGACCTCCTCCACAGCCTCGTCAATTCTCTTCTGGAGTTAGTCCGGAGGGACGTCACCAAGAGCTTCGCGGGCTTCCTCGATGGCCTGGTGGAAGAGACGCCAACGAAACGCTTCCTCGATGAACTCCGAATTATCTTCCTTTTCATTTCCCGGGGTGCCCCTGGTATATGGGGATATAAACCTATCATGAACTTGGAGTCAAGATCGCTCTGGTTGACATGTGTTGCACATGAAAGTATGCTCGAAACATGTCCAAGATGATTCAGCTTCGGAATGTGCCGGACACCCTGCATCGCACTCTGAAAGCCCGCGCCGCGATGGCAGGCATGTCGCTGTCGGACTATCTGCTGGTTGAGATCAAAGAGATCGCGGAGCGGCCAACCTTGGCAGAGTTGCGGGAGCGTCTGCACAAGCGCAAGCCGGTTGCGGTTCAACTCGACACTGCCCGCCTGGTGCAAGAGGAACGCGAGGCACGGTGATTGTCTTGGATGCATCCGCCGCCATTGACTGGCTGCTTCAGACCTCTGCGGGAGGGCGGATCGAGAAGCGAATTTACTCGCATCACGAATCTCTCCATGCCCCTCACCTCCTGGACCTTGAGGTCGCGCAGGTACTGCGGCGTCTGGTGCGGGAAGGCGCGGTCTCAGCCCACCGTGCGGATCAGGCGATCGAGGATTTCCTGGACCTGCGGATTACCCGCTATCCCCACTTCCTGCTGCTGCCCCGGATTTGGCAGCTCCGTCATAATCTGTCGGCCTATGACGCGTCCTACGTCGTGCTTGCCGAAAAACTCGGCGCTCGATTGCTTACCCGTGACGGCCGGCTCGCTTCTGCATCCGGCCATGCGGCGCTCATCGAGCTGTTTTGACATCGTAGATAAAAAGGCGGCTGAGCAGAAACGAGTTCCGACGAACCGGGTGCCCCACTCATCGCGCACTTTGCGATGGAGTGGGATCAAGACGACCATCCCCCACCTCTGCCCTCCTCACCCCCCGCCATCCTGAGCGGACCGGGTGCTCTGGGCACCAGACTTGCCCTGCTCATTGAGACACAGGGGCGACTAAAGCCCAGCCGGAAAAGTGCCGATAGACTCTGGCACGAACCATTCCCTTTAAGGAGATAGCGATGTCAGTCTCGGAAGCAACCTAGCCAAATTAGGACACTCCCCAGTTTGCGAACTGATTTGGCATTTTTGCCGATAGAGATGGCATGAGCGGGGTCATGCACGAGCCACGGGCGGCGGTAATGATCTTGGTGGAAGCGTCGTGGAAGGACCAAAGTGGAGCTGTGCAGGCTGTTCCCGCGCGCATGGAAAACAAGTCGGCTGGGGGGGCATGTATACGGGTCAAGATACCCATCGGGGTGGGATCAATGCTGAGAGTCCAGGGACACCGGGAGCAGTTCTCGGGCATTGCCAAGTACTGCCGGGGCGAGGGGAAGGAGTATCTCGTTGGTATTCAGCGAAATACTTCGAGGAGTCCGATCCTTGACCGGCCAGGTCCCACGGATGTTCCACTGCCGGGAGGCGTGAGAAGCAGTGACCCTCCGGTTTCGACAGCCAAAATCCAAAGCCCACCCAAGCAGCAAGAAAGCAAGCCGAGCGAGATTCCCGCAGCCGAGCGGAAAGTGGAGAACTCGCTAATCGTGCGCCTCGCGAGCGGCGCTACCGCCATGCCTCCGCGCGGGACAGGTCGCGAAATCGACAGCGACCGACCCCGTATTTCGCAGCCCCAAGGCCTCAATGCTCTGCGAGGAGCGGAACTCCAAACCAAACAGCCTCCAAAAGGAAAGGAAGCTGGCAAAGAGAGAAAACCTATGCGACACAAATGGCTCGAACTGGCACACTGGAACAACAAGCAGGACGGTCTCAGCGGAAGCGGCAACGGAAACAGCAAAGGCAAAGGGGAGAAGGGGAATTCTACTTCCCAGCCAGCTCGTCCCACGGAAGGGACTCTCGCGGATCCTGCAGAAGAGCGCGGCGCGAGCTTCCAGGTCGAGCTGTTGCCCATGGAAGATATTTGCCGCGCGGCCGGGATCATAGCTCCGCGGAAGGGATACAGCATTCACAAAGTGGTCGAGATGCTGCACAGCGAACACATCCGCGGGTTATCGAAGGAGATGCAGCGGGCGGCGGTGCTGATGGCTCTCGATGTGGCCGGCATTCCGATCGACGAAGTGCTGCAGGATGCCAAAGCGCGCCAGGATGCCCTGGACTCCTGCGAGGCCGAGCAGAGGAAACAGGTTGAGGCAGAGTGGGCACGGAAGGCGGAAAAAAATGTCCAGATTCAGGCCGAACTGGAGCGCGTAACGGCGCATTATATGGCGCGCATCAACCGCAACCTGAATAGTGTGGCGCGGGAGAAAGCCAGGTTTAGCGGTTGGCTGACGATGAAACAGCAGGAATCCCAACGCATGTCGGAAGCCGCGGAGCTGTGCTCGACTGCCTCCGAGCCGGCCAGTGGTCCGCTCTCGGAGGTTAGCAGGGTAGACGCCAGCGCCAAGCCGGTGTAATTCCACCACTGGCCGGGGTGCAAATCCGCGAAGAAGAAGGACTCCTGCCTCCGATTCACGTCTTCCCAACGCACCACCGTACTGAGTTCTAGAGCGGATTCACGGTTGCTGTACCCGAAGCCGTCCGCAAAGCGCACACAGGAGACGCAGCAAGCTGCGTCTCTACAAAATGAGTACGGTGGGTGAAGAGCGGAGAAATCGGGCACACTTTCTGGGAATCCCCTCTAGTGCCGCGGCTCGGCCTTCCAAACCAAATCCCAGCTCTCGCGGCGATCGACGAATCCTGTGACCTTGCCTTTTTCATCCCGCTGGAAGATTTTGCGGATGCGCGGCTGGCCGGGGACGAAGAGCACGTCGCGCACCTCGACCTGCATCGGCTTCATCGAGCCGCCCTGGCGGCCGCCTGTGAGCTGCTTGCCGTCCCGCTGGATCACATACACAAGGTCAGTCGCAGCCGTATAGCGGCCAGCGTACTGCTGCATGTCTTCGGCGGGTAGCGAGATGGCCGGAGGATCTTTCAGAAGCGCCAAGACGTGCGCCAGGTGGAGCTTCCATTCCCCTTCTTCGCGGCGCCAGGTTTCTGTCGTCAGATAGCGGGCGTGCAGGGTCTGGCCGTGATAGTTCTCCTCTTCGTCGTCGGTATGAATGATGGTGGCGAGATCCCCGGAGATGTTCGCCGAATAGGACGCGATCTGAATGGTGCCCGAGGCTCCCGCGGGCAAGGGGTCGAGTTGTTGGAGGAACTCCGCGCGGTCCATCACCGTCCCATTCTCGTCGACATAAACCGCATCGGCAGCCAGGGCCTGGTCCCAGAGCTTGCGGTCGCCCGGCGCAATGGCGTCGAGCAAGGCCTGGTCCTTGGCGCGCAGCAGCGCAACGTTCGGGTCGGCGGCCGGCGGAGAGTTTAACCACAGGAGACTGGCGGCAAGCAGGAGTTCGATCATGGCATTTCCTCCACCACATTCTGAACCAGGAAATAGAGCGTTGGGAACCGGAGTTGATCTACAGCCACGCTAGCATTGAGAATTGAGTCTCACAAACCACCGTCACAGCAGGAGAGAATAGAAAGATGGGGAAACGCATTTGTCCGTGGTGGCTCGGCTACGTTCTGGCGAGTCCGCTGCGGCGGCTGTTGCAGGACCCGGCCGCCGTCGTCGAACCCTACGTCCAGCACGGGATGACCGTGCTTGAGCCTGGTCCGGGCATGGGATTTTTCACGCTGGAACTGGCGCGCAAAGTGGGGACGAGCGGCCGCGTTGTCGCGGTGGACGTCCAGCCCCGGATGATCGCCGGATTGAAACGCCGGGCCGCCAAAGCTGGCCTGCTGGAACGCGTCGAGGCACGCATCGCGCCAACTGACTCTCTGGGTCTGGCGGACCTGCGCGGGAAAGTGGACTTCACGCTGGCCATGGCCGTGGTGCATGAGATGCCGAGTGCCAGCTGGTTTTTCACCCAGGCCGCGGAAGCCATGAAACCGGGCGCAACCCTTCTGCTGGCGGAACCTTCCGGGCATGTGAAGGAGGCGGAATTCCAAGACGAACTGCAGGCCGCCGCTGCCGCTGGCTTCGCAGCGACCGATCGCCCCAAAATTCGCCGCAGCCACGCCGCGGTCTTGAAGAAGATGACAGCGTGAACAGCGGTACCAAGAGCTAGGGCGGATTCACGGTTGCTGTACCCGAAGCCACCCGCAATGCGCACACAGGAGACGCAGCAAGCTGCGTCTCTACAAAATGGGCACGGCGGGTGAAGAGCATCCGCTCTAAGAGCCAACAGCTCAGAACTGCGAACTGGCGACTGGGAACTGCTACTCCACGGTCACCGACTTGGCCAGATTGCGCGGCTGGTCGACGTCGCAGCCGCGGCGCACCGCGATGTGGTAGGCCAGCAGTTGCAGGGGCACGATCTCCAGAATCGCCGACAGTTCTTCCGGCGCCTCCGGCACGTAGAGCACGTGGTCGGCGCCTTCGGTAATTTCCTGATCGCCCTCGGTGGCGAGCGCGATGACTATGCCCGACCGCGCCTTCACTTCCTTCAGATTCGACATGGTCTTTTCGTAGCGCACCATGGACGCCGGGCTGTTCCGATTGCGCGTCGCGATGATCACCACCGGCAGGTTCTCATCGATGAGCGCGTTCGGCCCATGCTTCATCTCGCCGGCCGGATAACCCTCGGCGTGAATGTAGGAAATTTCCTTGAGCTTGAGCGCGCCCTCGAGGGCGATGGGATAGTGAATGCCGCGTCCGAGGAAAAGGAAGTCCTGGGCGCGCACGTAGGTTTTGGCGAGATCGTCGCAAGCTTCGTCGTGGGTCAGGATCTGCTCCAACTTGCCGGGAATACGCGTCAGTTCCTGGACGGCAGCCTGGGCCTGGGCGGGCGTCATGGCGCCGCGCGCCTGCGCCAGATACAGGGCGAACAGATAGAGTGCCGTGAGCTGTCCGGCAAATGCCTTGGTCGAAGCGACGCCGATCTCGGGCCCGGCGTGGGTGTAGATGGTGCCGGCGGCCTCGCGCGTGATCATGGAGCCGACCACGTTGCAGATGGCGATGGTCTTCGAACCCTTGGCCTTGGCTTCGCGCTGGGCGGCTATGGTGTCGGCGGTCTCGCCCGACTGCGAAATCAGCATGGTGAGGGTGTCGGCGCCGAGGATGGGGTCGCGGTAGCGCCACTCGCTGGCGTAGTCCACCTCGACGGGCACGCGGGCGAGGGTCTCAATCATGAACTTTCCGGCCAGGGCGGCATGCCAACTGGTGCCGCAAGCGGCAATATTGATCTTCGCCAATTTGTGAAAGTCGGCTTCCGTCAGCTGCATCTCGTCGAGGAAGACCTGCCCGCTGTCCTGCGAAACGCGGCCCAGGATAGTGTCGCGGACGGTGCGCGGCTGCTCATAGATTTCCTTGAGCATGAAATGCTTGAAGCCGCCCTTCTCCGCCATGATGGGGTCCCAGGTCACGTGCTGCACCTGGCGCTCCACGGGCCGGCCGTCGAAATCGGAAATATGAACACCCTGGAGCGTGATCACGGCGAGATCGCCATCGGCCAGGAAGAACAGATCGCGGGTGTGATAGAGGATGGCGGGCACGTCGGAGGCAACGAAGTATTCGTCTTTGCCCAACCCGATGACCACGGGCGGGCCGTTGCGCGCCGCCACGATCTTGTTGGGTTCGTCAACCGCAATGACCGCCAGCGCGAAGACGCCGGACAGTTCCTTCACCGCTTTTCGGACGGCTTCTTCCAGCGCCGGACGATGACCGTTGCCGGTCTTCAGAAAGTGTTTTTCTACCAGGTGGGCGATGATCTCGGTGTCGGTCTCGGTCGTAAACTTGTGGCCCTGTTCGATCAGCTTCTTCTTGAGCGAGAGATAGTTCTCGACAATGCCGTTGTGCACGACCACGATTCTTCCGCTGCAGTCGCGGTGGGGGTGTGCGTTCTCTTCGGTGGGACGGCCATGGGTGGCCCAGCGGGTGTGTCCGATGCCGTAGGTGCCGTCGAGCGGCTTGAGGCGGATGGCTTCTTCCAGGTTGCGCAGTTTGCCTTCGGCGCGCCGGATTTCCAGGCTCTGGCCGTTGCCGGCAACCGCGATCCCGGCGGAATCGTAGCCGCGATATTCCAGATGTTTCAGGCCATCAATGATGACGGTTACCACCGGCTTCTGCCCCACATATCCCACGATGCCGCACATTGGCTTGTTGGCTCCTTTGCTGTTTCGGTGGGGGAACCGGCGATGTTCTCCGGGGCGCTTATGACCGCCCCGGGCTAACGCTCCGTCTTGATGGGCACGGATCGGACCAACCTAGTCTTCGAGGGAGAAACGAAACTCCTCGATCACAGGGTTGGTCAGGACATCGCGCGCGATGCGCTCGACCTCGCCCTGCGCCTCATCCTTGGAAAGACCGCCGTCGAGTGTAATTTCGAAGTACTTACCCTGGCGCACGTCCTCTAAACCCTTATAGCCCATCTTGTTCAGAGCGCCTTGGATGGTCTTGCCCTGGGGATCGAGAACACTCTTCTTTAGAGACACGTAAACATAGGCTTTCATAAACAGGCTCATTATACGTCAGGTGGCAAAATTTCCATGGTTGGTCAGATGCCAACAGCGACCATTCGGGAGGCTGGTGCCGGGACGGGAACTCAGCCGTAACTCATTGAAAGAGTGAGAGTTGGCGATCCACTTCGGCGATCGCGTGGGCCAGCATCTGGCGGTGGCGCGAGTTGGTTGCAGCCTCGAGTTGCTGCGCCAACCGCTTGCGGGAAAGAACCATGCCCTGGCGTTTCCGCTCACGTTCCTGTTGTTCGGGCGAGAGGGGTGGCCGCGCCGGTTTGCGCGGGTCCGCCATCTCGGCCTGCTGCTGTTCGACCGACTTGCTCTCCCATCCGCGGGCCATTGGTTGAATCCTAGCGTATTTTCCTTGAACAGGAATTGAAAAAAGGACCGTATTTATCGACGGAATCGCAGAACTGGGCGGTCCGTGATTCGGGCTCAATCGGTGAGCGCAGTTTCCGCAGTCTGCTATCATCCTCCGGGGAAATCCGTCTAATGCAACGGAATTGCGAAAGGGAGCAGATCTATGCTGCGTTCCAAACGCTGTCATGCGCGAACCGCACTCTGTCTCTGGATCGGTATGGTTACGGCAGTTGCCGTGCCCTCACTATTGACCGGCCAGACCGGTCCACCACCCGCCGAGCGGCAAGACGTAACCGAAACCTTTTTCGGGCAGAGCGTGACCGACCCTTATCGTTGGCTGGAGAACTGGCACGACGCTAAGGTCGCGCAGTGGCTCAAGGGGCAGGACGACTACACGCGCGCCACGCTGAACAGCCTCCCGGGACGCGAAAGGTTCCTGGCACGGGTGAAGGCTCTCGATACGGCGAGCACCCGGGTCCGAAATGCGCAGGTTTGGGGCGGGAAGACTTTCTACCTCAAAGCTGATCCCGGAGCCGATAACGTTAAGCTGTATGTCCGGGATGGCGGCGGCTCCCACGAGCGGCTGCTCGTGGACCCCGAGCTCCTCACGAAAGACGGCGTGCATTATTCAATCGACTATTTTCAACCCTCGCTCGACGGCGCATTAGTGGCCTACGGGATCTCTCCCGGTGGTTCTGAGGAGAGCGTGATTCACATCCTCGAAACCGCCACGGGGAAGCCGTTAGCAGATGCGATTGACCGTGCGCGCTTCGGTGCGGTCGCCTGGTTGCCCGGCAACAAGTCTTTCCTGTACAACCGCCTGCAGAAGTTAACGCCGGACATGCCCAGGACCGCGTTCGAGCAGCGCAGTCGCGTGTACGTCCACGAGTTGGGACAAGATCCTGACCACGATCGCTTCGTATTCGGGTACGGTTATTCATCGGATGTGAAGATCGATGACAACGATCTCAGCTTCGTCAACTACTCGCCGGCATCGCCCTACTTCTTCGGGGTGGTGGCACACGGGACGCAGCATGAACCTACGGCCTACTACGTGCCCTTCGATCAACTGAAGTCGTCACCGATCAAGTGGAAAAAACTCTTCGACGTAGATGCCGCCGTAGTGCGCTTTGACGTCCACCAGGACGACATTTACCTGGTGACCCACAAGAACAAACCGCGTTACGAAGTAACCCGGACCAGCCTCAAGAACCCGAATGTGGAGCATGCCACGGTGGTCGTCCCCGCCAGTGAAGTGGTGATCCAGGAAGCCGATGTGACGAAGGACGGCATCTACATCCGCGATCTCGACGGTGGAATCGGCCGCATGCGGCGGCTCTCATTCGACGGCCGAATCGAGCCCATACCGACGGGTGAGGGCCAATCGGTTTCGGAAATTTCCACCACTCCAAGCGAAGCCGGCGCCCTGGTGCACGTTGTCTCATGGACCACCTCTCCGCGATGGCTGGCTTATGATGCGCAACGAAAGACCGCCCACGACACTGGAATTCAGCCTCCGTTACCCATCGACACGTCGGCCTATGAGGCCGTGGAGGTAAAAGCCAAGAGCGCCGACGGAACCCTGGTTCCGCTTTCCATCATCCGTGCCAAGAACATCAAACTCGACGGGAACCGGCCGACTCACCTGATCGGTTACGGCGCGTACGGCATTTCCTATGATGCGTTCTTCGATCCGGTTTGGCTGGCATGGTTGGAGCGGGGAGGCGTGATCGCTTTCGCGCACGTGCGCGGCGGCGGAGAATACGGCGAGGAATGGTACCGCGCCGGATACAAGCTAACCAAGCAGCACACGATTGATGATTTCATTGGCAGCGCCCAGTACCTGATCGACAACAAGTACACCAGTCCCCGGCGGCTCTCCGGCGAAGGCACGAGCGCGGGCGGGATTCTGATCGGAGGGGCCATCACACAGCGGCCCGACCTGTTTGCCGGAGCCCTGATCCGGGTGGGCTGCTCCAACGCACTCCGGATGGAATTTGAGCCCAATGGCCCGCCGAATATAGCCGAGTTCGGCAGCGTAACCGATCCCGACGGCTTCAAAGGGCTCTATGCAATGGACGCGTATCAGCACGTCAAAGACGGCAGCGCGTACCCGGGCGTTCTGTTGACGGCGGGAATCAACGATCCGCGGGTCGATCCCGCGCAGCCCGCGAAGATGACGGCTCGCTTGCAGGCTGCTACGTCAAGCAAGAAACCTGTCTTGCTGCGGGTGGATTACGACGCGGGGCACGGCATGGGCTCTACGCGAGGGCAGCACGACTTGGAGTACGCCGACGAAATGTCATTTCTGTTGTGGCAGGCTGGGGACTCGGAGTTCCAGCCGAGGCGGTAGAAAAAAAGGGCAGCCGCGATAACCCGCTGCCCGGTTTCCTTTACCGATCTTGCTCGCTCTTACATGCAACCGGGGAACGTTGATGCCGCTGTCGCCCCACCGAGTTCAGGGTCGATAGCTGCGGCCCAGCGCCCGCTTTGAGACTGGTTGCCGCTTCCAAGGACCCCGGGCATCGCTAAACAGGCTGCGGAAGAAGTCGTCGAGGGCGCAAGAAGCATACCTCGGGCGCTAAAGCGCGGACACATCTTCAAGGACTTAACGGCACGACTGAAGTCGTGCCCTTTCCAAAACCCGCGTGAATCAGAGTTTTTCCACAGCCTGTTTAGCGATGCTCCTGATACAAAATGCGAGTTTTTCAGCACCTGTTAGGAGGCCTGACTGTGGGCGCGCGTGAGTACGTTGTGTTTGACCAGGAGATAGGTCGCACGATCGTACTGTTGCACCAGAGAACGCAATCGGTGCGGATCGAGCCTGGGAAAGGCCACCGACACCATCAACTGCGCGCCCGCATCCAGCGCACGTAAACGCAGGTAAATCGCGCTGTCGGCGATCTGTTTCCCCGAGGCGGCGATGGCGGGATCCGGACTGCGCCGGGCCGCATCGCCAAAGCGGGCGAACTGTAGGGAGACGCTGGACAGCGCCCGCACATAGGCCAAGGCCACGCGGGCTCGTTCCCGCTTGATCCTCTTGAATTCCGGGAGGGGCAGGCGGGCGCGCAGAAAAGCCTCTTCCTCGGGATCCACCAGATTTCGGAAGGCTTCGATGTCGAGCGACCGGATCGCAGTCAAGGCCTGATCGACGTCAGGTATGTCCCTGGTACGGCGCGTCGCAAGGTAGGCAAAGGACAGCAGCAGTACAAACGCGATCAGAACAAACAGCAGTGTCGTAGTCATTGGGATCGCTCCAGTTCTCCGCTCCATTGATCCATTTCGGGTACCGTGTAGGTAGCGGCGCCTACCGGTTTTTCCGCTGCCAACAAATAGCCAAGCCAGACCAAAACCGAAACGTGGTAGCTTCCCGTGGGCAGAAGGTCCAGCAGGTTTTTGGAGTGTTCTGTTAGGGTTGTCAGCTCCAGTGTCCAGTTCACAAGCTGGGCGCTGGCGAAAATTGCGAATCCGAATGCGATTCCAAAGATGAAACTGCGCCAGGACAGACCGAACATCCGTGAAAACAGGAAGAGAAAAAGCAAGAGCCCGGCTTGAATGATGGCCACGCTCCTGCTAAGCAATGAGACTCCGACCATCAGATTATCGGGAACAGCGCCGGAGGAATACAAAGCCGCCAAAATGGCGGCGACGAGCAAAAGACCAGTAACCCAGCGCATCGAAGCGGTAGCAGTAGCTTCCAGGCGTGGATAGTCATGAAACACGTTGTTGAATATCTCCTGGATGATGCCAAACCTCAGCGCTATACTTCCCGCAGCCGTCACTATGAAGACATAGCGGTATAAGCTTCCTCCTAGGCCGTGGCCGACCGTGTAGGCGGCAAAACGCAGCAGAAACCCAAGAGTTTCATACAACGTGTACACGAAAAAAACGGGAAAGCTCTTGTGCAGGCGCCGGACGAACATGAGCACCGGCACGACGACAAGCAGGGCGTGGGGCGCGATCCACAGGTAATACAAGACGAACTTGTACCAATGGGCCATGCTGACACACGGCACTATAGTTCGCTTGCCGCCAGATTACAATCCAGATCGCGCCCAGCAAATGTTTAGCGGCAACCCGTGATCGGACAAGTGGGGCCGTGAGGATTGGGATCCCCGTCAGCGAAGCTGGGAACGGCTGTAGCGGTTAGTAACAGTACGGCGGCGAGTACGAGCAGGAGTTTCTTCATGGTGTTGCTCCTTTCCTTCCGTGGTACTTTGCACAATGCAGGCCGCAGTTGGACGAGAAGGCTTGGTCCAATAGGTTTTCGGAAAAGGTAAATTTCTGGAACAGAGACACGCTTTCGAGCACTTGTGGGAAATAATAAATTTGTGGGGCTGAAATCCGCTCTCGAAGACTTTGAAAGCACCACATTGGGTGCCATCCCCGGACTACTGGGAAAGTTGCATTACCTTGCCGGTCTGCACGACGGCCGCGGCAGGTATTCTCATTGGGGAATGGCCAGGGTCCATGGAGAGGAAGCAGCGCGACGGGCGATGCGCGCATCGCATACGGCGGTACTTGCCCAGGTCCTAAGAGCGCCTTTGCGCGTGCTGGATGAGGACCTCAAGTGTTCCGCGTCCAGCGTACAAACGACGGCCGCTGAATTCCTCTTATCACTGAAACAGCTGGTGCCGCACCTCCTGCCGGAACGGTCGGTGGAGGCTTCCGAGAAGCACCTTATGGCAGTGCTGCACGCGCTTTCGGTTCTGGTGGCGAACCAAGGACGTGCCAATCACCCAGACGCATCGCGACCCCCACTACCTGTCCAATAATTTCAGCCTCCTGGGGATGCCGGAGCATGCGGACGGGCACGGGCGACAGGGGATGCGGTTGCAGCACGATCGTGTCCCGCTGCACGTGACACCAGGAACAGACAAAGCCCTCCCGGGTCTCGACGAAATAGATGGGGCGCTCAAACTCGGAGCGCCATGCTCCTTCTGCTGCCTTGTTCTTGGTTTCGTCCACCTGTACAAAACTGCTGGGAGGCAAGATGGGGTACATGGTGAAATCTTCCGACCCGATGTAACCGTAGGAGTAGCGGCCGTCGGCAGCAAGCGCGGACAGATAGGATAGCGGCACGATACCCCATTTTTCGATCATTCGCCCAAGATTCGTCGTGTTCTGAAGGGTGAACCCCGGGTCCAGCCGAACCGGAACGGAAACTTGCGCGAGGTTCTCCGAAGCGTCAGAAAAATGCGAGCTTGGAGGGTGTGCCACGCCGACATCCAGATGGATGTCGTTCAGATCCACGCCGTACCAGGACAGCAATTCCCGATAGTTACGACGGTAAATCGCTGCGAAGGAGTAAAGACGGAAGATGCTGGGAACAACGCCCTTGGTCTCGATGTCCGACAGACGGCTGGGAGGAATGGCAAATTCTTCACTTCCTAGCCTTCGGGCAATCTGAAGGCTGGCGCTTTCAACATCGCGCATCGTGCAGCTGAGCGCCGCCCGCAGTGCACGAAGTTTGTATCCTCCATTCAGTTCCACAGAGCACCCCCGGCAATTGTCGTCTCACAAATGTAACAAAGTGAGCCGTTCCTTTATATCTCAGAATCGAAGGTCGGAGGAGCCTTTGTTCGCATTGTGGAACGTGCGCGACCGGGCTCGGACACAGCGAAGCTGCGGGCTTGGGGATTTCACGGCGTCGGGGCAAGGTATGTGGCTCCCGGCAGCTTCGGTCGCAGGGGTGTTCCATTTGGAAACGCTTTTCTGATTTTGTAAATAATCGCGGCGATAGTAACCGAATCGACGCTACAGTTCGAGGGTTCACGTCATGATTAGCAGGTGAAACCGGGAAACTCCAACGGCGGAAGTTCCAGGCTGGTTGTTAACATCCATACTTGCAAGGGATATTGGGCTTCCATGCGCTTTTCCTCACTATTCCAAGAGACCTTGATAGGCGATGAGTCCATCCCTGAAAGTCTGCTGGAGCACCAGCTGCGTTCCAGAAACCGGACAGCATGCAGCAGAAGAGGGCGAAAGCGGCAAAAACACTTGACTAGCGAGTTAGTGTCGAATGAGGATATGTGGTTCCAGTAGGCACCGTTTGGAAAAGGACGGTCGCAAAGCCTGAGGGGGCTCCCATCCCGGGAGAATGAGACTGGTTCCTGACGCCATGGAACCAGCAACTGCGGCCTACAATTTGGTGAAGTCCGGTCCCCATTAGTAGGACATAGCTCTGTCTGCCACCCGACCGAAATAAGGCCGGCGTTGGAGGTTTTTTTGATGACAGAGGACTCATCCTCCCTGTCCACCCAGGAAAACGACGCAGAATACGACCAACCTGCCGGCCTTGCCCATGCCAGCGGGCAGTGTGGGTACAGGACGCTGCTCGAGGTCGCCGACCTGATCGTCGGCGCCGAGAGCCTGCCAGAGCTTTTCCAGGAACTCGCGCCCCGGGTGCAGAAGGTGACCGGTTGCGAATGCGTCAGTTTCTCGCTGCACGACCGGGACCGGAACTGCATGCTCGCGCACTACTGGATGAAAGATCAGAGAATCGGGGAACCCGGCGCTTTTGCCGTGGAGGATTGTGCGAGCGGATGGGTCTGGCAGCATCAAGAGACGATGGCGATACCCGACCTCGAGCAGGAGCAGCGTTTTGCCACGAGCCTCGAAGGTCTGCGCGGACACGGCGTTAGATCCTACAGCCTGCTGCCCATGAGCACTCCCCAGCACCGCTACGGCGCGCTCGGATTGGGCAAGAGCGAGCCCACCGCTCTGGATATGCGAGACATGGAATTTCTCGACCGGGTCGCGGAAATGGTGGCGCTGGCCGTGGAGAACCAGGAAACACGCCGCGCCTGGGAAGCGCAACAGGAACGGCTGCAGAGCGTGGTCGCCATCAGCCAGGAACTGCGTTCGAGCCTGGAGCAGGAACGGCTGGTGCCGATTATCTTTGCCAATCTGCGGCGGATCATAAACTACGACAACGCTTTCCTCGGGCTGCTGGAGGAGGACAACCGGTTTCTGCGAGTGCACGCGGTGGACGGGATGCCGGGACCAGAATTGCGGTTCGGAGGTCGGCTCATGGAGCTGGCAGAAGCCGCGGCAGCGCAGGCGATTGAGAAGCGCAAGGTCACATTCTTCAGCGGGGAAGACCTGGACAAGTTGGCGACGGCGACGACGAAAGAAATGCGCGGGCTGGGGATCGAATCCGCCTGCAATGTGCCGCTGCTTTCGGGCAGCCAGGTTCTGGGTTCGTTGGATTTCAGCAGTCGCCGCCGTGGCGCATTCCGTCCGGAAGACGCCGAGTACTTGCAACAGGTGGGGGACCTTGTTGCGGCTGCCCTCGACAATGCCCGGGCCTATCGTGAAATCGCCCAGCTTAAGGAGCGCCTGGCTCACGAAAAGCGCTATCTGGAAAGCGAAATCCAGAGCCAGATGCAGGGCGACGAGATTGTGGGGAAGAGCGCGGCCTTGAAAGGTGTAGGGGCGCGTGCCGGCATCGGGGCGGGCACCGACTCTACGGTGCTGATCACTGGGGAAACCGGCACCGGCAAGGAGAAGGTGGCGCGGGCCATCCATAACATGAGCCGGCGCAAGGAACGCAACTTCATCAAGCTGAATTGCGCCGCCATTCCGACCGGACTGCTGGAGAGCGAGCTGTTCGGCCACGAAAAAGGCGCGTTTACCGGGGCGGTAAGCCAGAAGATCGGCCGGTTGGAGCTGTCCGACAAGGGCACGCTGTTCCTCGATGAGATTGGCGAGATTCCTCTGGAGATGCAACCGAAGCTTCTCCGGGTACTGCAGGACTATGAATTCGAGCGCCTGGGAGGGACGCGGACCATTCATGTGGACACGCGTCTGATCGCGGCCACCAACCGTGATCTGGCTCGTGCCGTCGAGGAAAAACAGTTCCGCAGCGACCTGTTTTATCGCCTTCATGTTTTTCCCTTGCGGTTGCCGGCGTTACGGGAACGGCGGGAGGACATTCCGCTTCTGGTGCGCTATTTCGTGGACCGGTGCGCGGCGAGGATGGGCAAGAGGATTGAGTTTATCCCTGATGAAGCGATTGAAGCCATGCTCAAATGGAAATGGCCAGGCAATATCCGGGAGCTGGAGAACTTCATCGAGCGCTCGGTGATCCTGTCCGAGGGCAACCGGCTGCGTCCTCCCCTGGCCGAATTGCAGCAGGAAACTTCCCGGCTCGAGGACAGCTCGGACGACACTCTGCAGGGCCGGGAACGAAACCACATCATCGCGATTCTGCGGCAGACCCGCGGTCTGTTGTCCGGGCCGGGAGGGGCGGCGGCGCGCTTGGGAATGAAACGGACGACGCTGCAATACCGAATGCAAAAGCTGGGCATCTCGCGGATGGATTATTTGGACTGAACGGCGAAGCCTGCCCAGGCTTCGTCCAAACCGCCGACCTTCCGGCAGTTTTCTGACACCTCGGGTAACTCGAATCGGGTTAAGCGCCGCGCCCTCATCCACCTGGCGAAATCTGCAGCGTGGCACTCCCCGTGCACTGCCCCAAGCCTAACGAGAACTCGGCTTAATAGTTGCAGAATGCCGACGCGGGCTTCAGCCCTGAGCGATGTCACCGCAGGATTGTGTGCGATGGGACAGCAGGGCTGAAACCTCCCCCCGAGCCAGCGGAAAGCCGGGCTTGCTGGGGCTGCGTGCCGGGGCGATTCCGGATACCGCAACCCCGAACCGGTTTGGTCGAGATCCCGACAAGTAGGAAGCCATATGAGTGCGCCTTACCGTTTTGCCATGGCGGACGATTGTCTGAGTTGCCCCTTGAAGCGAAATTCCGATTTCTGCAGCCTGCTCACGGAAGCGCTAGCCGGCTTCAGCGGGAGCGGTTACCTGAGCGTGTTTCCCTCCCATGTCGTGCTGCTAACCGAAGGGCAGGTGCCGCGCGGTGTGTTTGTGCTCTGCTCGGGCCGGGCGAAGATTTCGGCGATGGCCCGGGATGGCAAGCAGGTGATCCTGAAGATCGCGGGCGAACGCCAGGTGATGGGGCTGAGCGCGGTGGTGTCCGGCCGGCCCTCCCCGGTTACAGTGACCACGATTGAGCATTGCCAGGTGAAGTTCATCGAAAGCAGCAGCTTTCTGGAGCTGGTCGAGCACAACGGCTCGGCGGCGCTGGCCTGCGCGGTCACACTCAGCCGGGACGTGCAAGCCGCCTTTCAGGGCGTGCACGGTCTGCTGTTGGCGCGCAGTTCAACAGAAAAGCTGGCGCGCTTACTGCTTTCCTGGGTGGCGCAGGAACCGCACAACCGGGACCTCCGCGTGGCCACGGATTTCACCCACGAAGAAATGGCGCAAATGATCGGATCGTCGCGGGAAACGGTGACCCGATTGCTTGGCGACATGAAACGGCGGGAATTGATCCGCCTGGAAGGAGCGACGCTGGTGATCCCCAACCGCATCGCGCTGCAAGCCATTGCCGCATAGCTTCCTCCCCTGGGGCGGACGCCGGCTGGTGGTGGCGGCCCGCCCTTTTTTTCTGTTGAGAAGTTCTGCCGCGGAACAATAGGGAGCCACCGCATTCACACGAAACTCATGGACGCAGCCGGTTGGCTCTGCTGACATTACTGGTAGCGCTGGCCTCTTGCCGCCTGTCGCGAGGGCCTCTTGCCCTTGCCGGTAGGGGCGGGACGCCCTCACGACAGCCGCTGGGACGACGGCGCTATGGTTTGCCAGTTCAGCCGCACTTCAAAGTATAAGGAACTCAACAGACTGCGAAGACCGGCGGGCCTGGTTCTAGAAAGTTGTCGCGACGGAGAAACGGAAGGTCTTGCGGGGCTCGCGCAGGGTGTAGTTGGGGCCGAGGGTATCGATCGTCTGCTGGTAAGTGAAGTCGCCGGCGGCTCCGGTCGGGAACATGGACCGGGTGATGGGTACGGGCGGATTCGTGCTGCTGTCGAGGCGCAGTGGGTTATAGGCCCAGTAAACGCGGAAGGGCGCATTAATGACGGGCAGCATAACCTGCAATTCCAGTCCGGTGGACATGCGGGGGACCCAGTTGGTTCCTGGGACGGCCTTGAGATACCGCGAAAACGTAAGGGTCTGGGTACCGGTACAGTTCCCCGCCGGATCACGGTTCGGACAGCCGAAGGGGGTGCTGAGGAGCTGATCGTACTGGGCCTGGGCGATCTGCAACTGCGAGGAACGAATCATGGGTGAGACTCCGGTATCGACGAAGGGCGCGAGCGCGACCGGACCGGCAATGGTGATGCGGTATTCCAAGTTTCCGTTGAGGCCCAGGTCGCCGCCGGGGGTGACGAGCTGCTGGAAGGGAACGGGAATGGTATAGCAATTGATCCTCTGGGTGAAGCAGGGACCGGGATTGTTTTTGTCCTTGGGGACGGGCGACCCGTCGGGATTGGTAAGGATAATGTTCTGGACGCTGGGCAAGTAAGCGATGGGGGAGATGGTGCGAATGTCGAAGCCGCGGACGTCGTTCTCGCCGCCCAGGTAGGAGCGCTCGAAGGGTGGAGCGACGATGCCGCCGAATCCGGTGATAAAAGAGGCCTGCAAGTTGTAGCCGAGGGCATTGCGGCGCTTCTGCATGGGGAAAAACTGCTTGTAGCTGACCACCGGCCGGATGGTGCGAATGGAGCCGCCCAATCCGGCGAACTCCCCGCCAATGAAAAAGCTCTTGCCATGGTGGGGTGCGTAGGCCGCGTCCAGCGTGTTCATGGAGAAGCTGGGCGTGATCTTGCTGGTGACGATGCCGCTGAGCGCGTTGGGGCCGCTGATGCCGCGGAAATTGATGGCGGTGAACAGAAGCTTCGAGGCATCACTGACCGCGACCAGCGACGAGCGGTCGAACGAGTAACTGATCCCCACGCGCTTGAACGAGCGGTGCAGCGGATAGCTTAGGCTAAAGCTGAAGCCCGTGCTGGATTGGGTGTAGTTCTGCAGGTTCTGCAAGTAGGGATTGGTCAGGTTCAGACTCTGGCCGGTGAGGATGGCGTACTGCTGGGCCTGGTCGTAGCTGGTCTTGCTGGTGTACACGTTAAAACCGGCCTGCATGGGCCGGTCATACAAGTAGGGCTCGGTGAAGCCGAACATTATGCTGCGCTGGAGACTGCCTATGCTGGCCTGAACCGACAAGGTCTCGCCCAGCCCAAGAAAGTTATTGGTGGAGTAATTGATGCCGATGAAGGCGCCCGCCAGGCCGCTGACGCCGCCCTGCAATCCGATGCTGTTCTTGCCTTTTTCCCTGACCTTGAGCGTGAGATCGACGGTGCCGTTCTTTTCGTCGAGGTGGCGCTCGGTGGTGTTGGGATCGTCAGGCTTGAGCTGCTCGAAATAGCCAAGCTGGTTCAGCCGGAGCAGACCCAGCTCCCAGTAGCGGGAGTTGTAGATCTGGCCCTCTTCGAGGGCGATTTCGCGGCGGATGACCTTGTCGCGGGTGGTGGTGTTGCCTTCGAACTCGATACGGCGGACGTAGAACTGCTTGCCTTCATCGACGTCGATGTCGAGGTTGACGAGTTTCTTGGCGTCGTCGAACTTGGTGTCGGGGACGGAGGTGAAGTTGATGTAGCCGAGTTCGCCGTAGGCCTTGCGCAGGTTCTCGATGCCCTTGGCGACTTTTTCGCGGCTGAAGATGTCGCCGTCCTTGATGGGGAAGAGGCTGCGCAGGGCCTTGGGGTCACGCACCGCCTTGTTGTTCTTGAAAGTGATGCTACCGAGGTAATAGCGGTCGCCTTCGTCGATGGGCATGGTGATGTCCACCGCCTTACCCAGTCCGGGCTGAATCCCCGGGATGTGGAAGCCGGCGGAGCCGGTGTCGTGGATGTTGGTCTTGGGATCATCGACCAGGACCTTGAAGTAACCGCGGTTCTGGTATTCGGCGCGGACGCGCTCGACATCTTCGCTGAGCTTGGTGGCGTCGTAGGTCTTGGAGAAGATGGCTTCGAGGAAGATAGAGTGCGGAATGCCGATGGGCTTGAGGTTCTTCATCGCCGCCCGCAGATTGCGGGCGCTGACGTGTTTGTTGCCCTGGAAGCGGATGCGTCCGACCTTGACCTTGGGGCCTTCGCGGACGACGAAGGTGATGCCGACGGCGGCGGGCGGAATCGGGCGAACTTCTGTGCGGATAGTCGCGAACTGGCGTCCATGCTCAGCCAGGAGCTCTTTGAGCGTGACTTCAGCCTTCTTGACCTTGGTCGGGTCGTACTGGCTTTCGACAGAGAGTCCAACCTTGCGCTCTTTGAAGCGATCGAGGACGTCGCTGGTGGAGACCGCACTCAGGCCGGTGTAATTGATCTCGCGGATGGTGGGGCGCTCTTTGATGTAGATGTGGAGGATGTAGCCCTTGGGGGTCTGCTCGCGCTCGAAGCGGATGTCCTCGAAGTAGCCCGTGTTCCAGAGGGCATTGAAGTCGCGCTCGAGGGCGGCGGTGTCATAGACGTCGCCGACGCGGGTAAAGATGCGGGCTTTAACAGTATCGGCGGGGATGCGCCGGTTGCCGTGAACGCTGATGCCAACAATGAGGTCCCCTTGGCCCAGGACGGGGGAGGCAAGCAGCAGGGTGGCGAACAGGACGAGGAGGTGGTTCCAGATGGAGCGGGTCGGCCAAGCTCTTGAGAGGAAAGAAGATGAAGAAGAAAGGGGGTCGCGCCGCGGGGGGAGGCGCTGGCCCGGGCGAGAGAGGAACACAGGGATACCCTGATGACGACGAAGAATCGCAACTACCTCGAAAACCGAGAGTTAGGAAAATCGTAATTATACGGTACGGCGCGGGGAGCCGTCCAAGGCCGAAGCCAAGTTTTTCACGCCGGAATCAGGGGCGGGAAAGCTCCACCTCAACACAGACGGAATAGAACGTGGCCGCGTTGCCCAAGTCGGAAAGATTTTCCGAAGTGAGGACGTTGATATTGCGATTCTCGGGGCCGAATCGAGGCCAATCGAGGCGAGCGGCAACAACTCCGGGAGGAACGGAGCCGTTAACGCGGGCGCGCAGAAAGATCTCCCCGCGCGAATTGAAGACTCGGACAGAATCGCCGTCGCCGATGCCGCGAGCCTGAGCATCGGAGGCGTGCATTTCGATCATGCCCATGGATCGCTCCATCTCCCGGACGGAGGGGAGATTGGCGAAGCTCGAGTTGAGATGATTGTCGGCCTTGCGGGCGAGAAGTTCCAGGGGAAAGCCGGCGGACTTGGCGCCGTGGCGGGATTCGCCGGGCGGTGTGAAGGCAAGGACGGGATCGAATCCCTGGCGCTTCAGCGTTTCGCTGTAGAACTCGGCTTTGCCGCTGGGCGTGGGGAAGTTGCCTTCGGCAAAGGGCAGGAAGGGAGCACCTTCTGCCGAGCTCCTCCACCCCGTCAAGCCAACACCGGGCTTGACGGGGGCCCCGGTTCGCTCGGCTTGGACGGGTCGGAGACCCGTCCCCACACGGGTATTCGAGAAATTCAGGCGGATGCGGTGCTCCTGTTCCAGGCGAGCGCGGGTGATTCCCGCCAGCCAGGGGTTGGGAGAATCGAGCGCGAGGTCGATCATGGAATCGACGCTCTGGCGAAAGCAAGCGTCGGCAAAGTCCATGCGCTGGGCGAGCGTGCGGAACAGGTCGAAGTTCGAGCGGCACTCGCCGAGGGGTTCGATAGCTTGGTTCGAGATCTGGAGGTAGTAGTGTCCGTACGCGGTCTGCAGGTCCTTGTGCTCAAAAAAAGTGGTCGCCGGCAGGACGATATCGGCGTAGTCGGTGGTGTCGGTGAAGAACTGCTCGTGGACCACGGTGAAAAGGTCGGGCCGCTTCAGTCCGCGGATGACCTCGTTGTGGTTGGGGCAGACGGCGGCGGGATTGGAGTTGTAAACAAACAGCGCCTGAATGGGCGGAGCAGTGAGTGAGTTGAGGGCGCGTCCGAGGTGCACCATGTTGACAACGCGAGCCGGTCGGCCGAGCGCCTGCTGCATCAGTTCCGGCATCTCGAGCGCTTGCTTGTTCAGGCCGTAGGAGCCGCTGAGGGAGAGCTGGAGTCCGCCGCCCAGCTCCTGCCATGATCCGGTGAGGCAGGGGAGCATGGCGACGGCGCGCATGGCCATGCCGCCGCGCTCGGAGCGCTGGATGCCGTAGTTGACGCGGATCACAGCCGGGCGCTGGGTGGCGTATTCGCGGGCGAGCTTGGCCATGTCGCCAGCGGAGATACCCGTCCAGCGGGCTACTTTTTCAAGCGGGTAATCCTGAACGCGGGCTTTCAGATCGTCGAAGCCGACGGTGTGCCGCGAGACATAGGTGGCGTCGTAAAGATTCTCTTTGATGATGACGTGCATCAGGCCGAGGGCAAGAGCGGCGTCGGTGCCCGGATTGATGGGCAAGTACCAGTCGGCGCACGCGGCGGTGCGGGTGCGGTAGGGGTCGATGACCACCAGCTTTGCACCCCGGCGTCGAGCCTCTGTGATGAAGGGCCAGAGATGGACGTTGTTGCCGTGAATGTTCGCGCCCCAGGCGATGATGTAACGGGCATGCGCGAACTGCTCGGGCTCGGTCCCGAGCTTGATGCCGATCACCGACTTCAAGCCCTCTTCTCCGGCCGTCGAACAGATGGTGCGGGCGAGCTGCGAGGCGCCCAGACGATGGAAGAAACGGCGGTCCATGGAGGCGCCGTTGAGCGCGCCGAGCGTGCCGCCATAAGAGTAGGGAAGGATGGCCTCAGGGCCGAAGGCGGCGATGATGTGTCGGAACTTGTGAGCGATTTCGTCGAGCGCCTCATCCCAGGAAATGCGTTCAAAAGCCGATTCGCTTGGTCCTTTCGGCTTCACCCTTCTCATCGGATACAACACGCGGTCCGGGGAATAGACGCGGTCTAAATACTTCGCGACTTTGGCGCAAAGGAATCCGCGAGTGACGGGATGCTCGGGATCTCCCTGAATCTTCGTGGCGCGGCCATCTTCAATGGTGATCAGGACGCCGCAGGCGTCGGGACAATCGTGCGGACAGGCGGCGTGGACGACGGACTTCATTTGTGAATTATAGGGTCAGTTCACCACAGAGGCACAGAGACACAGAGAAAGCCCAAATTCGTTGTTGCAAGATGTCAGCGGAAGCCTTCGCCGATCCGTAGAGTAGAAGTTAACTAATTACTCTTCTCTGTGCCTCTGTGCCTCTGTGGTGAAGAAGAAAAGGGCGGCCAGGTGACCACCCCGTTTGTGCGAGGTCGGAGGGGAATTGTCGGCAGTTGTGTAGCCGGGTGGGACAGCGCGCGGGCGAGCGTGCCCGCGGTACTACTGGAATTCCAGGACTTCCTTTTCTTTCGCCTTGCTCATTTCTTCCATCTTCTTGATTTCGTCGTCGGTGAGCTTCTGGATCTCGTCGAGCGCGCGCTTCTCGTCATCCTCGGTGATCTTCTTGTCCTTCATCGTCTTCTTGATGGCGTCGTTACCGTCGCGGCGGATGTTGCGGACGGCGGTGCGGTGCTCTTCGAGGATTCGGTGCAGGTGCTTGACCATCTCTTTGCGGCGCTCTTCGGTGAGCGGAGGCACGGGCACGCGGATGATCTTGCCGTCGTTCATGGGATTCAGGCCAAGATCGCCGGAGCGGATGGCCTTCTCCATCGCCCCGAGCGCCGAGGGATCGAACGGTTGCACGGTGATGAGCTGCGGCTCGGGCGCGTGAATCTGTGCGATCTGGTTGAGCGGCATCTGCGAACCGTAATAGTCGACCGAAACCGTGTCCAGCATGTGCACATTTGCCCGGCCGGTGCGGGTCGCGGCCATTTCGCGGCGGAAGTCTTCGACCGCCTTGTCCATGCGGGCCTTGAGGTGGAGGTAGGTTTCTTTCAGGGCGGGATTTGCTGCCATGGTGGCTTGCGCCATATCGCTCAGCTCCGAAAAGAACAAGGATCAAAACCGAAGATTATAAACCGCGCGGGTGGGTTCGCAATCACTTCCTAAACTTCTCTTCCGCGGATTTACGCGGATGCTCGCGGATAAGGCTTGACTCTTCAGTTTGATCTGCGTTCATCCGCGTGAAAGAAGTTGGTTTTTCTCCGTGCCTCTGTGTCTCTGTGGTGAGAAAACTAAGCGCTCACCAGCGAGCCTATCTTTTCGCCCAGAACCACTTTGCGGATGTTGCCGTGCTGGTTGAGATTGAAAACGATGATGGGCAGATTGTTGTCCTTGCAGAGCGAAATCGCGGTCGAGTCCATCACCTTCAATCCCTGCTTCAGGACATCCATATAGGTGATCTGCGAAAACTTCTTAGCTTCTTTGACGAGCAGGGGATCGGCGTCGTAGATGCCGTCAACCTTGGTGGCTTTGAGGATGGCGTCGGCCTTGATTTCCATGGCGCGGAGTGAAGCCGCGGTGTCGGTGGAGAAATAGGGATTGCCGGTGCCGCCCGCGAAGATAACGACGCGTCCTTTTTCCAGGTGGCGGATGGCGCGGCGGCGGATGAAGGGCTCGGCGACCTGGTTCATCTCGATGGCGGATTGCACGCGAGTCAAGACATTCTGCTTCTCGAGCGCGTCCTGGAGGGCGAGGGCGTTGATGACGGTGGCCAACATTCCCATGTGGTCGGCGGAAACGCGGTCCATGTCCTTGGCCTGGTCGGCGACGCCACGGAAAAAGTTCCCGCCGCCCACGACGATGGCGATCTGGATGTTCAGGGCCTGGACGTCAGCGACTTCGGCGGCAATCCCGTGAATGCGGGCGGTGTCCACACCAAAGCCCTGGTCGGCAGCCAGGGCCTCGCCTGAGAGTTTCAGCAGGATGCGTTTGAAGATGGGAGTGGGCATGAGAGTTCTCAGTTCCCGCGCTTCGCTCAGGATGACAGACTTTACTTGGTCGCCGCGCAGTGCTCCAGCAAGAGCATAAATCAAAAAGGGCGCCGGAGCGCCCCTGAATCTATTCGCCTTCCGGCTTTGGCTCCGCCGGCCGGGTGACGGCGACGGTTTGGCCGGCGTCGCCCACCTTGAAGCGGGCAAAACGGCGAACGGCGATGTTCTCGCCGAGTTTGCCGATCTTGGCCGCGATGAGCTGGGAGATGGAGATGGCTTGGTCCTTGATAAAGGGCTGCTCCAGCAGGCAGACTTCTTCGTAGAACTTTTCCATCTTGCCGGCCACGATCTTCTCGATGACCTGGGGCGGCTTGCCGGTGGCGGCGGCCTGGGCGCGATAGATATCCTTCTCGCGCTCGAAGGCCTCGGGCGTGACGTCTTCTTTGCGCACGAACTTCGGATCGCTGGCCGCGATGTGCATGGCGATGTCGTGGACCAGTTCCTTGAAATCGTCGGTGCGGGCCACGAAATCGCTCTCGCAGTTCACTTCCACCAGCACGCCGATCTTGCCTCCGGCGTGGATATAGTGCGCGACCGAGCCTTCACTGGTCACGCGGGCCGCCTTTTTGGCCGCAACTGACACGCCTTTCTTTCTCAGCAGGACAACCGCTTCTTCCAGGTTGCCCTTGGCCTCGGTCAAGGCCTGCTTGCAGTCCATCATCGGCGCTCCGGTTTTTTCCCGGAGCTCTTTCACCTGGGCAGCAGAGATATTCACAGTAGTTGTACTCATAATTCCGTTTCTAGTTTCTGGTTGCTGGCCTCTAGTTTTCGGAACCTGGGGAACGAGAAACTAAGAAACTAGAAACCAGAACCTGTTCTTATAAAACTCGACCCGCGCCAGACCAGCCGCGGGTCAGGATCTTCCTCGGGTCGCCAGTAGCCACCAGCGGCGCTAATGCCGGTGCGTCTCCGCGGGCAGCTCGTCGAGGTCTTCGGTGGCAGCGGAGGGACGCTTGCGTGTGCCGGCGCCGAGCACGTCTTCCATGCGGATCTCTTCGCCTTCCGGGCCGGTGGCGCCGGCATTGGCGGCGCTTTCGGCCGGAGGTTCCACGGCTGCGGCCTCGGCCTGCAACCCGGCTTCGGCCGCCGCTTGCATGTCGGCCATCTGCTTGTCGTCCAGCAAGTGGACGCCCTCGGCGATCGACTCGGCGACCTTAGAGGTGAAGAGGCGGATGGCGCGGAGCGCGTCGTCGTTGCCTGGAATCACGTAATCCACTTCGCTGGGATCGCAATTCGTGTCGACCACGGCAACCACCGGGATGCCCAGCTTGCGCGCCTCGCGCACAGCGATCTGCTCTTTGTTCGAGTCAATCACGAAGATCGCGTCCGGCAGGCGGGTCATATTCTTGATGCCGGCCAGGTTGGCCTGCAAGTGTTTGCGCTCGCGCTCGAGCTTGATGACTTCTTTCTTCGGGAGCAGCTCGTAGCGGCCGTCGGTGGCCATGTCGTCGAGTTCCTTGAGCCGCTTCACCGATTTCTGCACCGTGACCCAGTTGGTGAGCAGACCACCCAGCCAGCGCTGGTTCACGTAGAACATGCTGCAGCGCTGCGCCTCCTCGGCGATCGCGTCCTGGGCCTGGCGCTTGGTGCCAACGAACAAAATAACTTTGCCGGTCGAGGCCAGTTCCTGCACGAACTTGGACGCTTCCTTGAACATCTTCAGCGTCTTCTGCAGGTCAATGATGTAAATGCCGTTGCGCTCGCCGAAGATGAACTCCTTCATCTTGGGATTCCAGCGCTTGGTCTGGTGCCCGAAGTGAACGCCCGCTTCGAGCAGCTCCTTCATGGTGATGTTAGCCAATCAACCTCCTTGGTTGGTCTTCATCCGGGCACTGACCGGCCCCGGATTGCCATTCCCGTCCACCCCGCCGGTGGAGGTGGGGGGATGAATTGAACACCTAATACCAGTTACCGTAGAGACGCAGCTTGCTGCGTCTCCTTCCGCAACCGAGACGTAGCAAGCTACGTCTCTACATCAAACTACCGCTTCGAGAACTGGAAGCGCTTGCGCGCACCCTTCTGGCCGTACTTTTTGCGTTCCTTGGCGCGGGAGTCGCGAGTCACCATGCCTTCGGCCTTGAGCGTCTTGCGCAGCTCGGCGTTGAACTCCATAAGCGCGCGCGCGATGCCCAGGCGGACTGCGTCCGCCTGCCCGGCCACGCCCCCGCCGCAGACATTGGCCAGCACGTTGAAGCTGGCCGCGGTTTCGGTGAGCACGAGCGGTTGCTTGGCACTAATGCGCTGCGAAGGCGTCACAAAGTACTCATCGAACGCCTTGCCGTTGACCTTGAATTCCCCGCTGCCGGGACGTAGAAAAACCCGAGCGATCGCCGACTTGCGGCGGCCCGTTCCGTAGTATTGAACCAGTTCTGCCATGTATGTCTTTTTCCGTAGAGACGCGGCTTGCTGCGTCTGAATTTGCCGAGAGAGACGCAGCAAGCTGCGTCTCTACCTACACTTATGCCAGCACCTTCGCTTCCGGCTTCTGCGCCTGGTGCGGGTGCTTGTCGCCCTTGTAAACCTTCAGCTTCGTGAACATCTGTTTGCCCAGCTTGTTCTTGGGCAGCATGCGCGATACGGCGTCTTCGATCACCAGTTCGGGCTTGCGGGCCATCCGCTTGTTCAAGGCTTCGGAGCGCAGGCCACCGGGATATCCGGTGTAACGGTGATAGAACTTCTGATCGGTCTTCATGCCGGTGATCTTGACCTTCTCGGCATTGATGACGACCACGTGGTCGCCCGTGTCAATAAACGGCGTGTACTTGGGGTTCTCTTTGCCAATCAGAATGCGGGCGACGCGCGAAGCCAGCCGGCCGAGCGCCTGCCCGGCGGCATCCACGACAAACCACTTACGTACAATATCTCCCTCTTTCGGGAAATAGGTTGACATCAGAATCTCCCAGAATTAAAGAACGCAATTGAAGACCGCTGAGTGCCCAATCATTCCACGCAGAAGGCGCGAGGGCGTTCAGGCGGGCAACCGCAGGACTTCCAAAGAGTTTTAGGATAGCGTAGCGGCCCGGCGATTGTCAACGAACAGGTTCAGCAACAAGAGGTTACCGAAGGCAGCCATCAGCCGTCAGCCGTCAGCTAATGCAGATTTCGTGTGAGAGCCCTGCGTGGATTGAGGAAAGTGGGCTGCACGCTTGCACTCGGGCTCACAGCTGACGGCTGACGGCTGAAAGCTATTTTCCCTCCACCGCTTTCAGGCATTTCCCGTAGAGTTCGAGCAGGTGGGCGGCGTACTCCTCGGGCTTGTCGGCTGCGCTCCCGCCCTGGAAGCCGACTCCGGCCCCAGCGCTCTTGCCGTAGCCGGTGGTCATGGCGATGAATTTCATCAGGTCGAGCGCGATGTCTTCGTTGCGGCGGGAGCCCAGGGGAAGAACGGGCATTTCCATGATGAAAACTCCTGGTGAGGGGTGAAGTCCGCCGGTTTTGCCGGCCCTGCCGCGATCATAGCAGAACCATAGTGTATGGAACCGGGCGAGCGGCACGTTCTGCTGGCGAGGGCCCGTTCTCAGCAATGGCCGCGCCCTACAACCGAACTCGCTTCAACCTGCGAGGGTTCAAATTCACGCCCGGACTCGCATGCCCTTCTTCTACTCCTCGAAACAAGGGCCGCCCTCGTGACCGTGCTTCTGGTGATCCGTGATGGTGCGGCTCAACCGGGCATAAGCTTCCTGCAGCGACCGTTTGTCTTGCTCCGTGAGGTCCGGATTCTCAAGCGCGGTCAGAATGTCATCGAATTCCGCTTCCAGGTGCTCAAGTTCTGCACAGAGCATGGCGACCTCCACTTCCTCCGCTGGCGTTGCGGAGGCTGATGCCGGACGAACCGGCAGGAGCGGTTGCCATTTACCAGGCGCCGGCTCCTGATTACGCGACACACAGTGCCATGAGCTCTTTTCTTCCGAGACCCAAGATGCCGTGTTTCTTTCCTGCTTTCTTGAACGCTTCGAGCGCGGTGTCCAGGTGATGTTTCTCGTGAGCCGCGGACAGTTGGGTGCGAATGCGGGCCTGCCCCTTGGGCACGACCGGGAAGAAGAACCCAATTGCGTAAACGCCCTCGTCAAACAGATCGCGGGCAATATCCTGCGCCAGTTTGGCGTCGTAGAGCATGACCGGAACGATCGGCGTGTCTCCTTCCTTTACGTCGAAACCGGCCTGCTTGAGCAAACCGCGCCAGTACCGGGCGTTCCACTCCAGTTTGTCGCGGCGATCGGTTGAGGCGCTGATCAAATCAAGGACCTTCAGTGCACCCGCCACAATCACCGGCGCCACGGCATTGGAAAACAGATAAGGACGTGCCCGCTGGCGGCACATCTCCACCAGTTCGCGGCGACCGCTGACGCAGCCACCCGAAGCACCGCCCAACGCTTTTCCCAGCGTCGTGGTAATGACATCGATCTTGCCGAACACACCGCAGTGTTCATGCGTGCCACGCCCGGTTTTGCCGATGAACCCGGTGGCGTGCGAGTCATCCAAGAAAACCATCGCGTTGTACTTTTCCGCCAGGGTGACAATGTCGGCCAGCTTTGCGGTATCGCCGTCCATCGAGAAGACGCCGTCGGTGATGATCATGCGGAAGCGCTTGTCCTGATGTTCCTGAAGCTTCTCCTCGAGGTGCGCCATGTCCGAGTGCTTGTAGGTGTCCTGCATGGCCTTGCACAGGCGCATTCCGTCGACCATGGAGGCGTGAACCAGGCGGTCGGCAATCATCACGTCGCGCTCATTCAGGCAGGCCTCGAAAAATCCAGCGTTCGCGTCCATACAGGAAGGGAAGAGCAAGGTATCTTCGGTGCCGAGAAACTGGGTCAAACGGTTCTCGAGTTCCCGGTGCATGTCCTGCGTCCCGCAAATGAAGCGCACAGAGGACATTCCGTAACCACGGGAGTCCAGTCCGGCGTGCGCGGCAGCGATCACCTCCGGATGACTGGAGAGCCCAAGGTAGTTGTTAGAGCAAATGTTGATGCACTTCCTGACAGCGGAGCCTACGGGAAACTCCACTTCAATTTCAGAAGATTGTGGCGAATGGATGTACCGCTCCTCCTTGAACAAGCCAGCGGCTTTGATTCCCTCAATATCCGTCTGATACGAATGGCGAAATGAATCGGAAAAAGCCATGATGTGCCTCGCGTATTGAGATTCGAACTCCTGCTGTGCCCCTGGCATAACAAAGGGTGGCCAGCGCCGGGCACGCTCTAGACGCTGCCCACTTCCGCTTTCTGGAACCGTCGCACCAGGGCGGCGATGCGCTCGACCGTATCGAAGGCCTCGGGCGTGGCCGCCTCGTCAGGTATGTGAATCGAGTACTTCTTTTCCAGGAACCGCAGGAGAGAGACCATAGAAAAGGAATCCACAATGCCGCTTGAGATGATTGGGGTCTTCTCGGTGATTTGCCGGTCGTCTCCTTCTTGCAGATACTCCCGGATGATGTAATCGCGGACTACGGTGGTGATTTCGTCCATAGCTGGCCTCTGTTTATTCGTCCATGATGGTGGAAAGGTCCCCCACGGGCTCATGGAATTCCTTGCAGCGCAGGATACGGCGCACGATCTTGCCGCTGCGCGTCTTGGGCAGAGAATCAACAAACTCGATTTCCTGGGGCATGGCCAGGGGCGACAACCGCTTGCGAATGTTGTTCATGATTTCCAGTTCCAGATCATCGGATGCCTGGAAGCCTCGTTTCAGGGTTACGTACGCTTTCACGACTTCCATGTTGATGGGGTCAGGCTTAGCGACGGCGGCGGACTCGGCTACGGCGGGGCATCCCAGCAGAGCCGACTCGATTTCAAACGGACCGACCAGATGCCCGCCGGTGTTGATGACGTCGTCATCCCGGCCCATAAACCAGAAGTAGCCATCCGGGTCGATTGAGGCACGGTCGCCGCACAGATACCAGCCATTCTTGAATCGTGCCTTGAATCCGGCCTCGTTGTTCCAGTAGCCGCGAATCTGCGATGGCCAGCCGGGCTGTAGCGCGATCAGGCCTGCGACGCCGGGACGATCCACGGGCTTATAGGTACTCGGATCGAGCACGGTGGCGGTGATTCCTGGGAACGGCTTGCCCATCGAGCCGGGTTTGATCGGCATGCCAGGAAAGTTGGCGATGACGATGCAGCCGGTTTCGGTCTGCCAGAAGGTGTCGTGGAAAGGCCTGCCAAAGGCCTCCTTCGACCAGAGGACCGCTTCGGGATTCAGGGGTTCGCCGACGCTGGCCAGGTGGCGCAAGCTGGATAAGTCATGCTTGCGGGTGATGTCCGCACCTTCTTTCATTAGCAGGCGAATGGCAGTAGGCGCCGAGTACCAGACCGTTACCCGGTACTTCTCGATGAATTCGTACCAGTGTTCGGCGTTGAAACCGGAGTCCAGAACCACCAGCGTGATCCCGTTCGCCCACGGCCCGATGATGCCGTAGGACGTGCCCGTGACCCAGCCTGGGTCGGCATTACACCAATAAATGTCATCGGGCCGAAGATCGAGGACCCATTTGGCCGTGAGGTACTGCGCGATGATCGAGTAGTGAACGTGCTGCGCGCCCTTGGGTAGACCGGTCGTGCCGGAGGTGTAGTGCAGGATCGAGGGCGACTCCGCGGTGGTGGGGTGGACGGCGAAGTACTCGATGCGCGGAGTCCGCTCCATCTGGAAGGCAATCTCGTCTGGCTGCAACGAGGCCTGATCCGCGTCCACGACGATGACGTGCCGCAGACTTGGAAGCTGGCGGCGGATCTTGCGCACTTTATAGAGATGCTTCTTTTGGGTGATGATGGCCGAAGTTTGGGCATCGGCGAGCCGCACGAAAAGAGATTCGTCGCCGAACGCGGAAAACAGCGGTTGCGCCACCGCCCCCATCTTCAGGATGCCGAGCAGGCCAATGTAGAGTTCGGGCACACGGTCCAGGAACAGGCAAACGCGCTCCCCGGGCAGAATCTCCTGCAAGGTAAGGAAGTGGGCTACCGTGTTCGAGAGAGTTCGGACGTCGTCATAAGTGAAGCGTTTCTGGTTGCCCTGATAGTCTTCCCAAAGCAGCGCCAACTTCCTCGACATGCCCAGCTGGCAGATGCGGTCGCTGCACATCCAGCCAATGTTGATGGGGTCGCCGGGCTGATAGCCTAACTGTTGCTCGGCGACACTCCAGCTGAAATTGGCGGTGAGTTGCTCGTAGGTAGGCGGGGCGCTCATGGCTGTTGTCCCCTCTTGCGCCCCTTGGCTGCCCAGAATATCAAAATGACTATGGCGCTATTCTGTTTGGCAGCAGGGGCATTGAGAGCCGGATGCGCCGGCGATCGCGAATGCTACTGCTTTCCTGACCTACTCTTCTCCATGAGTAATTTACCCGCCGCGAGATTGAAGCGCAGTGACCGGCGTCAACCTACGCTGTGATATGGGCAGCTGTTGCCGCGAAGTGGTGAGCTCGATTCACCGGCAGGACGTACGCAAACTACAACCCATAGTTGTCACAAAGCAGCCCAGTTACGCTCAATGTGGCTTCCATATGAGAAGAGCCCTACCCCACTTCGACCAGTCCATAGCTGAGCGCCCAGCGCGTGCGCATATGTTTCAAGGCACGATTGATTTCTTCCTGTGAAATGTCCGGGTTCGGCCCGGAGATCACGAAGGCGGCCTCCCGCTTGGCGGCCTCGAGCAGTTGGCGATCGCGGATGAGGTTGGCGACGCGGAAACTGGGGATGCCGGCCTGTTTGGTGCCGAAGAATTCGCCCGGGCCGCGGAGTTCGAGGTCGAGTTCGGCGATCTGGAAGCCGTCGCTAGTGCGAACCATGGCATCGAGGCGCCGCTGGCCCTCTTCCGATACTTTGCCGCCGTACATTAGCACGCAGTACGATTTCGCCGCGCCTCGTCCGATGCGTCCGCGCAACTGGTGGAGCTGCGCCAGGCCGAAGCGGTCGGCGTGCTCGATGACCATGACGGTGGCGTTGGCGACGTCCACGCCGACCTCGATCACGGTGGTCGAGACCAGAATGTCGATTTCGCCCTTTTGGAACTCGCGCATCACGTGTTCTTTCTCGTCGGGATCGAGGCGGCCGTGGAGAAGGCCGATGTGCAGATCGGGAAAAATCTTCTCGCGCAACTGGCGGAACATCTGCCGCGCCGCCTTCAGTTCCCGCTCTTCGTTTTCTTCGATCACGGGATAGACGACATAGGCCTGGTGCCCGGCGGCGATCTGCTTGCGCACGAAGTCCCAGACTTCGGGGGCGCGCTCGTCGGGGAGGGTGCGGGTGACGACGGGGGTGCGTCCGGGCGGGAGTTCGTCGATCACGGAGACGTCGAGATCGCCATACAGCGTGAGGGCGAGGGTGCGCGGAATGGGCGTGGCGGTCATCACGAGCACATCGGGTTCGGGGTCTGAGCTGCGCTCGGCTTGGGCGGGTCGGAGACCCACCCCCACACGGGCATCGTCTGACTTCTTCATCAGCTTGAGCCGCTGCATGACGCCGAAGCGGTGCTGCTCGTCGACGATGACGAGGCCGAGCCGCTCGAACTCGACCTGCTCTTGAATCAGAGCGTGGGTTCCGATTACCAACTGGGCGTTGCCTTGCGCGATGTGGCGGCGGATGTCGCGTTTGCTGTCGGCTTCGAGCGAGCCGGTGAGGAGCACGATGCGGTATCCGGCTTTTTCCAGAATCTGGCGGGCAGAGAAGTAATGCTGCTGCGCCAGGATTTCGGTGGGCGCCATGAGGGCAACCTGGTATCCGTTTTCGATGGCAATGATGGCGGCCTGGAAGGCGACAATGGTCTTGCCCGATCCCACGTCGCCCTGCAGCAGCCGGCGCATGGGGAAGGGCGTCTGCATGTCGGAGGCGATTTCTTTGAGCACGCGCTTCTGGGCGGTGGTGGGATGGAAGGGCAGAATTTTCTTGATGGCCTGGCGGGAGCGGTCGTCGATCTGGAAGACAATGCCGGTCTGCGCCTTCTGCTCGCGGCGCTTGAGTTCAAGTCCGAGTTCGACGAAAAATAGCTCGTCGAAAATCAAACGGAGGTGGGCGGGTGTGCGCGAGGACTGGAGGTCGGCAAAACTTTCTCCGGCATCGGGCCAGTGGACTTTCCAGAGCGCTTCCCGCGGAGAAACCAGGCTGAGATGCGCGCGCACGGCGGCAGGGATGGGATCGGGAACATCGGGGCTCAAATTCTGGAGTGCCCAGCGGATAATGCGGCGGAACCAGCGCGGGGTGAGCCTGCCCTGGCCGGTGGACTCGTAGATGGGAACGATGCGTCCGATTTCGAGGGAAGCGGCCGCTTTCTTCTCGGCTTCATCAGCGCCGCCCTCTTCGTAGATGTCGCCGAGAATCTCGAACTGCGGCTGCATGATCTGCAATTCACCGTCGCGGCCGGCTTCGACCTTGCCGTAGAGCGCGACCATTTGTCCGGCCTGGAAGCGGTCGCGAAGATAGGTGCCGTTGAACCAGAGGCACTTGAGGCGGCTGCGTCCCTGGCCGGCGGTGAGCTGGAAGATGGGCATGCGGCGCGTGCGAAAGAGTCCGAAGTTGCGGACTTCGGCGATCACCGTCGCCATTTCGCCGGCGCGCAGTTCGGCGATCGAGCGCGGATTCAGGCGGTCCTCGTAGCGGAAGGGCAGGTAGTGGAGCAGGTCGTCCACAGTTGCAAGGCCCTTCGCGGCGAGCACTTCCGCCACGCGCGGACCAATCCCTTTGACATACTGAACGGGAGTGGACAATTCCAGCATCTCAGGGGATGTTAGCAGCCGGGTCCCCATTGCGCCCGGTTTTGGCGCGATGGGGTGGAGGAGAGGAGGGCGACTTGAGCAAGAGCGCGGGGATGAGGAATTTTCTCGACGCGTTGGTGGCGGTGTTGGCGGGGAACGCGATCTACTTCTTGCTGATGCCGCATCTGCCGCTGCCGGCGCGGCATTCCCTTTTCCGGGAAGACTGGGGTCTGCTGGTGGATTTCTGCATCTGCGCGGCGATTTTTGCGGGGTTGAAGCTTATGCGGCAGAAGGGGTGAGGGCGCAGGACTGTCGCTCACGGCTGGCGAGGAGTCTCTTCGACGCGATCCCCTCTCCCGACGAGGACAAGCTTGGCGAGACCGATAAACAGCCCGTGCTCGACCACGCCGGGCAGATCATTCAGCGCACGCGCCAGCGCCGGGGGATCGTCGATTCTCCCGAAGCTGCAATCGAGAATGTGGTGACCTTCATCGGTGATGAAGGGTTTGCCGTCGGGCTTGAGGCGGAGCTTGGTGGTCGCGCCCAGGCTCGCAATCCTCCGCTCGAGTACGGCTCGTGCGAAGGGAATGATCTCCACCGGCAGCGGAAACTTGCCGAGCACGGAAACGAGCTTGCCGGAATCGGCGACCACGACCATTTTCCGGGTGACGGATGCGACGATTTTCTCCCGCAGCAGGGCGCCGCCTCCTCCTTTGATCAACCGCAACTGCGGATCGACCTCATCCGCTCCGTCAATGGTGATGTCGATTTCCGGATGTTCCTCGAGCGTGGTCAACGAAATGCCCACCTGGCGCGCCAGTTCACCGGTCTCGACGGAAGTTGGGATACCGGTCATTTTCAGGCCGGACTTTACGCGCTCGCCGAGAGCCACGACGGCGAAGTACGCCGTAGAACCCGTGCCGAGACCGACAATATCGCCGTCTTGCACTAGTTTCGCGGCGGCCCGGCCCGCGAGTTCCTTTTCCCGCTCATTCGCCATGGCGAGTTGCCTTATCCGTGAAGTTTGATCCAAACCAAGTATCCCGCGAGCACCAGGCCGAAGGCCGCCAACAAGAGCGCGGAAACGTCAACCGTGAAATCCGCAGCCTTGAAGGTGCCGTCCTCGATCTGCTCTCGCGCTTGGTGGTAGCGCATGTGTCCGGCCAGAATCGCCAGCACGCCGGCGATGATGGCCATCACGCCGAACCAAGCCGTCAGACCCGGGCTCGGCGCCCGCTTCCCCTCGAACTCCATGATTTCCTGGAGGGCGATGGAAAAGCGGCCGACGGCAAATCCGAACACGATGGTCGCTACCCCGGTGCGCAACCAAGCCAGGAACGTACGCTCGTTGGCGAGATGGTCGCGGGCGCGGTTGGGGTCGTCAAGCATGCGGGGTGTAGCCCGCCATTATTCCACAGCCTTCTGAATCAGCGCACCCGCTCCGGAAATGTTTTTCAGCAGGTCCGCCAGGATACCGTGCCGCTGCTGAAGATATTCTGGCGAATTGTAGGAGAGCCAGACCTTGCCCTGCGCGTCCTGCCATGCCAGTGCTTTGAGTGGAAGGTCAATGGCGAGTCGGGGTGTGGCGACCATGAGCGGCGTGCCGGCTTTCGGGCTTCCGAAAATCAGTACCTGGGCCGGACGCATTTCGAGGCCGACCTTCTTGGCCTCGCCTCCGTGATCGACACGGCCAAAGATGGTCAGTCCCTTTTCTTTGAGGATTGTTTCGAGACGGTCGAGCGTTTCGGGAACAGAATAACGGCTGGGCACATCGACGATTCCGCGGTCCATCGGAACCACCTCCGACTGACTTAGACGAAAGCTGGTGCGCGGGCGTCGCAGGAACTTAGCCGGCGATCATCTTTCCCAGGATTTCTTTCAGGAGCTTGGCCGCCACGGTCGCCGTGATTTGCGTACTATCCTGCGCGGGATTGAATTCCACGATGTCGGCGCCGGCAATCTTTCCGGAAATGGCATGGAGATGCGCGATCGCCTCCCTCACCGACATTCCACCCGGCTCGCGATGCGAAATGCCGGGCGCGAAGGCGGGATCGAGCGCGTCCATGTCGAAGGAGATGTAGATCGGGCCTTCCACCTTCATGCGATCGAGCGCGGGGAGGTGCCGCATTTCGATGACCTCGACGCCGAATTTCTTCGCCTGCTCGCGCTGATGGCCGGTCATGGTGCGAATCCCGACCTGGATCAGACGCTTGGCCGCTCCCTCTTCCATAATGCGGGCAAAGGGGCAGGCATGCGACAGGCGGTTGCCTTCGAGTTCGTCGTAAAGGTCCGGATGGGCGTCGAAATGGATGATGGTCAATCCCGGAATGCGTTTCCCGAAGGCGCGAACGATCGGTAGCGTAACCGAGTGATCGCCTCCGAGCGAGACCGGGCGCAAGCCCTTATCCAGCAATTCGCCAACGCGGTTTTCGATGGCGGTAAAGGGCTCCTCGAAGGTGAACTTCAAGTCGCCGGCATCGCAGTACGCGCCCTCGGCGCCGAGATCGAGGCCGGTTTCCGTCCAGGAGTTCGAGGAATCGGACTGGAAAGCGACGCGAATGATGGGAGGCGCCCCGGCGGCACCACGCAACCAGGAAGAGTTGGCGTCGAAGGGGATGCCGAGAATGACGGGGGTCCCGGGCGGGGCGGTGGTGAGATGGGTCGTCATAGATCACCTGTCTAGAGCGACAATAGTCAATTGACACGCTGTAATTCTTTAGCCTTCCGATTCATTTTCTCCGCTTCAGCTTCGCGCCCCACGTCGGAAAGAAAGGCAGCGTACGATTCGTATCTTTCACTCTTTTTGGGCTTGAGCCTTATACCATCTAGGTGCGTCTTCTCAGCCTCCTCAATCCTTCCTTGTGCGAGGTAGGCTAACGCCAAGCCGATCCGTGCAGCATGAGACTCCTTGATTTGGAGCGCTCGGGAGAGAATGGACTCGGCTTTTTTGTACTGCTTTTTTTTCAGATAAACCTGACCCAACCCAAACTTGCAGACGTGATTCTCAGGAGCGAGTCGCGTGGCTCTTGTTAGATATTTACGCGCTTCATCCATCCGTTCGAGTTTGAAGTAGCACCATCCAAGATCCCACAGGAGCTCCCAATGCTTTTCGACCACAGAGGGGTTCCTTTTCAAGAGTTTGATTGCATCGCGCCAACGTTCTTCCCCCATTGCCGACTCGGCGAGTTTCCTGAGCTCCATCATGCGATTCGCTGTAGGCATCGATAAATTTTAGCTCTTTCGCAGTTGGTGTAAACGTCTGTCTGCGGCGACACTAATAAAAGCGTTCGCACCGCTGTGGCCGAAAACACACATGTTTGCCCGTGATTTCGGGCAATCGGCCACGGAAACTCGATCCATCCGTTATTCTATAGAAGACCTTAATTATGGTTGCTTCCACCCAAAATACCGTGCGGGACGACACCACCTCGGCACTCGTGGAAGATTACGAGCGGGAACGGGTGTTGAGCCTGTTCCGGCAGTGGGGATATCTCGAGGCTAGGCTGGACCCGCTTGCCGTGCTGCCTCCGCAACCACATCCGGACCTCGCAATCGACAACCAGTGGGCCCAGGACGCCCGCCGCATTTACTGCGGAAGCGTGGGCGTGGAATTCATGCACATTGCCGACCCCGCGCGGCGGCGCTGGATCGAGGAACGGATGGAGAGCCAACCGGCGCCGGTTGACCAGGAACGCGCGCTCGATCTGCTGATGCGCGCCGACCTGTTCGAACAGACATTGCAGCAGCGCTATCTCGGCACGAAGCGATTTTCCCTGGAAGGCAACACCTCGCTGCTGCCCTTCGTGGACGAGGTTCTGGATGGGGCGGGCGAGCGCGGCGCCGTGGAACTGGTGATGGGCATGAGCCATCGCGGACGCTTGAACGTTATCGTGCACGTCGCGCGGCGTCCGGCCGAGCAAGTGTTCGGGGAGTTTGAAGATGTGGATCCGCGCAGCGTGCTGGGCTCGGGCGACGTCAAGTATCACATCGGCGCAACCGGCGAATACGTGACGAAAAGCGGGGCCAAGGTCCACATTCACCTGGCGTCGAATCCCAGCCACCTGGAGGCGGTGGATCCGGTCACGGTTGGCCGCACCCGCGCCAAGCAGGATCGCGCCGGAAAAGGGGGCAAGGCCAAGTATCTGCCGCTGCTGGTGCACGGCGATGCCGCC
The DNA here is from genome assembly GCA_049696815.1 of Terriglobales bacterium. Taxonomy (GTDB): domain Bacteria; phylum Acidobacteriota; class Terriglobia; order Terriglobales; family Acidobacteriaceae; genus Acidiflorens. The sequence goes on along the minus strand of JBAVUO010000084.1, from coordinate 143,163 downwards.
TTCGCGGGCCAGGGCATCACGGCAGAGACGCTGAACTTCGCGGACCTGGAAGGCTACACCGTCGGCGGCACCATCCACGTCATTGTCAACAACCTGGTCGGATTCACGACCAATGCCCGCGACGAGCACTCTTCGCGCTTCTCCGCGCAACTGGCGCGGCGGCAGCCGATCCCGATCTTTCATGTGAACGGTGAAGATGTGGACGCCGTGCTGCGCATCGCGCGGATCGCGACCGAATACCGCTATACGTTCGAGAGCGACGTGGTGGTAGACCTGATCGGCTATCGCCGCCACGGCCACAGCGAAATAGACGACCCCACGGTCACCCAGCCTCGGATGTACAAGGCGATCAAAGAACACCCGCCGCTGTGGGAAATCTACGCCAAGCAAATCGGCGCGGAAAATGTCAATGTCAAAGACCAGGCGCGGGCGATCAAAGCCGAGTTCGAGGCGGCCCAGCAGCGCGCGCTGCAACTCACCAAGAAGCCCTTGTTGCGCGAACTACCCAAGTACTGGGATGACTACTTCGGCGGCCGGTATAAGCCGGAGTATGAAGTTTCCACCGGCGTCGCCCGCGAGGAACTCGTGGAACTCGCCGGGCGACTGACGACGTATCCGGAGGGCTTCCACATCCATCCCAAGGTGAAGAAGTTGTTGGAGCAGCGCGCGGAAATGGGCGCCGGAAGGAAGCCGCTTGACTACGGCATGGCCGAGGCATTGGCGTTTGCCAGCCTGGTGAAGCAGGGGATTCCCGTGCGCATGAGTGGGCAAGACACGCAGCGCGCCACTTTCAACCAGCGCCACTCGGTGCTGATTGATGTGGAGGACGAGACTGAGTATGTCCCGCTGAGGCATATCAGTGTCGGCCAGGCGGCGTGCGATATCTACAATTCTCCGCTCTCCGAAGCGGGCGTGATGGGGTTCGAATACGGCTACGGCCGCGATTATCCGGAAGCCCTGGTCTTATGGGAGGCCCAGTTCGGCGACTTCGCCAACGTGGCCCAGGCGGTGATCGACCAGTTTGTGGTCGCGGGCGAGGACAAGTGGGGCTTGCTGTCGGGGCTGGTGCTGCTGTTGCCGCACGGCTACGAAGGGCAGGGGCCCGAGCACTCGAGCGCGCGCATTGAGCGATTCCTGCAACTGGCGGCGCGCGACAACTTCCAGATCTGCCAGCCGTCGAATGCCGGGCAATACTTCCACCTGCTCCGGCGACAGGCCTTGCGCCACTGGCGCAAACCGCTGGTGGTTTTCACCCCGAAGAGCATGTTGCGGCATCCCGATGCGCTGTCTCCGCTGGAAGATCTGACCCACCAGCGGTTCCTGCCGATGCTGCCGGACACCGAAGCACAGGACGCCAAGCGGATTCTGATCTGCAGCGGGAAGATCGGGCACGAACTGCGCGCGGAACGGCAGAAGCGACAGGATTTGAGCACGGCCATCGTCTTCCTGGAGCAGATGTATCCCTTCCCGGAGGCTGAAGTGGCCGCCGAACTGGAGCGCCACAGCGCGGCGCGCGACATCGTGTGGGTCCAGGAAGAACCAGCCAACATGGGGCCGCTGTTCTACGTGCTGCCGCGCCTGCGGCGCATTGCTCACGAACGTCCGGTGCTTTCGGTGAAGCGTTCGGGTAGCGCGAGTCCGGCTACCGGTTCGGCGAAGGCTCACGAAGTCGAGCAGAAGACCCTGCTGGCGCTGGCGTTCACCACGCAGGGCTGAGCCCTTTCTTACTGGCAAACAAAAAGCCCAGGAGTCCTGGGCTCTTCAGGGGAGGGGCGAAAGGTCTGCCTACGGCCAGCGCTTGGCTGTGTCTTCCCAGCCGGCAGCGCGCCCGGACTGGGCTGCAGCCTGAGTTACAGCGGGCTGCGGAATCCGGATCGGCTGTTGCGGTACAGCTGCGGCTAAGGTCGGCTTAGGCGTCTCGGCGGCCGCTTCCTTTTCCTCGGAGAGCAGGGGCGCGGCGATCCGCAAGGCCTCCACTTCTTTTTCCAGCCTCGTCAATTCGAGTTCTTTCTGCCTCAAGACTTCGTAAACGTTTTTCATTCGGGCACCTGTGTTGGGGCAACGAGCGATTAAGCGCAATGTATGGTCAGGCCCCCGATTTGTCAAGAAGAACAAGTGCAAAACAGGTTACACGTCGCAGGTCGCAGGCTGGAGCGGCGACTGCCCGGCTATTGTGCGCGCAGGATGCGGGGCCGGCGGGAGGCGGTTTTGCGGCCGGGTCGACCCGCTAGCGAAACACGACTACGGCGACAAGAATGGAGAGGATCAACACGACGACAGCGAGAAGATTTACGTGATTCGCCAGCCAGGACTCCTCTGTTGGCTGGGCGGAAGCAAAGCTCGGCACAAATTCCGCCGGCATGATCTCGGCGGGTGCCGAATCGTTGTGCTGTTTCGCCTCACAATCCACGCACAAGCTTCTTCCTTCGGAAACCGGGAATCCGCAGGAGGCACATTTCTGCACGCGCTGCATGGCCTCGGGCACGGAGCCGGGTCGAGGCGTACCGGCAGATTCCTGCGGCGCAGCCGCCTGGGCCGGAGCGGCACCCAGAGGCTCTTCCAGAGGAGGGGCGGGGAGGCTTTCGGATGCCTGCGGCAGCCCGGCGGGTTCGTCAGCGACGACCTGCGCCTGAGACGGACCTGTGCTCAGCACGCTGGGGCTGATCGTTTCCGCCGGTTCCAGCGGCGGCTCGGTTTCAGGGGGGCGCGCGGGAACAATCATCGCGACCGGACGCTTTCCCGCCAGATCGAGCGCCGTCAGGGTCAATCCGGCCATGCGTTCGAGGGCGCTGAGATCGCGTTCTTCGAAGGCATAGGCGTGGTCGGAAAACAGCTCGAACAGCCCCAGAACGCGCCCGCTGCGGCTGATGAGCGGGAGAACGACAATGGAAGCAATGCCCAGTTCCCGACAGGTGTCGAGGTTGACGCGGCCGTCGCTTTCGGCGTTGTCACAGCGTAGGAGCTGCCTGCGGGTAATGCTTTCGCCGGTCAGTCCGGAACGGACCTGCAGCCGTGCTCCCACCGCCGGCGCGGAAGCACCGGCACTGGCGCGGCAAACCATCTCTTCTCCCTGAAGCAAAGCTAGGGCGGCGCCGGTTGCGCCGGTGATGTACTGGGCCCGTTCGACCAGCAGCTGGAGTGCGGCCTCGAGGTCCGGCTCCTCCAAGGCCCGGGCGCCGCCGGCCGCGGTCATACGGTTCCCTCCGGCTGCCGGTTGCCGGCTTGCCAGCGTCGCGTCCGGTTCTGCTCTTGACTGAAATGCACCATCGGGTTGGAGATCCGTCTGCGGGATACCGTGTCATCGCGTTTCGCGTCAGCCGACGCCGGCGCAAGACGCGAAGCAGGATTTCTATCGAGTCTCGCTTTCCCCGCCGCTGCTGTCAAGCTAGGGCCGGACACCAATCCGGGTCAGCTTGTGCAGGCCAGCCAGAGAGCGCCAAAGAGAATCGTGAAGGCGGTAATGGGAAATCCGACCCGAAAATAGTCCCAGAAACTGACGTGAACATCGGGCTTGGCGGTTTCGACCACGATGATGTTGGCCACCGATCCGGTGATCGTCAGATTGCCCGCCAGGGTAGATGCCATAGCCAGCATCATCCAGCCTTTCTGCGGATGGGCGAAATTGCCGACCAGCGACTTCAGCAGCATCACGGCCGGGACGTTGCTGACCAGATTGCTCAACAGCACGGTGACCGCGGTGAATCCCGCCGTCGTCTGCAGGTTCCAGCGTTCGGTGAATCCCAGCAAGCGGCCGACGAGGCCTGTGTTCTCGGCGCCCCCGACGATCACAAATAAGCCGACGAAGAACACCAGCAGGCCCCAATCGATTTCCGCGTAGAGCTTGCGGGGATCGCGGGTGCGGCTGATGAGGAGAATGGCGGCGCCCGCCGAGGCGGCCAACACCGGTGCGACGCCGGCCAGAAAGGCGATCACCACGCCGCTGGCGACCAGTACGGGCTTGATGAGGTGGGACAGATCCAGCGGAGGCAGCGGAATGATGTTGGTCTGAGCCTGCGGTTTCTGCCCCTTTCGAAAGAACATCCAATGCAACACGAGCCAGTCCAGAGCCAGTCCCGCGGCCGCGACCGGCGCCAGATGAACCAGAAACTCGCGATAACCGAGTCCGGAAAGCGACCCGATGAGCATGTTCTGGGGGTTGCCGGTGATGGTGGCCACGCTGCCGATATTGGACGAGGTCGCGACTGCCAGCAGAAACGGCAAGGCCGGCAGCCGGAGTCTCTGGGTGAGGGTCAGGACGAAGGGAACCATCACCAGACACACGATGTCATTCACGAAAAAAGCGGAGAGCACGCCGCAGGTCAGGATGACAGCGGGCAGCAGCATTTCGGGATTGACGTGCCGCAGAACGAGTTCGGCATTCCACTCGAAGAATCCGGAAAGCCGCAGCGCGCCGGCCACCAGCATCATGGCGAACAGCAGCACGATGGTGCTGAAGTCCACATCGCGCAGCGCGCCGCCAGCCGGAACGACGCGAAAGACCACCATGGCAATGGCGCCGATAATGGCCGCGCCGGTGCGGTCGATCCTGAGGCCCGGGAATTTGCCCAACGCGAAGACCAAGTAGCTGGCGAGAAAGATGATGGTGCCGGAGAGGGTTTGGGTCTCGGAGAGGAATCCGGCGGGATGCGGCATGCGCGTCCAGCATACCAATTTCCGCCGGCCTCGGGCCCAAGGCGGACTACGCCTTTTCGTCTTTGTGGCGCAGCCAGTCCAGGAACATCTGCTCTTTCGGTTTGTCGTAGGCCATGAGCAAGTGGCGCACGCTGTGTCCGCTGACGAAGTGACAGACTTCTTCCGCCAGGTTCTTGGCGTGATCGCCGGCCCGCTCCAGCGATTGGGTCATGAAGACGACCTGCAGGCTAGCCTGGCGGGCGACGTTTTCCGGATTCTCGATGTGCCGCATGAAAATCAGGTTGCGCAGGCGATCCATTTCGGCATCGGCTCGCAGGACCTCGATCGCTTTCCGGACGTCGCGGTTGGAAAACGATTGGCCCACGTCGGCCAACATCTTTTCCAGCAGGGTTGCCATCTGGGTCAGATCGCGAGCGTCCTGAGAATCGATGCGGTTGCCGGCTGACTGCGCGCTGTTGGCAAAACTCAACAGCAGGTCGCCAATGCGCTCCAGCCCGATCATGACTTTCATACAGGCCAGCAGCTGGCGGGTCTCGGTTTCCGGCACTTGCGTGATGGTTGAAGTCACGCCGGAGTCGATTTCCGTGTCAATCGCATCCAGGTCCCGCTCGCACTGCCGGATGCTGTTCAGGTGCGACATGGAGCCGGTGGCAATCCCCTCGGCGGCAATGGAAGCGGCCTCGCGCGCCAGTTCGCAGGCTTCGACCGTCCGGCGGACGAAATGAGCATGCGACGGCTCAGGATCAGGCATTTTGGCTCTGGCTGTGCTCATAAGCGCGACCCACCCTCTTGGATGCTCAACCTGGGTCCGGCGACGCACGCCCAGGCTCCTTTAGTGAACGGCGCAGAAGGCTCCTCGACCAGCATAAGTCGTCGGCCTTCAAAGTGGGTTAAAAACGCGTGAATTCTAGCCACGAGGAAGCTGCGCCAGCGACTACGTGGCTTGAGGCTTTGACGACCTGGGCAAGGTGAACAGGAAGGTCGAGCCGTGGTTGAGTTCGCTCTCCGCGCGAATCGTGCCGCCGTGAGCCAGCACAATATGCTTGGCAATGGCCAGACCGAGTCCGGTACCGCCGGATTCACGGGAGCGGGCCTTGTCCACGCGATAGAAGCGCTCGAAAAGACGGGGAAGGTGCTCCGACGAAATCCCCGGGCCGAAGTCCCGCACATAAAATTCGACCGCGTTGCCCGCTTCGCGCGCGCCGAGCACGACCTGTTTCCCGGAGGCGGCGTATTTCAATGCGTTCTCGATGAGGTTGGCAAAGACTTGATGAATGGCCTCCCGGTCGGCATTTACGCTGGTGGAAACGGCCGCGCTTTCCCGAAGCAGTTCGACCCCATACGTGCGCGCCATCTCGCGAAAGCTTTCCAGCGCGTCGTGCAGCAGTTCCTCGGAAGCTACGTCCTGGACATCGAAACGCTGCTCGCCCGATTCCACCCGGGCCAGCGTGAGCAGGTCTTCGGTGAGGCGGGACATGCGCGCGGCATTCTTGCGAATGATTTCCAGAAACTCGCGAACGTGGTTGCTGTCCTTGGAGCTGTCGAGCAGGGTTTCGGCGTAGCCCTGGATGGAAGTCAGGGGAGTGCGCAGCTCATGGGACACGTTGGCGATGAAATCGCGGCGGGTTTTCTCCATGCGCTCGGTCTCGGTGAGATCGCGCAACACGGCCACCGCCCCGCCCCCAGGCATGGGAGCGGCGGTAACGTCGAAGGTGCGGCCGGGAGCAATGGTGATGGAGCGGGCCGAGGTGTAGGCCTGGTTGCGCGCCGCTCCCCGGATCGCGGCCAGAAAGTCGGGGTCGCGGATACAGTCTACGACGGGTCCATTCAACCGCGGGGCATGAGGCAGCAAGCGGTCCATGCCGTGATTCGCCCACTGTACGCGGCCCTCCGCGTCCACGGCGATCACGGCGTCCTGCATGCTGTTGAGCAGAGTTTCCAACTCGCGCTGGCCGGTCCGGACCCGCGCGAAGCTCTCTTCCAGCTTGCCGGCGGTTTTGTCGAGGGCGGCAGCGACCCGTCCAATTTCATCCGCGGAGGTGGAGGCAATTCTGGCGGTCAGGTCGCCGCTGGCGATGCGCTCGGCAAACTCCACAATCCGGCGCAGGCGGCGGGCCACATATTGCGCAGCGGCGGCGGCAACGATCAGGGCAACCAAGAACGCGGCCAGCGATCCCCAGAGCAGCGCCTTCCCCAGTTGATGATTGGTGATCTCGATCTCGGCCAGCGGATAAGCCAGGCGCACCGCTCCCCCCGAAACGGGAGCGGCCACGTAGAGAAACGGGATGCCTAGAGTGTGGCTCTTGCGCTCGCCCACTCCGATCTGACCGCCCAGCGCCGCAACGAACTCGCTGCGATGCGCGTGGTTTTCCATCGTGCCAGGATCGGCTTCCGAATCCGCCAGCACCCTGCCGGTCGGGTCAACGATGGTGGCCCGGGCCCCGGCCGCCTGTCCTTCCTGGGCGGCAATGTCGGCCAGCGAATGCTGGCGATCGGTTTCCACCCGGTGGGCAAACATCTGGGCCTTCTGCCGGAGATTGCGCTCGATCTGCTCGCGCAGGATGCGTTCCCAGGCGCTGCGCACGGACAGTTCCAGGGTGAGGGCGCTGGCCCCGATGACCAGCAGGAACACCAGCATCAACTTGAAGAAGATGCGACTTCTCAACGCGGAACCTCGAAGCGGTAGCCGGCGCCGCGGACCGTCTTCAAGTAGCGGGGACTCTCGGGATCGGGCTCGATCTTTTCCCGGATTCGGCGCACGTACACGTCCACCGAGCGCGGCGTGACATAGGCAGTGTCGCGCCAGACCGCGTCGAGCAATTGATCGCGAGTGAACACCCGCCCCGTGTGGCGCATGAAGTAATCCAGCAGGCGGAATTCGGTGGCGGTGGTCGGCACTATCTTGCCCCCGACCGTCAGCGTCATGGCGCCGGGATCAATCTGGATTTCGTCCACCGTAGTGGGCAGAGGGGGCAGGGGGCGCTCGAAGCGGCGCATCACCGCCTTGACCCGGGCCACCAGCTCGCGCGGGCTGAAGGGCTTGGGGATGTAGTCGTCCGCGCCCAGTTCCAGTCCCAGCACGCGGTCGGCCTCGCCACTCTTGGCGGTCAGGAAAATCACGGGCACCGACGCCAGCGCAAGCGATTGCCGGATCTGGCGGCAGAGTTCCAGGCCGTCCTTGCCAGGCACCATGATGTCGAGCAGAAACAGTGCCGGGCGCTGCCGTTCCGCGTCCGGGACCACCGTGTTGCCGGTCGAGTACAGACGCGCATTGAAGCCGGCTCCCTCCAGATGATGGCGGACCAGTCGGGAAATGTCCGGGTCGTCTTCGACGACAAAGATGGTCGGTTTCACCGCGACCATTGTAGCTGGAACGGGGGCAGATTCGAAGGGACGGAATCGCTCGGGAGCAGCCATTTACCGGAGCGCCATGCCCGCGTCCGCCGAAAAATCCACCGGCACAAATTCCTTCGCCAGAAATTTCGGGTAGGCCGCGGCTGCGATCATGGCGGCGTTGTCGGTGGAAAGCGAGCGCGAGGGGAAAAAGACGGGAAGGCCCTGCATTTCCGCGTCGCGCTCGAAGGTCGCGCGCAGTTCCCGATTGGCCGCCACACCGCCACTTACGAAAAGCGTCTGGACCTCATGTTCGCGGGCAGCAGCCAGCGTCTTCGCGGACAGGTCTTCAACCATCGAGCGCTGGAACGAGGCCACCAGATTGAGGGTTTGCCGGTCCGAAAGACGGAGGTAGTCTTCGACCGTCGGCTTTTCGATTTCCAAGAGCGCCCGGCGCCGCGCCGCAATCGCCGGCCCCAGGTGGTGCGTCTCGACATAACGCAACACGGCCGTTTTGATGCCGCTGTAAGAAAAATCGAAGCGCAGCCGGTCGCCGCCAGACTCGGGCTGCCCGCGCTCTCGCCGGTCGCGATGCTTGATCTGCGAGGTCTGGAACTTGACCGCGTGCGGATCGCCGTGAGGGGCCAGCCGGTCGATGATGGGACCTCCGGGATAGCCGAGTCCCAGCAGTTTGGCTACCTTGTCGAACGCCTCTCCGGCGGCGTCGTCGCGCGTGTGACCGATGTTTTCGTACGTCCAGCCGCTGCCCTCCAGCCGGGCAAGATACAGGTGCGTGTGCCCGCCGGAAACGACTAAGGCCAGCACGGGAAACTGGAGCTCGTGGTTTCCCTTTTGCCGCTGCTCCAGCAGTACGGCATGGATGTGGCCCTCGAGATGATTGACGGCAATCAGCGGCTTTTCCAGCCCGAAGGCCAGCGCCTTGGCAAAGCTGATGCCGACCAGAAGCGCCCCCGCCAGACCCGGCCCCTGCGTGACCGCAATCGCATCAACCGACTCGTAGGTCTGTCCCGCTTCGGCCAGCGCCTGCCGCACGACGGGAACGATCGCACGCAAGTGCTCACGAGAGGCCAGTTCCGGAACCACGCCGCCATAAGGCTGATGGGTCGCGATCTGCGACGCAACTACGTTGGAGAGAATCTGCTGGCCCGAGCGCACCACGGCGGCGCCGGTTTCGTCACACGAGCTTTCGATGCCGAGGATCGAGGCGTCAGGCATAATGAGCTTCTAGCTTCTAGCTCTTAGCTTCTAGCTCTTAGCTTCTAGCTTTCTAGTTTAGACGATTCGCAACTGCGTCTCCGAAGCGGCGCTTGGCGTTCTTGGGACTGAGTGCTGATTGCTGATTGCTGAGTACCGATTGAACGCTGCCAAACAACACGCGACCGACATTGTCCGCATCCTGCGGGAGCGCGGCCACCAGGCTTACCTGGTCGGCGGATGCGTTCGCGATCTGCTGCTCGGGCGCGAGCCAGCCGACTACGACGTTGCGACCGACGCTACCCCGCAGGAGGTGATGGGCGTCTTCCCGCAGACCTTCGCGGTGGGCGCGCAATTCGGCGTGGTGCTGGTGCCACTCCCGAAGACCGCGTCTGGCTCATCGGCAATTGAGCCAAACGAAAGGGTACCGGTCGTCGAAGTCGCCACGTTCCGCTCCGATCTCCGCTACTCCGATGGCCGTCATCCCGACGAAGTCCGCTTCAGCAAGGATCCTCGCGAAGACGTGCTGCGCCGCGATTTCACGATCAATGGCCTGCTGCTCGATCCGCTGACGGACAAAGTCCTCGATTATGTTCACGGCCGCGAGGACCTCAAGACCGGAATCATCCGTACCATTGGCGATCCCGGGCAGCGCTTTGCCGAAGATAAATTGCGCATGCTCCGGGCGGTACGATTCGCGGCGCGATTCGAGTACAAGCTTGATCCGGCAACGCTCGGAGCGATCAAGCGGCTGAATCGCGAACTCCATTTCGTATCACGCGAGCGCGTGCGCGATGAACTGACCAAGATGCTCACCGAGGGACGCGCCCGGCGCACGTTCGAATTGCTAGACGTCAGCGGCTTGCTGCAGCAGGTGCTGCCGGAAATTTCGGCGATGAAGGGAGTCGAGCAGCCGCCCCAGTTTCATCCCGAGGGCGACGTGTTTGTGCACACCCTGCTGCTGCTGGAAAAACTTCAGGCCGGATGCTCGCCGACTCTGGCCTGGGGCGCCCTGCTCCACGACGTCGGCAAGCCCCCGACGTTCCGCGTCGCTCCTGATCGCATCCGTTTTGACGGCCACGTGGAGGTGGGCCTGAAAATGGCGGCCGACATCTGCCGCCGCCTGCACTTTTCAAATCATGACACGGACCAGATTCTGGCGCTGGTGGCGAATCACATGCGTTTCGCCGACGTCCAGCGAATGAATGAGTCCACACTGAAGAAGTTCTTGCGCCTGCCCGGTTTTAACGAGCACCTGGAGTTGCACCGCATCGACTGCCTTTCTAGCCACGGCCAGCTTGCGTCGTATGACTACGCTCGCGAGAAGTTGCTTTCTTTACCGCCGGAGGCAATCCGCCCCAAACCGCTGATCACAGGGCGCGACTTGATCGAGGCGGGGTACGTGCCCGGCCCGCGATTCAAAGAAATCCTCGGGGCAGTGGAGGACGCGCAACTCGAGGGGCGCGTGGCAACGCGCGCAGAGGCGATGGAGTTGGTGGCACGCGAATTTCCGCGTTGATTAAACCCCGCTGTCATCCTGAGCGAAACGAAGGGCCTCTGAGTTTGCAGGCGCAACAATGCATAGTTCCTTCGCTTCGCGAAGGATGACAGCGCAACTTTATTCCACGTCCTCATCCCGGTCCTGCGAAGTTGTCTGCGCGGAATCGGCTGCACCCGAAACTGGCTTTTGCACGTCGATCGCCGGCAATCCCCGTTTCCTCATCTGCTCGTTCAGATTCGTGACATCTTTTGATTTGATTTGAGCCCAGGCCGCAAGTTGCTCGTCCAGCGCCTTTCCCAGTTCGTTAAACATCGCCAGCTGCTGTGTCGTGGGCGCGGCGTCGGCGCTATCGAGAGCGCTGACGAGTGTGTTGAGGCCGCCATTCAGCCGCGCCAGGCTGCGGCCTTCCGGTGTCCTCAGGATGTGAGCGCCGAAACCTCCCGCCGAACCCTCGATCTGCGCGGCCTTGGCATCGAGTTCGGCAATCGTCTTCGTGACTTCCTCGCCCGGCCCGCGCCCTGCGAGCGCTTTCAATTGTGACCGCAAACTGCGTACCTGCTGCAAGGCGTCGAAATTGCGATGGAGTGCGTCTGCGATCTTCCGGTCTAGTTCAAACAGGCGGCGCAAGTCCTCGGGCGAAGTCTTTACCCGAGGGTCCATGCGGATTTCGAGTGGCTGGGAGTATGTCTTTCCCTCAGCCGTGAAATTTACCGTGTATTTGCCTGGCAGGACGGTCGCTCCCAATGGATAGAGCGGAGTGTCGTGATAGATCGCTGAGATCGGGTAGTCACGACTGAGCACGTCGGGCGCGGGATACGTCAGGTCCCAGACGAAACGGTGCATGCCCGCCGCCGTGGTCAGAGTTCGCGCGGGACGCACCCAGTACCTGGGCACGTTGAAGTCTTTCTCGTTCACTGGCTCCGGCTTGTCGGCGCTAGAAAAGCGGCGGACGGTGTGGCCAGCGGCATCCACGATGTCGAGCGTGACCGCGCCGGGAGCCGCAGACTTCAGCCAGTAGTCGATCATCGCCCCGTCGGGAGGATTCTCTCCGGCCGGTTCTTCCGGCGGCAGTGGCGTGTCGGTGTTGTTATTGCGGCGGACGCGATACGTCAACTGCGGAGCAAATAGATGAGCAGATTCACCGGCCAGCTCATGGTTGAACTGCCGCAGCGGCGTGATGTTGTCGAGAATCCAGAACGAACGTCCGTGTGTGCCGACGACGATGTCGTCGTTGTGAACGACAAGGTCGCGGATCGAAGTCGGCGGCAGGTTGAGCTTCAGCGACTGCCAGTGATCGCCGTCGTCCCAGGAGACGTAGACTGAGCGCTCGGTGCCGGCAAAGAGCATTCCCTTGCGCTCGGGATCTTCGCGGACAGTGTTGACCGGTTCGTTGTCCGGCAGGCCCTGCGCAATTTTCTGCCAGGTCTTGCCGCCGTCGTGCGTGCGATAGATGTAGGGACGCAGGTCATCGAGGCGGAACCGGTTCACGGTCGCGTACGCTGTCGCCGCATCGAAGTGCGAGGCATCCATCTGGGCCAGCTTGCTCCATGGAGTCAGTTCGGGCGGGGTCACGTTCTGCCAGTTTTTCCCGCCATCACGCGTCACCTGAATCAGGCCGTCATCGGTACCAGCCCAGATCAGGTTCGCGTCTTTCGGAGACGGCGCAATCGAATAGATCACGCCGCGATGCTTGCCTTTGGCTGGATCAGACTCGACGAACGGACCGAGGCTCGCGGGAGAACCCGGGTCTTCCCGCGTCAGATCCGGACTGATGATCTGCCAGCGGTTGCCGCCGTCGCGGGTGGCGAACAGCACATTCGATCCCAGATAAAGTACGTGCGGGTCCGCCGCCGAAAAAATCAGCGGCGCGGTGCGGTTGAAACGGTACTGACCCGTACGCAGGACGACCGGGGAAACGTCGCGCGTCTGGCCCGTGTTGCGATCGAAGACCGTCGCCTTCCCGCCATAAATCAGGTTGGGATGCAGCGGGTCGGGAGCGACGTAGCCATACTCCTCGACGCCGACCGTGGTCCAGTCGCGGAAGGTGATCTCGCCGAAGTCGCTGCGGCTAGCGGTGCCGACGGAGCCGCTCTCCTGCTGCCCGCCATAGACCCAGTAGGGAAACTGGTCGTCGGTGATCACGTGATAAAACTGCGCCGTGGGCTGGTTGTACCAGGAGCTCCAGGTCTTGCCGCCATTCACGCTGATGGTGGCACCCTGATCCACGGCGAACGCCATGAAGTCGGGGTTCTCAGGATTGATCCACAGGGTGTGGTAGTCGTCGCCGCCGGGCGCGCCTTTAATGGCGGTGAAGTTCTTGCCGGCGTCGGTGGACTTGTAAGTGGAAGTGTTGGCGACGTAGATCACATCCTTGTTTCTGGGATCCACGCGCACGCAGGCAAAGTCGTCGCCGCGGCCCCAGACGCGATCCTCCGTATTGACCAGTTGCCAGCTCTCGCCCGCATCGTCGGAGCGGTAGATGCCTCCGTTCTTCTTCGCGTCCACCCAGGCGTACATGCGATTGGGATCACTGGAGGAGATGCCGAGCCCAACGCGACCCAAGCCATCGGCTTCGCTGGGGAGTCCCTTCGTGAGTTGATGCCATGAGTTTCCGCCGTCGGTTGACTTGTAGAGTCCGCTGCCGGGGCCATTGTAGGCGCCGCCCGTCGTCCACGGCGGACGCCGCGAGGCCCACATGTCGGCGAAGATCACCTGCGAGTTGCGGGGATCGAAGGCGAGGTCAATCGCGCCGGTGTTCTCGTCCCTGTAGAGCACTTTCTGCCAAGTCTGGCCGCCATCGAGCGAGCGGAATACGCCACGTTCGGCGTTCGGACCGTAGGGATGCCCCATCGCACCCACGAAGACACGATTCGGATCCTTAGGATCAATGATGATGGATGCAATCTGCAGCGCGTCGCGCAGGCCAAGATGTTGCCAGGTGCGGCCGGCGTCGGTGGACTTGTAGATGCCATCTCCCACCGAGAGATCAGGCCGCCGCAGCCCTTCGCCGCTGCCGACATAGAGAATGTCCGGATTCGACGAGGCTACCGCCAGCGCGCCGATCGAGCCGGAGGGCTGGTCGTCGAAGATCGGATTCCAGGTGCGGCCAGAATCCGTCGTTTTCCACACTCCGCCGTTGTTGGGAGCCATGTAAAACACGTTGGGCTGGCGCGGAACCCCGGAGATGGCTACGGTGCGCCCGGCGCGAAATGGGCCAATCATGCGCCAGTGAAGTTCCTGGTACATCGCGGGGTCAAACGGCTGGGCAGAAAGCGCGAAAGGAAAAAGCAAAACACAGGGCCAGGCGAGCAGAATCCACAAGAGTCGCTTGTTCACGGTTGGTCCTCGAAAACAGGTAAGCATAAACCACGGCAGCGGCGATTGGACAGCGCGCTGGCCAGAGGGTAGTGGATCAGTTTCCGAGTGGGCCGTGACCCGACTGCAATCGCTAGAGTTTTCGACAAGCCGACTTCTCGGGACTGACCCACTTTATCTTTGTAGCGGGGTTCAATGTGATTCAGGACCAAGGGGCTTTGTCCCGCGTGGCCTGAGTAGCACGCAGCACTCTGTGTTCGCGCGCGCAAGATCATCCATCAGCGGCAGCCCAGGCTATTATTCTGAAATGTGACTGCAATGCCGGACACACACGCCAAGACCCCGCTTCGGGCGAGTTTCCTCCGATCTTTTATTCGATGGCTTGTCATCGGCGTGGTGCTTCTTTGGTTGCTTGCCGCGCTGATCCTTGTGGCCGCCCGGTGGATCGACCCACCGACAACCGCGGTGCACATCCAGCGCCGCTTGCAGGCCTGGATTCACCACACGCCGTATCGCGAACGCTACAAATTCATTCCGCTCAGCCAAATCTCGCCCGATCTCCAGCACGCTGTAATCGCCGCAGAGGACGCGCACTTCTACCAGCACCATGGATTCGATTGGCACGAGATCCAAATCGCTGCCGAAGACGATTTGGAAGGCGATCGCACTCGCGGAGCTTCCACCATTACGCAGCAACTCGTAAAAAACCTATTCTTCGGAACGGGCCGCTCGATCCTCCGCAAGGGCGCAGAGGTCACACTGGTGCCGGTGGCCGAATTCGTCCTCGGCAAACAGCGCATTCTGGAGATATACCTCAACGTGGTCGAATGGGGCCATGGTATTTATGGTGCAGAGTCGGCGTGTCGTTACTACGACGAAACCGCAGCCCGGAATATCGGCCGGCAACAGGCGGCACGGCTCGCTGCAATTCTGCCGGCTCCCCTGAAGCGACGACCCGAGCGCATGAATAACTACAGCGCGATTATCCTTAAGCGGATGGGCCAAATGGGTTGGTAATTGTGGCTAACATTTTACCAATGCGGCGGCATTTATTACTCTCGCGCTGGGTTCTGGTCGGATGGTCGCCGATTCGGAAATTACTATCTCCACAACAAAGCATACGGCAGGAACCGACGCGGCACCATTCTTGAGCTACCTTGGAAGATTAGTATCGCTAAAAGCCCTTGTGTTGACCAGATCGATCAACCCCCGAATTATCGGCAACCCGGAAACTGACCGCCCGCTATCGGCAGTAGCGCAGCGCTGAAGGCGCCAGCTCTACGGGACGACAGAAGCTGAAGCAGCCGGTGCGCTCCCGAGATAGCGGCGCAACGCGTCCTGCCATTCCGGCATGTGGATGCCGTGCGCGTGGAGGCTGGCCGGCGACAGCACCGAGTAGGCTGGCCGCCGCGCCGGACGCGGGAACTGGTTGCTGTCCACCGGCTTCACGACCGTGGACAAGCCGCTCATGCGCACGATTTCCACCGCGAACTCGTACCACGTGCAGTTGCCGGAATTGGTGACGTGCACTATCCCGCGAGCGGATGCGCGGCAAAGTTCGACGAGAGCGGAGGAGAGATCGTGGGTGAAAGTCGGGCTGCCACGCTGATCGTTGACCACGGAAATCTCGGGACGAGTTGACGCCAGCTTAAGAATCGTTGCGGGGAAACACTTGCCGCCGTGCCCGAACAGCCACGAAGTGCGGGCAATGCAGACCTCGGGCAGAATCTCGAGGAGCTGTTCCTCGGCCCGAGCTTTACTCTCGCCATAAACGCTGGTCGGATTTCTGGTATCGCCAATTTCGTATGGCGATCGTTTGGTGCCGTCAAAAACGTAGTCCGTGCTCACAAACAGCAATCGCGATCCGGCATCGCGGGCAGCCCGGGCCACATTGACGGCACCCTCGTAATTCACCGCGAAGGCCAACTCGCGGTTGGACTCGCAGCCATCCACATCGGTGTAAGCGGCTAACAGGAGAATCCATTCGGGCCGGGACTCGCGAATCACGTCGCGAACGCGCGCGTGGTCTCGCAGGTCGACGTCTTCGATGGACAGCGCGGTCAATTGGTCTTGCTTACTGCTCAGTTGCTGAACCAGATCGTGGCCGAGCAATCCCGAGGCTCCGAAAACGGTGACCCGCATACAGCCGCATTGTATCCGGAGACGCTTCTACGGAGCCCGACGGAACGAACTTAGCGCGACGGTTGGCGCCGCCGGCCGAGCGCATGCAGGATAAGCAAGCCGCTTATACCAAAACAAACCACGGTGGCAAAAGCGGCCAACTCGAGGATGCCGCGCGACATCCGCAGGTAATCGGCCGCGAGTGCAAACACGGCACAGAGAATACCCAGAACGTTGAGCCCGAGAGGCGGCCGAAAATTCGGCAGGTCCTGCCGGAATCGCACCTGAAAAAGCAATGCCGCCAGGCCGATGGCAGCGACCACGATCAGGGCAATCGGGCTGAGAAAAGCCCGCTGATTTGTGAAGATCACCACCAACGCAAGCGCCAGAAGGAGTAGACCCGAGGCAATCACCGTCCATCGGCGTGGCATGGCCGACCCGAGACTAATCAACGAGCAACCCCTCCTTTGGTAGTGTCTCCCATTGTATCTCCGCCGGGCGCGCACTCCCGCCCTCAGGCGCTGCCGGGCAGCCATTCTGCCGGGCGATGCTCGCCGTGCGAAATGGCGTAGAGCACCAGCTCCACACGGGTGGAAATGCCCAGTTTGTCGAAGATCCGCAGCATGTACTTCTTGATCGTGTGTTCGCTCAATCCCAGTTCGCCGGCGACTTCGCGGTTGCTCAGACCGTCGGCGACGAGCGCGACCACCTGTTCCTCCCGGGGAGTCAGGAGCGGCTTTCCCTTGACATTCAACACTCGCAGCGTCGGCACCTGGGAGAAGCTGTCGAGCAGGTAGTGCATCTGCTGGCTGTCGATCCAGATCTGTCCGCGGGCCACGCTGGCAATGCACCGGCACAGCAAGCGGAAGGGAGCATGATTGAAAAGAAAGATGCCTTTGGCGCCCGCGCGGAAAGAGTTCACCACCAGTTCTCGGTCGTACTCTTCCACCAGCAGCACCGGAGCCACTCTCGGGTAGGAGACATGCAGCCACCGCACCAGTCCCAGATCGGGCAGAGGATGGCCCGCGACCAACACCACATCGGGGGTACCGGATTGCATGAAACTGTGCAGAGCCGGGACTTCCAGCGTCACCGCCGACACCTGGAGATCGCGCCGGGCCTTCAGCGCCCGCGTAAGCAGTTGGGACTCAATCGGGCCCGAATCTGCCACCAACACCCGTACCACTTCTTTCTTCTGTACCGCCGGCGGCGCCTTCAGCGGTTTCCCGGAACCCGACGATTTCACGGTTCCATCATGCCCGAGATTTCAGAAGCTGCCTGTAAAGCCCGTCACATTGAATTGGTGATGAATCCGGCGGCGACTACCCACTTTGGTTGACCTACGCATCGGCACTGCTGTTCTGATGCGTTTCGCCTCGACGCCAAATCCTGCTCGCAGGAAGACCAATCTTTTGCTTTCATTGCCGAGTTTCCCGTTTCGGGTTCGAGGTCGAGGCCCTATCTCCTGCAGTGGACAGTACTTTCCAAGTCTTGTTCACAGCCGGCTGCAGGAGATACGTTTTCGCCAGCAGCCCGAAACAAGCAGCTGCATTCACCGTTTCGAGCAACGGTGGGAGTCCGGAGATGAAAGCAGTCGCTAAGTCCGTCATCGTCGTGGCTGTTGGCCTGCTCACCCTGCAGCCGGTCTTGGCCGCATCCGCCCAGGAGGTCGCGCCGTCGTCTGTTTCCGTGCCCCGGCCCCCGCCGGACCCGTATGCTGCGACTTTCGCGGCGGCGGGATCCTCGCGGGGTCGGGATCGGCCCAGCACGGCTGACCTCGCAAGCCAAGCGACCACCCAGCCCGGAAAAGCGGATGGCACGGGAGATCCTGCACTCGGAGGGGAACGTCACCCGCTTTACCGGCTTTCCAAATCCGACACCCTGATTGTGAGCTTTACCTTTTCTCCCGATTTCAACCAAAACCTAACTGTCCAGCCTGACGGGTTCATCTTCTTGCGCGGCGCGGGAGGG
Organism: Terriglobales bacterium; assembly: GCA_049696815.1. Taxonomy (GTDB): domain Bacteria; phylum Acidobacteriota; class Terriglobia; order Terriglobales; family Acidobacteriaceae; genus Acidiflorens. The sequence goes on along the minus strand of JBAVUO010000084.1, from coordinate 125,054 downwards.
GTGGTTGCCGAAGGACTGACCATTCCCCAGTTGCAACAAGTGATTGCGCGCGCTTACGCCGGGATCCTGCATGAGCCCGAGATCACCATCACCCTGAAGGATTTCGAAAAGCCATACTTCCTAGCCAGCGGAGAAGTGGGCCGCCCCGGCAGGTACGAACTGCGCGGGGATCTGACCGTAAATGAGGCGGTGGCCATGGCCGGCGGTCTCACCCAACAAGCCCGGCATTCCCAGGTCGTCTTGTTTCGCCGCATCTCTTCCGATGTCGCCGAGGCCCACGTCGTGGACTTGAAGAAAATGTTGAACCGGCGGGACCTCCGGGAAGATCTGCATCTTCGTCCCGGCGACTTTGTTTACGTGCCCCAGAACCGGGTCTCGAAGATCCGCAAGTACGTGCCAACGAACGCGTTGAGCTGGTACATGAACCCATTGCAGTTCTAGAAGAAAGGAGTTGCAGCGGACGCATGATGTGGGCTCGTTTTCCAATGGGTTCAGTCCCGACGAGTCCGGAGCCCTTCGGCTCTGATCGTTTGCTGCACGTCGTCGCATGCCCGAAGCAAGGGAACCGATTGGAAATTCGCGTAGTGCGCCCTCCCCCACTCTGCGCGAACTGGCGGCCACGTTGTTCCGGCATTCCCGGCTGATGGCCGCCAGTTTTACTTTCGTGTTCCTGACGATTGTGTTCTACGCTCTGCTTTCGCCGCGCTATGAAGCGCACTTCAAGGTTTTGCTGCGACGGGGCCGCATCGACCCTGTCGTTTCTCCGCAGCCCGCCATCCCGGTGGATTTCGCCCACGCCGAACTCAGCGAAGAGGAGCTGAATTCCGAGGTTGAACTTCTCCGCGACCAGGATCTTCTGAAGCCGGTGGTGCAAGAAGCAGGACTGGTTCGGGTGGGGGTGGCGGAGTCTGAGCGCCCGGCGGAGGTCGAACACGCGGTCCGCAAACTGGCGCACCGCCTGGAAGTCGAACCGCTCAAAAAGTCGAACCTGATTCAGATCAGCTACCGGTCCAGGGATCCGGTCCAGGCCGCTCGCGTGCTTGCATCGCTCTCCGCCGCCTATGTGCGCAAGCACATGGAACTCCAGCGTCCCTCGGGCGAGCTGCGATTCTTCGAGCAGCAGGCGGAGGAATACGCGCGGAGGCTGCGCCAATCCGAAGGCCAGTTGGTGCACTTTACCCAAGCGCGCGGGGTGTCTTCGGCAGCACTGGAACGAGACATCACGCTGCAGAGACTCGGTGAGGCCGAAGCCGGATACCGGCAAATCTGCCAGGAGCGAACGGGAACCGAGCAGCGTATTTCGGCCCTCCGCCAGCAGCTCGCTTCCTTTCCCTCGCGCTCGGTTACGCTCAAGCGCTGGACCGATAATCCTCTGCTTCTGCAGACCCTGAAAGCGCGACTGCTCGATCTGCAGCTCAAGCGCACTGAACTTCTGACCCGCTTTGAACCTTCCTACCGCCTGGTGCGGGAGGTGGACCGGGAGATCGAAGAGACCCGCCAATCCATCGCCGCCGAAGCGCTCACGCCGGTACGCGAGGAAACCACCGACAAAGACTCGAACTACGAGTGGGCCCGTATGGAACTCGAAAAGTCCCAAGTGCAGGGGGAAAGCCTGCAGGCCCGCGAAACGGCAGCGCACTCGCAGATCGCGTCTCTGCGCACGCTTGCTCAGCAGAGACAATCCGAGTCGGTAGCCCAGCAGGATCTGGTCCGCACCGCCAAGGCAGAAGAAGACAATTATCTTCTCTACCTGCGGAAGCGCGAGGAGGCTCGCATCGGCGATGCGCTCGACGAGCGCCGCATCCTGAATGTGGCCATCGTCGAGCCCCCCGTTGCCCCCGCCTTGCCCGTGCACTCCCTCGCTTTCTTTTTGGCGCTTGGCCTCGGGCTGGCCTCCACCTGCAGCATCGGGGTGGCCTTTGCCGCCGATTATCTCGACCCGACCATCCGCACACCGGATGAGGCCCTGGGCCTGCTCGAGGTTCCGGTGTTGGCCTGCCTGCCGGAATCCCTAGCGCCGGCAACAATATCGGGAATCACCCACCTCGGCCGGCGGAAAGCGGCGTGGAGATGATCGTTCTCGCGGAATCGATTAGGGAAAGACCGACTGCCGCCGCGGAGCCTCGCCAGCTTCCCGGTCGCGAACGAGGGTTGCGCGCTGCCGCCTCGCCAATCGCTTCGCTGCTGGATGAGCAGCTCCGCCCGCTGGTCCAGCAGCTGTTTTTCCGGCCGGACGCACCGCCTCTCCGGCATGCCGCTTTTGCTGCAGCAGATCCGGGAACTGATACGGCGCAATTGTGTTTGAGCGTGGCGAGAATTTTGGCCGAGGAGGGTGCACACGACATCGGGCTGATCGACGCCAGCCCCGGCTCGCGTCTGCTCGAGGCTCGCCTCGGGGTGTCCGGCGGCGGCTCTCAGACGCGCCGGCCGCTGGCGAGCCGGCTTTGGCTGGCGCCGCGCTCGAATTGGTTGGAGGATGACGATTCGCAAACCATCACGGACAAAAGCCTTTCCCGCCTCCGCCACCTGACGTCTCAATTCGATTTTTCCGTCCTGTACTGCGCCTCGATGTCGCCCCTGACAACCCGGCTGGGACGAACCTGTGATGGCCTCGTGCTGGTGCTGACTGCCCATAGAACGCGGCGGCTTGTCGCCGCGCAGATAAAAGAACAATTGCGGCGCGGTGGAGTTCCGCTTCTCGGAACGGTCCTCACCGAACGCACTTTCCCGGTTCCTCAGCGTCTGTACCGCTATTTGTGAACTTTATGGCGCAACTGAATGCAAACCAATTCTGGCCAGCCGAACCTGAGCTCGGGTCGCAGTATGCCCGAATGATTCCCGGATCTGCGGCCACAGCGCTGCCCGCGTGGGTGACCCCCATCGGCGAAGGGGCGAATCGCCTTCTGGCAAAAGCGGGGGCCCCAGGCGCTGGCGCACGTAGGCGTTTTGCCGTGCGGAGAATGGCGCAATTCCTGCTTCCGCACCCTGGGACCACCGATCGCTTCGCTCTGTTCCGGTTGGTCGCCGCGGACCTGATCGTCCTTGTGGGTGCTACCTTCCTGCCTTCTCTCGTTTTTCCCGGGTGGGGGCTTCCGCTAGCTGCCGTTCCCATTTTCATCGTGCTGGTAACGCTGTTCGGGTTCAGCGAGGGGCTCTACAAGAATTCAGCGCAGACGCTCTCCGCCGTCATGCCGGCCCTGGCAAAATCGGCCTTGTTTGCTACTATTCTTGTCTTCGTCGTGGCCCGGGACGACGCGCCGCTCCTCGCTTTTCCGGCGACGCTCACAACCAGCCTTGCCAGTCTCGCAGCCTGGCGTTATCTGAAGGCTTTCCGGCGGAAGCGCCACGCCAGCGGCGCCGCCAGGCACAATGTTTTGATCGTCGGTGCGGGTCCTATCGCCTGCACCGTCGCCCGGGCGCTGTGGGACGATCCATCGCAACGCTGCGACATTCGCGGTTTTGTCGATGACCATCTTTCTTTCGCACCGGTCTCTTCCGCGCTGGCGGTGCTCGGGCGGATTGAGGACCTGGAATGGCTGGCGCGCGCCGATTTTGTTGATGAAGTGATTGTCGCCCTCCCCAACCAGCCGGCGCGAGCTCGCGAAGCCGCCGCCATTGCCCATCGCAACCATCTGGACATCCGGATGGTGCTCGACTTGCCTCCAGGACCGTGGCCCGGCGCAGCCGTCGAGCGCATTGGCGGCATTCCCGTCATCACCTTGCATCAGGAGCCGTTGCCCTCTGTTTCTCTTTTCCTGAAGCGGTCGATGGATATCGTGGGGGCACTCGCCGGCCTGGTGATGGCTGGCCCGGCGATGGCGGTTGTGGCATGGCTGATCCGCCACGATTCTCCGGGACCGGCGATTTATTCCGCTTACCGCACTGGCGCCAAGGGACGCCAGTTTCGCTGCTACAAGTTCCGATCCATGGTAAGAGACGCGGACCGCATCAAGGACAGCCTGCGCGCACGCAATCTAAGAGATGGCCCGACTTTCAAGGTCGTGGACGACCCCCGGATCACCCGCATCGGCCACTTCCTCCGCCGCTACAGCCTCGACGAGCTCCCGCAACTGTGGAATGTGTTGCGCGGGGACATGAGCCTGGTGGGCCCACGGCCCCACCCGCTGGACGACGTCCAGCGGTACGAACTCCATGATTTCTGCCGGCTCGATGTGCAGCCCGGTATGACGGGACTCTGGCAGGTGACGGCGCGCCGCGATCCCTCCTTCGAACTCAACTTGCACCTTGATCTCACGTATATCGAGAACTGGACCCTGCTTCTCGATCTGCGCATTTTGTTGCGGACCATTCATGTACTGTTTGCGCCCGAGGGCGCCTGATTTGCACCGGGCATGAACACTCGCACCACAACCTGGGAGGAGGCGAGCCGCCCACTTTGGGCGGCTGGAGGCCTGCTCCTCCGCCCGTTGCACGCCGCTCTGTTTTTTCCTTCGGCTCTTTATCTGGCCACGCTCGCGGTTTTTCTGTTCCGGCCACCCGACCTGTATCTCTACTACGCCGATCGCATCGTTTTCTGTGCCTTGGTCTTCTGCGTGGCCTTGCGTGCTTTGGCGTTGCGGGAGCGGCTGCCATTCATCGCGAGGTTGAGTTTGCCCATGTTGGGGCTGATCGGGCTGGCGGTGGTCCGTGCCCTGCGCGAACCCTTCGATGCGCAAACCTGGAGCCTCATCGCCGGCAAATTCATCGTTCCCTTCACTTTGTTCCACTTGGCGATCCTGGTTTTTCGGAGCGCCCCGGCGCGGGCGCATTTCCGGATTTTCGTCATGCTCACGCTTGCCTACCTGATCTTCACGGCGGTGGCCTTCCTCATCGGCGCTCGCGCGCTCATCTTCCCGGGTTTCATTCTCGACGAAAGCTTGGGCTTTCACTTCGACCGCGCCCGCGGGCCCTTTCTCCAAGCGGTGGCCAACGGCCTCTCGCTGAACCTTCTCGGACTTCTCGCCGTCGCTTTTGCCGGGCGGCAGAGGAAGCTGGTTCTGTTGCTGTGGCTGGTTCTGCCGCTGGCCATCCTCGCGACCATGACCCGCGCCGTCTGGATTTCGTTCGCCGTCTCCGCGGTAGCGCTCGCCTTTCGGCTGGGCGAACGCCGCCTGCGCCGGGCATGTGTTGGGCTGGTGTTCGCCGGTTTGGCCATCAGCCTGGTTGCTGGCCTGGGCAGCAACTCGCTGCGGAACGCCCTCCAAGATCGCAGCCAAGAGCGCGGCCCGCTCCGGGCGCGGATGGCCGTCTACAACGCCGGCTGGAGCATGTTTCGAGAGCGGCCGTTAGTCGGCTGGCCGGCCAGTGGCATGTACGCTGAACTCGCCCATCGCATGGAGGGCTATCACCTCCGCTCCTTCTACGTTCACAACACCTACTTGTCGATGCTGATTGAGTTCGGCATCCCCGGGCTCGCGCTCTACGCAATTCTTTTCTTCCACCTCTTCCGGCTTGCCCGTGACGGCCCAGCCGGCGGTGAGTACGAATCCCTGCGAAAGATCTGGCCGATTCTCCTCGGGGTTTTCCTTTTCAATGCTTTCTTCGTGGACATGGTCTACCAATTCGTGACCGGGCTGATGTTCACGGTGGCAGGAATCCTATGTGCCTCGGCACAGGAGGGCGCCCGGTGACTACCGTTGCCTACATCGCCAACCAGTTGCCCTCGCCCCTCGAACCCTACGTGATGGATGAAATCGGCGAACTGCGCCGGCGTGGCGTGCGGGTGATTTGTTGCAGCGGGAAAAAGACTCCGATCGACGAAAGTCCGGTCCACGAATTGAGCCCGGCAGAGAGCGCATTCCGAGACGAAGCGCGTTTCCTCTGGCCACTGCCGCCACGGAAACTGGCCCAGGCGGCACACCGCCTCGGTTCAGATGGGCGCGTCTTGCGTCCGGTACTGCAGGCCGCGCTCCAGGAAAGCAACGGATCTCGCAGCCAACGTCTCCGCGCTCTCGGCCACACTCTGCTCGGGACCGCACTGGCCAACGAACTGGCGCCCCTGGAGGTGGAACATATCCACGCTCACCACGGATACTTCGCTTCCTGGATGGCCCTGGTGGCGGCGCGACTGCTCGGAATCGGGTTCAGCCTTACGCTGCACGGTTCCGATCTGCTGCTGCACGGTCATCTGCTGGCCGCCAAATTGCGCTTCTGCCGCTTCTGCGTCACCGTCTCGAACTTCAACCGCGATTACATTCTCCATCGTTTCCCTTCGATCCCGGCATCGAAGGTCCTTGTCCAGCGCCTAGGTGTCGATTGCGTTCCACCCTCGGCCCAAGCGGCGCTGGCATCGGATGAGCACCCGTTTCTTCTGCTCTCGGTCGGACGACTGAATCGCGTGAAGAATCACCGGTTTCTCATCCAGGCGTGCGCCGCGCTTCGCAAGGAGGGCCGCGACTTCTGCTGCTGGATTGCCGGCGAAGGGCCGGAACGGCCCGCCCTGGAGCGCCAGATTGAGGCCTTGCAACTCCAGGCACAGGTTCGTCTGCTCGGCCACATCCCACGGAACGAGCTCGCCCACTATTACCAACGCGCCGGCTTGGTCGTGTTGACCAGCTTGAGCGAGGGCGTTCCCGTTGTGCTGATGGAAGCGATGGCCCGCCAGAAGCTGGTTCTGGCTCCGGCGATTACTGGGATTCCTGAGCTGGTCGAACACGTACGCACCGGTTTCCTCTATGAGCCCGGCTCCATGTGCGACTTCCTCAACGTCCTGAGTTGGATTCTCGACCGCAGATCTTCCCTCGCCCAGGTCCGTCGCGCCGCTGCCGCAATCGTCTCCGCCAACTACAACCGCCAGCGCAACCTGCGTAGTTTCGCCGACCATTTTCTGGAACGCATCGCTAGCCGGGACCATGCCTATGAAAATCCTCTACTGCAACAAGTACAACTATCCGTTTAGCGGAACCGAATCGTACCTCTTCGAGCTCATGCGCCGCATCGAGGAGCGGGGCCACCAGACCGCTCTCTTCAGCATGGACCACGGGCGTCCCTCCTCGTTCCGCGGCCGCAGTTACCTGGTTCCCCACCTCGACTTCAAGGACCGCAACGCCGGCTTCTTGAAGAAGACAAGAATGGCCGCGCACGCCCTGTATTCGCCGTCCGCCCGGCGCGGTATGCGTGCCTGCCTTGCCGACTATGCCCCCGACCTGGCCCATATTCGCGGAATCTACCACCACTTGTCGCCCTCGATTCTCTGGGAACTCAAGCGGCAAGGTATCCCAGTGATCTATCACCTCAATGATTTCAAGATGATCTGCCCAACCTACAACCTCGTGGCCAAAGGACGCTCCTGCGAATCCTGCAGCGGCGGTCGTTATTTTCATGCGGTGACGGAAGGTTGCTACTCGGGCCCGCTTCCCAGTGCGGTGGTGCTTGCGGCCGAAGCCTATCTGCATCGCTGGCTGCGCACCTACACGCGCTGCGTTGACCTGTTTCTGGCCCCCAGCGAGTTCGTGCGCAACAAGTTGATCGCAAACGGATTTCCATCCCAACGAATCGAGGTTCTTCCGCACTTTCAGCCCCTGCCCCCGGAAGACCGCCTCACCTCCGACGAAGGATACATCCTCTATTTCGGGCGGCTCTCGCCGGAGAAGGGTGTGTCCGAGCTTTTGCGCGCGATGCTGCGCCTGCCCCACGTTCCCCTGGTCATTGCCGGGGATGGCCCCGAGCGCCCGCGACTGGAGTGGCTGGTCCGCGACTTGAGGCTGAGGAATGTCCTGTTCGCAGGCTACGTGGGCGGCGCTCAACTCGAGGAACTGATCGCCCGCGCCCGCTTTTCTGTCTTTCCGTCCCACGCTTACGAAACCCTGGGCAAATCCATCCTGGAATCCTTCGCCTGGGGGCGCGCGGTCGTCGCCACCGACCTCGGCTCGCGCCGAGAACTGGTGGAGCACGGATTGACCGGCCTGCTCTACCCTGCCGGCGATCGCGAGCAGCTCGCCCAGGCCATCGGTCTTCTCTATGATCGCCCCGATTTGGCGGAAAGAATGGGGCTCGCCGGCCGCCAGGGGCTTCAGCAGAAACACGATCCCGAACAGCACCTGGATGCCATGCTCGAGATCTACTCCCGGCTCGCTGCCCGCGGGAAGTCCTCGCCCCTAGGCCCTATCGCGCAGCCCTCGCGCGAGTTACCGCGTCGCATCCGCGTGGCCTTCATCGGAGGCCGCGGCCTGGTCTCCAAGTACAGCGGTATCGAATCCTATTACGAGCAGGCTGGGAGCGAACTGGCCCGCCTGGGACATGAAGTTACCGTCTACTGCCGCACCTACTTCACTCCGCCCGTCAACCAGCGCAACGGAATGCGCGTGCTTCGCCTGCCCACGATCCGCTCCAAGCACCTGGAAACGCCGGTACACACGTTCTTAAGCACCCTCGCCGCCATGTTCTCGGACTGCGACATCGTGCACTACCACGCTCTGGGCCCCGCGCTGTTTTCTTTCCTCCCCCGGCTCGCCGGAAAGAAGACGGTCGTGACCGTTCAGGGCCTGGACTGGCAGCGGCGTAAATGGGGCCGCCTCGCGGCGGGGGTCTTACGCCTGGGAGAGGCCGCCGCCGCGACCCTGCCCGATGCCACCATGGTTGTCTCGCAAACCCTGCAGCAGTACTACCGGGAAAAATATAAGCGTCAAACCATCTATGTCCCCAACGGCACCCAGCTTGTGCCCCGGCGAACCCCGCAGCGCCTTGCCGAGTGGGGAATCAGCCCCGGCAATTACGTTCTCTATCTGGGAAGATTCTCGCCCGAGAAAAACTGCCATCTCCTGATCGCGGCCTTCGAAAGCCTCCGCACCGGCATGAAGCTGGTGCTCGCCGGCGGCTCCAGCCATTCGGACGCCTACGCCGACGGCTTGCGGCGCCATCAGTCAGAACGCATTCTTCTTCTGCCCTGGGTCTCCGGGGCCGATCTGGACGAACTCCTGTCGAACGCAGCCCTGTTCGTGCTCCCCTCCGATCTCGAAGGCCTGTCACTGGCTCTGCTCGATGCCTTGGCCGCCGGCGTCTGCGTGCTCACCAGCGACATTCCCGAGAATAAGGAAGTGGTGGCGGACGCGGGTTTCACCTTCCGCCGCGGGGACCAGCCTGACCTCGAGCGGATGCTGGACGTGCTGCTCCGCCATCCCGAACTCCGCCGCGAGGCCGCGGCCAAAGGGCGTGAGCGGATCCAGGGCCAGTACCTCTGGCCGGGCATTGCCCGCTCCATCGAAAAGGTCTACTACGAGGTGCTCGGCCGGAAGAGTCCCGAGGGCCTGCCCGTGGAGCCTGCTCCGGTGCGTTCATCTGGGCTTCCGGTTGCACCCGAGCCCAGAGCCCAGGTGCACTGACCCGGCACACAGGAGGCGGCGCCCGGCTTCCGAAAATCTGCATCCGCCCCGCGGCTGTCAGAATCTATTACCTAGGAATCATTGTCGTTTGCGAATGCTTTTCGTTCATGAATTCCGGGAACTCTGCCATCGCCACGGCCTGGCGGCCACTCCCCAGCGCCAGGTGATCTACCAGGCGGTGGTGGCGCTGCCGGGTCATCCCAGCCCGGAAGCGGTGTACGCCCGCGTCCATCGCAAGCTTCCATCTATTTCTCTGGGAACGGTTTACAAGAACATCCGGACCTTCCTCGAGAGCGGCATCCTGCGCGAGGTCAGCGTGCATCATGGCTCGCTGCGGGTGGAGGCCAATCACAGACCGCATCATCATTTTGTGTGTACAAGTTGCAAGACGATCCTGGACCTGGCGGAAGAGGAGTTCGGCCCTGTCCGGCTCCGGCACAGGCTCCCGCAAGGATTTCAAGTGCAAAAGTTCGTGGTGGACGTAATCGGGCTCTGCCCGGAGTGTTCCGCCCGGCGCAAGTCATCCGCAAGAGAAAAATAGGAGACGACAAGTCATGCTCGCTGTAGGTGAAAAATTTCCCTCGTACTCGCTGACGGCCACCGTCAGTACCGAAAACAACGACAAGGCGTTCAAGACCCTTACCGACCTCGACTACGCCGGCAAGTGGAAGGTGTACTTTTTCTGGCCCAAGGATTTCACTTTCGTTTGCCCGACCGAAATCGCGGCCTTCGGCAAAATGAACAAGGAGTTTCTCGATCGCGACGCGCAGGTTCTTGGCGGCAGTACCGACTCCGAATTCGTCCATCGTGCCTGGCGCGTGCATCACGAGGACCTGAAGAACCTGCCGTTCCCCATGTTGGCCGACATCAAGCGCGATCTCTGCGAGTCGCTTGGCATCCTTGATGCCAAGGCGGGGGTTGCCCAGCGCGCCACCTTCATCGTGGATCCCGACGGTGTGATCCGCTTCGTGATGGTGACCGACCTTTCCGTGGGACGGAACCCGCAGGAGGTTCTGCGCGTTCTCGATGCGCTGCAGACCGACGAGCTTTGCCCCTGCAACTGGAAGAAGGGCGAGCCCACGCTGACGGTGTAATCCTCGAAGTAGCTTCCATCCTGGGCCGGGAGCCTCGCCGCCCCGGCCCGGGACGATTTACCTGAATGTGGGTGACCGATGACTCTCAACGAACTTCTCGATACCGTACCGGGCTACGCCAAAGACTTGAAGCTGAACCTCTCGACCCTGATCCAGCAACAGGAACTGAGCGAGCAGCAGATCTGGGGAACGCTGGTCGCCTCCGCCGTGGCCTCCCGCAACCCGCAACTCATTCAAACCGTGCTGTCGGAAGCGGTTTCCCATCTGACGCCCCAGGCTCTGGATGGGGCCAAAGGCGCTGCGGCAATCATGGGCATGAACAACGTCTTTTATCGCTTTCAGCACCTGACGAAGAATCCCAAGTACCAGACGTTGCGGGCGGGCCTGCGCATGAACCTGTTGCGCACGCATGGCATCGATCCGGTGGACTTCGAGCTCTGGTGCACGGCGGTTTCCGCCATCAACGGCTGCGGAGCCTGTGTCGATTCCCACGAACAGGTCATACGCAATAAAGGCCTGTCGGAGGAGTCCATCCTGGCCGCCGTCCGCCTGGCTTCTGTGGTGCACGGCCTGGCAACCGTTCTCGATACCGAAGCGGTTGCCGCCAGCCAGCCCGTAGGCGCCTGACCGTTGCGGATTTGAAAGGGCGCGGCCGCCAGATCGAAGCACGACTTTACTCCCGGCTTTGATTAGAATCGGTGCATGCTGCCGCCCTGTTTGGCGGCGGTGGTCCCGCATGGAAGATCTGATTCTGGTCACCGGTGGCGCCGGCTTTATTGGCTCAAACTTCGTTCTGCAATGGATTGCGGAGGAGCCTTCCGGAATCCTGAATCTCGACAAGCTGACCTACGCGGGCAACCTGAACAATCTCCGCTCGGCTGAAACCAGCCGCCGTTACCGCTTCCAGCAAGGAGACATTGCGGACCGCGACCTGGTTCGCAAGTTACTGGAGCGCGAGCAGCCCCGTGCCATCGTCCATTTCGCGGCCGAGAGCCACGTCGACCGCTCCATCGATGGCCCCGACGATTTCATCCGCACCAACGTCAACGGCACATTTTCGCTGCTGGAAGAAACTCGGGCCTACTGGTCGTCTCTTCCCGAGGCCGAACGCCAGGGGTTCCGCTTTTTGCACATCTCGACCGATGAAGTGTACGGTTCGCTGGGCCCCGGCGATCCCGCATTCAGCGAAGCCACGGCGTACGCGCCCAACAGCCCGTACTCCGCGTCAAAGGCAGCCTCCGATCATCTGGTGCGCGCCTATCACCACACCTACGGATTGCCGGTGCTGACCACGAATTGCTCCAACAATTACGGGCCCTATCAGTTTCCAGAGAAACTCATTCCGCTCATGATCCTGAACGCCTGCCAGGGAAAGCCGCTTCCGGTTTACGGCGACGGGCAAAACGTCCGCGATTGGCTCTACGTCGAAGATCATTGCCGCGCCGTTCGTGCCGTCCTGGCGCGCGGCCACACCGGCGAGACCTGCAACATCGGTGGCCACAGCGAGAAGAACAATCTGGAGGTCGTCGGGATCATCTGTGCTCTGCTCGACGAGCTGCGGCCGCGGGATCCGGTCGTGCCTCACAACTGCCTGATCACGTTCGTCAAAGACCGCCCCGGCCATGACCGCCGCTATGCCATGGACACTCGCAAAATCGAGCGCGAACTCGATTGGCATCCGCGGGAAACGTTCGAGAGCGGCATCCGCAAGACAGTGGACTGGTATCTTGAGCACGGCGATTGGGTGCGCGACGTCACCAGCGGCACCTACCGCCAATGGATGGCGAAACATTATGCCACGGAACACTGAAACTCGGACCATGAGCAAGACAGCGCAGCCGAACTACAAGGGCATCATCCTCGCCGGCGGCTCGGGCACACGGCTCTATCCCGTGACCCACGCGGTCGCAAAAAGCCTCATGCCCGTGTACGACAAACCGATGGTGTACTACCCGCTCTCCACGCTGATGCTGGCCGGCATCCGGGAGATTCTCATCATCTCAACCCCCGAGGATTTGCCCCGCTTCGAGCATCTGCTCGGCGATGGCTCCCGGCTCGGAATTCGTTTCCAATATGCGGCGCAGCCCAAGCCCGAAGGCATTGCGCAGGCATTCGTGATCGGCCGGGATTTCGTTGGCTCCAGCTGTTGCTCGCTCGTCCTCGGCGACAACATTTTTCATGGGCACGATCTCGTAAAGGAATTGCGCGCCGCTACCGCACAGTCGAAAGGCGCCCGCGTCTTCGCCTATCCCGTGAACGATCCCGAGCGCTATGGCGTGGTCGAATTCGACCGGGACGGAAAGGCGCTCAGCGTCGAAGAGAAACCGAAGCATCCAAAATCGCGTTACGCCGTCACCGGGCTCTATTTCTACGACCATCAAGTGGTCGAGATTGCCGCGCACCTGAAGCCTTCCGGGCGCGGCGAACTGGAAATCACCGACGTAAACCGGGCCTATCTTGACCGGGGTCAGCTCAACGTCTGCGTGATGGGACGCGGCATGGCCTGGCTCGATACCGGCACGCATGAAGCTCTGATGGAAGCCTCGGTTTTCATTCAGACCCTGGAAAAGCGGCAGGGACTCATGGTGGCCTGTCCGGAGGAAATCGCCTATCGCTCCGGCTACATCACGGCCGCACAACTGGAAGCGCTGGCCCGCCCCATGCGTAACAACGGATATGGCGCGTACCTTCTGCAACTCCTGCGGGAGCGCGTGTTCTGAGGATGCGGCCCGATGAGAGTGCCCTTGCGATGAAAAAGACAGAAACCGGCCTGGCTGGAGTGCTGCTGCTGGAACCGCGCGTGTTGGGCGACGATCGCGGCTTCTTCCTCGAAAGCTACAACCAGCGGGCTTTTGCAGAACTCGGCATTCGAGAGCAGTTCGTACAGGATAATCATTCCTATTCCGGGCGAAATGTTATCCGCGGCCTGCATTACCAGATCCGGCAGGCGCAGGGGAAACTCGTGCGGGTCGTTGCCGGCGAAATTCTCGACGTTGCCCTCGACCTTCGCCGCAGCTCTCCCACCTTCGGAAAATGGGAGTCCTTCCGGCTCTCCGGCGAGAACAAGCGGATTCTATGGATTCCATCGGGGCTGGCGCACGGCTTCCGGGTCGTCTCGGAGACCGCTCACGTCCTCTACAAAGCGACCGGCTTCTACGCCCCCGAACAGGAGCGCACCATCGCCTGGAACGATCCCCAGTTGAACATCGACTGGCAACTCGATGGTGAACCGGTGATTTCCGCCAAGGACCAGCGCGGACTGCCCTTCCAGCAAGCCGAGACTTTCGAATAACGCTAGTTCAGACGGAAATCGACGGCGATGGTGGTCTCGACTTCCACCGCTTTGCTGCCGAAACGGTACGGTTCGAACTTCCACGCCTGAACCGCGTTCCGCGCCGACTGCACCAGCGCATCCGGCCCCGCGACCGGCCGCAGGCGTTCCACCATGCCATCCGCCGAGATCACCACATCCAGAACCACCAGCCCTTGGGTACCCGCGAGCCGGGCGGCTTCCGGATAGACCGGGTCCACTTTGTACACGATCTTTTCTTCCATCGTCTGCGGAGGAACTCGCAACGGCGAACCCGGCTGCGGCTCCGTCGCTGCCGCCGCCGGCGTCTCCAAATCGCGCCAGGCCTTCTGCCACTGCCACCATCCCAAAGCGCCCAGCAACAGCATGAAAGCCAGCAGCACATAAAACCGGCGGCGCCGCACCCGAATTCTGCGCTGGCGCCGTTCCAGGTTTGGACCGGCAGCCACAACCGGCAATCCTGGCTGCGGGACCTCTTCCTGCTGGTCGTTGCTCGCCACCGGCGGCGCGGCCACCCGGCAGGCCCAATGCCGGATCATCTCCTGTTGCTCCGGAGACAATCCCACAAACAGCAGACCGCAGCGAAGCTGGTCATGGTATCGGACCAGTGCGCGCGCCCGTACCGGCACACCAATCCCGGGCAGCCGCAGATCAAGCGCCACTTGCTGGTCCGCAGCCAATTCTCCGGCGACGACGGCGCCCACGCCGGTTTCGCTGAGATCGGTGCAGCGTCCGGGTAAACTCTCGGGAATGCCCGACCGCAGAACAATCACGTCCACGGGTACGCTGATGGGATGCCTGGGGAAACTGCGTCGCGGTGCCGGCAAAGCCGGCGTTAACGCTGGAGCTGCACTCACTGGCTGCCTCCAGAGAATCGAAAACGCTATTCCGGCTGGAAATGACGAAGTCCGCAGCGCGCCTTGGTTGACAGTATTGGGAGGAGTATAACGGAAACGCGGCAGTAGTTTTCCACAAGATTTCTTCATGATTCGTGTCGGAGTTGAGGATCAAGTCTTTATCCTGAGCGGCGCCGGCGTCAGCGCCGAGAGCGGCATCCCGACCTTCCGTGGCGCCGGCGGGCTCTGGCGCAACCACCGCATCGAAGAAGTTGCTTCGCCCTACGCCTGGGCCCGCGACCCCGCGCTGGTCTGGGAGTTTTACTCCATGCGGCGGCGCGTTGCCGCAGCCGCCAGGCCCAATCCCGCGCACGCCGCTCTGGCGCAGTTGGAACGCAAGCTGGCCGGCCGGATGTTCCTGTGCACACAGAACGTGGACAACCTTCACGAACAGGCCGGATCGAGACGGGTTCTCCACATGCACGGCGAACTCTTCAAAAGCCGCTGCGATACCTGTCACCGCCCGCCATTCGCCGATGAATCCCGCTATGAACCGCCAGCTTCGATTCCACGCTGTGAGTGCGGAGGACAAATCCGCCCGCATATCTGCTGGTTTGGCGAAGTTCCGTTTGAACTGGATCGAATCTTCGCGGCGCTGGACCGCTGTACCATCTTCGTGGCGGTGGGCACATCCGGCGTGGTGGAACCCGCCGCCAGCTTTGTCGCCCATGTGCGCGGACGTGCCCGCACTTATTACATTGGTCCCGAACTGCCCGCGAACGCATCCACGTTTGACCAGTGTTTTCAGGAAAACGCGGGAAAGATCCTGCCGGAAGTCTTCACTGTCGATTAGGAAATCTGCCTACTCCAAATCCCGCCAATTTAGTCCCACGCCCAGCTCGACCACCAGCGGAACCGCAAGTGCATGCACATTTTCCATGTGCTCGCGCACCAGCGCCTTCATCACATCTACCTCGTCATCCGGCACTTCGAACACCAGTTCATCGTGAACTTGCAGCGTCATGCGCGACTTCAGCCCGCGTTTCCGAATCTCCTCGTCAATCCGGATCATGGCCAGCTTGATCAGGTCCGCCGCGGTTCCCTGCAACGGAGTATTGACCGCAGTGCGCTCGGCGAATCCCCGCTGGTTGGCGTTCTTGCTGTTGATGTCGGGCATCGGACGTACGCGCCCGAACAGCGTTTTCACTTTCTGGTCGCGCCGTGCTTGCTCCAGCGTGGCATCAATAAATGCCCGCACCCCCGCGTATTTCTCAAAATACGCGTCAATGAACTTCTTCGCCTCACCCGGTTCGATCCCTAACTGCTGGGACAGCCCAAAGGGCGAGAGCCCGTACACGATGCCAAAGTTCACAACCTTTGCCGCACGCCGGTGGTCAGGCGTGACCATCAGTGGCGGCACGCCAAACACCTGCGACGCCGTCAGCGTGTGGATGTCATCCCCGCGGCGGTAGGCTTCGACCAGCAGCTTATCTTTCGAGAAGTGTGCCAACAGCCGCAGTTCAATCTGCGAGTAATCGGCGGACAGCAGGACGTGTCCCGGCTCGGCGATAAAGGCCGCCCGGATCTCCCGCCCCAGTTCCGTTCGGATCGGAATGTTCTGCAGGTTTGGATTGGTCGAAGACAACCTCCCCGTCGCCGTCCCGGTCTGCCCGAAGGTGGTGTGCACACGGCCACTCTCGCTGCGAATCAAGGCAGGCAGCGCATCCACGTAGGTGGACTTCAACTTCGTCAGCTGCCGGTATTCCAGCACGAGCCGGGGAACTTCGTGTTCTGCCGCCAGGCCTTCCAGAACGTCAACCGCGGTCGAGATTGTCTTACCTTTCCCGTATTTGACGGGCTTCGGCAGCGCCAGCTTGTTGAACAGCACGTCGCCCAGCTGCTTCGGAGAGTTGATATTGAATTCCAGACCGCAGCGCTGGTAGATGTCCTGCGCCTTGACTTCAATCTCTCGCTGCAGCTTCTGCGACATCCGTCCTAACGCCGCCGTGTCAATCTTGACGCCCGCGTCTTCCATACGGACCAGCACCGGCACGAGCGGGGCATCGATGTCCTCATACACCGAAGTCAGACCTTGCTCCTCCACCTCCATGCGCAGTGCGCTGGCCAGCCTTCCCGTTACGTCGGCGGCCTCCGCCAGGCTGCCGCCCATCTTCAGATTGAATTTCCGCAGCGCCACCTCGGGCAACGCATGCGACGAGTACGTCGGATCGAGGAGATAGGAATAAAGCATCGGGTCATGCCGTACTCCGGCGAGAACGAATCCCAAGCCGGACAAATGATGCAGCGCCGACTTCAGACCATGCACGGCTTTGGGCAGCGCTCGGTCTTCGAGCAGCTGTTGCACGCGATCCGCGAGTGGCTTATTTTGCAGCACGACCGCTGCCGCCGAGCCCGGTGCGACCGACAGAGCGATTCTCTCCAGCGCACGCGCCCGTTGTTCGTCTGCGTCCGGCGGTTGCAGCGGCATCTCGCTCTGGGCTGGCTCCCGCTCCACCTCCTCTTTCTCAGCGTCCTCGGTGTGCTCCGTCGGGATCGCAATGGCGATGGGCGCAGCACCACGGCTCCCTATGTACTGTTCCAGGTCCTCCACCAACGTGATTTCCCGGTAATCCCCCTCCTTCACCTCGACAATCGGGAGCAGTTCTTTGAGCAGAGAGGTGAACTCAAGTTCCGCAAACAGCCCGCGCAGCCCCTCGACATCCGGCTCGCCGGCTTCCATTGCCGCCACATCGAACTCGACCGCGACGTTGGTATCAATCGTCGCCAGTTGCTTGCTCGCCAGGATGGTTTCGCGATTGTTCTCGAGCGATTCCCGATACGTCTTCTTCTCCACCTCCGCCGCGCGTTCCAGCGCCTGCTCGACGCTGCCAAAGCGCCGAATGATTTCGACCGACCCCTTGTCGCCGATTCCCGGCGCCCCCGGAATGTTGTCCACGGCGTCGCCGCGCAGCGCCATCACGTCCACCACTTTTGCCGGAGGCACGCCCAGGATCTCCTCGACCTTTGCCGCATCGCAGATCAGGTTGTCCTTCGGCGGATTCAGTACCCGCACTTTGTCGTTCACCAGTTGCAGCATGTCCTTGTCGCTCGAAACCACAAATACGGAATACGATTCCGCCGCCGCTTTCCGCGCCAGCGTTCCGATCAGATCGTCGGCTTCGTACCCCTCCAGCTGCAAGATTGGGATGCGGTATCCCTCCAGCGCCCGCCGAATATAGGGAATCTGCTGCACCAAGTCCGGCGGCATCTCGGCGCGGTTCGCCTTATAACCGCCGTACTCCACTTCTTTAAACGTCTGGGTCTTGAGGTCAAACTTCCGGATCGTCGTGATGGCTTCCGCCTGTTGGTCGCGGAACGTGGGCGCGCCTATGTCGAAGACCGCAGCCAGGTAGGCGGGCGAAAAATCTTCCCGCAGCTTGCGCAGCATGTTGACGAAGACATAGGTCGCTGCCGTCGGGACCCCGGTTTTCGTGGACATCGGCCGCTGCCGCGCCATGGCATGATAAGCGCGGAAGATGAACGACATGGCATCGATCAAAAAGATGCTGCCGCCGCCCGTGGCAGGCTTCGGTGTGGACGCGTCAGTCCCGTCCGTCTTCCGAGTCGGGGCAGGCGCTTTCGGCGAGGATGTTTTTTTCGCTGGCAACGCGCCAAGTTTATCAGGGAGCGGTAGCGTCGGCGTCCCGCCGGCAGGAAAGCCCACACCTTGCAACAGATCCCGGGCTTTCATGAAGGAAGATTCCTGACTGACGACCTCTCGATCTTGCCGCCAAACTGGCAAACCGCCGCAATCCGCGTATGATAGTGAGTTTTCAGCACGAGGCCTGCTGAGTGCTGAACGCCGGGTGCTGAATGCTGCCTTTCAAGCTCGTCTACAGCGACGACTACTTCCTGCCCATCGGCGCCCACGTCTTTCCTTCGGAGAAGTACAAGCGTACTCATGACCGCCTGATCGAGTCCGGTGTTGCAACGCCTTCCGATTTTGTCGTGCCTCCCCCGGCCACCGACCAGGATGTGCTTCTAGTACACACCCCTCAGTACGTCACGAAGCTGAAAACCGGCACGCTCAGCGCCCGCGAAGAATTGCAGATGGAGATCCCCTACTCCCCGGACCTGGTGCGCGCCTTCTGGCTCTCGGCCGGTGGCTCGATACTGGCGTCCGACCACGCTCTGAATGACGGCGTCGCCATCAGCCTCGGAGGGGGATTTCATCACGCTTTCCCCGACCACGGCGAAGGCTTCTGCATGATCAATGACGTAGCCATCGCCATCCGCCGCATGCAGCGCGACGGCAAGATTCGCACCGCCATGACCGTGGATTGCGACGTCCACCAGGGCAACGGGACCGCGATTATTTTTGGCGCGGTGCGAGTGCCGGG
Organism: Terriglobales bacterium; assembly: GCA_049696815.1. GTDB lineage: Bacteria > Acidobacteriota > Terriglobia > Terriglobales > Acidobacteriaceae > Acidiflorens. The sequence goes on along the minus strand of JBAVUO010000084.1, from coordinate 106,094 downwards.
CGATCCGCTGCCCTCGACTGCGGCTCCCCTGCTCGGCGCTCCCGGCTCTGCCAAGATGCGCAACGCTAACGTCGGGGACGTTTTCACCATTTCGCTTCATCAGGAAAACAACTACCCGCCGTTCAAACCGCCCTCTTCGATCGACGTTGATCTGCCCGACGAAATCGGCGACGCCGACTACCTCGCCTGGCTCGACAACGCGGTCAGCTCCGGCCTGCGGCAGTTCAAGCCGGATTTGCTGTGCTACATCGCCGGAGCCGACCCTTACCGCGAAGATCAGCTCGGCGGGTTGTCGCTGACGATTGAGGGATTGAAGAAACGCGACGAGTTCGTCTTCCGCGTTGCCAAAGCCCGGGGCATCCCGGTGATGGTCACGATCGCCGGCGGCTACGCCCTGAAGCTGGAGGACACAATCACCATCCACTGCAATACCGTGGTGGCGGCAAAGGAAGTATTCACCAGTCCGTTTTAAACGAAACAGCTATCTGAGAAAATGGCTTGCCATCAGCCCAACGATCCCATCCTGCAGGAAGTGGGCGATCATCCCGGGCCGGAGGCTCCGGCGCCACTGGGCCAGCAATCCGAATAAACAGCCGTACACAGCGATGACTGGCACAAACCTTATTCCCTGGTACGCGTGACCAATTCCGAAGACGACACCCTGAATCAACAATCCGGCAACCGCGCTGCGGGTAATTGCCGTGAACTGCTTCTGTAAGTAACCGCGGAAAAGGATTTCTTCACAAATCCCAGCGGTCAGCGACAGCAGCACGTAAACGATCGCCTCTGTGCGCCCGTGAGGAACAATCTCGCGCATTGCGGGATTCTTGCCGGCCTTCAGCAGGTAAACGAGGATTGCGAGAACAACGTTCGAAAAAAGCAGGAATCCGCCCGCAACCAACAGGTCACGGAAGAACCGCCTCCAGTTGGGCCATTGCCCACCGACCAAATCACGCAGTCGAAGTCCCCGCAGTCGAACGCCCCACCACGCCAGGCCCGCCAGCAGCCATTCCAGAATCAGCACACTCGCGTAACCGGCCACGCGCCCGTAGGATTTGCCACCGGGGAAAGACTTCGCGAATACGCACTCCACCCGCAGAAGGCTGCCAGTATCAGCAGCACGATGGCGGTGTGCCATAGCGGTGCAACCATCCTGTACTCGGTCTGATCGTGCTGCGGAGTGAATGCAGTGCTTGCCATCGTACCTTCAATCCCGCCGCAATCTTACAGCAGAGCAAGAGCACATGCTTCCGTTGTCACCGGTGGACTGGCCATGGCATAAGATTTCGTAAGGTCTGTGGGCTGAATACCGAGTCCCCAACAGCTGAACGCTCCTCTTTCGCCTGCTAGAATGTTGCTTTAATCGCATGTTCGAGAATCTCCAGGAAAAACTCCAGCGCGCCTTCAAGTCTCTCCGCGGACAGGCTGTCCTCACAGAGGAGAACATTGCCGAGGCGCTGAAGCAGATCCGTCTGGCGCTACTCGAAGCCGACGTCAACTTCAAGGTCGTCAAAGACCTCATCGACCGCATCCAGGCGAAGGCCGTCGGCCAGCAAGTCATGACCGCGCTGTCGCCCGGCGAGCAGGTCATCAAGATCGTCCGCGACGAGCTCGTCGAAACCCTCGGCAAAGACACCGCCAAACTCAAGTTCGCCTCGCAGCCGCCGACGGTCGTGTTGATGGCCGGACTGCAGGGTTCCGGCAAAACCACCACCTCGGGCAAACTCGCCAACTGGCTGAAGAATGGCGGACACCGCCCCCTGCTCGTCTCCGTGGACGTGTACCGCCCCGCCGCGCGCGAGCAACTCAAAGTGGTCGCGCAGGCGATCAAAGCCAATCTCTACGAAGGTCAGGTCGAAGAATCAAACACTGCCACCGTCGAACGGTTGGCCAAAGAGGCGCGCCGCGAAGCCGTCATCTCCGGTTGCGACGTGCTGATCGTCGATACCGCTGGCCGTCTCCACATCGACGACCAGCTCATGGAAGAAATGCAGTCGCTCAAGCGGCTGCTCAATCCGCAGGAAATTCTGTTTGTCGCGGATTCAATGACCGGGCAGGACGCCGTCCGCTCGGCCGATGAGTTCCACAAGAAGCTCACGCTCACCGGCGTTGTCCTGACCAAGATGGATGGCGACGCGCGCGGCGGCGCGGCGATCTCCATCCGCCAAGTCACCGGCCAGCCCATCAAGTTCATCGGCGTCGGCGAGAAGTACGATGCGCTCGAGCCGTTTCATCCCGACCGCATCGTTTCGCGCATTCTCGGTATGGGCGACATCATGTCGCTGATCGAGAAAGCCGAGTCGCAGGTCGATAAGAAGAAGGCCCAGGAACTCGCGGCCAAAGCGCTCACCGGCGGTGGCTTTTCGCTCGAGGACTTCCGCGACCAACTTCGCCAGGTCCGTAAAATGGGATCGCTGCAGAGCATCATGGGCATGTTACCGAGTATTGGCCCTTTCGCCGGCATGCAGAAAGCCGCCGACAAAGTGGACGAAAAGCAGATCAATCGCGTCGAGGCCATCATCAACTCGATGACCGGCTACGAGCGCGACCACCACGAGGCGATCAACGGCAGCCGCCGCAAGCGTATCGCCCGCGGTTCCGGCACAACTGTGCAGGAAGTCAACAACCTGCTCCGCCAGTACGCCCAGATGAAAAAGATGTTCAAGCAGATGGGCAAGCCCAGCTTCGCGCGGCGAATGGCGGGGATGAAGCTGCCGGGAATGTAGATTGTCGTTCGTCGTTGGTCGCTAGTCGTTCGCGATTCCTTTGTCGAGCGCAGGCCGGCGCACCACCACAAGCCACGTAGGGACGGACGCCTCGTCCGTCCAGCCGAGCTACTTGGGAAGCAGGCCGCATACTGCGACCGCTCATCGCGAACGACCAACGACGAACGACCAACGACTATGAAGTGGCGCTCCCTCCAGGAATCCGGCTCCTACAGCGACACCCGGCCGCTGTGGCAAATTTTCGCCGAGCGCAAGGAAGCCATCGCCAAGTACGTTCCGGCTGATGTACAGGCTGTTCATGAGCGCACCGTCGCCGCGCTGAAAGCTCAAGGACTTGCCGCCAAAGCGCTTGGAGTCGGCGGGAAGGCTCCTTCATTTGAACTCTCGGACCACGACGGCAAGCGCATCTCTTCCGGCGATCTTCTGAGGGAAGGCAGACTTGTGGTCTCGTTCATCCGCGGGCGCTGGTGCCCATTCTGCGTCGGCCAGATGGAGGCCATGAACTACATCGCCGCGCAAATCGAAGACGCCGGAGCCGCGCTCGTCGCCATCTCCCCGCAGACCGTAAAGCAGGCCTATTTCATGCACGACCAGCACAAGCTCCGCTTCCCGCTGCTAGTGGATGCGCATAACTCGGTCGCGCGCCAGTTTGGGCTCGTCTATAGTGTCCCCGAAGAACAACAGGGGCTCTATCGCAGCACCTTCGTCAACTTGCCCTTCGCGAACGGCGACGACAGCTGGGAGCTGCCGATCCCCGCGACGTACGTGATCGCCCGCGACGGCGGCATCCTCTTTGCCTCCGCGAATGAGGACTATACAGAACGGCCGGAGCCGCTCGAAATCCTGAGCAATCTTGAGCGCATCAGTTAGTCTTGCTGCTGGAGCACCCACCGCGATCATCGCGAGGCAGCAATGTTCGAAACAGACTTTCTTACTGCAACTCAGGGCACGGTCTACCGCGACGCCGTTGCGAAGGCCGTTGACGCTCTGCTCGCAACGTTGCCTTCGCAACCGTACTCAGGCCAATCTGCCGCGGAACTTGCGACGCTGTTCAAGAGTGAAGTCCTTCCCGCAACAGGAACCGAAATCGGCGAAGCCCTCAACCGCCTGCGTCCACTCATCGCGAACTCGGTGGCGCTGAGCCACCCGAACACGATCGCTCATCTTCATTGCCCACCGTTGATTGCATCCCTTGCTGCCGAGGTCATCGTCTCTGCGCTCAATCAATCGATGGATTCATTCGACCAGGCCCCGGCCGCCACCGTGCTTGAGATGGCCATGTGCCGGTGGCTTTGCAACGAAGTGGGGTTGCCGCCTGGTTCAGACGCGATCTTCACCTCGGGAGCCACGCAGTCCAACTTCATGGGATTGTTGCTGGCTCGGGACGCCTGCATCTCCTCAAACTGGAACTGGTCGGTTCAGCGGCAGGGCCTGCCTCCTCAGGCAAACCGTCTTCGCTTCCTGTGTTCGGAAGTCGCTCACTTCACCGTGGAAAAATCCGCTTACCAGCTCGGCCTCGGCACCGATGCGGTGCTGAGAGTTGCCGTCGACGACTCCTTCCGCATGATCCCCGGTGAACTGGAGCAATCGCTCCGACACCTGGAACGAGAGCGCCTGCTTCCGGCAGCGATTGTAGCCACCGCGGGCACCACCGACTTCGGGTCCCTGGATCCGCTTCCCGAAATCGCCGCCCTCGCCCGCAAGGCCAACACGTGGTTGCACGTGGATGCGGCCTATGGGTCGGCCTTGCTGCTGTCAGATCGCCATTCCGACCTGCTGCGGGGGCTCGACCAGGCCGATTCCATCAGCATGGATTTTCACAAGAACTTCTGGCAAGCCATCAGTTGCGGAGCGTTTCTCCTGCGTGACTCCGCGCAATTCCGTCATCTCGAAGTGCATGCCGACTACCTGAATCCCGAGACCCACGACGACCTCGGCATCCCGAATCTCGTGAATAAGTCGCTGTCCACTACCCGCGGCTTCGATGCACTCAAACTGTGGCTTTCCTTCCAGGTGCTGGGGCGCGAGAAATTCGGGAAGATGGTTGACCGTACCATCGAACTGGCCGCGCATGCCGCCACCTTAATCCGCAACAACCCGGCGCTCGAGCTTCTCCACGAGCCACAGTATGGATGCGTCGTGTTCCGCTACCGCCCGTCGCGTCCGGACCGTGACGGCGACAGGTTGAATGCGGCTCTGCGGCAAAGGCTATTCGAGCGTGGAGTGGCTGTGATCGGCCACACCCGAGTGCGCGGCCGGCAATGCCTCAAGTTCACCTGCATGAATCCCGTCGTCTCCGAAGAAGAAATCGGCGCCCTGCTGCAAACGATCGTCAAGCAAGGCCGGGAGATTGAGAATTTATAGCCGCCGGATGGCCCCGATCCAGCTGCTTGCCAATCCCGCTAACCTCCGGCATAATAATGGTTTGCCTCAACCCCGCCGGACTCTTCCGGACAAAGGATACGAAGTCTCGTGTTAATGATTCGCCTGGCTCGCATTGGTAAGCCGAAACAACCGTACTATCGTGTGGTGGTGATTGAGAAGGAGCGGGCGCGCAATGGCCGCTCGGTGGAGGTGGTGGGCACGTACAATCCGCGCACCACCCCGGCCAGCGTGAACCTGAAGCGCGAGCGCATTGATTACTGGGTTGCGAAAGGCGCCCAGTGCTCCGACCGCGTCAGGAAGTTGATCGCCCTGCCCGCGCCGGCCGCGGCCGCGCCGGTCGCCTAGCCCTTTCTCCTTCCAACTGCAGATTTCTCTCCTTCGGCCGGGCTCAGGGCTGGAATGACAATCGGGGAGAGAACGAATGAGCCGTTGATAGAATTGCCCTTCAGGGAGGCCCGAAATGATTGAGCCGGCTGCCAACGTGCGGACATTGATCGAGCACATTGCCAAGTCGCTGGTCGAGGCCCCGGGCGAGGTTTTCGTGGAGGAGTACGAAGACGGCGACGAAACCGTCATCGAACTCGAAGTCGCCGAGAGCGATCTCGGTAGAGTCATAGGACGTTCCGGCCGCATCGCCCGCGCCCTGCGCACGGTGCTGAGCGCGGCGGGTTCGAAGCACGACAAGCGCTACGCGCTGGAGATCATCGAATAAGTCTGTAATTCGGAGTTGGTAGTTCGTTGTTCGCGCAGCGATCGGCGTCGCGAGCTACGCACTACGAACTCCGACAGCGGAGAACCAAATCGCAGCAGAGGATCCGAACGGCGAGTTCATTACCCTGGCGGTCGTCATCAAGACCCAGGGACGCCGCGGAGAAGTCGCAGTCGAACTGCACACCGATGTTCCGGACCGCTTCCGGGAAGGCATGCGGCTGTGGGCGCTGCTCCAAAGTGGCGAGCGCCGCGAGGTTCAGATCGAGGACCTGTGGCCGCACAAGGGTTTTCTGGTTCTGAAGTTTGAAGGCATCGAGACGATTTCCGATGCCGAGCCGCTGGCCGGCGCCGAACTTCAGCTGCCAAAGAGTGACCGCGCCGAGTTGGAGCCGGGTTGGACGTACCTGAGCGACCTGATCGGCTGCCGAGTGTTCGACGGCGCGCGCGAGATTGGCCCGATCGAAGACGTACAGTTCGGCGCCGGCGAGGCACCACTGCTGGTCGTGGGGGGCGCGGCGAAACTCCGGTACGAGATTCCCTTCGCGGAAGCGTATCTGGAGAAAGTGGACCTGGAACGAAAGCAGGTCCGGATGCGGCTTCCGGAAGGATTGCTGGAAGTGAATGCGCCGCTGACGTCGAAAGGAAAACGAAAGAGCGATCGCTAGTCACTCGTCGAGGTCGTTCGCTGTTCGTCGTTCGCAAGGCACGAATAGTTGATTTTGAGTATTTTTGCTCTGCGAACTCTGTGTTCTCTGCGGTAAAGGGTTTTGGTTCGCGATGCGAGTCGATATTCTCACGATCTTTCCCGACTTTTTTCGCGGACCACTGGATTACGGCATCGTGCGCCGGGCCCGAGAAACCGGACTGTTGGATGTAAACATTCACGATCTGCGGAACTTCACGAAAGACAAGCACCGCACCGTGGATGACCGCCCGTTTGGCGGCGGCGAAGGCATGGTCCTGAAGCCGGAACCGATCTTTGAATGTCTGGAGTCGCTCGGCGACGTAGCAGCGCACGCGGAGCGTGTGGTGGGAAACGTGAAGCAGTCGGTCATCGTGCTCTCGGCGCAGGGCCGCAAGCTCGATCAGTCGCTCGCCACGGAACTTGCGGCACTCGAACGGATCGTTTTGATCTGCGGGCGCTACGAAGGCGTGGACGAGCGCGTCAGCGAGCGTTTGGCTGACCGCGAAGTTTCGATCGGCGACTACGTGCTGAGCGGTGGCGAACTGGGGGCTGCGGTGATTGTGGACACGGTCACGCGGCTGATCCCCGGCGCGGTTGGCAACGAAGCTTCGACGCGCCAGGAATCGTTCACGGCGCATGCTGAGCTTACGGGCGATGGTCCGAGTTCCACCTGCGTATCGGGCGGATTGCTCGACTATCCGCATTACACGCGTCCCGCGGATTTCCGCGGCATGGCGGTGCCGGAAGTGCTGATGAACGGCAACCACGAAGAGATACGCCGCTGGCGCCGGAAAACCGCGCTGGCGAAGACGTTGCGCAACCGGCCCGACCTGCTGAAAGGGGCCGCGCTGAATCAGGAAGACAAGGAATTGCTGAAGGAAATCGGGAGTTCGTAGTTAGGAAAGTCGATGGTTCGGCGTTGCGAATTCCGAACTACGACCTACGAACTACTGCTTAAGTTCAGGAAGGAAGAAGCTATGCCGAACCCAATCATCGAAAGACTTCTGGCGAAGTCTCGCCGCACTGACATCCCGGATTTCGGGCCCGGAGACACGGTCAAAGTCCAGGTCAAGATCAAGGAAGGCGACAAAGAACGTCTGCAGGCGTTCGAAGGCGTCGTCATTTCGCGCACGCGGGGCCCGCAGGCCAGCTTCACGGTCCGCAAGATCAGCTTCGGCCAGGGCGTGGAGCGCATCTTTCCCATCCATTCCAAGGTCATCGACAAGATTGATGTCCTGCGCTCCTCGAAGGTCCGCCGCGCCAAGCTCTACTACCTGCGCAGCTTGAGGGGCAAGGCCGCGCGCCTACGCGAAGTGGAATAGCGTGCTCGTGGAAGACCCGACGCCGCGACTGGGCGCCGGGTTCTTTTCCTTCTCGCCCGCCGAGCTTCGTCCCTGACACTCGACTTGAAACTTGAGCTTGCAAGCTTGCGCCTCCTCGGCGAAGATGCAGGCAAGCTCACGTGCCTGCCACGTCCCAGAACGCGAAAGCGATTTCTCCCTCGGCCGCCAAGCTGCGCCTGCTGAAGAAGCTGCGCTGCACCCTCAAATTTGAGAAGCAGGCTTGGGCCGCCGCCGCGAAGCTGGTCGCCGGCGTCGACGAAGTCGGCCGCGGGTCTCTGTTCGGCCCAGTGGTCGCCGCCGCCGTCATTCTCGATCCCGCCTACCGCATTCGCGGCTTGCGCGACTCGAAGCTGCTGCCCCCAGAGCGCCGCCAGGAACTTTCCCTCCGCATCCGCGAACACGCGATCGGTTGGGCCATTGCTGCCGTAGATTCCGCCCGGATTGATCAGATCAACATCTACCAAGCCTCGCGCCTCGCCATGCTGCAAGCCGTCCAGCAACTGGCGCCCCCCGCCGACTATCTGCTGGTGGACGCGGTCAAGCTCGACTGCGATCTCCCGCAGCAGCCCATCATTCACGGCGACGCTCTGTCGGCCTCCATCGCGGCCGCCTCCATTATCGCCAAGGTCGAGCGCGACCGCATGATCTCTGCCTGGGACCCGGTCTTTCCCGCGTACGGCCTGGCCTCCAACAAGGGATACAGCACCCCGCATCACATCGCTGCACTGCGCGAGCACGGTCCTTCACCGCTGCATCGCCAGTCGTTTGCGCCGGTGTGGAACGCTCCTATCCCGCAGGAAGTCCTCGGCTTCATGCTCGACGACTCCGCGACCGAAGTGATTTCCGGTGATGAAGAGCTTGTGGCGGCGGTCTCGGAGGGCTGAGGGATCCTATCTATTAAATTGTCATCCCGACCCTGAGCAAAAGCGAAGGGCATCCGCGTCGCACGACTTTCCCCCTCGCTTCTTATTTCGCTCTATAAATTTCCGTCAGCAAGTCCGGCTTCGACTCATCGCGCATCAGGTGCGGATATTTTTCTCCGCCGTGATAGTCGAGTCTGACGGTACGGAAATAGTCGGTATTTTCCACCATCAGCTCGATCGGTGCCGGGCTGTTTTTCGCCGCCCTGATCGCATCGTGCCAGACGTCGGGCGAAAACTTCCTCCCGTTGACCGCAAGAATCCTCATCCCGGGACCAATCCCGGCCTTCGCGGCCACCATGCCCTCGACCGTATCGCGAACCGTTCCGTCGTCCTTCAGAAACAGTCCTACGGTGTAATGCGCGCTCACTGACTTCGCGGCGTGCTCAGCGGCTTTGGTCAGTTCCGAGGGCGTTTCGTTGTAAATCAGCTTCCATCCGCTCTCTTCGATGCCCGTCAGCGGCGCGCCCGGGCCGTGATTGGTCAGCCGGTCGGTCCAGAATTTTCGCCAGTCGTAGGGCGCGACCTGATTCAGCGTGGTCACAATGTCGTCGAACGTATAGGTCTTCACGGTGGGGGGACCGCTCTGGCCGCCATGGAAAAGCTTGCAGAAATCGTCCAGCGACTTGGTTCCCTTGCTCTGCTGCCGGATGATCACGTCCGCCCACAACCAGTTCAGAGCATCTTCAGGGTAGTAATCGAGGGGACGCCGCCAATCCTGCCAGGCGCCGGAAGCGCCCTGCATGGAGGGAACGCCATCGGCCGTGTCCTGAAGATCGCGCCAAACGCGCCCGGAGCGATGGTCGAGATCGGCCGCCGTCTGTGCCAGCGAATCGCGCGCCAATTCGAGCGTCAGTTCGCCGCTGCGGGCAGTCAGCACCTCGCCCAGGTAGGTTGTCAAACCTTCGTAGACCCAGAGCAGGTCCGTTTGCATCGGCTTTTCGTAGCCCGGAGTCGCAAGATCTGCCGGCCGCCGGTATTTCCCGTTCCAGGAGTGCACGTATTCGTGGGGCAGAAGCCCGGCATGGAGTTTTCGCCCACCCTCTTCCACCAGACCCCGCTCCTCAATTCGGCTATCGTTCGATTCATGATGTTCCAGGCCGAAGTGCGCCACGTGATCGCTCAGAGTAAGCAGGAAGTGATATTGCGTATAGTGGCGCGCCCCGAAAAGAAGACCAGCCTGCTTGACCAGGTTCTTGTAGTGATCCCAAACCTCGGCGGGGGCGTCGAGCGCGGCCGCGCTATCGGCGGCGACATCCAGTTCAGCAGGTGGGTTCTCCGCGCTCAGCGGCACGACCTTCAGGTACTCGCCCGCGATGACCGGACCATCCACCAGCATGGTCAACGAAACCGGCACAAAATGAATGTCGCTGCCCACCTGATTGGCAACCCGCAGCGACGTGCCATACTTCCATCCGGCAGGCAGCCGCAAGCTCGCGCTATACGTAAGTTGATCGGAACCGTACCCGGCGGGATAGAGCAGCAACGTGTTCCAGTTGACGACGTACAATTTTTCCGTCGCGCCCATCCCGGCGCTGTAACCAGGCTCATAGGATGCGGGAGAAGCATAATCGAGGCTTGCCGTGATCTCATTCTCTCCAGCGGGAACTTCCACGTGGAACGTCCAGCCGTCCAGCAGATCGCGCCGCCACTTGAGAGTCTTGCCGCTGGCCGTGAATTTCAACCCGGTCAGGTCCTGGATTGGCCCGGTAGGTCCGTGCTCCCCCGGAATCCATTTCGGGTAGTAGAGCGTGAGCGTCCCGGGCGCAGCCGGAATGCGCAATTGCGCGTGGAAGATTTTGCGCGGCGCTTCCGAAGCGTCCACCGAGAGCGTGACGGTCGGAGCATTTGCCGCAAGCACCGAAAATGACGACAACAGACAAATGGCAAGACAACAAAAGTTCCTCACCCCAAAACGCGAGCCCATTCGGCCTCCGGATTGTCGCTTCGCCCCATCGGCGATGCAAATAGAACAGCCAGTTGAATATATCAGGCTGCTGCGCCGGTTCGCCGCCGGCAGGCCACTGGAGGGCTCCTCCCGCATGCCGTCGCCGCCTGCTATCATCCCGACGTGCCCCAGCGCGGGAAATTCATAACTTTTGAAGGCCTCGACGGCAGCGGCAAGAGCACGCAACTCGCCAAGCTGGCCCGTTCCCTGCGCGCGCACGGGTTTTCCGTCACCCTCACTCGCGAACCGGGCGGCACCGCCAGCGGCGAGAGAATCCGCGAAGTGCTGCTCCAGTCTTCGACCCGCGGCCTTTCCCCGCTCACCGAGATGGCTCTGATGTTCGCTTCCCGCGCCCAGCACATCGAGGAAGTCATTCTTCCCGCGCTCGCGGAAGGCCGCGTCGTGCTCTGCGACCGCTTCACCGACTCCACCGAGGCCTACCAGGGGGGCGGCCGCAAGCTGGGCTCGAAGCCGGTGTTGCAGTTGCACGAAGTGCTGTGCGGAAATCTTCAGCCCGACCTGACCATCCTCCTCGACAACGACGTAAGCGTCAGCGTCGAACGCGCCCGCCGCCGCAACCGGAAACACAAGAATCATCGCCCGGACAAAGACGAGAACCGGTTTGAACAGGAGAACCGCGCTTTTTTTGGACGCGTTCGCAACGCCTATCTCGCCCTCGCCGCCCGCGAGTCCCACCGCGTATACGTCGTAAACGCCCGCGGCGCGCCCGAGGAAACTCACGCGGCTATCATGGAGTTGGTGCGCAAGAAACTGAAACTCTGAATGCTGGTCCACCGGCTTCTAGCTGCTAGCTTCTGGCTAGGAGCTAGGAGCCAGAAGCTAGTAGCTGGTCATGCCCTTTTCTGAATTTCACGGCAACCCGGAAACCATCCATCGCCTGCGCGAAATGCTGGCGCGCAACCGCTTCCCGCACGCGGTCATCCTCTCCGGCGCCCAGGGATCGGGCAAATACACGCTTGCCCTCATGCTGGCCCGGGCCATGAATTGTCTCGAGCCGCCCACCGCGGATGCTCTGCCCGATTTCTGCGGACACTGCTCCAACTGCACCCGCATCTCTCAGGCCGGGGACCTCGACGCGCGCTTTGCCGAAGCCGTCGAGGCGCGTGAAAACTTGCGCGAGACCGACAAGAAAGAAACGCGCATCCTCGTGCAGACCCATCCCGACGTGCTGGTGATCCCGCCCGATCCGCCCCAGATGATGATCAAAGTGGACCAGGTCCGGCACGTGATCGCCACCATCTACTTCCGTCCCGCCGAAGCCCGCGAACGGGTTTACATCTTCACCGCTTCCGCGTTCATGAAAGAAGCGGCCAACTCGCTGCTGAAAGTTCTGGAAGAGCCGCCCGAGTTCGCGACCATTTTTCTGCTGACAGAAAATCCCGGCGAACTGCTGCCCACCATCCGCTCGCGCTCCATGAACCTCGCCTTGGGCGCGCTCGCTCCGGCCGAGATCGAGAGCCTGCTCGCGCAGCGCCGGCCCGACTGGAACCCGCGCCAGCGCGCGCTCGTCGTCCGCCTCAGCGAAGGCGCCATGGGGCGCGCCTTGTCTTTTGACCTCGAGAGTTACACCGCCGCCCGCAGCCACGCGCTCATCCTGCTGAACGCGGCTCTCGGCGGCGGCGATCACAGCGACCTGTTCAAGACCACCGAAACCTACCGGCCGGGCGCCGAAGGCCGCGACAAAACCGCCAACCTTCTTCGTACCCTGTACTCGCTTTTGCAGGACCTCCTGTTCCTGCAGTCGGGCACGCCACAACTCGTCCACAACACCGATATTCTGGGAGAGCTCAAGAAGATGGCCGGCTCCGCCGACTTTGACTGGGTCCGGCGCGCCGCCGACGGTCTGGGCGAGGTCGAACGTGGTATGCGGAGAAACCTGCTGCGCTCGTTATCACTCGACGCCTTCGCAACCGCGCTGGAACGAAGCTCATAGTGGGGAGCTCGCGGTTTCCATCTCCCGCGTGTGCTTTCCCGAGCATCCTTCCAGTCAAGCGCCTGCGTCACGCTTGGCAGTGACTGACGACCGCACAAGAGATTGTCATCCCTATCGCGCTGTGATACCGTAACCACTAAAGATCACACCCTGGTACCCACAATCACAGGCTCAAGTGTTGTGGCACATTTTGCCGCCGTGCGCGCAGGTGGTACGACATGAAAGACACGCTCGACCCCTCCATACCCGCCGAAACTTCCGCCGAACAGGAAGGCTTCGCCAACCGCAAGCTGATTCGTCCCTCGCTGAGCCGGAACGAGCATGCCCACAATAACCATGGGCACAACCATCCGCCAGCCGAACGCAGGGACCGGGACCGCTCCGCGGCGCCCGGCAAGAAGACCGCTCCGGCCGAGCAGACCAACGCCGAGAACTTCTATTACCAGAAGCAGATGCAGGCCAAGACTCCGATGGTCGTGGTGCTGCGCGACGGCGAGGAAGTCCACGGCTATATCGAGTGGTACGACAAGCACTGCATCAAGCTGAACCGCTCCGCCGCCCCCAACCTGATGATCTACAAGCCCGCCATTAAGTACATGTTCAAGGAAGGCGAGAACGGGCGGAAGTAGGCGTTGGGCTTTCCGCTTTCCCGTCTGAATCCAGGAAACCTCCTCGATCAACACACATCCACAATCCGCACTTTCCGCACCAAGCTCCTCCGCAAGGATTCGAACAGAGAGTATTGCGCTGGTTTGCAGCGCATTCGACTATGCGAGAAAGCCTAGAGCCCAGCGCCCAGAGCCTAACGCCTGCGCTTACAGCTTCGGCAGCACGATCCCCTTCTGCGCTTGATACTTCCCCTTGCGATCCTTGTAGCTGACCTCGCAAATCTCATCCGACTGGAAGAAGAGGATCTGGCACAGTCCCTCGTTGGCGTAGATCTTGGCGGGCAACGGCGTGGTATTTGAAATCTCGAGTGTGACGAAGCCTTCCCACTCCGGCTCGAAGGGCGTTACGTTCACGATGATGCCACAACGCGCGTAGGTCGATTTGCCGACGCAGATCGTCAGCACATCGCGCGGAATCTTGAAGTACTCGACCGAGCGGGCCAGCGCAAACGAATTCGGCGGGATGAGGGCCACGTCGGCGGTCACGGTCACGAACGAGCGCTCGTCGAAATGCTTCGGGTCCACAATCGCGCAGTTGACGTTCGTAAAGATCTTGAACTCGTCGGCCACGCGCAGATCGTATCCGTAGCTGGATACACCGTAGGAAATCACTCCCTGGCTCACCTGCTTTTCGGAGTAAGGGTTAATCATGTCGTGTTCCAGCGCCATGCGGCGTATCCAGCGGTCACTTTTGATCATGAAGCTCCTTGGGATTTGTAATTGGTAATTTGTAATTGGCAATTTTACGGCCGCGGATCAAAACCCGGAGGGGAAGGGGTTTCAATCACAAATCACAAATCGCCAATCGCAAATTTCTTCGGCTGGGTTGCTGTCATCTTACGAGACAACAGGCGCGGTTGACAATCCGCCCTATCTCCCTTAGCATCAATGACTTGAGGCGTGCTTTGCCTCGGGAGACGGGAGACGTCGCGTGATCAAGCTCGACATTATCAATGAAGTGGTCAACCGCACCGGGATTACCAGAACCAAGTCGGAGCTCGCGGTTGAGACCGTCTTCGAGACCATGAAGAAGGCGCTCTCGACCGGCGACCGCATCGAACTGCGCGGATTCGGCGTCTTCAACGTGCGCCCGCGCAAAACCGGCATCGGACGCAATCCGCGTACCGGCGCCGAAGTTTCGATTCCGCCCGGTAAGGCGGTGCGCTTCAAGCCCGGCAAAGAACTGCAGTCGATTGATTAGGTAGCGCCGGCACCTTGCCGGCATCGTGTAGCGCCGGCGTCTCGCCGGCGATAAGAGTAGAGAGTATCGCCGGCATCCTGCCGGCTGACGATGCGATCGCTCCCGCATCGGGGCCGCTGTGGGTTGCATCACATATCAGGCCTGAGATCGTATGTCCGAACCCACATCGCCTCTTCCGCCAACCCTTGAATGGGAACAGCCTCCTGCGGTCTGGGTCATCCCGCCGCCGCGCCAGCGGCTATGGGTGCACGTCGTGCTCTTGCTCGCGACTTTCTTAAGCACGCTGGTCGTGGGTGCCCGCATGCAGTTCAACTTCATTCATCACCAGCCGGTGTTCTCTCTGGACGATAACAGCCTCTCGCTGTTTCCCCTGGGCTGGATTCTGCATCAGCCCTCCAACCTGCTGCTGGGCATTCCTTTCTCCCTCACGCTGATGTTCATCCTGCTGGCGCACGAGATGGGACACTACCTCTATGCCCGCCATTATCGCGTGCATGCGACGTTGCCGTTCTTCATCCCGTTCCCGTTCGGCTTCATCGGGACGCTGGGCGCATTCATCCGCATCAAGAGTCCGATTCCTTCGCGGGCCGCGCTCTTCGATATCGGGATCGCCGGACCGATCGCAGGTTTCATCCCGGCGTGCGCAGCCTTGCTGGTTGGATTGTCGCTCTCACATCCCCTCATTGGGTCTGAAGGTTCCTATATCCAACTCGGTGCCCCTTTGGCTTTTCATCTCGCGGCACGCCTTCTCCACATCGGCGTGCCTCTTTCCTCGCTCTCATTGCACCCCGTCGCCGTCGCTGCCTGGGTGGGAATGTTCGCCACTGCCCTCAACCTGCTGCCCGGCGGACAACTCGACGGCGGCCACATCCTGTTCGCCGTTTCGCCGCGGCTTCATCGCTGGGTCTCGATCCTCACGGTATTCGTGCTGATCCCGTTCGGAATACACCTCTGGGCAGGCTGGTTTCTCTGGGCCGTGTTCCTGGCAATGACGGCACGGCATCCCAACGTTTCGCCCTATCCGTCGGTCTCCGGCCGCCGCCGCGGCATTGCCCTGTTCGGATTGCTGATGCTCGTCCTGACCTTCATGCCCGCGCCGCTAACAGAACATCCTCAGCAAGACGTCTGGCCCGGGATCCGCGACAGCACCCGCGAAACGCTCCACTCCCTGCGCGACAAAGCCCGCCATCTGCTCCACCGCCATTGAGCTCTGGCTGCTATCTTCGCGCCTTCTAGCCTGCATGATTAAAGAAGCCTGCTTTGAAGGGGCGCGGTTCAGGGCCCCCAGAACGCCCGGTTTTGGCGTTCTGGGACGGAGCTGCGCCGTTTCGGGCCATAGGAATGCGGGGCTTCAGCCCCCGAAGGTGCAGTCTGCCTTCCAAAACCCACCTATGAACACGCCGTAGCTAGAAAGTAGTAGCTAGGAGCCGACTACCGTCGCCCCAGCAGCACCGTCACGCTGGCAATCGCGGCTTGGTCGGTGCCCAAGCCTTCTGGTGTCTTCGCCTTGATCCCCACGCAGTCCGCGGGAATCCCGCAGAGTTCGGCCAGGTGTTTGCGAATGGCGTCGGCATGCGGACCGATCTTCGGCGCGGCCAGGATCAGCGTGGAATCCAGATTGGTCAGCTTGTACCCCGCCGCCTCGACGCGCCGGAGGGCCTCGCGCAGGAAGACGCTGGAGTCGGCACCCTTCCACTGCGGGTCCGATGGCGGAAATAGCGACCCGATGTCAGGACCGGCGATCGCGCCCAACAACGCGTCGGTCAGCGCGTGCAGCAGGACGTCCCCGTCCGAGTGTCCACCCAGGCCGTGATCGTGCGGCAAGGCAACCCCGCCAATTCTTAACGGAATGCCCGGCTTGAACTCGTGCGAGTCCCAGCCACAGCCGATGCGGATTTCTGGTTTCACTTGGTGATCTCGTTTGAAATCGCTGCTGGCTTCTGGCTTCTGGCTGCTAGCAACCAGCAACTAGCAACTAGCAACAGACTCGCCACTCGCGTCTCGCTACTTGCCACCGCTCTTCAAATAGAACTCGGCCAGCTCCATGTCTGCCGGCGTGGTGATCTTGATGTTCCGCGGCGAGCCCATGACGACTGCGACGGGCAGGCCGGCGCGTTCGATCAGCGAAGCTTCGTCGGTGCCGACGAAGCCGTCGGCAGCGGCGTCATCGAAAGCTTTTTTCAGTATGTCGTAGCGGAATCCCTGCGGCGTTTGCGCCATCACCACGCCGGCGCGAGGAATGGTGGCTTTGATGAGCGCGCCGTCCGCGGTACGTTCGACCTGTTTCACCGTGTCCACGGCCGGCAATCCGGCGATGGCGGCGCCGTGTTTGTCGGCCGCTGCAATCACCTCCGCGATGATTTCCGGCGTCACCAGGGGCCGCACCGCGTCGTGCACCAGAACGATGTCCTCCGGGTCTGCCGCCACCGCCGCCAGCGCGTTGGCGACGGAGTTCTGGCGGTGCTCGCCGCCTTCCACCATCTGCAATCGCTTGTTGAGGATTTCAGGGTACTGCTTTTCCAGTTGGGTGCGAAACCCCGCAATCTCGTTTTTCCGCAAGGCGATGACGATCTCGTAGACCGCCGGGGCGGCGACGAATTTGCGCAGCGTGTGCACCAGGATGGGCACGCCATGCAGCTCCTTGAACTGCTTGGAAGGCGCTCTTTTTCTGGCCTTCACGGCCGAGGCCGGGGCCATGCGCGTGCCCAGTCCGGCTGCCGGAACAATTACAAACACCTTCATAAAAGGGCGTTCAGTATATGAGTGTAGCTGGCAAGTTTCAAATCGTGGGGCGTCGTTGGTCGTTAGTCGTTGGCCAGACTTCGCGGCTCGCAAGCGACCGACGACCAGCGACTGCGAACCTGAAGCCTACTCCACCGGCCGTTCCGCCATGTGCGGCGTCTTCTTGGCCTCCGGGGCCGGACCGTTCCCCAATGGCGAGGTTGGAACCGCCGCGACCGCCACCACTCCAGACAAGGGTTTAGCCGCTTCCTGCCGTGCCGCCGCGCGTTCATCCCATTTGCCGAAGATCATCTTGCCCGCGGTTGTTTGCAGCACCGAGGTCACGGCGATGTCGATGGTCTTGCCGATCATCTTCCGCGCGTTGTCCACCACCACCATGGTCCCGTCGTCTAGATAGGCAACGCCCTGGTTGTATTCCTTTCCTTCCTTCAGGATGAACACCCGCATCGTCTCGCCGGGCAGCACGATCGGCTTCAGCGAGTTGGCCAGCTCGTTGATATTCAACACTTCCACGCCCTGCAGCTGCGCCACCTTGTTGAGGTTGAAGTCGTTGGTGATGATCTTGCCTTCGTAAACCTTGGCCAGCTCGATCAGCTTCATGTCCACTTCGCGCACCGTGGGAAAGTCGTCTTCCACGATCTGGATTTGCAGCGAAGCCGTCTTCTGCAGGCGTTGCAGGATGTCGAGCCCGCGGCGTCCGCGGTTGCGCTTGAGTGAGTCGGCCGAGTCCGCCACCAGTTGCAGCTCGCGCAGCACGAATTGCGGAATCACGATGATGCCGTCCAGGAACCCGGTTTCGGCGATATCGGCGATCCGGCCGTCGATAATGACGCTGGTGTCGAGGATCTTGTAGCTCTTCTTGCCTTGTTTCTCGCCGCCGAAGATTCCGCCCAAAGCCGAAAGATTCAGCAAGTCGCCCTTATTCGCGCCCACGACCAATCCCACGTAGGCCATCACCATCATGACCAGGATCTGCAGAAAGCTCTGGGTAGGACTGGAGGGAATGCTGTTGCGGATGACCAGGGCAAACAGATAAGCGCCGACGATACCGAGCACGCTGCCGATGGCGGCCCCGATCAGGCGCTTGAGGCTCATCGCCCGCAGCCGCCACTCGAAGACGACGATGACAATGCCGATCACCGCGCCGACCGCGGCATCCAGATGCGAAGGCAGGCCAAACGGCCGAATGAGGTAGCAGGTAACACCGACAAACACAACAAACAAAAGACGTATGAATACGGCGTCCACAGACAGGCCCCCCCGGGGAAGGCGGCTGCTTGCGCGGCTCCTGCCCCGCGCTGATCGCGCCCAAGGTGAATGAAGTAAAAGCCCTCGGCGTCAGCGTTCTATTCGCGGAGCTGTATAAAAAATGAACCGCGCTCCGCGCCCGGCCAAAGCCGGATTTCAGCTAAAGTACCCTCAAAGTATATACCTGGGGTAAAGTGCCAGACAGGGCGAAGGGGCACCCGACTAGGCGGGCCGCTGGAAAACTCTTCATTCGCGACTACTTCCGGGTGCCTCGATGCCGGTCAGCCCCTGGGGGGCCCTCTGTGATCCCCTCCGCCCCTGTGGTTTCGCTCGATCCTCATTGTTCCGCACAGACTCGCCCCCGGCTCAAGCTCCTCCAGTGCACCCGGAACTGCGGCTACGTTAGACTGTTGGGTTTATCTGGAGACATCCCCGTATGAACTGGCCGGGACAAGTCGTCCTGCTCATTGCCATCTTCGTTTCATTGTTTCTGTTCTGGCGGAAGTTCGGCGCAGCCCTGCGCATCATCCTGGCCTCGAAACCCGACGCCGATTTCCACCTGCGGCCCGTTGGCCCCCGCATCCGCAAAGTGCTCTGGGAAGTGGCCGCGCAGGGACTGGTCATTGCCCAGAGGCCGCTGCCCGGCCTGGCCCACGCCTTTGTGTTCTGGGGCTTCTGCGTTTTCGCCCTGGTGACACTGAACCACTTCGCCGAAGGATTCGGCCTCGCCTTCCTGTCGCATGGCGGCTTCTCGCGCTTTTATTTCCTGTTTGCCGGCGTGTTCGCCGTGGCCGTGGCCATCTCGATCGCGGCGCTGGCCTTCCGCCGGTTCGTTCTCCGGCCGAAATGGCTCGAGCCGCTGTCTCCGGAATCCGGCCTGATCGCTTTTCTGATTTTCGCGCTGATGATCACCTACCTGGCCAGGTTCTGGGTACCGGAAGCGAGCCCGGCGGCCTGGCCGCTGTGGTGGGCACACACCCTGATGCTCCTGTTTTTCCTGCCGCTGATTCCCGGCACCAAGCACATGCACCTGGTGCTCAGCCCGTTGACCGTATTTCTAGAGCGCGACGGCTTCAGCCGCATCCCGCCGCTGGTGGGCGACGAGGATTTCGGCCTCGACACCGGCAAGGATCTGACCCGGATCGCCAGTCTGCAGGCCTACACCTGCGTCGAGTGTGGCCGCTGCACCGAACACTGTCCAGCCAACAACACCGGAAAGATTCTCAATCCCAAAGAAATCATTCTGGGCACCCGGCATTACCTGAAAGAGTTCGGACCGAAGAGCGGCGAACTGCTGCTGGGCAAGCATCTTTCCATGGAAGCGGCTTTCCAGTGCACCACCTGCGGGGCCTGCGAGTTCCAGTGCCCGGTTGGCATCCAGCACCTGCCTTTGATCGTAGGCTTGCGGCGAGGCGCGGTGAATACCGGCAAATGGGACAACAGTCACGGCGGCGAGCTGTTCAACACGCTCGAGCGCCACGGCAATGCGCTCGGCTTCCCGCCTTCCGAACGCGAAAAATTCATCGAGAAAAACGGTCTGCCTTACTTCAACGGAACCCAGGAATACTGCCTGTGGATGGGATGCCTGGGATCGTATGACCCGAATGGCCGGAAAATTCTGCTGGCGCTGGTCGAGGTGCTGCGTTACCTGAGCATCGGCTTCGGCGTTCTGCGCCAGGAGAAGTGCAACGGCGATCCCGTACGGCGACTGGGCAACGATTATCTGTTTGGCGAATTGGCCCAGGGAAACCTGGAACAGATACGCGAGGCCGGGGTGAAGAAAATGGTCTCGATCTGCCCGCACTGTGTGCGCACCATCGGCGTGGATTGGGAGGAGCACGGCGGCAGCATCCCGATCGAGCACCACACGGAATTGCTGGCCCGCTACCGCGATAAGCTGCCGCGCGACGCCGCCGCACAGACGAGCATGGTGTATCACGACGCCTGCTACCTGGGGCGATATCGCGGCGTCTATGACGAACCCCGCGACGTGATGGCGCGTTTCGGCCAGGTGGTGGATCCGCCGCGGGCGCGCGAACGCGGCTTCTGCTGTGGCGGTGGCGGCGGCTTGATGTTCCTGGGAGAAGAGTCGGGCAAGCGCGTCAACCTGGAGCGAGCCGAGGAGTTGGTGGCGACCGGCGCCAGCGTGGTCGCCGCAGCCTGCCCGTTCTGCAACTCGATGCTGCGTGACGGACTGGCCGCGGCCGCCGCCGATCCGCCGGAGTTGCTCGACGTCGCCCA
Source organism: Terriglobales bacterium (assembly GCA_049696815.1). Taxonomy (GTDB): domain Bacteria; phylum Acidobacteriota; class Terriglobia; order Terriglobales; family Acidobacteriaceae; genus Acidiflorens. The sequence continues at coordinate 85,322 of JBAVUO010000084.1, read as the reverse complement.
GATCGCGGCCGCCGCCATCGCCAAAACCAGCCCGGAGAAGACCGCTGGCGGGGACTAGGGTGCTGTCCCGCAAACTCGCGACCTAAGTTTGCCTTTGTCATCCTGAGCGAAGCGAAGGACCTGCTTTCTTCTCGGGCAATGTAAGGCAGGTCCTTCGCTTCGCTCAGGATGACAAAAACGTATGTCGCTAATTTACGGGATACAGCACTAACCCCACTGGCCTCAAACCCGGCTTTCCGCCACTGCCTCGCGCATCGCTTGCATGACCCCGTCCATTTGCTCCTTCGTCCCCACCGTGATCCGCACGCACCCTTCGCAGCCCGGGTTCGCCGACATATTGCGCACCACGATTCCCCGCCGCCCCATGGCGGCAACGAACGCTTCGGCGCCCGGACCCACGCGCACCAGCACGAAGTTCGTGGAGCTCGGCCAGGTTCTGAGACCCAGTTCCGCGCACAGTTTGGCCAGTTGTTCCCGGCCCAGCTTCATCTGCGCGACATATGCGCGGACAAACTCCTGGTCCGCCAGCGCCTCTTCCAGGCACGCCAGCGCCGCCGCATTGACGTTAAACGGCGGGGCAAACCGCCGTGCGTACCCGATTTGCTCCGGCGCACCGATCAGCGCCCCCAGACGCAACCCCGCCATGCCATACGCTTTGGAAAACGTCCGCGCGATGAACAGGTTCGGATAGCGTGGCAATTCCGGAATCAGCGTCTCGCCGCCAAACTCAAAATACGCTTCATCCACCAGCACCGCCGCATCCGGAGCGGCTTCGAGAATGTGCAGCAAGTCCGCTCGCCCCGCCACCATGCCCGTGGGATTGTTGGGATTGGCGATCGTAATCAGCCGCGTGCGCGGAGAAATACTCGCGAGCAGTTTGCCGGCCGGAAATGCCAGATCCTCGCCCGACTGCACCCGCACCAGGTGTCCTCCGGCGGCCCGCCCGCAGAGCGGGTACATCACAAAAGTCGGGTCGGCGAAAAGCATTTCATCGCCACTTCCCAGATAAGTCGAGGTGAGCAGGTACAGCGCTTCGTCAATTCCGTTCGTCAGCAGCACCTGATCCGGTTGCACCTCCAGAAAATCCGCAACCCGCCGCTCCCCGGCCTCTCGCTCAGGATAGAGCGCCACATCCCGCGTGGTGAGCGTTCGCAGCCGCGCCAGCACCCGGGGAGAGCACCCCGCCGTATTTTCGTTCAGATCGAGACTCAGCCCCGCTCGGCTCGTAATCGGAGACCGATATGCCTCGAGCGCCGCGATACACTCCCGTGGTTTCAGCATCCAATCTCCTTAGCCCAGCACAGTTGGCGGATTCCGTCGGACAACTGCCTCGGCAGCCATGGTTGGATCAAGTCAAAACTGGCTTCAAAAAAACGATTTTGGGAATGGCACAGCTTTAGCCTTGCCGCTTCGAGCCGCAAAAATGCGGGCTTTAGCCCCTGAGGTAAAGAGGCTGATGTCACCTGCGTCGTGCACTTGTTCCCATTTGTTGGGGCACGATGCCAGGGGACGAACGAAAACGTGGGACAAGCAATACTCCAGCCGCGTAGCGGCGTAAGAAGCAGCCCACGGCGCAAGCCGTGGGTAGAGAGTCGAAAGAAAGCAAGCCCCAACGGGGCGAAAGAGAGAAGCTACGACGCACACTCCGGAACGACGCCCCCTACGCTCCCACAATCTCCCGCAAGGCCGCCAGTAGCCGCCCGACTTCGTCCGGCGTGTTGTAATGCACCAGGCCGATCCGCAAAAAGCCGCCGGAGCGCTCCACCCCGAGTTGCTCGGTCAGGTTCAGCGCGTAGTAGTTCCCGTCCCAGGTGAAGAAGCCGCGGTCACCTAGCTTTGTCGCCAATTCCAGCGGTGTGTGGCCTTCGATGCGTACCGCAAAAGTCGCGCAGCGCCGGTCAAATTGCCGCGGATCGCTGATGCCATACAACTTCAATCCTGGAATCGCGAGCAGTCCCGCGATCATCCTTTCCATCATCGCCCGCTCGTGCGGGTGAATCGCCTCGTAGGCGGCGAGAATGGCGGCGCGGCGGCCGGCGGCGGAAGGCTGGGCGCGTCGGCCCAGTTCTTCCCAGTACTCCACGCAGGCTTTGATTCCCGCGATGCATTCGTGGTTCAACGTCCCCCATTCCCAGCAGTTAGGGATGTTGTCGGTGTTCGGCCGCACCTTGTAAGGCCGCAGGCGCTGCAAGTGTTCGCGTTTCCCGTAGAGCACGCCCATGTGCGGCCCGAAGAATTTGTAGGTCGAGCAAACCAGAAAGTCGCAGTCGAGCGCGCACACGTCAATTGGCCCATGTGGCGCGTAGTGCACGGCATCGATGTAACTGAGCGCTCCTGCCTGCCGCGCCAGCCGCACCACTTCCGCGACGTTGTTGATGGTACCGACCGCATTCGAGGCGTATCCTACGGCCGCCAGGCGCGTGTGGCTGGTGATCTTGCGCGCCAGGTCGTCCATGTCGAGCGTGCAATCAGCAGGATGAAAATTCACCGTGCGGATGGTCACGCCCTTTTCTTCCAGCGCCTTCCACGGCGAGAAGTTCGCGTCGTGATCGAGCAGCGTCAGCACGATTTCGTCGCCGGGGCCAAATTCCCGGCCCAGCGCGCGCGACATCGCATAAGTCAGCGTGGTCATGTTCGGACCGATGACGACCTCGTCCGCAGCACAATTCAGAAAATCGCCCATGGCCGCCCGCGCTTCGGCGATCATGCGGTCGGTATTGCGGCTGGTCGGGTAGGCGCCTCCGGTATTGGCGTCGTTGCGCGCCAGGTAGTCGGCAATGGCGTCAATCACGCGCTGCGGGACCTGCGTGCCGCCGGGGCCATCCAGAAACACCGCCGGATGCCCGTTGACGGTCTGCGCCAGCGAAGGGAACTGTGAGCGAATCCAGGTGAGATCAAGCAAGGTCGAGGAGGCCTGTTCAGCGGTTGGCATAGGAACAGACATTGTAAATCCTCGGGTGGGGCGAGACAGGTGTGGGGCGGGCACTCCTGCCCGCCGCTCTTGCTCTTGTCATGGAGCGTTTACGCGGCGCGTTCAGGATTGGGCTGCTTGACTTTCCCCGCCTTGGCGGCGTCGAGCCGTATGCGGGTGACGCGGGCCGCTTCCTGCACCAGATCGCCCGTCGGCCCAGATCCATCTCCTGCCATTACGGAGCCCGCGGCTAGAGCGAAGCGCAAGGCGTCCGCCTGGTCGTCAAAATACAGAATCACTTGCCCCGACATAGTACATCTCCCTGGCTCTGAACTTCGCGGCCCCCAACTTCGAACAGGCGCAATTGGGAAAGAGCGATTTCGAAGAAGATGGCGCGACGACAAGCGTGACGCGGGCGGTACTTTCTTCGATTGTCGAAGAACAGCGGGTCCGTTCAAAGTGCTTTTCTTGGTTCCTTAAGGGACAGTTCTCAGCCTTGAGCAGGCTGCGGAAAGACTCACGAATGTATGCATGACCGTGGAAGAGCGGCCCTTTAGGCCCGCGTAAACCGCGTGATATCAGCGAGGGCCTCAGCCCCGGTGGTCCCGACTTACCCCCGGGATCCCTTCCATCCCTCCATCATCAGTTCCCGCAGCGCCCGGTTGATCCGCGTCTGGTAGCCACGCCCTTGCTTCTTGAACCAGGCCAGGACGTCGGCGTCCAGACGCAGCGTGACCGGCTGCTTCACCGGCCGGTAGAACCTCGCCAGTTCGGCCAGCGGGTCCCGTCCCCGCTTTCCCGCGTCGGCGGAAGCCCTGCGGCGGGCAATTTTCCCGCGCTTCTTAACTCGTTTTCTTGGTTTCATGCAGCGCCCTATGTACGTATATCAGGATACGTACAATACCGCCAGCACAAAATGTTCCACATGGAACATTTGTGCCAACTCTTCTTTCCGGGGATCAGTACGCGAACCCGTCGGGCTGGCTCACCGCGCCGACCCGAACGTAGTGGTCAATGAACTCGCGTCCGGCGGCGAGGGCCTTGCGGTTGATTTCCAGCATGTCAACGCGTTTGATCTTCTCCTGCAGCATGCCGACCGCGGTATCCGGCAGCAGGCACTCGGTTTCTTCCAGCAGCGCCCCCATCAATACGACGTTGGCAACCTTGGTCGAGCCGAGTTTGTCGGCCATTTCGGAGGCCGGGATGCATATGACGCGAGCTTGGGGCAGCGGAAAGTCGGCCGGGAGTCGGCTGGCGTTGTAGAGAATCAGGCCGCCCGCCGCCACCGACGACGCGAACTTATGCAGTGAGAGCTCGTTCATGGCGACTAGCACGTCCGGGTACGAGATCAGAGGCGAGCCGATGCGTTCTTGCGAGAAGCAGACATGGCAGTGCGCGCTCCCCGAACGCATCTCCGGGCCGTAAGACGGCAGCCAGCTGACCTCCAGGCCTTCGCGCATGCCCATCTCGGTCAGCAACTGGCCCAGCAGCAGGACGCCCTGGCCGCCGAAGCCGGCAATCTTGATGGAAAAGTTTTGGAAGTGATGCGGGCGCTTGGGAACCTCGACGGACTTTGTTCCCGCGGTCTCGATTTCCAGCACTTCCGGCACGCTGCGCTGCGGTACCACTGCGTTCTGCACCGGTTCCGGCTTCTTGTCGCGGAAGACGGCGAGCGGGAAGACCGGGATCATCTTTTCCGCGATCCACTTGCGGGCATCGACCGGCTCCTTGCCCCAGATGGTCGGGCAAGGCGAAAGAATTTCGACGAAGCTGAAGCCCACACCGTCGCGCTGGATTTCGAGCGCGCGGCGCACCGCCTTGCGGGCCTTCATGATGTTCTTGTTGTCGGAGAGCGCGACCCGCTCGACGTACACCGGAGCTTGCAGGGTCGAGATCAGCTCGCACATGTGCAGCGGGAAGCCTTCGTTCGAAGGACGGCGTCCGAAGGGTGACGTCGTGGTCTTCTGGCCGACCAGGGTGGTAGGCGCCATCTGGCCGCCGGTCATGCCATAGATGGCGTTGTTCACGAAGAAAACGGAAATCTTCTCGCCGCGGTTGGCGGCATGGATGATTTCAGCGGTGCCGATGGCAGCCAGGTCCCCGTCACCCTGGTAGGAGATGACGATCTTATCGGGGCAGGTGCGCTTGATGCCGGTGGCGCCGGCCGGGGCGCGCCCGTGCGCCAGTTGCACGTTGCCCACGTCAAAGTAGTAATAGGCGAAGACGGAGCAGCCCACCGGGCTCACGAAGATGGTCTTGTCCTGCAGGCCGAGGTCTTGGAGCGCCTCGGCGATCAGCTTGTGGACAACGCCGTGGCCGCAGCCGGGGCAGTAGTGCGTCTGGTGCTGCAGGTCGGCCTTGCGCTCGTAATGGTCGTAGAACAGCGGTGACTTCGAATGCAAGACCTGGTAGCCGGCTGCCAGGATGTCCGCTTCTTTGACGTTGACTTTCGTTTCGGTTGCCATAGGCCATGCTCTCCTGCCGTGTCATCAGCCGAGTTGCACTCGGCTTGCCGGGTCAAAGACCCGGCCCCACACCCTACGCCAGCGCCATCACGCGCTGCATCAGTTGCGAATGCACTTCTTCGACCGACGGAACGTTGCCGCCCGTCCGTCCGTAGAACTCGACCGGCACCTTGCCGTTCAGGGCGAGGCGCACATCTTCAACCATCTGGCCATTGCTCAGTTCGACGACCAGAATCTTGCCGACCTTCTTGGCGGTTTCGGCGAGCGCCTGCGCCGGGAACGGCCAGAGCGTAATCGGCCGGAACAGTCCAGCCTTCAGGCCTTCGCGGCGCGCCATGGCGACCGCCGAGCGCAGCACCCGGGAAGTGATGCCGTAGCCGACGAGCAAGACCTCGGCATCCTCGGTCTCCAACACTTCGTACCGCGGTTCCAGTTGGGCGGCGCGGAGGTACTTCGCTTCCAGCTTGCGGACGTGCTCTTCGAGCACATCCGTTTCCAGGTAGATGGAGCTGATCAGGTTCTTGCGGGTTTCGGCCGTCCCCTGAACCGCCCAGGGCCGTGCCGGGATCTGCGGATCGCGGTATTCAAGTTCGAGTGGCTCCATCATCTGGCCGGTGAAACCGTCGGCCAGCACGATGGCGGGATTGCGATACTTGTCGGCGAGCTCGAAGGCCAGGCCGGTGAGGTCGGCCATCTCCTGCACGGAGGCAGGGGCGAGCACGAAATTGCGATAGCAGCCGTGCCCGCCACCCTTCACCATGGCAAAGTAGTCGCTCTGTTCGGGAGCGATGTTCCCCAGTCCAGGGCCGCCGCGGACGATGTCGACGATGACGCAGGGGAGTTCGGAGCCGGCACAATAGGAGATCCCCTCCTGCATCAGGCTGAGGCCGGGGCCGGAGGATGCGGTCATGACGCGGGCCCCGGCCGCAGCTGCGCCGTACACCATGTTGATGGCGGCGACTTCGCTCTCGGCCTGCAGGAAGGTTCCGCCGACTTGCGGCAGATAGAGGGCTGCCGCTTCGGCGATCTCGCTGGCCGGAGTGATGGGATACCCGTAATAGGCGCGGCAGCCGGCCAGGATGGCGCCTTTCACGATGGCGACGTTGCCCTTACAGAGCTGCCGCATGGGATTCTCCTTGGGTGAAAGGTTTCTGCGGCGGCGCCAGCCGGTACACGATGATGGCGCCGGGCTCGGGACAACAGTAGAAACAGATGCCGCAGCCGGTGCAGCCTTCGCCGGTGTAGTGCGCCGGGTGAACGCCATAGGCATTCAGTTCCGGCAGGAGTTCGAGGCACTCGGGCGGGCAGGACTCGACGCAGAGTCCGCAACCCTTGCACTCTTCGATGCCGATCAGGATGTTGCCGCGCGCTTGTCCTGCCATGTTCACCTCGTTTCCGCCATCACCGGCGGACGCTGCAACCACTTGGTCTGTTCACAGTACTTGTAGAGCTCTTCCCGGAACTTGGGATGGGCAATCTCGATCAAGGCCGTGGCCCGCTCGCGGATGGATTTGCCGTGCAGGTAAGCGACGCCAAATTCAGTCACGATGTAGCGTACCAAACCCCGCGACGTGACCACGCCCGCGCCCGGACTGAGCATGGGGACAATGCGGGAGATGGCTCCATCCTTGGCCGTGGAAGGGATGGCGATGATGGGCTTGCCGCCCTTGGAACGCGAGGAGCCACGCAGAAAGTCCACCTGCCCGCCGATGCCGCTGTAGAACTGGTTGCCGATGGAGTCGGAGCAAACCTGGCCGGTCAGGTCAACCTGCAACGCTGAGTTGATGGCCACCATGTTGTCATTGCGGGCGATGAATCCGGGATCGTTGACATAGGAAGTGGGATGAAATTCGAAGATCGGGTTGTTGTCCACAAACTGGAAAATCTTCTTGGTGCCGAGAACGAAGCCGACGATGATTTTGCGCGGCTTGAAGTTCTTGCGTTCGCCGGTGATGACGCCGGCTTCGATGAGCGAGATCACGCCGTCGGAAACGAGTTCACTGTGGACCGCCAAGTCCTTGCGGTCGGCGAGCAGGGGAAGGACGGCGTCGGGAATGCCGCCGATCCCGGTCTGGAGCACGGCGCCATCCTCAATCAGGCCGGCCACGTTGCGGGCGATGGCGGTCTGGGTCTCGCTGATCGGATGCGGCTTCATTTCCGGCAGCGGGCGCGAGGACTGGACCAGGGCGTCAATATCGCTGACCTGGATGAAGCTGTCGCCATAGGTGCGGGGCATTTGGTCATTCACCTGGGCGATCACAAAGCGGGCCTGTCGGGCGGCGGTCAGGGTCGTGTCCACGCCCACTCCGAAACTGCAGAACCCGTGGGCGTCGGGAGGCGAGACCTGGATGAGGGCCACGTCCAACGGCATGGCGCCGCTTTCAAACAGGCCTTCGATTTCGCTGAGATAGATGGGGGTGTAGTCGGCGCGGCCGTCATTGATGGCATCGCGCACGTTGCCCCCGATGAACATGGCGTTGTGCCGGAAGTGTCCCACCATCTCGGGGGCGACGTAGGGAGCCGTGCCCATGGTGAGCATGTGCACCAGTTCGACGTCTTCCACGAAGGGACCGCGCTGCATCAGCGCTTCGACCAGGGTTTCCGGCTCGGCGCAGCCCGGCTGGATGTAAACCCGCATGCCCGACTGGACATAAAGCAAGGCCTCTTCCGGGGTGCGTATTTTCTTCTTGTAATCAGTTTCCCACGACATAGTACGTCCCTTTCCTTACTAGCGGCTGGCTCCGGCCACTCCGCGCGGGATTTCATGCTCCGCCAGAGCCCGCTCGTGGCCCACGGACGCGTAATAGATGGCGCGATCAAAGAACTGTTCGAGCAGTTGCAATACTTCCAGTTCGCCGAAGACTTCCACGGGGCGCTCCAGTAGCGACTCCTTCTGGAGGAAGTCCCAGAGGTTTTCTTTGGTCAGAACAATGGCCCAGATGAGTTCGCTGAGCGGCACTCCCTGGTGCGCCCGGCGGGCGCCAATTTCTTCGTAGCGCCGCTCGATGTCGAAGGCGCTCTTACCCAGCAGCCATTCTCCGAGGTGCCGGTAGATTTCGTACACGCGCTGCTTCAGGTCCGCCGGCGGCACGTTCAGGTAGGACCGAGTGAGTTCGGAATGCTGCACTCTGTCGAGGAGACTGGTGGCGAGGGCGTCGGAGTGGGTCTCAATCAGATGGACGAGCCGATACGCTATCATCATGACCGTCTCCCTAGACTTTCCTCCAAGGCCAGTGTCGGCCCGCCAGCCAAGGGCAGCTATGATAGACAGCACATGAGGCTGTGACCCGTGTCACACCGGTAACCCATTCCGGGACAGAAGGTTAGGCTGGAATTCCGCCTCAACATACCGACCGTTCGGACTGGATTGCCCGAGCGGACATGCCCCCCTGAGAGGTGCCACGACGCGGTAGACCGGGCGCAGGAAGATCCCAAGTTATTTTTAGGCGGGCGGCGGCGCCAACGGGCCGCTCTTCCCGCCAGGTAAATGGGAAAAAAGACCGAGGCTACGGTGAAGCGGTCGGCTGCCGGAAGGAAGATCCGGCGGCACTGGCGGACTGCCGCTCCGCCCGGGGAGCGGGAATGATTCCATTACCGAGGTCCGGGTAAGAATCCCGGGACCGCAGGTCCGCCGGGGTGAGGACGGTCTCACAAAGAGTGGAGGGATTGAAACGTCCGGCAACCAGATACGACGATGCCATCCCGCCAACGATGAACGGCTGCCACACGACCAGCGGAATGGCGTACTTTTTCGTCCGGACCAGAGACTCCATGACACCGCGGACGGGATGACTGCGTGGATTGCCCGGTACCTGAGCGATGGCGAAAGCGGAAAACCGGAGTTCCCGATGTCTCCGGCTGAAGCGCACCAGATTCTTTGAAATCTGCTTCGGGGTGGTAAACCCGAAGTCGGCGGCAAAATTGCGACGCAGGGTCTTGGGATAGTAATGATTGATGACACTGCGGGCGAAATCGGCGCAATTCTGAAAGAACAGGTGGAAACGCTGATGGTTCGCAGCCTGATTCAGGTCGGCGATCAGGGCGTCATCCTGCGCCTCGGTGGTTTCGATCTGAAAAAAGTAGAGTTTGCGGTCATAGGAGGATCCGACGAGCTGGACCCAGTTTCCGGCCGGGGCCGGTCGCGCGGGATCGTCTGGGATGAGGTCGGACAGGTGGTTGCGGCGATAATCTTCGCGCAACCGGCTGACGGCGGCGCGGTCGGCGAAATCCGGGATGTCCTCGAGGCGGTCCACAGCATACAGATAGGGAATCACGGGTACCGCCAGCCAGTCGAGGCCAGCCACGCCGTCATAACGGCTGATGACGACGCCGAGCTCGCCCGGCCCGCAGCGGCGCAGCCGCGTCGGCGTTTCGGCACACACCCGGGTCAGATAAACGGCCGCGTGACCGGTTGGGTTCCAAGCGCCAAAATGGCCGTAAGGTTCGGCCATGATAAGAGCCACATCGGCCAGGCAGGGCGAGGCCAGGAGAAAAAGAAACGCAATTACGGCGCCAATCCTCCAGTTCCTCATGGTCGGTCAGGGTTGCTTGAAACTACATTCTATTTGGATGCGTTTTGCGGACAAAGTGACTATCGACCGCCGGGGCAGTGGACAAACGCGTATGGACCTTGCGGCCAAGAGCCGGAGCCGGACACATTGCCAGTCCGTGCCCGCCGACCGATAATGAAGCACCGGGGAGAGATCTATGCGAAACGGATTGCTGCTCGGAGTGCTCTGTTTATCGGGGTGGGGCGCGGCGCAGACCGTCGCCGCTCCCGTGGACAAGACGATCGAAGTCGCGCCTTCGCAGAAGTGGGTGGATACCGGCATTGACCTGCACGCCGGCGATGTGGTGGACATTTCGGCGCAAGCGGCCGGCAGTGGCGGGAAGCTGTGCGATCCCCAAGGCTCACCGGACGTGACCAGCACCGGTAAATTGCCGATCGAGTCGGCCCTGCCGGGCGTCCTGATCGCCAAGCTCGAGGAGAAATCGGACACTCCGGTATTCCTCGGCGCCGAGAGACAGCTCAAGATCACCGCAGCCGGGCATCTCTACCTGGGCGCGAACCTGGATTCTTCGCCTTCGTGCGCGGGGAAATACTCGGTCAAGATTCATGTTGCTGCGGGGAACGCAGCGGCGTCGGTCAAGTCCAAGCTGGCCAGTGCTGCGCAAATCTGGATGGCGGGCCAGCTCGGGATCAACCCGCAAGCGGCCTCCAGCCCCGGGAGTACGGTGGTTCCCGGAAGTGGTTCCGCGGGAAGTGGGGCGACACCGGGGGCGACGGCGAACCCCCTGCCGGTTTCGAGCGCGGCTCTGGATGCGGAGTTGGGAAAGAACTTGCAGTCGTTGCCTCGGCGCGTGAACGACGAGTTCAAGAACCTCGGTGACATGGTGAATTTTGTGTTGATTGGTTCCGAGAAGCAGGTCCAGGACGCGCTGGCGGCGGCGAACTGGCACGTGGCCGACACCTCGACGCCCGGAGCGGTGGCCAAGGCAATCCAGATGGCCACCGAGAAACAGGACTATCTGGCGATGCCGATGAGCCAGTTGTATTTGTTTGGGAGGGTGCAGGATTTCGGCTACGAGATGGCAGAACCGTATGCCATGGTAGCGAGCCGGCACCACTTCCGCATCTGGAAGTCAACCGCGACTTACCACGGGCAGTCGGTGTGGGCGGGTGCGGGCACGCACGATATTGGATTCGAAAAGGACCAGCGCAACGGGAAAGTTACGCACAAGATTGATCCGGCGGTGGATGGCGAGCGGGACCACATCGGCGAGTCGCTGGAGCAGGCGGGTCAGGTGAAGATGATGAGTTACTTCACGCCGGCGGATCCGGTCGAAGAGTCGAAGAACGCGACCGGAGGCGGGTTCCACTCGGATGGGCGGGTGCTGGTGATATTTCTGCAATAGAGAGTGGGGCGGCAGGCGGCCATCAGTGGCGGTGCAGGCGTTCTCTGCTAGAGCCCAAAGCCGGAGCTATTGCAGCTTCGCGTATTCGGCCTTGGCTTCTTTGAGCAAGGGGACGTCGGGGTCGGCGTCTTTCCAGGCGGCAAGGAAATTCTGGTAGGCGATACGGGCTTTGGCGGTGTCACCCTGCCTCTGATACACCCGGCCCAATTCCAGTTGCGCGGCAACGACCAGGAAGTCGGGGCCATGCGCCTTCAGTTCGAGGATCTTCTGGAAATCCTGCTGCGCTTCGGGGAGACGTCCGGCTTCGCGGTAGGCCATGCCGCGGCCGAAGAGAACGCCGGTGCTGGCACGCGCGTAGAGAGCGGCAGTATTTTCGAGGTCGATGGCCTTGGCGGGATCACCCTTGGCGGGATTGGCGGGGCGCAGACAGGCGATGGCGCGAATGGTGGGAACGGCGACGTTTTGCGCGATGGTATCGTTCGGACGGGTGCGCTGGATCTCGTCAGCGATGCTGAGCGCCTTCTGTCCCTGGCCGGCGAGCGCGAGGGCCGTGGCGGCGTTCCACTGCACATCTAATGTCTGGGAGGATCCGAGAGCCGCATTGGCTTCGCTGGTGGCTTCACTTTTATTGCCGACGAAAGATTCGAAGCCGGCCAGCTGCGCTAGCACATTGGCGCTGCCCTGGAGGTGGAGGCGATTGAAGGCATCTTCGGTTCTGTGCGCGAGTTCCCGGGCCTGGCGAACCTGGCCGCGCGTCATGGCGAGTCCAGCGCGAAACCCGAGAACTGCCAGCTCTCCATCGGGCGTGCCCGAGACACTCTGCAGTTCCTTCTCCATGTCGGCTTCTTTGCCTTCGCCCCAGTCGAGAGTGGCAAGCTCGATGTGAAGGGTCGGATTGAATGCCTTCTTCCGGAGCGCGGCGTTGAGTGTAACCCGCGCTTCCTCGATCCGATTGAGGCCGGCGTAGGCGAGCGCGGTATTCTCGTAGCCACTGACCATGTCGGGGTCAAGATCGATCGCGCGCTTTGCGTTTTCCAGCGCATTATCGAATTGGCCAAGCTGGTTATAGGTGTTAGCCAGATTGTTGTAGGGGATGGGATCGCGCGGATAGGTCTGGCGATAAAGCTCGAGCGCCGTAATGCCTTTATCGAGCTCGCCACTGTCGGCGTAGTAGTGCGACATGATGTAGAGCTTTTCGCGCTCGCTGGCACGATCGCGCAGCTCGAAGGCTTTCTGGCGGTTCCGCTCCGACAGCTGGGTCTGGTTCAGGTTGCCGTAGACCGCGCCCAGACGGGCATAGGCCATGGCAAAATTCGGATCGAGTTCGATGGCGCGCTGGTAATTTGGAAGGGCGCCCAATTCATCGCCCAGGTTGTGCTTGCTGTCTCCCAGGCTCAGTGCCTTGAGAGCCTCGAGCGAGGAAGTGGTCGCCTGCGAGAGCGGCATGTCGTACTTCTGCAGCATGGTCAGCGACTCGCCGAGTTGGCCGCGCAGCTGGGAGGCGGCCCGGTGGAGGGCATTCAGGACGTCTTCCTTTCGATCCGCCTGAACCTGCTGCCGTCCCAGGGAATCTCCGGACGAAGCGTTGGCCGCTTCCAGAGTGATGGCGTACTGGCCGCCGACGCTGTCGATGCTGCCGGTGAGCATGGCCTTGATGCCGTTGCGCAGACAGATTTCACGGCCCACATCGGTGGTGACGCGGTCATTGGGATCGCGGCCCATGAACTGCAGCGTCTGGCGGATTTTCTGCTCGGGAAAAACGTTGAGGTAGGGAGACTGTCCCAGATCCACCGCCAGCGCCTTCTTGAGCGCGCCATCAAAAACGGAGTCGGCGGTCGTGTTCACGAAGTCGGTGATCAGGATCGAATCTCTCTCGGTGAGGGCTCGGCCGCGTTTGAGAAAAACGAAGCCGATGCCGGCCGCGACCAGCACCACCACCAGGGCGGGAATCAGCCAGCGGGGAATCTTGCGCGCCTGGGGCGGACGCAGCCGCGAAGTAGAGGACGAAGATACGGCCAGAAGCGTGCCCGATTCCGAATCCCGTTTCAAGCGCTTCAGATCCGAGCGCACCTCGGCCGCGCTCTGGCAGCGCATCTCGCGGTCCTTTTCCAGCAGCTTGTTCAGGATTTCTTCCAGCTGCGGGGGCAGATCGGGATTCAGCCGGATGGGCGGAGTCGGCGCCCGGTTCAGAATGGCGTCGAAGATGACGGCGGAAGTGTCTCCGCGGAAGGGGAGCGACCCGGTGGCCATCTCATAGAGCACGGCACCGAAAGAAAACAGGTCCGAGCGGGCGTCCAGCTCCTTGCCGCGGGCCTGTTCGGGAGACATGTAGGCGACGGTGCCGACGGTGGATCCGGGGCTGGTGAGGAACGCTTGCTCCACGGTAGCGGCGGAGCCGATGGTGGTGGCCGCCATAACCGAGGGCTCCAGGGTGCGCTTGGCGAGTCCGAAATCGAGAACCTTGGCCTGATGGCGCTGGGTGACAAAGATGTTGGCGGGCTTGATGTCGCGATGGATGATGCCCTTGGCGTGGGCCGCGTCGAGCGCGTCCGCGATCTGGATGCCCAGGTCGAGCAGCCGGTCCAGTTCCATCGGCTGACCATGGACCTTGTGCTTCAAGGTCTCGCCCTCGAGCAGTTCCATGGCGATGAAGTGGCGGCCCTGGTCCTCGCCGACCTCGTAAATGGTGCAGATGTTGGGATGATTCAGGGCCGACGCGGCGCGCGCCTCCCGCTGAAAACGGTCGAGCGCGCCAGAGTCTCTTTCGGTTTCCGGAGGCAGAAACTTGAGGGCGACGTGGCGGCCAAGATTCAGGTCCTCGGCTTCATACACCACGCCCATCCCGCCGCCGCCCAACTGCGACAGGACACGGTAGTGCGAGACAGTCTGCCCGATCATGCGGAAACTTGGCTCCAGGGAGAATGCCCTCGATGTTAGGCCGCGGGTGCAGTCAAGTCAACGACGGCTCTCCAAAGTGTACGCACGGGAGGCGGAGGAAGTTCATTTGCCGGAGGTTGAATCGAATTCCAGTTCCCAACCTGCACTATTCATGAAGCCTGCTTTGAAGGACCGTGAGTTGCCTCAATCTCTGACATCTTCCAGGAACTGTGTAGCGGGCACCGCTTCAGTCCCGATCGCACCAGAAGGTTCTTCTTCCGCTTCTGCTCCTTCTGCGGTGGGGAAAATTCGCAAGTATTTCACTGCCAGGCTAAACAGCATAAAACCCGCCGCCATAATCGCGCAAGTGACGGCAATCTCCGTCCACTTGGGAATGTAACGCACGTGGCTGGAAGTCTCCAGGCCCGTGATGCTGACGTTTAGACGGTTGGCGATGAAACCGAGCACGACCAGCACTGCCGCCAGGTACAGCCCGCCTGGGCTCGTGCGAACACTGCGTTGAGAAAGCAGAAACAGGGGAGCCGCCAAGCTAAGTCCGACTTCAATCCAGAACACGTACATCTCATAACTCGGATGAAACAGCATTTTCAGCACGCCGCGATGCAGCAGGTCCTCAAACCGAAGGACGGCATATACCGAAAGCACGACCAGCAACACGCGTCCCAGTTCTTCTAGGATCGGCAGATCAAGCTGGCGCCCGAAATACTTGGAACTCAATGACGACTCGAAGATGGTCATGGCCAGGCCTACTGCGATGGCCGAAATGAAGAAGAACACCGGTAAAAGCGGGCTGTACCAGAATGGGTGCAGCTTTTCCGGTACGATCAGGTACAGAGACCCCAGTGACGACTGATGCAGCGTGGAGAGAATCACTCCGCAAATAACCAGTGGGATCAGCACCGCACGGATTACCTTCAACGCTCTCTCTAAATGGAAGCGCTCCAGAACGATGGGGGAAAACTCGAGCGCCAACACGGTGGTGTAGAGCATTACGCAATAGGCAACCTCGAACATGACCGAGTGGGGGTTGCGCATGACCAGCGGATGCCAGATGCGGTAGGGCCGGCCGAGGTCGAACATGAGGGCCAGACAAACCAGTAAATATCCGAGGAAGGCGGTCAGAATCGCCGGCCGCACAATCGGCTGCAGCCGCCTGATGTTGAGAATGTGTACGGCCGCCGTCAGCGTAAATCCGCCAGCGGCCAGCATCACGCCGCAAAGCACGTCGAACCCAACCCAGAGGCCCCAAGGAAACTGGTCGCTAAGATTTGTAGAGTGCCCCAGTCCCTGGGTGAAACGCACCGCGGTCGCGTACAACCCCGCAGCCACCAAGAACACAAACACAACTTTCCAGAAGCTCCACTTGATCTTCATCGGATCTTTCCTTCCGGCGGTTGTGGCTTGCTTTGCACCTGCTGGCCTTCGGTGGCAGCAACTTCCTCGCGGCGATGAGTGATCCACCAGACTCCACCCAGCAGAACCCCACCGAGAGGGACAATATCGGGAATCCGTGAAAGGACACGGTAAGTGAGCGTTGGCAGCGGATCGGCTGGAAGGTCGGTGTGATATCCGAATTGCTCGAAGGGCACGCTCGACATCAGCAGTACCGATGTTCCGCCGACTTCGAAGCGACCAAGAATGTGGTCCACGTACTTTCCGCGCGGGTTATTCCAAACACGCTGGCGTGCTTCCAGGAGGAGATCATCGTGCTCGCCGAATTTGGTTGCGCCGGTGGGGCACGCCTCCGCACAGGCGGTCGGCTGACCGGCCGCGACCCGGTCGGCGCACATCGTACACTTCCGTATCCGCGGAAGCAGCTTGTCCCATTCATACTTCGGCACGCCGAAAGGACACGCCGCCATGCAGTAGCGGCATCCCATGCAGCGATCCTCTTCGTAGATGACCGGGCCGGCCGCGGTCTTCCGCAAAGCACCTACGGGACAAACCGAGGCGCAAGCCGGATCGGCGCAATTCATGCATAAGTGACGCATGAATTTCTCGCCACGGGTGACGACCACGGTGAACTTGTGGTCTGATTGCTCCTCTTCGGCGGCGATGGCCTCGGTGTAAGGAAGCTTGTTCTTTTCGGCGCATGCCTGCTCGCAGGCCTTGCAGCCAATGCACATCGTCGCGTCGTACAAGAGTCCTTTGCTCATAAGGACGTTCCCTCCTTGGTGCTCCAAAGGAAGCGGCCCGCTACCGGATGAGAGGGGCAGGGTGAAGAAAACCAACCGAAAGGGGGTGACTCGTGGCTAAGTGTGTGTGGAGATGTAGCCTCGCGGCAACTCTCGACGTATAAAGGCGCATCCGGTGGCGTTATGAAAATCAGCACTGCCAGGACCCCCTCAAAGATTCGCCGTAGCAAATCTCATCGGTCCAGCAATGAACCTGATGGGAGTCTGAGGCTGCCGAACCCGCGTGCGCAGTGAGATGAGTCACGCGTGAATGTGACCGCGGTCCAAGCCAGTCGAGTATCAGCATTGCTGTTGCGTTGTGCATCATTCGCTATGGCAGTCTGCAACAATCACCTAGTGGCAGTGCAATCCACTGAAACGGCGTCTCTTGCATTGGCTAACCTCCGTTGTCCGAGCTACCCACGCCGCTAACCGTTGCGATTCTCATCAGGTCAAACCATCCGTCTCTCAGTGGAAGACTCGGGACAGACACCCCAATCTAACGCTAACTCGCTGATCCCGCTTCTGATGCGGCGACAGGAGGTATGAGCACGGGGCGTTGTCTCAGTCTGGCGCCTCAATTGCCTTCAAGAGAAGTGAGCGATTTGAGAGCGAGAGGTGCTTTATGACAGTCATTCTGGTTCTCCTGCTTTTCGCCGCTTTCCTGTTAATTGACCACTTCCGCGCCGCGAAGTACCGGGAGAGGCAACCGGTGCTTCCCATGGCGAGGCCCGAAATAACCGGACTGGCGCCAGCCTTGGTTAGCGGCTTCCAGGTTCCGGACAATATGCGCTATCACCCGGGACACACCTGGGCGCTGAGCGAAAGCCCGAACCTGGTGCGGGTCGGCATGGACGACTTCGCCACCAAGCTGATCGGCAAAGTCGAGCGCATCGCGCTGCCGCAGCGGGGACAGTGGATCCGCCAAGGGCAAAAGATGGCCACGATTTTTCGTGACGGAGTGGCGGTGGACATGGTGTCGCCGATCGAAGGCAGCGTTTCCGATGTGAACGATGGCGTAGCCCGCGATCCCCGGCTGGCGCAGAACGATCCTTACGGCGAGGGCTGGCTGCTGACGGTACAATCCCCCGATGCCAAGACCAATTTCCGCAACCTGCTGGGTGGGGCGCTGGCGCGGTGGTGGACGGAAGAGTCCGCCGGCCGCTTGCAAAGGAAGTTGCCGGCCCTATGTGGTGCGCTGGCGCAGGACGGAGGGGTGGCCATGAACAACCTGACCGACCAGATTCCCGATCAGGAGTGGTCCTCGATTGTAAAAGAGTTCTTCCTCACCTAGGCTCGGTCGAGGGCCTGCTCAAGTGCCCTCGCCTAGACCTCCTGACGCCCCGCCCGGGTTCGCCCGGGCGGTGGTGTTTTTGGGGACTTACGCTGCCTTCCGACCTTTCTGGTGGCGCCGCAAGAACTTCCGGTGCCGTCCGAACAACATCCTGCGAGGGGATTAGGTGACAAAAGGGTCGGAATCCAAAAGGACGGTCACTCTCGTTGGTTACTGAAGTTTCATCCCTAAACGGTCCAGCTCTTCGCTGACCGGTCCCTGCCTTGATAATCGTGGTATGCCCCTTGCCCTGTGTGAAGGGTTGACCGGCTTCAGGGGCTGGAGTGTGTCGGCATGGGAGATCGCCCTCAATCGTGGAGGGAAATGGGCCTTACTGCGCGCGTTTTCATCGCCGTGGTGGTGCTCTGCGGCACCACTGTGCTCACCTTCACGGTCATGCACGGCGCGAGCCGCGATCCGCTGAAGTTTGTCTGTTATCTGGTAATTGCGCTGGTGGCCTCGCGGATGCGGGTGAACCTGCCCGGCATCACCGGAACCATGTCGGTGAACTTCCTCTTCATGCTCCTCGGGGTACTGGAGCTGAGCTTCTCTGAGACCATGGCGCTGGGTTGCGCTGCGGTCGTGGTGCAGTGTATCGATCGGGAGCGGCCGGTCCCGTTGCGGGTAGCGTTCAACGTCTGTTCCACGGCGTTGGCGATTGCGGCGACCTTCGCCGTATATCGTCATCCGCTATTTCACCGGACCCTGGCCAACCCCTCTACCCTATTGTTCCTGGCCGCCAGCGTCTACTTTGTGTCGAATACCTTGCCGGTGGCGGCGGTGATTTCGCTGACCGAAAGGAAGTCGCTGCGCAAGATCTGGTCCGAGTGTTATTTCTGGAGTTTCCCTTACTACCTGGTCGGGGCCGGCATCGCCGGGCTGATGAGCTGGTTGAACAGCTACAGCGACTGGCAGACCTCACTGCTGATTCTTCCGGTGGTGTACTTGATCTACCGCTCCTACCGGCTGTACCTGGGCAAGCTGGAGGATCAAAAGCGGCACGTGGAAGAAATTGCCGACCTGCACATGCGAACCATCGAGGCCCTGGCGGTGGCCATCGAGGCGAAGGATCAGACCACGCACGACCACCTCCAAAGAGTGCGCATCTACGCCCTGGAAGTGGCCAGGGAACTCGAGGTGAGCCCGGAGGAGACGGAGGCGCTGCAGGCGGCGGCCTTGCTGCACGATATCGGCAAGCTGGCCATTCCCGAGCACATCATCTCGAAGCCCGGGCGCCTGACGCCGGAAGAATTCGAAAAAATGAAAATCCACCCTCTGGTGGGGGCGGAGATTCTGGAGAGGGTTCAATTCCCCTATCCGGTGGTACCGATCGTACGCGCGCACCATGAAAAGTGGGACGGATCGGGCTATCCCCTGGGTTTGCGCGGAAAACAGATTCCGATCGGCGCCCGCATCCTGGCGGCCGTGGATTGTCTGGATGCGCTGGCCTCGGACCGGCAATACCGGCGGGCGGTGCCGCTGAGTGAGGCGATGACGCAGCTGAAAGAGCAGTCGGGAAAAGCTTTCGATCCCCAAGTGGTGAAAGCGCTGGAGCGGCAGTACTCCGGACTAGAGCAGCTGGTGCGCGACCACATCGAGAGCATTGGACCGACAACATTGCCCACGGAAGTAAGCGACGTAAGAATGGACCGCGTCATCGAGCCGGCCACCGGATTCGCGGTCTCGCAGCACCGGCCATTCCCGGATCGTAGTTTCTTGAGCTCGATCGCGGCCGCACGCCAGGAGGCCCAGACCCTTTTCGAACTCAGCCAGGATCTGGGAGCCTCGTTGAGCCTGGGAGAAACGCTCTCGGTGTTTTCGGTCAAGCTGCGCCGTCTCATTCCCTACGATTCCATCGCGATTTACGTACGCCGGGCCAACGAACTGGTGCCGGAATACGTAAATGGCGATAACTTCCGCCTGTTCGCATCGCTGCGCATTCCCATGGGGGAGGGCCTCTCCGGGTGGGTCGCCCAGAACCTGAAACCGATCGTCAACGGCAATCCATCGGTAGAGCCGGGATACCTGAACGACCCTTCCCGCTACAGCACCCTGACTTCGGCGCTGGCGGTTCCCCTGGAAGGTCTGCAGGGCGTGGTCGGGGTGGTCGCGCTCTATCACGCGGAAAAAGACTTTTTCACATCGGACCACCTGCGCATTGTGCTGGCGGTCAGTTCCAAGATGGCGCTGGCCATCGAGAACGCATTGAAATACGAGCAAGCGGAAAGCTCGGCGACGACCGATTACCTGACCGGCCTGCCTAATGCGCGCTCTCTGTTTCTGCAGTTGGATCGCGAACTGGCCCGCTGCAAACGCGACGCGACCTCGCTGACGGTCATGGTCTGCGACATGGACGGTTTCAAACAGATCAACGACCGCTTCGGGCACTTGGAAGGGAATCGTGTCCTCCGCCTGTTTGCCCACTCGCTGAAGGAAACCAGTCGCGAATACGACTACGTGGCGCGCATGGGGGGAGACGAATTCGTGGTCATCGCCCCGGGACTCACCCCGGAAGCGGCGATGCGCAAGGCGGAACAGATGCGGGAGCTGGTCCGAGGGGCGGGGATGGAGGTCTGCGGCGAAGACATTCTGTCGTTAAGCGTGGGCAAGGCGGTGTATCCGGAAGACGGGCTGGACGCCGAGCGGCTGCTGGCGGAAGCCGACCGTCGCATGTATCTGCAGAAGCAGGCCCATCCGTTACGCAAGAACCGGCGGAATTATCCGCGGGTCAGGGGGCGGCTCACGGCGGAGATTGCTCAGGACGGACAGGAGCGGGCCATGCTCGGCATTTTGACGAATCTGAGCCTGGGAGGCTGCTACGTCGAAACCAGCGCCCTGCTGTTGCCGGGATCGCGCGTGAAATTGACGTTTTCCGTCGAGCACACCACCCTTTCCGTGCAGAGCGAGGTGGTGCGCATGGACATGGGCATTGGCGCCGCGCTCAAGTTCTGCGAAGTGAGCCACGAGGGCCGCGCCAGCCTGCAGGGTATGCTGGAGCAGCTGACAAAGTCCGAGGCGGGAGTTGACCGGAGGCTCAGCGCCGGTGTTGCTTTCCAGAGCAAGCGGTAAGCGGACAAGCCGGGCCCGGTTTACGTAGCCACGGCGAATGGCTGGATCTGGATCAGCGGGGCGCCGCGGGCTCTTCCCGACCCGTGCCGCAGCATGTTCGCTGTCGGGACCCCGGTGCGATAGAAAGACTTCTCACAATCTGCCGTCGAGGGACCGCGCATACTGCCCTCCATATAAGCGAGCCCCGGGCACCGCGTACAACTGGTGACATGGCTGCAGGACGAGCATACGGTCAAGTCTTTGGCCCGGATGGAGCGGACCGCCTTGAGTTCGGGTGAGAGATTCCAGATATCGAGAAACCTCTGGCGGCGAAGGTTGCCGCTGGGCAGTGGGAACTGCACGCAGGGGAATACATCCCCGTAGGGGGAGATGTAGCAGAAAGAATGGCCCGCGCTGCAGGAGTAGCCCTCCAGATCATCGCTGGTGGGCGGCTTGGGCGGCGCGCAGAACTCTTCCATGTTGGGAACTAGGGCCGGGTTGCGGAACACTTCCTCGAGTTCCTCGCCCGGGATGCGCAGCGACAGGGTGGAGGTGTCGCCGTCGATCATGGGCGTGATGGTTGGATCGAGCGTGTAATGCACGCCCAGTTCCGCCGCGAGCTTCTGGGTGCCGGCCTGGTCGGCGAGATTCCGGGTCATGAGCACGTTGGCCATCGTGACTTTCAGACCCTGATCTCTCAAGAAGCGGATGGCGGCAATGGTGCGCGCCAGCGATCCGGGCAGCTTGGTAATGGCATCGTGGACTTCGGGGCGGTGCGAGTAGACACTGATCTGCACCGTATCCACGCCCAGGGCCCGAATTCTCTGCGCCTCGGCGGCGCGGATCATGACCGCGTTGGTCTTGATCTTGACGTTGAACAAAAGCCGCCGCGCGTATTCGAGGAGTTCAAAGAAATCGCGGCGCAGGAAAACCTCGCCGCCGCTGAAAGTCAGGAAAAACACGCCCGCTTCTTCCAGCTGATCGAGTACACCTTTGATTTCAGCGGTGGTCATCTCGCCGTGATCGTCATGGTCGAGATAACAATGGACGCAGCGCTCGTTGCAGCGATAGGTGACGTCGAGGTGCACGCTGAGGGGCACGCCCAGGTCGAACGCCTTCTGGTTCATTTCGGCAAGCAGGCTCATCGTTCCTCCGGGGCGAGCGGATCGCGCAGCGGATGATCGGAAACCAGAAGAATTCCGTGCTGGGAGAGTTCTCGGACGAACTGTTCGGCGTCCTCTTGGGCCTGTTCGGGAGCGATGTCAAATTGGCGGCAGATGCGCTGCTCGACGATCTCGCGCAGGGGGGTCGAGCCGTCGGCGGCCTGCCAGATGGCGGTCGCCACTTCGTTCAGAGTGAAGAAAGTCGAATCCATGGAGTTCATGACCATCATTTCGCCGGCCAGCATACGGGCGGCGATCGCCGAACTGCGCGCGATGTACATCTCAGCCATGGACCCCCACTCCCTGCCACTGCCGAATATGATCCCACACTCGCGGGTCGGGATAGAACGTCAAACGGCGAACCGGAACCCGACTCACAAACTCGCAAGCGGTGGCCAGAAGCCTTTCCACCAGCCCGCGATCTTCCGCGAAGAACAAAATGTTGCGCATCAGGCGGCGCATGGCCTCGGAAGGCGGCAATTCATCCACGCGATTCGCCGCGCCCTTCTCCAGGAAAAAGAGGGCGGCGATCGGCGCCACGCAATTTTCGCCGGGCCGGGCCAATTCTCCGGCAAACGGTGTCCCGAAGGCGGAAAATCCGCCGCTGCCGGGGCGGACATAGGAAATCTCGTCGGTGAGCAGAGTGACGCTGGGAGGCGCCAGCCGGGTCATAGTTGTCTTCCCCGCGCCGGAAATTCCCGAGAACAGATACGCCTGGTGGTCGCAGACGGCGCTGGCGGCATGCAGAAGGAAGCCGCCGCGTTCAGCAAGAACCAGGCTATGCACGATGCGCAGCACAGAATCGAGCGAGTAAGGGTTCAGGTTTTGCCGGACCGTACCTCGGCCAGTGCGGGGGTCCCAGCGGGCGCGAAAGTCTCCGCGTTCCAGAAGCCACTCCGGGCCGTCGCGGCGCACGCGGACGTCTTCGTCGGAAACTGGAGCGGCGCTGGTAAGGTCGAAGTCGAGTTCAAATTCCGCGCGCGCGGAACTGAGAAAGCCGCCGTAGCGCCGGCACAGGAGATCGAGGAACTGGGCGTCATCAGTGTGCAAGGAAATCGGGATACCCCCGATTTCGACGACGCAGGCGCGCGGGTTGGCAACGGCAGGCATGGTCTTCAGAGCTGGGCGGATTCCATGAATTCGCCGGAGTCCGGGCCACGGGCAAGGCGCCGGCGGTAAAGCCCGAGAACCACACGTCGTGCTGGGCCGCAATGGCAGAACAGCATGCCGAGAGCGCGATCCAGCGGCCGGAGCCGGGAGGAAAAGGGAACTGCATGTCCCGAGCGAACGACCTGCACCACCCTGCCCAAGAGGGCACTGGCGGGGGAAACCGGATCGGAGTTGGGCATCGAATCGCCCCGTGCGACAAAGCCGGAGGCTCTGGACCGGGCAAGGAAACGGTGCAGGAAAAAACGGCCCTCGCGAAAAGCCAGGATGATCTCGCCGGGGTGAACGTCGGTGAGCGAGCAACGCTTGATTTCGACCGCGTCCCCCGGCCAGAGCGCGGGCAGCATGCTTGCCCCCTCGACCTGGAGGCGCAGCGCGCCGCTCTGACGCAAAGCGTCCACCGCCACATGCTCTCGGCTCCCGCTCTCGGACCGCGCACTCATGGCATTTGCGTCAGGAACTCTTTCGCGAGAACGTACATTGTTGAGTGGTGGAACCGACCTTCCCGCAAGCCAGGGCGAGCGTCTCGAAGACCCGCTCGTGGCGGAAAGCCGGCTTCTGATAGGGCTTCCTGTTCCTAGTCGCGTTCTCCGGTGGCTTCTTCTTTCCTTGCGGGGCTTGATGGTTTGACGTCATCGCTATTGGTCAAGCCTGGAGACTGGCTCGTCCCCCAATTCAATTCTGGAAGAAGGTATGTGGGGGCAGTGTACTACACGATTTCCCTGCGTGCCAACCGCAGTTGGGAACAGGGCGAGGGAAGCAGGGACTGAAGAACGTCAATAAAATGAGAGAGTTCCATTTTGGCGGGCACGGTGCAGACTGAAGGACAAACCCCAAAGCGCGAGCGGAAGTAGCACCAGACTGAACCCCAGCAGCGCCAGCAGGGGAGACGCGATCGAGCTCACCGACTGGCCCTGCAGCAAGGCCATGCGGGTTGCTGCGATGGCGTAAGTGAGGGGAATGGCGCGGGCCAGAAGTTCCAGGGACTGTGGCAAGCTCTGGATGGGGAACATGGTTCCGCTCAGGAACCACAATCCGGAACCGAGCAGCCAGACCAGCGCGGATCCTTTCTGAAACGTGATCTGCAGAGCGGCGGCCGCGATCCCGAGCGCGAGGGCAAGGACCAGAGAAAGCAGCAGCACAACCAGGCAGGCGAGCAGGTTGGCATGGACTGAGGCGCGGAAAATTGCCGCACCGGCCAGCAGATAAATCACCAGATTGACCAGGTTCCCAGCAAATGCGGAGATCGAACTGAGAATCACCAGTTCGGCCGGCGCGGTTGAGGTGGTCATCAAAACTTCCATGGTTCCGGTGCGCTGCGCTTCCTGCACGGTGTCGAGGAAAGCCTGTGTGCTCATCACAAAGAACGTGTAGAGACCGGTGCCGACAAGCAGAAAGGGGAAGTACTCGACCCCGTTGGGTCGGAAGGAGGGGCCGATCGCCCGCGACAGGAAATAGAAAGCCGCCAGTTGGGCGAGCAGGCCGGCGAAGGTCAGCACAAAGCCGCTGCGGTGGCGGATGGCTGTGAGCAAGTCGCGGCGCAAAATGGCGTAGAGCTTGTCGAGCGCTGAATTCATGGCACTCTCCCTGCCCGGGGGGCCATCGCGGCGGCCTCGTCAACCTCACCGGTCGTGCGGAAATAAAACGCACGCAATTCCTCCATGCTTTCACCGCGGCGGATGGAGCGATCGGCGAGCGATTCTCCGCGTTGCAACAAGAGCAGGCGGTCGCCGACCGTGACTGCCTCGGCGAAGTTGTGCGTCGCCAGCAGGATGGTCGCCTGCTGCCGGGCCAGGGTACGGAGGGTCGTCCAGAAATGGGCCGTGGTGGCTGCGTCCAGGCTGCGGGTCGGTTCATCGAGCAGGAGAACGCCCGGGCGTTTGACCAGGGCGCGGGCGATACCGAGCCGCTGGTACATTCCGCTGGAAAACTTCATGACCAGCATATCGGCCTGTTCCGCCAGGCCGGTATCGTCGAGGACCTGGCCGATGCGCTGGGCGCGCTCGCGGCGGGGAACCTCGTCGAGCGCAGCGAAGAACTCCAGGTTTTCGCGGGCGGAGAGCCGGGGGAAGAAGGACCGCTCCGTGGCGACGGCGATGCCGACCTGCTGGCGGACCTGTCCCGCGCCGCGCCGCGTGTCGAACCCGGTTACGCGCACCGACCCGGCGTCGGGAAGCAGCATGGTCGAAATCAGCTTGAGCGCGGTGGTCTTGCCGCTGCCGTTCGGACCGAGCAAGACTAGAACTTCACCAGCGGCCGCCGAAAAAGAGAGGTCCCTCAGGGCCACGGTTTCACCGCCGCGTTCTCTCCCCAGCCAGTTGAACAGGGCGGGGCGATGACGAAAGACCTTGCGGACGGATTCGAAGACGACTCGATCCATGAAAATGTCAACAGCGGTACGGGCGCGGGTTGAAGACTCTGTATTATAGTGGCGGTTTGCGATCCGCCGTTTTTCCTTCGTGTAACTTCGGTCCTTAGTGGTTAAGAAAAACCTGGAACCAGGAAGGGCACGAAGATTCACGAAGGATTTCAGCAGCCTGCTGCATGAGCCGATCCTCCACGCGGTCAGACGTGCTCAGTGTCCCGTCCCAGCGGGAAACCTCTTCCACGGAATTCGACCTGCTGTGCGCGTGTGCCGGCGTGGACCTGGCTCCGGAGCGGGCCGCCCGCATTGCCAACTGGAAGGAATCGGTGCCGGAGTGGAACGAGTTTCTCCGGATAGCGTGGCACCATGGAATCATGGCCTTGGCGGCGCGCAACTTGACTGCACATGCTCGTGGGCTTCCACCGGAGATTGAGCAATCGCTGCGGACGGGCTATGAAGAGAGCATCCACCACAATCTCTGGTTTGCCGGCGAGTTGGTGCGAATCGCGGAACACTTCGAGAAGAAAAAGCTGCGGGCGGTCCCCTACAAAGGGCCGGCGCTGGCCGAGTCGGTGTATGGCGACCTGGCGCTGCGGAACTTTTCCGACCTCGACTTCCTGATCGCCCCGGCGGACTTCGCGGCGGCGAAGCAGGCACTGGCCGAACTGGGGTACCTCCCTTCCACCGCACTCATCCCGGAGGCGGAACGGATCGGGCTGCGGATCGGGTACGAGCGCGCTTTCGACGGCCCCGCCGGCCGGAACCTGGTTGAGTTGCAGTGGCGGGTGTTGCCGCATTTCTACGGGGTTGATCTTTCCACCGACGGTTTGTTGGCGCGCTCCGGCCGGGCCGTCCTGGGGGGCCGCGAGGTGCCGGCACTCGCTCCAGAAGATTCGCTGCTGGTGCTGTGCCTGCACGCCGCCAAACATCTTTGGATGCGGCTGATCTGGGTCTGCGATATTGCGGAGACCCTGCGCCAGCCCACCGACTACGCGCAAGTTCTTGACCACGCGCGTTCCCTCGGCATGACTCGCATTCTCGGGGTGAGCTTCTGGCTGGCCGAGAATCTGCTGGATGCTCCGCTTCCGCAGTCCGCGCAGGAAGTCATCGTCGGCGACCCCGAAGTCCCCGTTCTTGGCCGAGAGTTTGCGACCCGTCTGGCGCGGGGCGCGGAGTACGACTTCGAATCCTCGGAATACTTCCGGCTGATTCTCAGACTGCGAGAGCGGCGCCGCGACCGCTGGCGTTATCTATGGCGGCTGGCGTTGACACCGGGAGCGGGGGATGTTGCGGCCGTGCGATTGCCGGAGGGGCTATTCCCGCTGTATCGAGTGGTGCGACTGGTACGGCTGGTGCGCAAGTTGGGGTGAGGCGCCGGTCCCCTCCCTGTAGAGACGCAGCTTGCTGCGTCTCCTTACCCTCAACCAATTTCGATGTGACCGCACTCACTGCCAAGCGCTTCGAATCCCCTCAAACTTTTCTTATGACGCTGTTTCAAAACCGTTACCGCGTCGAGGCCGCCCGGCTTGCGGACTGGGACTACCGTTCCCGAGGCTGGTATTTCGTCACCATCTGCACAAAGAACCGGCAATGCTTGTTGGGCCGCATCACCGACGGAGCTGTGGCACTGACCGCAGCGGGGATCATCGCTGAGAGTGAAATGAAAAGCATCTCAGACCATTACGACAACGTCACGGTTGACCGGTTCATCGTCATGCCTAAGCACGTGCATGCAATCGTTGTCATCGAGGGAGAGCACGCTTATTCCCCTGAACTCGCGACAGTGGGAGACGCAGCAAGCTGCGTCTCTACGGGTGAGCCTACGTTGCCCCGGCGACTTCTTTCAGGGTCCCTATCCGCCATTGTCAGGGGGTACAAGTCCGGAGTCAGCCGGGTCTGCTGTGTTCAGGGGATCCAATTCCAGTGGCAACCCCGTTTTCATGATCACATGCTGCGGTCGAATGCGGTGGTGGATGCCGTCCGAGATTACATCGAGCGCAATCCAGAGAATTGGCAGGAGGACCCTGACAACCCGGGTGAGACGCAGGGTTGAGACGCAGGTTGAGACGCAGGGTGAGACGCAGCGTAGAGACGCAGCTTGCTGCGTCTCTGCCGCGAGCTAGTGCGTCTCGCCGTCGCCGGGTGCGACGTCGGGCGTGTCCACTTTCTGCGCTGCCGGAGGCGTGGGAGAAGCAGGCGGGGGCTGGAATTCTCCCGGATCTTTGCCGGCCAGAGCAATGTTCATGAACTGCATCCAGATGGGCAAGGCGGCTCGGGCCCCGGTCTCTTTTTCGCCGAGCGATTTCTTCTCGTCGAATCCGATCCATACGCCGCAAGTGAGTGACGGTGAAAAGCCGACGAACCAGGCGTCGGTGAAGTCGTTGGTCGTGCCCGTCTTGCCGGCGAGCGGATAAGGCATCCGGGCTGCCGCCGCGGCGGTCCCATGGAGGACGACTTCCCGCAACATCGAAGTCATGATGCGCGCGGTGCGCGAGCCGACCACATCCTTGATGTCGGGAAAATCTTCTTCCAGAATGCGGCCCTCATAGTCGGTCACTTTGGCGATGGAGCGGGGGGCGATGCGCACGCCATCGTTGGGAAACACGGAGAAGGCAGAAGTCTGCTCCAGCAGTGTGATTTCCGCGGAACCGAGAGCCACCGGCAGATACGCGGGGATGTTCTCCGTGACGCCGAAGCGATGCGCGTAGTCAATCACGGTCTTGATGCCCACGCGGTCGGCGAGCTTGAGCGCGGGAATGTTTCTCGACTGGGCGAGCGCGCGGCGCAGCGTGATCGTGCCCTCGAATTTGTCGTCGTAGTTGTGCGGAATATAGGGACCAGACGGAGTTTGAAACGTTACCGGCGCGTCCAGGATGGTTTCATCGGGATTGCCCCCGAGGTCGATCACGGCGGTATAGACATAGGGCTTGAAGGACGACCCGACCTGGCGCAGGGCCTGGGTGGCGCGATTGAACTTCGAGAGGTTGAAATCGCGCCCGCCCACCATGGCCTTGATCTCGCCGGTGGCGTTGTCGATGGCGACCAGCGCGCCCTGTACCCCGGAGTCCTGTTCCAGGCTCACGCGCGCCTTGCCCGCGGCATCGAGAGAGAGCTTGACGTACACGATGTCGCCGGGGGCAAGAATGTCGGACAGTTTGTGGCGGGTCCAGGCGGCATCGGAAGGCAGGAGCGCGGCGGTGCGCTGGCCCAATCGGATCTGAGCGCCGGCGGTTGAAACCTGAGTGACCAGCCCGTGGAGGTACCCATTCACTTCCGGCGTTTCGTCCCAGTCGGGATCCTCGTATTGGTCGAGCCGCTCCCCCTCGGCCATAACATTGGGGAGCTTGCCGCGCCAACCGTGGCGCCGTTCGTAGGCGGCGAGCCCGTCGAGCACAGTCTGGCGCGCGGCTTTCTGCAGATCCATGTCGAGCGAGGTGTAAACCCGCAGCCCGCCTTCGTGGACCTGGTCGCTGCCGTACTTGGCTTCCAGGTAGCGGCGAATCTCTTCCAGGAAGTTGGGCGCCAGCGAATTCGGGTCCTTCTGCAGGTTGAGCCGGACCGGACTCGCCTTGGCTTCGGCGGCCTGCGCGGCGGTGATCTTGCCGTCCTCGAGCATGGCGTTGAGCACGAGGTTCCGCCGTTTCTGGGCGCGATCGGGGTGATTGAGCGGCGAGTAGTACTGCGGCGCCTTGGGAAGGCCCGCCAGCAGTGCGGCTTCCTCAAGCGTCAGCTTACGGGCCGGTTTGCTGAAGTAGTATTCCGAGGCGGCCTCGAAGCCATAGGCGCCGTGGCCGAGGAAAATCTGGTTGGCGTATAGCGTGAAGATCTGCGGCTTGGTGAAACGGCGCTCGATCTGGATGGCCAACAGCGCCTCCTGGATCTTGCGATGAAAGGAGCGGTCCGGGGAGAGAAACACATTGCGAGCCAGCTGCATGGTGAGTGTCGAGGCCCCCTGCACCCGGCCGCCGGATGCAATGTCGCGATAGGCGGCGCCCGCAATGCGCGAAAAATTGATGCCCGAGTGCCGGTAGAAGTCCTTGTCTTCGATCGAGACCAGGGCATTGCGCAGAACTTCCGGATAGTCGTCGTAGGTGGCAACGACCCGCCGCTGCAGTGCGAAGGTTCCGATGACCCGCCCCTGGTCGTCGTAGAGTTCGGTGACGGAGCTGGGGCGAAAACGCTCGAGCTCCTCGACCTGCGGCAGGTCCGTCGAGTACACCAGCAGCAGGCCGGCGGCCGCGCCCACCACGGCCGAAATCAGGATCAGCAGGCCAAACAGGACGAGTCCGACCAGCTTCCGTCCGGCAATTTGCACCGGTGGAAGATATTGATAGAGGGTTTTCATCGGGCCGTTCTAGTTCTAGTAGAGACGCAGCTTGCTGCGTCTCAGGATAGCAGTTGCCAGCAGCCAGTACCCAGTTCCCAGCAGGGGGCGCTTGACCTCTGGCTTGTGTCTTCCTGGGGCGCAAAAGAAAATCGCCCGCCGAAGCGGGCGATGAAAACCTGATGCTTGGCAGCCGCCTAAACCTTCGACTCCCGGTTCTTCAGAATCTCGATGGCTTTGTTCAGCTGGTCATCCGGCTGGTTCTTCGGCTTCTGGGTCTGGTCGGGGGGAGGGGCCGGCTGCTCGTCGTCCGGGCCACCGGAGTCCTCATCGTTGTCGGCCACCAGCACGTTGGGCGTGACGGCGGAATCCTGAATTGCCTTACCGCCCGGCGAGTAGTACTTGGCGATGGAGAGAATCAGGACGGCGCCGTCCGGCATGTCGATCAGCTTCTGCACCGAGCCGTCCCCAAAGGTCTTGTCGCCGACCACGTCGCCGCGCGCGTTCTCCAGGATCGCCGCGGCTACGATCTCCGCCGGGCCCGCCGTGCCATGGTTCACCAGGACCGCCACCGGCAGCTTGGTAATGTCTTTCGCGGGATCGGCGTTGAACGCCTGCCGTGGGTACTTCTGCCCCTGTAGATAGGCAATGGTGCCGTGGTCGAGGAATAGGTTGGCGGTCGCTACGCCCTCGGCTTCGTCACCGCTGGCGGCATAGCGAAGGTCGAGGACCAGTTTCTTCGCGCCCTGCTTCTGCAAGGTGCGAATCTTGCCGGCGATCTGCTGGGATTCCCCCTCCGGGAATGCGTCCACCTTGATGTAGCCGACGTTATCCGCCAGCATCTTGTCGGCGGCCGGTGGAATCGAAACCAGGTCGCGGGTGATCGCCATCCTTTGCGGCTCGGCGCGCCGGGGCCGGACCACCGAAACGGTGACCGTCGATCCGGGTTCGCCGGCCAGCAGGCCGCGGATTTCCGCCAGCGACATATCGCGGGTGCTTTTCCCCTCGATGGACTCGAAAATGTCCGTGCTCTCGACTCCGGCCTTGTCGGCCGGGCCGCCGGGAATCACCGCGATAACGGCCGCGTAGCCAAAGCGCTTGGAGACGGCGGCGCCGATTTCGCCCTTGGCGTCGCCTTTGAGCGCCTTGTACTGCTTGTATTCGGCCGCCGTCAGGTAACTGGAATTGGCGTCGAGCGACTCCAGCAGGCCGTGCAGCGCGCCTTCCGTCACTGCCGGGATGTTGGGCTCCTCCACGTACTCGCTGCGAACCCGCGACAGCACTTCGCTGTACACCGACAACTGGCGGTAGGCGCCATCATTCGACGACGCCCGGACGTTGACGAAACCGCCCACCACGGTGAACAGCAGGATGGCCAGCGAACTGGCAAGAATCGTAGCTTTCAACTTCATCGACATAGAATTTGTGGTCTTCTGAGAAGAGAGAGGCACTTCCCGAGGAACTGACCCTCATTATAGACGGTTTGATGCGGGAATCGGCAGCGATGGTGGGGAAGAAAAACCAGGGGTAACCAGCGCGGGCAAGCGTCTGGTGTGGGGCGGACATTCCTGTCCGCCGACCCTTGCCACTCGTAAAGCTGCGGCTTGCCGCATCTCCGGCGCAGCGGTTCTGGGTGCACCGGCCGTGAAACCGTTTAGCCTTGTCCTGTGAGTAACTTGCGGCCTTGGAGGACCGGGCTAGGCGGACGCCTTTGAAACACTCGAACCTCAGCCGCCCAGCATTTCCGCGATTTCCCGATGACCCTTCTCGCGGGCAACCGTGGCTGCGGTCTTGCCTTCGTCATTGGCGATCTTGGGATCGGCGCCGTGTCTGAGCAGCAACTGGGCCATGGCAAGATCGCCGTTTTGCGCCGCGGCGTGGATCGGAACCCATCCCGCTTGCTGGCGGGCGTTGGCCGGAGCACCGTGTTCGAGCAGCAGGCGTGCCGCTTCCAGGTTGCGTGTCGATGCAGCCGAATGCAGAGGCATAACCTTCATCGGATTGCTCGCTACGGTGTCGATCTCGGCTCCCTTCCCGAGCAACAAACGAACCGCTTCGGGTTGGCCGAAAAAACAGGCAAAATGCAGCGCCGTGAAGCCGTCTTTCGAGCGCGAGTTGACGGCCGATGCGCCGCGGGTGCATTCCTCGAGCCGCTCCAGCCTGCCGAGCGAGGCGGCTTCGAAGATGTCGAGATCCTTCTTCTTGCCGGCGATAATCTCCGCCAGATCGCGGCGGCCGCGGTAGAGCGCCTGCATCGCCAGGCTCACGCCCGCGGCATCGCGCGCTTCGGCGGCAGAGGGATCCTGGTCGAGCATTCGGCGGAGACCGTCGGCGTCTCCTGCGGAGAGAAGTTCGAAGCAGCGCTGCGAGTTGTCCACGAGTGCCTCCTTTTATTACTTAGCACTGCTAACGAATTATAGGACGCCAGCGCAAGCTGTCAAGAAAAATGTTAGCAGTGCTAAACTTTGTCGTATGCTGCGTTCCCAGGAGCCCTACCGGTTGGAAGTGGCAGATCGCCTGCACTCGGCCGCCATTCATCTCTTGCGCTACGCCGCCAAGCGAGACAGGCTTGCGCGCCAGGGCCCAGCGCGCTTGTCGGCGCTTTCCGTCCTGGTGTTCGGCGGCCCCCAGGCGCTCGGGCAACTGGCAGCCATCGAGCAGGTGAAGCCTCCCACTATGAGCCGGATCGTGGCGGCGCTGGCGCGGGCCGGCCTGGCTCGAATTGAAACCGACGCGAACGATGCGCGACGGATTCAAGTCAGCGTAACGCCAAAGGGGCAACGACTGCTGCAGCAGGCGCGGCGACGCAGGATCCAACTTCTGGCGAAGACACTGCAGGATCTGAACGCGGCGGAACTCGACGTCCTGCGCCGGGCTGCGGAACTGATGGAAAGTGCCGTCCGCGGCGCGGCGGCCCGCTGACCGGGCAAGTCTACGTCTCGTCGGCCACGGGATTGCGCAACACGCCGATGCCTTCGACCGAAATCTCAATCACGTCCCCGGCAACTACCGGCCCCACGCCTTTGGGTGTGCCGGTCGCGATCAGATCGCCGGGTTCGAGCGTCATGACCCGCGAAATGTAGCGCAGGACAACGTCCAGGGGAAAAATGAAATCTCGCGTATTGCCCGACTGCCGTACTTCGCCGTTGACGCGGGTTTCCACCTGGATCCCAGCCCACGGATCGAGCCCGTCCGCGACCAGCGGTCCCACCGGGCAGAACGTGTCGAAGCCTTTGGCGCGCGTCCACTGGCTGTCTTTGTTTTGCAGATCGCGGGCGGTGAAATCGTTCACGCAGGCGTAGCCGAGAATGTAAGGGCGCACGTCCTCGCCGTCCTGGAGCCGGCGACAGCGCCGCCCAATGACCACGCCCAGTTCGCCCTCATAGTCGGTGCGCTGAGAGACTTTTGGCCGGAGAATCGAGGCTCCGGGGGCAAGCAGCGCGGACGGCGGCTTGAAAAAGAGCAGCGGCTCCTGGGGGACCTCGTGGCCCAGTTCGGCGGCGTGCTCGCGGTAATTGCGGCCGACGCACACGATCTTCGAAGGCCGCATCGGCGCGAGAAGTGCCGCTTGCGCCAGCGGGATCGGGTCCATTCTGCGCGTAGGCAGGCTTTCCGCGTCGCCGTCCGCGGCCTCGGGAGCGGTGACGAGAATGCGGGTGACGTGGTCCCCGCCGGCGAGCGGCTCAATCAGGCCATACTGCGGCTGGCCCTGCAGTAGAAAACGGCAATACTTCATAGCAATGAAAACCGCAGAGTACGCTGCGGACGCGGAGAAGGAAAGAAAAATCGACTGAATACCACAGAGAACGCAGAGGACACAGAGGAAAAGACAGGGAAATCTCTGTGTCCTCTGTGTCCTCTGTGGTTCTGGTTCTTAAGGCACTGTCTCGCTGGCTTCTTCGGATTTCGCGCTCTCATTGCCCCGCACATCCGACGCCGAGACCGAATAGACGTAGGTCTTGCCCGAAGCGACGGCGCTATCACGGTACGAGGGCGATTTCACCAGCTCGGAATTCAGTTTCACCATGGCGCCGCCGGCCTCGCTCCGGTACACGTTGTATCCGGCCAGATCGGGATTGGTCACGGGAGCCCAGATAAGGTCCACAAACGGCTTCTGGCCTTCGCCCGAGAACACCGCCTGGAGCCCGGCGGGCACCGCAGGCGGGAAGACGTCGTGGGCGACGACTTTGACCTCGGGAGTGTCGTCGCCTTCGACAGTTGCCTCATTGACGCACTCCGGTTGCGCCGGTGGGCACTGCGATGCCCTCCACCTGGCAACGGACGCGACGTCGATGCGGTAGGCGTACGTTTTCTCCCATTCGAAGGTTGAGTCCAAAAAACGCATGGGGCCTGCCTCTCCCATTCTTACTTCGCCCGCAGGCGCATCCTTGCCCGAGCCCAGGTCACGCCGATAAACCCGATAGCGATGCTGAACACTCGGCAGGACACTCAGCGGGACTGAGGTTTCTCCGGCACCGGTCCAGGTCAGGACGACTCCGTCTCCGGTCAACTGGGCGGCGAAATCGACGGGAGGTGGCAGGGTGGGTACGGCAGGCACGCGCACGCGATTGGAAAGTCCAGCGCTTCGCCCGTCGCGGTTCATGACCTCGACGGCGTAGGTGATCTCGCCGGTTTGCCTCTGTTCCTGCACAGCGGAAGGCAGCGTGTCGGCGTAGGTCTGCGGCACGGGCTTCGCCGATCCTGATGGTGATGCCGTCCGGGCGGGAGCCGCCACGCCGGCCGGATTGCCGCATTCCGTAATTTCCGCTGCAACACTCCGGCAGATGCGGGTCGGACCCAGATAGCGCACGCTCTGCCGGTCGGTAGTGCGGGTGGGCTCGCTCCAGGTCAGCGTGACCTGGTTCCCCTTGCGGCTGGCGCGCAGATCGGTGGGGGCCTTGGGCAGTTCGAGCGAGGGCGGCAGCGGCGGCCCCGTCTGGGCGCAACCTGCCAGCAGCAGGCACAGCGCCGAGAGCACGATGAACTTTCCCAAAGGCACATTCATGCGGAACAGAAAGGGTATCAGAGGATTGGTCGAGTGGACCGTTCCTGGTTGCGACCGGCAACTGCTCCCTGGCCACTGGCCACTGACCACTGACCACTGACCACTGCTTTCCTCACCCCATCAGCTCGCGCACCGCCTCCCGGAAGACTTTGGAGTGGTAGTCCACGTCCTCCGCTGTCGTCGCCGGCGACATCAGCGCCATGTTGTGGAACGGGGTGAGCAGGATGCCGCGGTTCATGGCAAACAAGTGCATGAAGCGCTCCAGTTCAAAATCCATGGCGTCGTGTGCTTCGGTACCGTTGCGGGCTTCGTTCGGCAGAAACAGATACTCGGCGCGGCAGCCCAGGCGGGTGACGTGCCACGGGATACCGAAGTCGTGGATGACCTTCTCGACGCCGGCGGTCCAGCGCTCGGCCGTGGGGATCATGCGGTCGAAGGCTTCTTTGGTCAGAACTTTGGCAAGCGTGGCGCGCATGGCCGCAAGAGATAGCGTGTTGCCGGCCAGGGTTCCGCCGATGCCGCCGGTATCGCAGTCTTCCAGGCTGTGACGTTCCGTGATCATGTCAGCAACCGGCTGCGTGAAGCCGTAGGCTGCGCCCGGGATGCCGCCGCCGATGGGCTTGCCGAAGACAAGAAAGTCGGGGTCCAGACTCTCGGCGCGCGTGTAGCCGCCGGGACCGGCGCAGATGGTATGGGTCTCGTCGATGATGAGCAACGTGCCGTGCTTGCGAGTGAGCTCGCGCAGCGCCTTGTGGTAGCCCGGTGTCGGATGCACGATGCCCACGTTGGTCATGACAGGTTCAGCCAGCACACAAGCCACGTCGCCGTGCTCCAGCGCCTGCTCGAGCGCCGGAATGTCATTGAACTCAACGACGCGGGTGGTGACCGAGGGATCCACCGGCGGGCCGATGTTGCCGCGGCGGGCGCCGGCCGTGCCGTCCGGGCGCAGCGTGATGAAACTCTCGTCCACTGTGCCGTGGTAGCACCAGTTGAAGACAAGGATTTTCGCCCGGCCGGTGATCTGGCGAGCCAGCCGGATCGCGAAGCGATTCGCGTCGGTCGCGGTGAGCGCGAATTGCCAGTACGCCAGCCCGAAACGTTTCTGCAGTTCCTCGGCGACAAAGACGGAATCTTCCGACGGCAGCATCAGCGTAATGCCGCGCTTGACCTGCTCCTCGATGGCTTTCGCGGTGGCGAAGGGCGAATGTCCGGTCATGGCGCCAGTGTCGCCGAGGCAGAAGTCCACGTAGCGGTGGCCGTCGAGATCGTAGAGGTGCGCGCCCTGGGCTTCGCGGACGAAGGGCGGAAACGCCCCGGCCCATTTCACCATCCAGTTCATGGGCACGCCCGAGAGCAGCGACTTCCGGCCGCGCTCGTAGAGGGCCTTGGACTTGGGGCGTTCGTCCACGAAGCGCTTCTGCTCGCGCTGCATGAGAGCGGAAAGGCGGGTGCGGTCGGGGGACGTCATAAGTGGTTTTCGGAAGCGTCGAGATTATCAGAACTGGCGAAGCGGAAGCGAGTCCGAGGATTTTGTCACCGATGTCTGAAACTGGACGCCGCACCCAGGCCATTCAACGTCGCGCCCACAACGAGGACAGCACGTCCCAGCTTGTCGTGGTGTTTCCTGTGCAGCAGATAGGCGGTGGCGATTTCAGCGCCGAACAGCGCTGCAGTAGTGGCAACCTGCACCACAGGGGTATGCACAAACGGACGAGCCAGCGGATCGTGTTCTTTGCCGCCGCCATCTAAGTTGCGGCGCGTTGCCAGGCTGTCGGCGGCCTTCGCAGCTCCGTCCAGCGTGACCAGCGCAATTGTGCCCGGTGTCCAGAAGCGTGAAGCGGCCAGATCGGCGCGCGTGATGTGGGGATGCGCCACAAAAGCGCTATGAGCCTCTTGCGCGTGCACGGTGCCAGCCGTCGCCGCCAGCACCAGACTCACCATGAGCATTTTCATTGGAACGGGCCGCGCACGCCGACCCTCCTATGCCCATCGGAAGGCGGACAAAATTCCTGAAGGCTGTAAGCGAACTTGAGAAACGGAAGTAATTGCGGCGGCGCACAGTGGCCGCTCTAGTTAGCGGTTGGCCGGGGGTTGGGGGTGAGGGTGGTCGAGTGTATTTTGCGATCCTCGATAGCCGGGATCGCTACAGGATGTAGCGCGACAGGTCCTGGTCCTTCACGATTTCGCTCAGCATCTTCTGCACGTACGCCGCGTCCACGGCGAACTGCTGGCCCTTCTTCTCCGGGGCGTCGAAGCTGATCTCGTCGAGCACCCGCTCCATGATCGTATGCAGGCGGCGCGCACCGATGTTCTCCGTGCCCTCGTTGACGCGGAAGGCGAAGCGCGCCACTTCTTCGAGCGCGTCCGGCGTGAACTCCAGCTTCACGCCTTCGGTCTCGAGCAGCGCGATGTACTGTTTTGTCAGCGAAGACTTCGGCTCGGTAAGGATGCGGATGAAGTCCTCCATGGTCAGCGACTGCAATTCCACGCGGATGGGGAAACGCCCCTGAAGTTCGGGGATCAGATCGCTGGGTTTCGAAACGTGGAACGCGCCCGCCGCGATGAACAGGATGTGGTCGGTGCGGACCATGCCGTAGCGCGTATTCACGGTGGTGCCCTCGACAATCGGCAGGATGTCGCGCTGCACGCCTTCCCTCGAAACGTCCGGCCCATGGCCGCTTTCGCGGCCGGCGATCTTGTCGATCTCGTCGAGGAAGATGATGCCGGAGTTCTCGACGCGGTCAATGGCGACGCGCGTGACCTGGTCCATGTCAATCAGGCGCTGTTCTTCTTCCTGGATCAGGTACTCGAAGGCCTCGTTGACCTTCATCTTCCGCTTCTTGGTGCGCTGGCCGAAGATGTTGGGCAACATGTCTTTGATGTTGACGTCCATCTCCTCGACGCCCTGGTTGGAGATGATTTCGAACGAAGGGAAATTGCGCTCGCGGGTTTCGATCTCGACCATGCGGTCGTCGAGCTTGCCTTCGCGCAACTGCTGGCGCAGCTTCTCGCGGGTGCGGCTGGAGGACTCGGTAAGGCCGGTGCCGCCGTCGATCACGACCCCGCCGCTGGCGGAAGATTCGGCGGGGCGCGAAGCCGGCGACGGCGGCAGCAGGATATCGAGCAGCCGTTCCTCGGCGTTCAGCTCCGCTTTGTCGGCGACGTCTTCCAGCTTCTCTCCGCGGATCATGTCGATCGCGATCTCGACCAGGTCGCGGATCATGGACTCGACATCGCGGCCCACGTAGCCAACCTCGGTGAACTTCGAGGCCTCGACTTTCAGAAAAGGCGAGTTGGCCAGCTTGGCCAGCCGGCGGGCGATCTCGGTCTTCCCCACGCCCGTGGGCCCGATCATGATGATGTTCTTGGGAATGACTTCTTCGGCCAGTTCGGGCGCGAGCTTCTGCCGCCGCATGCGGTTGCGCAGCGCGATGGCAACGGCGCGCTTGGCGTCTTTCTGGCCGACGACGTGCTTGTCGAGTTCGGCCACGATCTCGCGCGGCGTCAATTCATCGAGCGCGAGCTGTTCTTCGTCAGCGGTTCCGGGAAGGTAAATGGCCATAAATGCGTCGTTGGTCGTTAGTCGTTGGTCGTTAGCTCGTCCGTGCGGCCGCTCGCGAACGACCAACGACTGACGACCAGCGACTAAAGCTCCTCAATCGTCACCTTGTCATTGGTATAGATGCACATCCGGCCGGCAATCTTCATGGCTTCTTCGGCAATTTCGCGCGGCGAGAGCTGGGTGTGATCGGCCAGGGCCTGCGCCGCAGCCTGGGCGAACGGGCCGCCGGAACCGATAGCAGCAATGCCGGTATCGGGCTCGATCACATCGCCCTGCCCGCTCAGTAGGAAGGTCTGGTCCTTGTCGGAGACCAGCAGCAGCGCTTCCAGATGCCGCAGGAACTTGTCGGTACGCCAATCTTTCGCCAGTTCGACGGCGGAACGGCCCAGGTTGCCGTGATACTGGTCCAGCTTCGCTTCGAATCGGCTGAACAGAGTGAACGCGTCGGCCGTGGAGCCGGCAAATCCGGCCAGAATCTTGTCCTGATAGAGACGGCGAATCTTCTTGGCGCCGTGCTTGATGACGGATTCACCGAGGGTAACCTGGCCGTCTCCGGCCATGACGACTTTGTCGTTGCGGCGCACGCAGAGCACGGTGGTAGAGCGAACCCGGCGCGGCGCGGGCGCTGGGGTAGCAGGTTCGGCCGCCGCGGCATCTGATCTGCGTTTCTTCATGAGCGCAATTTTTCATTATAGCAGCGGCGGCTGGAGACTTTTTTCGGCCCAGACCCGCGGCCCTGCGCCCGCATCGCTAGCTCGCTCGATGTACATAATTGTAATAACTATGTACATTCCGTGATATACTGATTTCAGGAGCAGTCATGGCCACCACCAATCGCCGCGTGCATAAGCATTTCCAACTGGACTCGGTAAAAATCAAGCGCGCTCAAAAGGTTCTGCGGACGAAGACCGAGACCGAGACCATCGAACGAGCGCTTGATTTCGCGATTAGCGAGCATGAGAGCAATCGGTTGGCTTTCGAAGCGAACGAACGTTTTTTTAAGAGCGGCGGCGAGATCAAAGATGTCTACGGCAAACTGGACGGCTAGATGCGGGCCGCCTTGTTCGATTCTTCCGTTTACATTTCAGGAATGCGTCGGGGCAACGATGCTGTCCTGGCGCAACGCCGCTTGTCGCCGGATACTCTGCTATGGCTCAGTTCTGTGGTGTTGGAAGAGCTCTATGCAGGGGCGCTGGGACAAGTCCGTGACTCGGTGGAGCGGTTGGAGCACGACTTCGAGCGGGCCGGGCGAGTTCTGGTTCCGAATCTCGGTGACTGGACCCAAGCCGGCCGAGTGCTTGCGCGCTTGGCAGCCAAGTATGGATACGAGAAGATCGGGCAAGGAAGGTTGACGAATGATGCGCTAATCGCAATGAGCGCAGCGCGGATCGGAGCGCGAGTCATAACGGTTAACGAGCGGGATTTCCGCAAGCTTGCCGAGTTCCGGTCGTTTCAGTGGCAAGTGGCCGCGTTTTAGAGCGTCAGGCGTTAGGAGTTCTTATCTGGCTCAACGCAACCGCAACCTTTGCTGCCGAGACGACCGATGGTCCGGTGCTGATCATCGATAAAGATCCGGGAAGAACTTGAGGGTGACAACAATCAGCAGGAACCAGAGCGCATAGAAGATTCCTATGATCCACAGAACTACCCGCGCTGCCCTTGGAAGGTCAAAGCGGTTGGGTTTCACCTCTCTGCTCATGCATCTAGAGTAGTCCGACCTCACCACGCAGCAAAGTCAGATTTTGCCTCTACTTGGGTGTGCGTTTCAGCTTCCTGTAAAATTCATTCAGCGCATTTCGGAGCCACTCTATTTGTCGTTCCTGGACGAACTAAACCCTCATCAACGCGAGGCGGTCGAAGCGACCGAAGGCCCGGTCCTGATCCTCGCCGGAGCCGGCAGCGGGAAGACGCGCGTCATTACCTACCGCATTGCCTACCTGATCGAGCATCTTGGCGTAATGCCGGAGTCGATTCTGGCGATGACCTTCACCAACAAGGCGGCCGGCGAGATGTCCGAGCGGGTGGAGAAGCTAGTCGGCGGGCTGAGCATCGCCAAGCCCGTCATCTCGACATTTCATTCGTTCTGCGTGCGCGTACTGCGGAGAAATGTTGAGGCATTGCGGATTCCGTCATCGGTTCCCGGACAGCCGCCCATCGGGCTCACGAAGAATTTCGTCATTTACGACGAGGCCGACCAGCAGCAGGTCGTGAAGGGCGTCATGCGCAGGCTCGGACTCGACGACAAGCAGTTCACGCCGCGCACCGTGCAATCGCGTATCTCCTGGGCCAAGAACCACATGCTCGATCCGCAGGAAATTTATCTGCAGTCGGCGGATCCGAAGTCCGAGCGCATCGCGCACATTTTTGAGGAGTATCGCAAGGAGCTGCGTAAGGCGAACGCCATGGACTTCGACGATCTGCTGCTCGAAGCCATGCGCCTGCTCAAGGCCGTGCCGGCGGTTCGCGAATACTATAACCGGCGCTTCCAGTACATCCTGGTGGATGAATATCAGGATACGAACCGTCCGCAGTATGAG
Source organism: Terriglobales bacterium (assembly GCA_049696815.1). Taxonomy (GTDB): domain Bacteria; phylum Acidobacteriota; class Terriglobia; order Terriglobales; family Acidobacteriaceae; genus Acidiflorens. Next base: position 44,454 of record JBAVUO010000084.1, on the reverse strand, counting down.
CTGATGCGCCTCTTGGCGGGCGACCGGCACAACGTCTGCGCGGTCGGCGACGAAGATCAGTCGATCTACTCGTGGCGCGGGGCCGATATCCGCAACATTCTGGAGTTCGAGCGCGACTTCCCGGAGGCGAAGATCGTGCGGTTGGAGCAGAACTACCGCTCGACCGAGAACATTCTGGGCGCCGCCTCGGCGCTGGTGGCGAACAACGTCCGCCGCAAGGGGAAGAATTTGTGGACCTCGCGCCAGGGAGGAGCGAAGGTCGGCTACTACGAAGCGCCCGATGGCGAGAACGAAGCGCTGTTTGCCGCCGATACCATCAATCGCTACGTGCAAAACGCGGTCGAAGCTGGTGAGAACGCCCGGGCTGCGGTGCTCTACCGCACGAATTCGCAATCTCGCCTGTTTGAAGAAGCCATGCGCCGTTACCAGCTGAAATATCACGTGGTCGGCGGCTTCTCGTTCTATGAGCGGGCCGAGATCAAAGACATGATCTCGTACTTGAAAGTCATCCAGAATCCGGACGATTCGGTCTCGCTGCTGCGCGTGATCAACACGCCGGTGCGGGGCATCGGCAAGACGACGATTGAAACGATTGAACGGCTGGCCCTCGAAACCGGATTGTCGCTATGGGGCGCAACCGGGGAAGCGATCCACCGGCAGTTATTGCCCGCGCGGGCGTTGAGCGCGCTGAAGAGCTTCCGCGAACTGATCGAAGACGGGCGAGCCATGCTGGCCGGCACTTATGTTGATCGGCTGCAAGAAAGCGCCAGCGAAAGTAGCGCCGGCGCCCCGCCGGCAGTCGGGCGGGCGCCCTCGCCCGCCACGAGCGAGGTCGCCGAAACCGCCGATTCAACCGATACCGATTTCGATCCAAGCAACTTCAACTTCGATTTCGAAGCAAATGCGAATGGGGCCGCGAACGGGGGCGGAGGGCAGGATGCCCTCCGCGACAGCCGGCAAGGTGCCGGCGCTGCATCGGACGAGCCTGTCGCCGGTTTCCGCCCCCCCGGCGCTGCCGCGAACACCGCCGAGCTTCTCAAGTTCCTCATCGACCGCACCCGATACATCCAACAACTCGAAGAGGAAGACACGCCCGAGGCCTACTCGCGCATCGAGAACCTGCGCGAACTGGTCAACGCCGCTATGGATTCACGCGATCGCGGCGAGACGCTCGACCAGTTTCTCGATCACGCCGCCCTGGTCAGCGACGCTGACCAGTACGACGAGCGGGCGCAAATCACCCTCATGACGCTGCATGCGGCGAAGGGTCTGGAGTTTCCGCTGGTGATCCTGGCCGGACTGGAAGAAGGCTTGTTTCCGCATTCGCGCACCCTGCTGGAACCGGATTCGATCGAAGAAGAGCGGCGGCTCTGCTATGTCGGTATGACGCGGGCCATGGACACGCTGGTTCTGTCGCGCGCCGTGTACCGTCGCCGCTACGGCACCGACATGCCCGAGGCCAGCGTGCCCTCGCGCTTCCTGGAAGAGGTCCCGATGCAACTGGTGGAAGAACTGGGCGGACGTGTGGGGAGTGGACGTGTGGGGACGGGTCTCCGACCCGTCCAGGCGGGGCGCCGCCCCGCAGCTTTCGACGGAAGAACGCACTATTCCTACGAAGACGAAGACCAGAGCGCGAGCTGGAACCCGGCGCGCGTCCGGAGGAAAGCCCCGCCCCCGGTCCGGACCTACAACTCAATCGACAACATTGCGGAATTCTTCGCCTCGCGGGGCAAGAAGTTCAACATCTCCAAGATGCCTGCTGAAGAGCCCACGGGCAAGCGCGGATTCCGCCCCGGACAGAAGGTCCGCCACCCGAAATACGGCGAGGGAACGGTCTATCAGCGCGAAGGGGATGGGGAAGAGGCGAAGATTACGGTACAATTTCCTCGCTTTGGTTTGAAGAAGCTGGTGGAGAAGTACGCGCAACTGGAGCGGGCCTAGGTTCGAACCGAAGCCGCGCACAATGGCGCTAGACGACGGGTCCAGGGGGAAGAGGATGAAGAAACGAACGAGATTGGCTGTGGCGATTTTGGTCGGAATGCTTGTGGCATCGTCGGCTCTCGCACAAGACAAAGTGGAAAGGCGTCCGCCGGCGGACGCCCAGCCCAAAACACAGCGGCCGAATCAGGGCGGACAGGGCCCCTGGTGGATTCTTGATGGCATGCCCATGTTGTACGAACGGCATCACGATACGGAAGTCGGCACCAACAAGCCGGTTGACGTCGACTTGCTCGTGATTGAAATGCAGGTCATGAACTCGGATGGAAATCTCGAGCCGATCGGCCTTCAGATCCACAACTTCTTCACCGCCCACCCTCAAGATGCGAAGAACGACTTCAATCCTCACAACGCTCGCGATTGTCACGACTGGGCCAACCTGATGGCGAATGCTCTGCGCAGGAAAAAGCACCATCCAACAGGCCGGACCTGGCCCTACATCGAATTCATTGTGGAGACCGACGCGCGCATGCTTCAGACCAATGAAGATGGCGCCGTGTTCTACGCCGATGACATCGAATGTTGGGGCGCGATGGACCGATTCCCGCCGTTCTAAGGCGTGGTTCGTTCCCGCTTCGCCGTTTTCGAACAACTTAAGTGTAAATTGGACGATAAGTGAATCTTCAAGGGGACAGAACTAGTACTCATGGCAAACACTAAAAAGTTAACCAAGGAAGAACGCAAGAAAGCCCGGCGCGCGGCGCGCAAGAAAGCCAAGGCGGCCAAGCCGAAGAAGCCCCGCGACTACGCGCGCGGATCGAAGAAGCGCAAAGTGAAAAAGATGGCACGCGGCCAGGCCAAGCGGTAAGCAGCTGCGCGCTACGAGCGGCGATCCACGAGCCACCCCGGTTTCGCCGCTGGAAGATTGAATGGAGGCACGGGCGCCCCTGCGACTTCGCTCCGGGCGGGTTCTCGCCCGTGCTCCCGGTTCATGGGAAGGGGACACGGTCTCTTGCCACCATCATCCACCGCAAACGACGTGGCTGCCGGACAGTCCGGCAGCCAGTTGCTCCGTTGCAAGTCCATCGACAAGCTGATTGCGGAGTCCGAGAGGCCGGGACAAAGGCTGCAAAAGACGCTGGGCCCGTGGTCGCTGACCGCACTGGGCATCGGCGCCATTATCGGTTCGGGAATTTTTATCCTCACGGGCACGGCGGCGGCAGGCGAGTATTTTAGGGCGCCTTCGATCCTGCACGCGCAAATGCTCGACCTGATCGTAAATTTTCTGCGCACCGGCAGCACCGCCGGAGCGCTGATGCACGGGCGTCCACCGGCGGGGCCTTCCATTGCGATTTCGTTCTTTCTGGTGGCGATCGCCTGCAGTTTTGCCGGATTGTGTTACGCCGAACTGGCTTCGATGATCCCGATCGCGGGCAGCGCCTACACCTACTCGTATGCGACGCTGGGCGAAATCTTCGCATGGATCATAGGCTGGGACCTGATCCTCGAATACGTGGTCAGTAATGTCGCGGTGGCGGTTGGCTTTGCCGGTTATACGAAAGCGCAACTGGCGGCGTTCGGCGTCATTTTGCCGGACAAATGGGCCAGTCCGGTCTGGGCGTCGGGTCAGTGGACTGGGGCGTATTTCAATCTCCCCGGCTTTCTGATCGTATTCATCCTCACCTTGCTCCTGGTGCGAGGAGTGAAGGAATCGGCCGAGACCAACAACATCATGGTCGCGGTCAAGATCGGCGCCATCCTCACCTTTCTGGTCGTCGGTGGAATGCTGGTGAAGCCCGCCAACTGGACGCCCTTCGCCCCTTCCGGGTTTGCCGGGATCGTGACGGGGGGCGCGATCGTCTTCTTCACCTACATCGGGTTCGATTCGGTCTCAACCGCCGCCGAGGAATCGCGCAATCCGCAGAAAGACTTGCCTTTCGGCATCATCATGTCGCTGATTGTATGCACGCTGCTCTATGTCGGAGTCGCCGTCGTGCTGCTCGGCATGATGAAGTACACGACTTTCGTTTCCGGACCTGCCGCGGAAGCGCCGGTTGCCTACGCGATGAAGTATCTGGGAGTGCACCCCTTCTTCCGGTCAGTGATCGTGATTGGCGCGCTGACGGGGATGATCTCCTCGCTGCTCGTCTTTCAGTACGGCCAGGCCCGAATCTGGTACGCCATGTCACGCGATGGCTTGTTGCCGAAGTTGTTCTCCGCCGTGCACCCGAAATACAAGACGCCGCACTGGTCCACGTGGATCGCCTGTTTTGCCGTGGGAATCCCCGCCGGGCTCGTGGACATTGGGGATGCGGCCGACCTCGCCAACATTGGGACGCTGTTTGCCTTCGTGCTGGTTTCGCTCGGGGTCATCTTTCTTCGACGCAGGCAGCCCGATCGCAAGCGTGTGTTTCGTGTGCCATTTGTGCCGTGGTTCCCGCTGATTTCCGTAGTTCTGTGCGGCGGGCTGATGACCGGGCTGACGGTCATTACCTGGCTGCGCTTCGTGATCTGGCTGGCGCTCGGGTTGCTCATCTACATCTTCTACAGCCGCCACCGCAGCGAATTCGCCAAGAAATAGCTGTCAGCCATCAGCCGTCAGCCCTCAGCTAAAACGCGCCGTCATCCTGCGCGGAGCAGGCCGATGAGCGAAGCAAATCGGATTGCGTAGTCGAAGGACCCCTACCTTTCCATAACGTCCGGTCCTTTGTGGTAAGCTCTCGCCTTTCTCCATCGCGAATCCTTCTCCTTCAGAAATTAGTTGTCAAGACTCTACAATCAGGACTGATGTCCCCCGTCTCCGAGCGCCGGTCGAATAACTTCATCCGCTCCTTGCCGAAGGCCGAACTCCATCTCCATCTTGAAGGCACGATCGAACCCTCTACCCTGCTCGAACTTCGCCAGCGCCACGGCATGGACGGCGCCTCGCTCGCCGAAGTAGAGCAACTCTACAAGTACACCGACTTCAACGGCTTCCTCATGGCCTTCAAAGACGTCACCGGCCACTTGCGCTCCCCCGAAGACTACGAACTGATTACCTACCGGCTGATGGAGCGGCTGAAGGTTCAGAATGTTCTGCATGCCGAAGTAATTGTGTCCGTCGGCGTCTGCCTCTGGCGCAAGCAGGATTTCCCCGCGATCTTTGAAGGCCTCGAACGTGGCCGCCTGCGCGGCGAGAAAGACTTCGGCATCTCGCTTCTTTGGATTTTCGATACCATCCGGCAATTCGGTAACCAAAAAGCCGAAAGAGTTCTCGATCTGGCTATCCAGTTTCGCGACCGCAACGTTGCCGGTTTCGGCATCGGCGGTGACGAACGCCAGGGCCCGCCCGAGTTATTCAAGGACGTCTATGCCCGTGCGTCGAGCAACGGCTTGCATCTCACCGCCCACGCCGGGGAGAGCGCCGGGCCCGAATCCATTTGGGGAGCGCTGAATCTCAAGGCGGAGCGGATCGGGCACGGCCTCACCGCCGGCCAGGATCCGGAACTGATGGAAGAACTGGCCCGGCGGCAGGTCCCCATTGAGATCTGCGTGACCAGCAACCTGCGCACGGGCTGCTGCGCAGAACTCGCCCAGCACCCGGTGCGCCGCTATTTCGACCAGGGACTGATGCTGACTCTGAATAGTGACGACCCCGCCATGTTCCGCACCTCGCTGGTCGAGGAGTATCAGCTTGTCCAGGGAACATTCGCATTCTCCGACGAACACCTCCGGGAACTGGCGCGCAATTCCTTCGAGGCGTCATTCCTTCCGCCGCAAAAGAAAGTGCAGTTTCTCGATTTGTTTGACGCCGCGGTTCTGCGGTAGTGCGGCCCGCTGTTCGCTATTCGCCTCCCCGAGGCTCAGAGCCGATCGGCGACAAGCGAACAGCGAACGACGAATAGCGAACAGCGATCCCGCGTCATACACCGCCGCACCCCGCTCTCCCCTATAATGACTCCCTATGAAACTGGAAGAAAAGATTGCCGAACTGAAGAAACGGGATCAACTGGCCCAGGAAGGTGGCGGGGCGAAGCGCCGCGAACGCCAGCATAAAGAGGGCAAGATGTCGGCCCGCGAGCGTATCGAGTTCCTGCTCGACGAGGGCACCTTCGAGGAGACCGACAAGCTCGTCACCCACCGCTGCCACGACTTCGGCATGGACGAGAACAAGATCTACGGCGACGGCTTCATCACCGGCTATGGCCGCGTGGAAGGGAGGCTGGTCTTCGTCTTTGCCCAGGATTTCACCGTGTTCGGCGGATCGCTCTCTGAGACCAACGCCGCCAAGATCGTCAAGATCATGGACTTGGCGGCCAAGATGGGCGCGCCGGTGATCGGGCTGAATGATTCGGGCGGCGCCCGCATCCAGGAAGGCGTCATGTCGCTCGCCGGCTACGCCGACATTTTTCTGCGCAACACGCTTTACAGCGGCGTGGTGCCGCAGATCTCGGCCATCATGGGCCCCTGCGCCGGCGGCGCCGTCTATTCTCCCGCGATTACCGACTTCATCCTAATGGTGGACCAGACTTCTTACATGTTCATCACCGGCCCCGACGTGATCAAAACGGTCACTCACGAGGAGGTCACCAAAGATCAGCTTGGCGGGGCCCACACCCACAACGAAACCTCCGGCGTGGCCCACTTCATGTGCCGCAACGACGCCGAGTGTCTTTCTTCGATCCGCGAGTTGCTCAGCTTCGTGCCGGCGAATAACCTGGAAGACCCGCCGCGCAAGCCCTGCACCGATCCCATCGACCGCATGGACGAGAAACTCGACACGCTCATCCCCGACCAATCGAACATGCCGTATGACATCAAAGACGTGATCCACACCGTCGTCGATGACGGCTACTTCTTCGAGACCCAGGAGCACTACGCCAAGAACATCGTGGTGGGATTTGCGCGGCTGAACGGCAAGTCGGTCGGTGTCGTGGCCAACCAGCCGGCCATGCTCGCCGGGACACTCGACATTAATGCCTCGATCAAGGGCGCCCGCTTCGTGCGCTTCTGCGACTGCTTCAACATCCCGCTGGTGACCTTCGAAGACGTGCCCGGCTTCCTCCCCGGCACCCAGCAGGAGTATGGCGGAATCATAAAGCACGGGGCCAAGCTGCTGTTCGCTTTTGCGGAAGCTACTGTGCCGAAAGTCACCGTGATCACGCGCAAAGCCTACGGCGGCGCGTATTGTGTCATGGCGTCAAAGCACATCCGCACCGACGTGAACTACGCCTGGCCGAGCGCCGAAATCGCCGTCATGGGGCCAGAGGGCGCGGTGGACATCGTGTACAAACGCGATCTCGATCAAGCCGCGAACCGGGAAGAAATGCGCCAGCGCAAGATTGAGGAATTCCGTGACCGCCTCGCCAATCCCTACGTAGCCGCCGACCGTGGATTCCTCGATGCGGTCATCCAGCCCCGAGAGACGCGCAAGAAGCTGATCCAGGCGCTGGAGATGCTGGAAACCAAGCGCGACAAAAACCCGCCCAAGAAGCATGGGAATATACCGCTGTAACGCCGTGGATGGTGAATAGTGGATCGTGATCGGGTGAGTCTTCGATCAAATCTCTCGCGGTGAGCCAACCTGAACCAGACTCTCAGAACAGTTGTGTGTCTAGGGAAGCGATGAATTGAATTCCTGGCACGATTCTCCCGAGCAGCCTTTTATCGTTGGTCAAGAAGAGGTCGGTGCCCGCCTGGGCGGCGGACGCCAGATGGATGGCATCTGCCGGAGTAATGCCGGGTGTCCCTCGGATGCGCGCATAACGGTCCGCCGTTTCGAGTGTAAATGGGACTACCTCCGCAACCAGGCTTCGGAGCAAGCGACGCGACTCGTCCGCCAGTTGCGGAGTGCCTTTGCGATAGACGCCGGCAAGCACCTCTCCGAAGGTAAATGCGCCCGTGATCAATTGGTCGTGGCGCTGTTCCATGCGAGAGCGAATGGCGTCAACTCTTGGCGCATACTCCGGGTGGTCTTCCAGCCAGTAGATGAAGAGCATCGTGTCCCAATAGACTCGGCTCACTCACGCTCCTTCTTCGGGTAGAAGTCGCTCCGCTCGGCGCGCAGATAGGCTTCACCGCCGCCAAGTTCGGCGAAGACATTTTTCAAGGTGCCGCGCAAGCGGCTCCATGAATCCTCCGCCGGTGGGGAGGACTGCTTGGTCCCGATAAACTCGTAGGTGTAGACGACGGTCGTACTTTGTCCGGACTTAGGGCCGCTGGTGTCAACCAGACGCAAGTCGTTGCCTTGGCGGAATTCGCCGGTCTTCAGGGCGCTGCAGACTGCAGGGGCGCGACCGTTCAGTTTCAGTTCACGAACAACATCCCCCACTCTGATCGAAAAGCGTCCCTGTTTCTGTTGACGTGCCGGCAAGACATATTTTTCCTTTGCATACTCCCGAATTCTGTCGGCGTCTCTCATCATTCGGTCCTCCTTTTCAGACTGCTTCCATTTAACGTAGTATAGCGTACCATAGAATGGAATGGAATGCTAGATAATAGAGAGGAACTGCAATGGAGTGCTCGGGCAGCGGTGGTCTTTTTCAGCTCTAAAGAAACCTCCGCCGAACCGTTGGAGAATGCCGCTGTAAGCTCATTAGCTATTGAGCCGCAGGCGAGAATCTGGCAGAATCTAGCCGTCCTCGATGAGCGAATAAAAAGCGAACAGCGAGAGGTGGCGACTGTGCATGTCTCCGATGACGAGCACTTCTGTCCAGAGGTTGGGAGATGGGCTGAGGACAAGCACGGCCTCGTATCCTTCTACGCGAAGCTGTTTTCAACTGGGATGAAGGACAAGTGGCATGAACGCGTGTACATCGAACTATACGCGGGAGCCGGTCATAGCAGGATCCGAGGTACCTCGACAACAATAGCTGGCTCTCCTCTTCAAGCACTAAGTTGCAGCATCCATTCGACAAGTACATCTTCTGCGAGGAGGACCCCCAGAATCTCGAAGCACTGAAAGCTCGCGTCAAGCTGGCAGCACCATCAGCGAAAGTTGCATACATAGCGGGTGACTGCAATCAGCGCGTTGACGATATATTGGCTGAAATCCCGGCACATTCGAAGGACCATCGCGTTTTGTCGCTCTGCTTTGTTGATCCTTACGACATTGGAATTAAGTTCGAGACTCTGCGACGGCTTTCGGTTAGATACATGGATTTTCTGGTGTTGCTCGCTCTGTACATGGACGCCAACCGAAACTACGAGCGATACCTGAGTGAGGATGCGGTAAAGGTCGACGAGTTTGTCGGCTCTGCTACTTGGCGCGAGCGGTGGAGAGTGGCACAGCGAAGTGCCATCTCCTTCCCGAAATTTCTAGCAGAAGAGTACACGAGGAGCATGGCCACCCTGCGGTACATACCTCCGGCATCCTACGAGATGTTGACGGTTCGCTCTGACGAGAAGAACTTGCCTTTGTACGTACTGGCCCTCTTTTCGCGCAACCCGCGTGCATACAGCTTTTGGAGTGAAGTGCGGAAGTACAGAACTGATCAGATGCTGTTGGGTGGTGGCTCTTGGCAATAGTCTCGAAGATCGAATGGACCGACGCCACCTGGAACCCAGTCCGCGGCTGCGTCAAGATCAGCCCCGGCTGCAAGCACTGCTATGCCGAAACGTTTGCCGAGCGGTTTCGCGGGGTCAAGGGGCATCCCTACGAACAGGGGTTCGATCTGCGCCTGGTGCCGGAGAAGCTGACGGAGCCGTTTGCATGGCGATCCCCCAAGCTGGTGTTCGTGAACTCGATGAGCGATCTCTTCCAGACGGGAGTGCCGGATGACTACGCGGAAGCCGTCTCGCGTGTGATGACGACGGCGAATTGGCACACCTATCAGGTGCTGACGAAGAGGTCGGAGAGGCTGCTGCAATTGCTCAAGGGCAGGTTACGTTTTGCGGCGGAGCAGGAAAACATCTGGTGGGGAGTCAGTGTTGAGGATCGGAAACACGGTTTGCCCCGAGTGGATCATCTCCGAGAAGCTCCGGCGAAAGTTCGATTCCTGTCGATCGAGCCGCTGCTCGAAGACCTCGGGGAAATCGACCTGTCAGGCATTACCTGGGTGATTGTTGGGGGAGAGAGTGGGCCCGGCGCTCGCCCGATGAAGCGGGAGTGGGTCATCTCCATTCGGAAGCAGTGCCGGATGCAAGACGTGCCCTTCTTCTTCAAGCAGTGGGGTGGTGTCAGGAAAGCGAAGAACGGCAGATTGCTCGATGGCCGGACCTACGACGAGTATCCGCAGAGAATGGCCGTTCCAGTCCCGGATAGGGCGACGTGCTTATCGTTTGCAGAAAGCGTGAAGGCGACTCTAGAGAACCACTTCGGTTGGCGGAGACTGGTGCAGCTTACTGCTTAGGCGAAAAGCGAGCAGCGAACGACGAATAGCGAAAGCCTAGCGACCACAAATAGAGAGTCCCGAGGTGATGTTGAACTCATTCCTCTCGGCCAGTAGCTCGCGTTTAGACCCTTGCTGACCCTCTCAGAAAGCTCCCTTGCGGGTTTGCTTCCCGGCGATCTTGCTCGGGCTCCGGGCTCACCGCCAACCGGATAAATCAGTCCAACGCCTCGGGACTCTATCCTGCCTTTGACATTAGCTCCTGTTCGCCTCAACCAGTGCTTAGCTTTAGACCCTTGCTAGCCCTCCCAAGCTCACCTCGCGGTTTGCTTGAGTGACCTCGCTCGAGCCCCGGACGCCGCACCAACCGGGAAAACTTCAGAACGTGTCAAAGAACGATTCTCTTTCTACTCATCCTGCTTTCTACGTCAATCAAATTCATCAAGCTTTAACTTCTTATTCCTCAACCAAGTGCAGCCCGTCCACAGCCCCATGACCCCAAAAGTGTGCACCCTCCCCATCCACGATCGCAAAATCCCCAATGTTCATGCCGTATTGTGGGGGATTCGTGCGATCGTTCTCCGCCCGCTGCCGATACTCGCGCAAGATCCAGGCTGTGAAAATGTGGTGAAACAGCAATCCAGGTGCGCATTTTGTCTTTCGCTGAATCCGGACGCGCTCGTCCTTTACAATGCTGACTTCGCGCAGGAGGTCCTGTTTCGTGATGCGAGTCTTTCGTTTGGCGGCGGCAATTTGCGCTCTGGCGGCCCTTTGTTCCGCGCAAACTGGTTCCGCGCAATCTCCCGAAGAGAAGGCGGCGAAGTACTTCGACTCTGTGCGCCACCAGCCTGGGTTGCTGCTCGCCTTCCTGCAGCAGATGCCCAAGGGCGGCGACTTACACGTTCACCTCAGCGGCGCGATTTACGCCGAAAGCATGATCGACTGGGCCTCGGAGAATGCCCTCTGCGTCGATCGCAGCACCTCCAAGCTGATCCACGCCGCCTGCGACTCCTGCGAGACCTACAGACCCAAGCCCTCCATCCGCTGCGCGTACCAGGACCACATTCTTTACAACCAGCTGGTGGACGCCTGGTCCATGCGAAATTGGCATCCTGCCGAAGAATCCGGCCACGACCATTTCTTCGCCACCTTCGAGAAGTTTGGCCCGGCGCTTGAGAAGCACATCGGCGATGCCCTGGCCGAAGTTGCGTCGCGCGCCGCTGCCGATCGCCTGCAATACGTCGAAGTGATGAACACCGCCGACGGCGGGCAAGCCGCCATCCTCGGCGCCAAGATCGGCTGGGACGACGATTTCAGCAAGTTTCGAGACAAACTCCTCGCCGCCGGCATGAGCGACATCGTCGCGTCGGTTCGCGCCCAGGCTGATGCCGACGAAGCTCGCAAGAGAGAACTGCTGCACTGCGGCACCGCCCAGGCCTCTCCCGGATGCGACGTAACGCTCCACTACCTGTATCAGGTGCTGCGTGGGCTGCCCAAGGAACAGGTTTTTGCTCAGATCCTGCTCGGCTTCGAGTTGACCAAGGCTGATCCACGCTTCGTTGGCTTCAACCTGGTGATGCCAGAAGACTATTACGTACCCATGCACGACTTCGATCTGCACATGCGGATCATCGAGGTGCTCCACAAGTTCTATCCGTCTGCACACGTGTCCCTGCATGCCGGCGAACTCGCCATGGGACTGGTTCCTCCCGAGGGGTTGCGCTTTCACATCCGCGAATCGATTGAGCGAGCCGGCGCGGAACGTATCGGCCACGGCGTCGCTGTCATGAGCGAGAGCGATCCCATCGGGCTGCTCAAAGAAATGGCCAAGAAGAACGTGCTGGTCGAGATTTGCCTGACGTCGAACGATACGATTCTCGGCGTGAGCGGGGACCACCATCCCCTGCCCATCTACATGAAATACGGAGTGCCGGTCGCGCTGGCCACCGATGACGAAGGCGTTTCCCGCAGCGATATGACGCACGAATACCTGCGCGCGGCGGAAACCTACGGGTTGTCGTACGCGGATTTGAAACGCATGGCGCGGCAGAGCCTGGAGCACAGCTTTATGCCGGGGGAGAGCCTGTGGAATGACGGCTACGAACTGCACCGTATCTCAGCTTGCGAAGAAGACAAGACCTCCGGCGGCCGGGTATCGGGCAAATGCCAGACTTTTCTCGAAGCGAGTGAGCGCGCCCGCGTGCAATGGCAACTGGAGAAGGCATTTGCCGAGTTCGAGAAGAAGTTCTAGGGTAGTTTTTCGGTAGGGTTGTCATCCTGAGCGAAGCGAAGGACCTGCTGTTCCGCGCACTGCCAAGGAAGCAGGTCCTTCGCTTCGCTCAGGATGACAATGTCTATTTATGAATCCAGACTTGTACACTCGCTCTGAATCCGCGGCGGCCTTTGTGCTTTCTCAAACCAAGCTCCGCCCCCGGATCGGCCTGGTCCTGGGCTCCGGCCTCGGATCCTTTGCCGACGACCTAGCCGAAGCCGTCCGCATCCCCTACGCGCAGATCCCATCCTTTCCCCTCTCAACCGCGATCGGGCACGCCGGACAACTCGTGACCGGCAAGTCCGGCGACGTTCCCGTTGCCGTCATGCAAGGCCGGGTGCATGTGTATGAAGGCTACTCCGCCGTCGAGGTCGCCTTCCCAACGCGCGTCCTCGGACGCATGGGCATTGGCGCGCTGATCCTCACCAACGCCGCCGGCGGCATCAACCTCGAATATGGACAGGGCGCGCTCGTCATCCTGCGCGACCACATCAATCTGCAGGGCCAGAACCCGCTTGCGGGCGCGAACGACGAGCGCTTCGGCCCACGCTTTCCCGACATGACCTACACCTACGCGAAGCGCTATCGCGAGATCGCGCTCGAAGAAGCGAAGAAACTCTCCATCCCGCCGCGCGAGGGAGTGTACGCCGCCCTGCTCGGCCCTAGCTACGAAACTCCCGCCGAGATTCGCTACCTGCGCACGATTGGCGCGGACCTGGTCGGCATGTCCACCGTCCCAGAAGCGATCGCGGCACGGCACATGGGTATCAACGTTCTGGCGATCTCCTGCGTAACCAACATGGCCGCCGGCATCCTCGATCGGCCGCTCGATCACGAAGAAGTGCTCGAAGTGGGGCGGCGAGTGACGGGGCAATTCGTCGCGTTGCTGCGAGCGGTACTGCCGAGGATTGCGCGGGAACTGGGCGCGAGTCGCGAGTAGCGAGTCGCGGGTAGCGAGAGGCGAGCATGGACTTCTGTGGAGGGGCTTCCCAACAACGCCGCGCTCGCCCGAATATCCTAGAAAATGACTTTCAAAGCCAATTGAACCACCCGCGGCCCACCGCCGCCGAGACCGGGGTTGGTCTGGGCGACGTCCGGGGTTTGGGTGATCAGACCCTGCTGCGGGGATCCGGGACTTACGAAGAAGTTCGGCAGTGCAAAGTTTGGATGGTTAAAAATGTTAAAGAACTCGGCACGGAATTGGAGATTCGCCCGCTCAAAGAGCCGCGTGTTCTTGAGGAGCGCGAAATCCACGTTCCAGAACTTCGGACCATAGATCGCATTTCGCCCCAGGTTTCCGAAGCTGCCGGGAGAGTTGGGATCGATAGGTAATGGGGGGTCGGCAAAAGCCGCACCATTGAGATAGCCAATCATGTCCGGCGCCGATTCCCAATTGGAATTGATCGGATTGATCCCGGGAACCACGTCCGGGCGTTGGTGAAAGTTAGAAGGGCTGGGAAACTGATCAAACGCAATGCCACTGGTGTCGTTCGCGCTCGCGATCGGCACTGGACGCCCGCTCTGCGCGGTGACAATGGTGTTGATCTGCCAGCCCTCCGACAATCTCTTGGGTCCGCCGAACCTGGGCAGGTCATAGGTGAAGGCGGCGGTGAAGCGGTGGCGTGCGTCGAAGTTCGAGGCACCATGTTCAGCGCGCAGATTATTCGAGTCTTGCGGCATTGCCACCGTGGAAAAGTTGAAGTCGATGCCGTCTGAGGCGTCGTCGAGCGATTTGGACCAGGTATACCCCGTGAAACCGGACAGCCCGTGCCAGCTGCGAACGCGCAGAGTCGCCTGCAACGCGTGGTAGGTCGACGCGCTGATCGTGGCGAACTCGTCCATGAAACCGAAGGTCGGGTTGGGGCGGTCGCCGTTCGCATCTGGCTGATTCGCGTCCCGCAAGCGAACCAGTTTTGTTCCCTTGCTGCCGACATACCCGAGTTGCAACGCCAGACCCTCACTCAATTGGTGCTCGAGGTTGAAGTTCCAGTTCTGCACGTACGGTGTAACGAGATCACGTGGAGTGAAAAAGATGTCTGCACCCGATGGCGGAGTGGTTGGCAAGGGGTTCGGCACGGTCAAAACCGGGCCCCCGGGATTGGTGCCGTTGAACGCAGTCGAATCGTAGCTGCCGGCTACTGAGATCACGGCACGTGGGCCGATGGGATTGGTGACCAGTCCAGCCGAATTGGTAAAGTTTGCGATCAAAAGATCCTGCGGAATGTAGTCATAGTCAACGCCATAGGAGCCGCGAAGAACCGTATTAGGGAGAACGTTCCAGGCGAAACCGAGGCGCGGTCCAAAGTTGTTGAGGTCACGGCTGTACGCTCCGTTAACGCCGTCGGTACCGACCAAGGCCAGATTGCCGTCCTTGCCTAGATTCGAAAGCAGGTTGTGCGCTTCACGGAGGGGACCAAAGTACTCCCAGCGCAGGCCCAAGTTCAAGGTGAAGTTGCGGCTGGCCCGAAAGTCATCCTGGGCGAAGAAGGCTAGGCCGTTGTTGTAGGTTGTACGTTGGGTGTTGCCGGCATCGGCTAAAGGAAAGGTGTCGCCGAAATAGTAGCCAACCAAGGTCAGCGTGCCCGTATCGTCGCATCCCGGAGCTGGGTTGTCCGGGGGGCACGCGCTCAGCGTGTTTGGGTCCTCCGGCCCGAACGAGAATAGTCCTCGCTCCAGATTGTCGTTGAAGCTGTCGATCGCAATCCGGCGATATTCGCCGCCGAATTTGATCGTATGCCGCCCTTTAAGCAACGTGAAATTGTCGAGAATCTGCAAAGTTTGGCTGGTGCGGCCGCGCGGAATGCTGAACGCCGATGCTCCCAGGTTGTCGAAGGTTCCCCCAAAGTCGATTTCCGGCAGACCGAGCTTGCCTGTGCCCAGGTTCAGGTTCGGTGCGGAATAATCAACGTTGGCATCGACGGAAGCAAAGGAAGTGCGATAGCGGCTGTAACCGAAGCGAATTTCGTTAATCCTGGTCGGGCTTAGAGTGGACAGCAGGCTGACAGAGACCAACTGTACGCGCGTAGGCGAAGTCTGCGAAAACTGCTGAAAGCGGGATCCCGCGCCGAACCCCAGACCTCCGAGCGGAAATTGTTGTTGATTGCTGGCAAAAGCGTACCGTCCCGTGAGCGATTCCGAACCAGTCAATTGGTGATCGATTTTCGCAATGAAGCTGTCGAGGCTGTTGGTATCGTGCACCCCACCGACTACTGTTCCGGCGGTCCCGTTGAAACCAGTGGCGACCGGAAACTGATTGAGGATCGCGGTCAGAGCGCTGCTTGGGGGGACCGGACTACCGTCCACAGGCCCGAGCGCAGAAATCGCCTGCGCATTGGCAATCTGCTGCTGCGTGGGTACCTGAAAACTGAAGTCCGAAGTGACCCGTTCCCGCTGTCCTTCGTAGGCACCAAAGAAGAATGTTTTGTCCTTGATGATCGGCCCACCGAGTGACCCGCCGAACTGATTGTTGCGGAACTCGCTCTTGGGGATGTGATTACCTGATGGGTCGATCGACCGGTTGAAGAAATTTCTGGCGTCGAACAGATCATTGCGCAGAAATTCGAACACCGTTCCGTGAATCTGGTTGGCGCCGGACTTGGTGATGATGTTGACGACCGACCCGCTATTGCGTCCGTATTCGGCGGCGAATTGCGACTGCAGATTAAACTCCTGAATCGCATCAATCGGCAGAAGCGAGGCCGGAGCGCCGCCGATTCCGACCTGGTTGAAGGCCGAGTTGTTGAAGAATGGGTCGTTATTATCCGTTCCATCCAGGGTGTAGTTGTTGGATCGGTCGCGGTTGCCGTTGATCGAGAACTGCCCAAATCCGCTTTGGATCGCGGCAACTCCCGAGGGTTCTACGGTCGCGCCCGGAACGAGAGCCACAAGTTTGCCGAAGTCTCGACCATTCAGTGGGAGGTCCGCTACCAGCTTGCGCTCGACCACTTCCCCCAGCACGTCGCGCGTCGTCTCGATCACCGGTGCCTCCGCGGTGACGGTGACCTGCTCTTTCCTTTGCTGCACCTTGGTTAAATCGAAGTTGGCGGCGGTGTCGAGACCGACGTTGACCATCACGTTCTGTGCCGACGGCGACAGTCCGGCCGACTCGGCTGTGACCGTGTATTCGCCGGCCGGCAATTCGGCCAGCACATAGCCGCCATCTGCGCCGGTGGTGGTTTCCCGCTGCAGGCCCGTGCCGAGGTTCTTCGCCGTGACCTTCGCGCCGGCAATGACGCTGCCGCTGGGATCGGTCACTGTGCCGCGAATGGATCCGCGGAAACTTTGCGCCCACGCCGCTGCGGCAAACAGGAACGACACGGCGATCAAGCTTGCCCAAATAAAGTGATTGCTCTTGCCCCTTTGCATATAGCTTCCTCGTTCTTCTCGTATGTAATCAATGCCCCTTGCGGGGTATGTAGATCGGTTGCGGCGGATGGATGTCATACTTCGCCGCGAAACTTGCCTGGTTGAGCGCCAGACTGGCCCGTCCGCGCGAATCGATGAACAGCAGCGGCTGCTTGAGCGGCACGTCGCTGAAGGTCTTGACGAACGGAAGCTCCACTTCGTGTCCGGCGATGGTAATCTTCAACCGGTCGCCGCGCTGATAGCCCAGCTTAAGAAAATCATCGCTGTCAATGTTCGTGATCAGGTTCCCGAACGGCCCGTCGATGGCGATCACCTCTCCCGTCAGCCCTCGGGCGCCGATCTCCGCGGGTTTCAGGTCAAGACGCACCAACTCTTTGACGACCGGTCCGACCTGGGTCCAGTCATCGCCGCGCGCAATGTGCGCTCCGACCGGCGAAAAAATATCCCGGCCATGGAAGGTCGAGGAGACTTTGGCGCCAATCATCCAATCAGGATTGGTAATTTCCCGCGCGGCTTCGATCCCGTCCCGATCCTCCACCATCGTCATCAGTCCGTTGTCGGGCAGCACAAAAAACTGCCCCCGCTTCGACTTCACCACCACGGCTTTCCGCGAACTGCCAACGCCGGGATCGACCACGGCGACAAAAACCGTTCCAGCGGGGAAGTAGGGTGTTGCGCCAAACAGAAAACGCGCGCCATCGCCAATCGAGAAAGCATTCACCTGGTGCGTGAGGTCCACGATGCGCAGGTTGGGCGTGATTCCATACATCACGCCTTTGCACAGCGCCACCGAATCGTCGAGCACGCCAAAATCCGTCATGAAGACGACGGTCGGCGGCGCCTTCGCTTCATCGGCGTGGGTGAAAACAGGCAGGTCCGCCGCCAGCACCAGGGCGAGCGCAATCCAGAGAAAAGCGACCTGCTTCATGCTCAAGCCCGCGCGCACACGCACACTCATCTCCTGGTCAGTATGGCCGAAATGTGGACTGGGACATCACTTTTTCCGTGCCTCAGCTTCTGCCAGCCACCCGCGGCGTAGCTTCTCCGAAGGGATGCTGGACAGGTAAGGCTTAATGTCCAGGATGGGCGTTCCATCCAGCATGTCCACGCCTCGGACGTGCAGCAGTCGGCCCTGGCGGCGAAGCAACTCGACGGTCGTCAGGCCAATCGGGTTCGGCCGCTTCGGAGATCGGGTGGCAAACACGCCGTGCGGCCGATTATCGGAAGGCGGGGTGCCGAGCAATTCGAATCCGTGGGAGCGGTCGAACGTCCAGATGACGATCAGATGCGAGAAACCCTCGATGTCGGTGAGCCCGAGCTCAAATTCCGGCAGGATCTTGAGCACACCGTCGGCCTCGTGTTTGGCGCCAAGGCCCTTCGGAATCTCGGCCGTATCTTTGTAGGGGCTGCTCACAAATCCAATCGGCTGCGGCGCAAACATGTGAGACAGTGCCTCCACTTCCGATACCAAATGAATTAGTGAATTGTACCTTCTGCGGAGGGCAAACCCAAGATTCGGCAACCTGCCGCGGCGCGGGAAACATCTATAATGCGAGTGGCCGCTTGCCGCGGCCCAATTCCAGGCGGGAGACCATCATGCCGAACCCTATTCCGGAGAAGTACCGGGATCTCTTCCAGAAGCGCGCTTTTGCCAGTCTCGCCACCGTCATGCCCGATGGACGTCCTCAGGTCACTCCGGTGTGGTGCGATTTCGACGGTGAGCACGTGATTTTCAACTCTGCCCGCGGACGGCAGAAAGACCGCAACGTGCGGCGCGATCCGCGCGTGGCCATGGCCATCATGGATCCGGAGAACCCCTACCGCTACCTGGAAATCCGTGGCACCGTCATGGAGATCACCGAAGAGGGCGCCGCCGAGCATATTCACAAGATGGCGAAGAAGTATCTCGGTGTGGACAAGTATCCCTACGCGCAGCCGGGCGAAGTGCGCGTGCTCTACAAGATCCGGCCCGAGCACACCACAGTGATGGGTTGAAACGCATTCTGCCGGTCAATGCTCAAGCCGGTGCGTAGTCCACGACCGAGCCAACCGCTGAAAGCCCGTGTGAAGAAGGCCCCGGCTAGAACGGCGAAGAAAGGGCAGAAGCCGTCCCGAAGTGCAGCCGCGCGGACATCCTATGCCCGCGCTTTTTCCACGCCGCAGCCGTCTCCAATTGCCCTGATAACTTCTCGCTCCCAGGCGAGTCCAATTATCTAGGGCTCCCCAGTTCCCCATCCGGGTGCTGGTCGGTCGCCGGGAACTTTCGCGATCTTTCTGCCGTAGTAAGACTTGGGTAGCCCTGCGGTGGACGGGTGGAGCGGGCGAGGCGAACCGGGGGAAACGATTATGGAAGTTGAGAAGAACGGCAGCGACGGCATCCGCGAAATTTATCCCCGCGCCAGCGGTGTTCCAGTACAGCAGGTGGTGGCCGCGGCACATGACGAACTCCGGCTACTCATGCAGCAGCGCGCTGAAGTCATGAAGCGCATCGGCACGGTGAAGCAGACCATCGCCGGGTTGGCCAAGCTGTTCGGAGACCAGGTCCTGGGCGACGATTTGCTGGAACTGATCGATCGCAAACCCAACGGCCGTCAGCCAGGGTTCACCAAAGCCTGCCGCACGGTGCTGATGGAAGCCGGGGGTCCGCTGGGAGCGCGTGAAGTTTGCGGCGATTTGGAAAGGCGCGACCCGGCCCTTTTGGCAAGACACAAAGACCCGCTGGCTTCGGTGACCACCGTTCTGAATCGCCTGGTGGACTACGGGGAAGCCCGCAGCCTGACGAACGACCGCGGCCGCCGCGTCTGGGAGTGGATCAGTGACGGCGTGCCGAACTCCGAGACCGCGCAACTGGCTTCTCGCCGTTAGCCTCGGCTTGCCGGGGCCTTTCCTCTCCGCGCGCCGCAGTACTTTCGTAACTCTCCGGTACTCGACTCGCCGCAGTATCCTAACTATGGCCCTCCCCCGATCTTTAGCCAAACCCCTACCCTGGGTGTAATGCGGCTGTCACCTTGAGGCGACTGCAATGGCGATGATGTTTGGCCGTTTCGAAATCTTAAGTGAGCTTTCCAAGTCCGACATCGGCGCGGTGTATAAGGCCACCGACACCGAGACCAATCAGACCGTCGCTCTCAAGACGCTGCGCCTGGACACCCTCGGCGAGCGCACATCCACCTTCGTCGAGAAGTTGATTGCGGAAGGCGAGAGCACTCGCGACCTCGCCAGCCAGAACATCGCCGTCCTCTACGGGGCGGGCGAAATCGAGGACCAGTTCTGTGCCGCCATGGAATACGTCCAGGGCAACAGCGTGGCCACCATGCTGTCGCGCAAGGAAGGGTTCTCCATCTGGGACTTGCTCGATATCACCCGCCAGGTTTGTGCCGGCCTGGACCATGCAGCGTCCATGGAAGTCGTGCATTACTCGCTGGAGCCGGCCAAGGTCATGGTGCAGTGGGATGGGCTGGTGAAGATCCTCGGCTACGGCATCTCCAGCATGAGCCTGATCGGAACGGCGTCGGGCAGCGGTTTGGGAGATCTGCTGCCTTATTGTTCTCCTGAAATGGTTAAGGGGGATGCCATCGATCTGCGCTCGAACCTGTTTACCTGGGGTGTGACCCTCTACCAGATGGTCACCGATCGCAGGGCCTTCGATGCGGAAGACCCCGCCGCCCTCGAAAACCAGATTGTGAACGAGATGCCCCCCAGCCCGCTGTCCCTGAATCCCAAGATTCACCCCGGCATCAGCGCATTGATCATGAAAGCGCTGGCCAAAGATCCCGGGGAGCGTTTCCAGTGCGCGCGAGACCTGGCTGCAGAACTCGAAAGGTGCAAGGAAGGCAGCGTGAAATCAGCTTCCGCCAGCACAAAGAAAACCAGGCCCGCGAACCCCGCGATTTCAGCCGCCGATCGTGCGGCAGCCGCCAGCAAGTTTGTCTCGAGCGCCGCCAAGGCTGCCGAGCCCACTCCGTCCGTGCCGGCCCCGCACGCCATTCCGAAGCCACGGGTCGAAGCCACGCACGACACAAAAGCCGCGGCCGCAGCTGCCGGCGCCGGGATGGGGACGGGCCCCAACGAATCTTCTGGATTCGAGGAGGCACAAGGCAGTTCCAGTTCGGTCCTTTCTGCCGCCGTCGTCGAGCCCGAAACCGAAACGCAAATGCCCAGGGTGGCCGTGGATCCGATAATGTCCGCGTTGGCTCCAGCCGACGCTGCCGGTCCAAGCTTCTCCGATATTGACGAACTGCCTCCGCTGAAGGAGACCGTTTTCGCGCCTCCCACTTTGCCGGAGCCTGTTTCCGAGGTACCGCCGCCGCCATTGCCGCTGGCCCAGTTGCGCCGGAAGGAAGAAAAGCCCAAGGTGCAGCCACGAGAAGTGGCGCAAAAAGCGCTTAAGGAAATCAAGGCCGTCCCTCCCCAGCTGCTGTTCTATTCCATTCTGGGTGCGGTCGTTCTGATCCTGGTGGTCATGGTCGCGCTGTTTTTCCACGTGCGTTCGGAAGACGATGACCTGACGGCAGCCTCGCGTCCGGCAAAGGCAGCACCCAGCCAGGAGCAGCCAGCTGCTCCGACGGCTCCCCAGCCGGTTCCACAAGCTGCTCCGGCTCCGGTGGAGCAAGCCCAACCGGAAGTGACGGTGCGCCAGTTCGAAAAACGCAACGGGAATTCCGGCAGGAGGAAGGCGCCCGCGCCCGCCCCGAAGGCCGTGGCCATAGTCCCCGGGCAGGTGCAGATTGACTCCAATCCCCAAGGCGCGCAGATCCAGATCGATGGCAAGAGCGATCCCTCCTGGATTACGCCCTTCGATGTGACCGGTCTCAGTCCGGGCCAGCACATCGTTTCGGTGAGCAAGTCCGGGTATTCCGCCGAAGCCCGCGCTGTGGAGGTGGCTTCCGGCGGCAAGTCTTTTGTCGTGCTCCACCTGTCTCCGATCAATGCGCTGGTGGCGGTGAACAGCACGCCCACCGGAGCCGAGGTGATCCTGGATGGCAGACCTACGGGCAGGGTGACCCCGGCGCAGTTCGCGGTGGAAAAAGGAAAACACACCGTTCTGCTGCGTAAGCAGGGATACCTGGAGGAAACCACCAACGCGGATCTGGGACCCGGGCAGAACTTTCAGTTCGCCCCCGCCTTGCGCGTGCTGGGCAACGCCGATGACATCAAGACCGTTGGCAAGTTCAAAAAGTTCTTCGGCGGCGGCGACAGCGTGGCCGGCATGGGCTCGGTGGCCATCCATACCCAGCCCAAAGGCGCCCAGATCGCGCTCAACCGCCGACTTCTGGACCGGCTGTCACCGGTGGAGATCATGCTGGGGCCGGGCAACTACGTGGTGGATATCACCCTGAGCGGATTCAAGCCGGTTCACAAGATCATCAGCGTCGAAAAGGGCGGCAAGGTCGCGATCGACGAAATCCTTGGGCGGGAATGAACCCGGTTGTACCGGCCCTCCCCGATGCGATCCACGGACCGACGACCGATCATTCGCAGTTCGGCCGCGGTTGTTCCTCTCCCCGGAAGTCCCTCTCAGGGTTCAAGTAGGTACCCTGAATCGATGCTCTTACTACCGGAGAGAGCAACCGTGTCGCGCTGGTCATGGGGCGCGCAACCGCCGGCGTACCGGGCAAGACCTCACCCCGATCAGTGATACGCGTCACAGCCGCCGCCCTGGCCGATGCTCAGGATGGGTTGACGCCACAACGGAGTGAGGATTGTGTTACAGCCTTCACCAGGCCATCTCAGCCCAGATCTTTGGCAGGCTCTTCACGGGATCAAGTCGATCCGGGTGTATTCCAAGGGCACCACGATCTTTGAGCAGGGCACGCCAGCGGCCGGCGTTTACGTGGTCGAATCGGGCCAGGTTCGCCTTCTGCTTACGACCAACCAGAGCCGTCCGCAACTGCTGGAGGTCGTCGGCCCAGGTACCATCCTGAGTCTCAGCGAGAGCATGTCCGGCAACAACCACCGGGTTACGGCGCAGGCCGAGGACCACGCGACGATCGCCTTCGTCCCCCGCGACAGTTTGCTGGAATTCCTCCGCGGCCACTGCGACTTTTGCATGCAGGTGGTGCGTCTGCTCAGCGAGGACCTGCACCGGCTCTACCACAAGTTTCGCAGCATCAGCGCGCACCCGGGCCGCCCCCGGCACCGGCCTCCGGATGAGCAGCTGAACTAAGGCCGCTCGTTTCCCGGAGCACGGCATCTACGGCACGAATGATCTCCGCGGAGAACAGGCCTTTTCGCCCGTCGCTACGCCGGCACGGCGGCCGGCTCATGCTTGCAAGCGCCTGGCAGCATCTAGTTGGGCAGCTTGAAGTTGACCGTAATCTGGGTCTGGATATCCACCGGCTGTCCATCCAGATAGTAGGGCTTGTAACGCCACTGCTTCACCGCACCCGCAGCCGCGCGAGCCAGCACCGGGTCGCCACTGACCGTTTTCAGGTTGGTGATGATGCCCTCTTTGTTGATGGTCGCTTCCAGTTGCACGGTCCCCTGAATTCGCATGGCAAGCGCAGTCGACGGGTAAATGGGCTGCACCCGCCTGATTAAGAGCCCTTGCGAGACGCCCTGGGAAATCCTCAACGTCCCCGGCACGGCTCGGGGCAGGCTGGCGGGCGAGGAAGACATCAGTCCGCTTAAAGTTCCGTTATTGGCAGACGCCACCCCAAGCGGGCTGGGAACCTGTGCCGCAGATTCCTCAGCTTGAGTCTGAGCCTTCGCCGGTTCGGACTTTACACGGATCGAAGCGGGCTCGGGTTTCTTGGCCGGCGGCTCGGGATTGGCAGCGATCCTGACGGTTGGGAGATTGCCCTCACTCGCGGATGGCTTGGCGGGCGGGGACCCAAGCGTCGCGACTGCCGGTCGAGCCGTCGCCGACGGCATCCCGGAGGTGCTGATCGACGGTACCGCCGGTGATGCCGCCACCGGAGCGGCGGGCTGTAGCGATGCGGGTTTTTGCACTACACCTTGCGCGTGGCGCGCCAAGGCCGGTTGCCCGTATTTTGTCCAGCCGAAATAGCCTAGCACTGCGGCCACCGCCAGCACCGCAGCAATGCCCAGGATCCTCTTCGCGCCTCCAGAGCCTTCCGATGCTTCATGCTCGCCGAGTGCGGAGAAGGTCGGTACGGCGGTGACTTCCGTCAAGATGGCCGGCGATGAGGTGGTCTGGATCGGCTCCGGTTTTGCTGCCCTCTTCTCAGCGGGGGCGGGCACATCTCGGGCCGGGGCCGGCGCGGCTGCGGCACCCTGCACATTTGCGAAACTGGCAACCGGCTTCTTTGCCGGTGGCGCGGAAGGCACGGCTGCCGGTTCTGAAATCTCCGGCGCGAGTGCCGGGAGTTGAACCTCCGCCGGCGAGCCCATCTCGGTGGAAACCCTGGCTTGAATATCCGGTGCGGGCGGCGCAACCGTGACTCCCTCAACCTTGGCGGAGGCCGCCATGGCCGGCCTCGGCGATTCAAATTGCATGGCGAAGGCGAGCTTCGCGGGTAGGACCGGCGGGGTACTGTGCTTCTCCAGTTCCGGAGAGGTCATGGGCGCCACTGGAGCAGACTTCATCGATGCCGCGGCACTCGCCGCCGGTTTTGTGCTCGTTCCCGATACATCAGAATTCTTGCGCAGTAGTCCGCGGGCTACCCGGAGCGTTCCTTTGGCCTGTTCCACGTTGATCGGCTTGGTCAGCAGCAGGTTGGCCCCGATGCGATAGGCTTTGGCCACGCCCGCCTGTCCTTCGACCAGCGCGAGCGCGAGCGAGCTCTGATTGGTCTGGGAGTTCCGAGCGCTCTTGAAGAGAAGCGTAGCGTTCTGCTCGTTTTCGCAGTCCACCGCGATGGCATCGTAGCGCTGCGTCATCAATTTCTTGACCGCCCCGAAGGGCTCGTTGACCAGCTCTACATTGAAGTCCAGTTCGCTGAAGACCTGGGTGACAACGCGGGCCAGTTTCTCGTCCGGGCAGAACAGTAACGCTTGGTAACCCATAATGAGGTCATCCTAGGTACACTCTTGTGTATCAGCAAGTTACGTGGGTAACGGGGCGATGGAGGCTGCGCCGGAAATGGCTCCGGGACTATGGAACATCCACCAGCACAATCGTCTGGAACGGCTGGGCTTTTCCGTCCCGGACATACGGTTTGTAGCGCCACTGCTTGACCGCGCTGATGGCTGGCTCGGCCATGGCGGGATTACCCTCGACCAAGCGCACTCTCTCCACCGTGCCGCTTTCGTTGACCGTCGTCTTGAGGACGACCGTCCCTTCCACTCCCTGGGAGCGGACTTCCGGGGGATAGGCCGGTTCCACCCGATGAACCAGGCGCCTTTCCGCACCCTTGGACGAGAGAATGACGGCGTCGCTCTCGCCCGCCAGCTCAGTTTTCGCGGGCGCCGCGGCTGCGGCAGCTGCCGGCACCGCAATACTTTCAGCGGGCGTGCGTGCTGGGCTGGACGTGTCGGCTGAGGCCGGTAAGGTGGATGACGCGGAAGCTCGCGGCGCAGCCGGAGGAGCTTGCGGAGTCACAGCCTTCACCGGAGGCCGGGACGCAGTCTGCGGATGTGCCCCAGAACCCATGAGTTGGTTCGCCATTCCCGCAAGTGCCATCACTCGCCCGAGCTGAACCTGGACCAATTCCCGAAACCCAGGTGCGTACATCCATGCAGCATAGAAGCCGCCGCCGGCCAATCCGACGAGCAGCGCAGCAACCAGCAGCCCGTGTCGCGGCTTGCTTTTTTGGGGTTTCGCGTAGGACGAGAAGATCGCGCGCTCCGGTTCAGTCTCGGCCCGTTCCAGTTCCGCGAGCACGGGATCGTCAGAGGGCTGCCGCGGCGGGGCGGGCAGGGAACTCGGAGACCTTCCCCTGGTCGCAGACGAGATCATCGCAGAAGGGGCCGGCGCGGGCTCGACCGCGTCCGGTGCAATAGCAGCGTCCGCCGCCGCGGAACTCATCTGGGGCGTCACCAGCGCAGGCATGGCCGGCTCAGATATGACCGGCTCAGGCATGACCGGCTCAGATAGGACCGGCACAGCAGCCAGGGCCGTCACTGGGGACTCGACCGGCGCCGAGGCCTCCACCGTCTTTGCCTGCAAGGAAACCGACCCAACTGCCGCTGCCGCCTGCGCGAATTTCTCAGGTACCGCCGGTGCTGCGGCCTCCGCGGAAGCCGGCTCAACCGGCTGCGTCGCTCTCGCCGGCTCCTCTTTCCGCAACCGGTTCACCGCGGTCCGGATCGTGCTTCTGGCCTGGTCCTTGGCCACGGGTTTGGTGAGGATGAGTTCAGCGCCCAGACGAAAGGCCGTAGGCAGACCCGCACGCCCGTCCACAATGGCGATGGGGATCGAAACGCCGGCTCGGGTGCGCCGGCAAACATCGAAAATCAGCTTGGCGGCAGGCAGGTTGTCGCAATCCACCAGGACCAGATCGAAACTCTGCGAATTCAGTTTTTGAGCGGCTGACGATCCGTCCAGGGGCCGTTCGCAGTTCACCGACAATTCTTCAAGAACGCCGGTGATCGCGCTGACCGCCTGGTCATCCGGAGACAAAAGCAGGGCACGAGGAGCCATAGCCCTTCCATGCTAGGAATCTCTTTTGCCCGCTGCAAGTTACGCCGGTAAGCGGGGGCCTTCCCTGGGGTGCTAACGGGGTTCTCTGCCGACGGCCGAATCGGGCTGGGGATAAACAATCGAACCGCGGAAAGCGGACTTATCCTTCGGGGCAAAGTCGGGGAAAGGGAGCTGTTGTTCGTCCCGCCATTGCTGGACGTGTTGTTCGGCAGTCTCCGTCTTTTCTTTGTCAAGCCCGGGGTCGCGGTGGACATACACCGCGCGCGAAGGAGAAGCGAGGCTGGTACCCGACTTCTCGACGATCTCCATAATCCGCAACAGCAGATCCTCGCGGATGGTGGTGAATTCGGTGAAGTCGCGGGTCAGAACATAACTGAAGATCTCCAGAGACAGGGAGTTATTCTCGAAGCCCGCCAGACGGATGCGGGCGCTCTCGCTCTCAACCTTGGAGTGCTCGTACAACATGCGCCGCACCTCCGCCAGCAAATAGCGCAATTGGTCGGGCGTCGTTTCGTATCTCACACCGAAAGTGGGATTGAACAAGATCTTGTCCCGGACTGCGAAGTTCTCGATATTCATGGTTGCCAGCGAGCCGTTGGGAATGGAGAGCTCGGAGCGGTCGAGCGTGCGGATTCGAGTCGAGCGCAAGCTGATGTCTTCCACCGTTCCGACCCGGTCTCCGATGCGGCAAAAATCGCCCACGCGGATGACCTCGTCCCCCAGCACCGAGACCCCGCCGAAGAGGTTTTCCAAAGTCTTCTGCGCCGCAAACGCAATGGCAATCCCGCCGATCCCGAGGCCCGCAAGTACGGTGGTCAGGTTGAAGCCGATGGTGCTCAGAATTGCCAGAACCGCAACGATCACGACCAAAGCCTTCAGCAACCGCTCACCAAGCACTACCAGTGTCCCGGTGCCGGTGCGGCCCGCGGTGATGGCATGCGTCCGGAGACGTTGCATGGTCACCCCGGTCGCGCGCAGCAGAAACCAGAAGAACCCCGCCACCATCACCGCGCCGATGGTCCGGTAGTAGTAAAGACGCGGCAGAAGGGGCAGCCCGAGGTACGCCACGATCGCCCGATGGGCGATGGCGCCGAAGAACACCACAAGCGGCGTAGAAACCCGGCTGAAGGAATGCAAATTGGGACGCTTCTTGTACTTGAGCCAGAGGCGTCGCGGGACCGCCAGTATCACCACCATCAGCCAGCCGATAGTGATGGCGACTGGAATCGCCGCCAGCAGAGCGAGCCATTGCCACAGCGGCATCCCCAGAAAAAGCCTCGCCACCAGCACCTGAGGCAGTTTCTTTTCGATCTGGTGGACCTGCAGATTGTCGTACAGGTCAGGAACTTTGCTCAGGGTCCCGGAAGAAAACAGCCAGATTTTTCCGGAGTTGGGGTCCACGACGCGGACCAGCACAACCGGAACATCGGCATCGCCACTCACAAACGTGCCGATCGTCTGCTGCTCGCCCCCACCGCCATCCGGGCTCCCTTCCGGACGCGTGCTGAGACGCCGCAGGCTGCCCACAAAGGCGCGGTCCATCAGCACCTTCAGTTGGCTCGCCAGTTCCGGGCCCTGCGCTTGGCGATGGACGGCGCTGATCTGCAGGTAATCGGCGGCGATCTTGTAGTTGCCCGCCTGGGCGGCCTGCAAGAATCCCAGAACGGTTCCCGAAGGGGTCTCGCGGCCAAGCGAATCGCTGGGAGGGGCCGCTGGCTCCTGGGCCGGCGCAGTCCCTCCCAGCACGCCGGTCAGGGACTGGGCCAACAGCGGGGTTACAAAGATGGAAAGGACGAAGACTGAAAGCAACAGCTTTTTCATCGAGGCAACTCCGAGGCAGACCGCTGCCACGACGCGCACTTCACTTTCTCGTCGAGTATGCGTTTGGCAAGCCACGATCCGTCCCTAATCATCCCCCTCATTTCAAGACTGCCGAAAGAACCGCGTGACTTAAACCCTGCCGCATCGACATATCTATAATCAGTGCGTCATTCAGCGGGACACCTTTCGCCGTAACCTCTAGGAGATAGTCCCAACGAAGCCCCGGACTCCTGTGCTCTTCCTTTGTCGATAGTAGGGAGGCTGGTCTTGTCTCAGCCCCTCTCTTCCAGCGCACATCGAAAGACGCTCCTGCCATTAGCCCCGCCCCGTAGTCAGGAGGCATCACGTTGTCCCGCCTGGCTGGACATCTGAAGACCGTCGCCTCTACATCTACAATCAGACGGTCGGGGAACGTAGTATATCGAGTCCCATCTTTCGCGAATTCCGGACCACTAGGTGTTTCAGTCCTGCGGAGTCCATCGAAGAATTTGCTTGAAACGAAGAAAGTCCCAAACCAAACGCAGGTTGCGTGGTACCGAATAATGCCGCTCCCGGTTTTGACACCCACTCCGTACTCTGTTTGTTTCTGCGCTTGCGCGCCGGTTTTCGCAAAATCCGTACGAACGGAGAGCAGCATTACGATGGAACACACTACGCTAGTTCGACGACCCAGTTTCATCACACTCTAGTCAGGCCTGACGTGCAGGGGCTCGTGCGAATACAGCATGATCCATACGAGCCACTTTCTCTTAATCTTCAGGTGCGGGGGGACCGTCCGCACAACAGCCTGCCACGCCGGCGCTACGTTTTCTTCGGACGATAGATATCGGTGGCCTGTCCGTAAAAGATCTCCGCCGCTTCCATCATGGTTTCTGAGAGCGTCGGGTGCGGATGGATGGTCATGCCCACGTCAGCCGCCAAGGCGCACATCTCGATGGCCAGCACGCCTTCGGCGATCATGTCACCGGCGCCCGCGCCCACTATACCGACACCCAACACGCGCTCGGTCTTCGGATCAATGAGCAGCTTGGTGAGACCTTCCGGCCGGTCCAGAGTGATGGCGCGGCCCGAAGCGCCCCAGGGGAACTTGGCCACGCTGATTGCGCGGCCTTGTTCTTTGGCCTGCGTTTCCGTTAAGCCCGCCCAGGCAATTTCAGGATCGGTGAAGACGACGGCGGGAATGGCATTGGGTTCGAAAGCCACCTTGTGTCCGGCAATCGCCTCGACCGCGGTGCGGCCCTCGTGCATCGCCTTGTGGGCCAGCATCGGCTCGCCGGCAACGTCGCCGATGGCGTAGATCGAAGGGTCTCCGGTCTGCCGCTGCGCGTTGATCTCGATGAAACCCTTCGGGCTTACCTTGACCTTGGTCTTTTCGAGGCCGGGAATCTCAGAATTCGGCCTGCGCCCGACCGACATCAGCACGCGGTCGAACATCTGCTCTTTTTCTTTCACGTCCGGGCCGTCAAAGGTTACGCGGATTCCGTTCTTCTCATCCTTCAGGGATTTGACCGTCGTGTTCAGCAGGATGGAGGAGAAAAGCTTTTCCAGGCGCTTGTGCAGAGGCAGCACCAGGTCGCGGTCGGCGCCGGGCAGAAGTCCTGGCATCATTTCAACGCAAGTCACCTTCGTTCCGAGCGTGGCGTACACCGAACCCAGTTCCAGTCCGATGTAGCCGCCACCGATGACGAGCAGCGTCTTCGGAATGTCCGGCAGATCAAGCGCGCTGGTCGAGTCCATCATCCGCGGGCTATCCAGTTTGAGGCTGGGTATAACAGATGGCCGCGATCCGGTCGCGATGATGATGCGGTCGAAGGTCAGGTTCTCTTCACCACCGGCCGCTGTTTTCGTCACCTTCAGCGTCGTGGAGTTCACGAACCCCGCTTTGCCCTGCACGAAAGTGACCGAGCGCTGTTTCGACAACTGCCCAAGTCCACCCGTCAGCTTCTTGACGACGCCCTCTTTCCATCCGCGCAGCTTGCCCAGATCAACTTTGGGCGCGGCAAACTCCACTCCCCAGTTCTTGGCCTGTTCGGCCTCTTCGATCAGCTTGGCGACGTGCAGCAGCGCCTTCGACGGGATGCAGCCGCGATAAAGGCACACCCCACCCGGGTTGACTTCCGGATCGATCAGCGTCGCCTTCATGCCCAAATCGGCAGCCAGAAATGCGGCGGCATATCCGCCCGGACCGCCGCCGATTACAGCCACACGGAGATTCGCAGTGTTCGCCATAACGTTATGGATATCCTTGTCTAAAGTTCTGCTATCGATCGATTCGGAGCATTCGGGTCAACCCGCAATCCTATTCTGGCCCCGACCGGCAAGCGGGCCGTAACCTTCCCCGTCTGTGACTCGACCGATGAGAAACTGAAAAGCAGCCACTTCCGCCACTCGCCCGAGAACGATGTCCCATCAAGTTCGTAACTGTAAAAAACAACGAACCAACCGTTCTGTCTTGCCATGAGCAGTTCGTAGCCTTCGACGGTCCCGAGCACTTGGGGCCATTGAGAAGATCTTCGTCTAGTCAACCATTGCCGAAGCGACCAGAGCAATTCTCCATAACCAAGGGCATTTCTGACTGGGAATAGTTCCATCACTACGACCTGCACTTACTGAACTCTGGTTTTTCATCCTTGCACCGAAAGCAGGAACGGTTGCTCAAACGCTTCCGCAATCCACCGCAAAAACCTTGCTGCATCGGCGCCATCGATCAACCGGTGATCGTACGAGAGCGAGAGTGGCAGAATCAAGCGCGGCTCGAACTTATTGTTGACCCACTCCGGCTCCATCCGCGACCGCGAGAGGCCTAGAATCGCTACTTCGGGATGGTTCACGATGGGAGAAAATCCAGTGCCCCCGATTCCTCCCAGGTTCGTGATGGTGAATGTCCCGCCCACCATCTCGTCCGGAGTCAATTTCTTGTCCCGCGCTTTTTTGGAGAGCTGGGCGAGTTCTGCCGCCAGTTCGACGATGTTTTTCTTGTCCACATCGCGGATCACCGGGACCAGCAGCCCGCGATCCGTGTCCACCGCCATGCCGATATTGATGTACTGCTTGTAGATGATCTCCTCTTTCCCCATGTCAATCGAGGCGTTGAACTGGGGGAACACTTTCAGGGCCGAGGCGCACACCTTTAGCGCGATGGCCGTGACCGTCATCTTGCCGCCCGCTTCCTCCGCCCGCGGGGCGAAGCGCGCGCGCAGTTGTTCGAGCTCGGTGATGTCCGCCCGGTCCTGCTGGGTGACATGCGGGATCGTGCTCCAGGCTTCCCAGAGATGCTCGGCGGTCCGGCGCCGCACGCCGCGTATGGAGACGCGCTCAATCTTGCCCCACTGGGCGAAGTCCGGCAGTTCGGGCTCGGCGATGTGCCCGGCGCGCGGAGACTGCGCCGCGGAAGCGGCGGCCGCCAGCATGCTTTTGGCATGCAGTTTCACGTCCTCTTCGCTGATGCGTCCGCCCGGCCCGCTGCCTTTCACTTCGTGAATGTCCACCCCGACTTCACGCGCCAGGCGGCGCACGTGCGGTGCGGCGGGAACAGGATCGCGGGGCTCGGTCCCCGCAACCTTTCCTAGCTGCACGGGCATGCTGAACACGGGTGGCGGCGGCGGTGGCTGGTCGGGAGGCAGCGCCTGTTCTTCGGTCTTGCCTTCCGCCTGCATTGCCATTTGAAACGCCAGCCGCGCCGCCTGCTGTCCGGACATGTGCTCCACCGGCTCGTGCTTCCGGGGAGCCTCTGGCTGCGCGGCGCCGCTGCCCTCGAGCGTGAAGATGACTTGGCCAACCTTGACCTTATCGCCCTCTTTCACTAGGACTTCGTGGACCACTCCAACAACCGTCGAAGGGACCTCAACCACAGCCTTATCGGTTTCCAGTTCCATGACCGGCTGCCCCTCGGAGACGGGCGCACCGGGACGGATCATCAGCCGCACCAGATCGCCGGAGTCGATGTTCTCGCCCAGTTCCTGGAGCCGGAATTCACTGGCGCCCGAAACCGCCGGCGGTGCGGTCTCGGGAATTACGGCGGGGACGGGTTTCGGCTGAAGCGGGGGAATTGGTTTCACTTCCGCCGGCGCCGCTTCCGGCTGGAGCGGTGGAGTCGGCTTCTGTTGCGCGGGCGCAGCCTTCGAATTCTGCGCGGCGGCTGAACCGGCGCCGTTTTCGACCGTGAAGATGACCTGTCCGACGCGGAGTTTGTCGCCTTCTTTGACGCGGACTTCTCCCACCGTGCCGTTGACCGAAGAAGGGACTTCAATCACGGCCTTGTCGGTTTCCAGTTCCATGACCGGCTGCCCCTCGGTAATGCTGGCGCCGGGACGGATCATCAGGCGCACCAGGTCGCCGGTTTCGATATTCTCGCCGAGCTCGGGCAGTTTGAATTCCGTCGCCATTCCCTTCCCTAATCCTCTAATAACCTTGTCATCCTGAGCGAAGCGAAGGACCCGCTTGCCTGTCGGAGGAAGAGACAGCAGGTCCTTCGCTTCGCTCAGGATGACAACACAAACTCATGCTGCGACCGTGTGGGCCGCCGCTTAGCTCACCGCCGGGTTGCGCTTTTCCGGATTGATCCCCAGATCCCGAATCGCTTTTTCCAGAACCTCCGCCCCCACCCGCTTCCCGCGGGCCAGAGCATGCAGCGTTGCCAGCACGATATGCTTGGCGTCAACCTCGAAGAAGTCGCGCAGCGACGCCCGGTTCTCGCTGCGTCCGAAGCCGTCCGTGCCCAGCGCGACGAGTTTTCCCGGCACCCACTGAGCGACGCTTTCCGGCAGGACCTTCATGTAATCCGATGCCGCAATGAAAGGCCCGGGTGCGCCCTGCAGCGCCTGCGT
This sequence comes from Terriglobales bacterium, assembly GCA_049696815.1. Taxonomy (GTDB): domain Bacteria; phylum Acidobacteriota; class Terriglobia; order Terriglobales; family Acidobacteriaceae; genus Acidiflorens. Next base: position 11,379 of record JBAVUO010000084.1, on the reverse strand, counting down.
AACGTACGGCACTTTGGGCGTCTGATTCGGATGGAGCATGTTCCAGCGCTCGCAATCGTTGGCCTCGCGATAGAGCTGCTTGTAACTGGTCACGCTCCACACATCGGCAGCCACGCCGTAGTTGTGTTCCAGGATTTCCTGCGCCTTGAGCACCTCATACATAATCGTCCCGCTGCCCAACAGTTGCGCGCGCAGTTTGCCATCCTTCTTCTCAGAAGCCCGATACAGGTACAAGCCCTTGAGGATGCCTTCCCGGACTCCGGGCCGAGCGGGCATCTCCGGCATCGGCAGTGGCTCGTTCGTGACCGTCAGGTAATAGAAGATGGACTCGCCATCCACATACATCCGCCGGATACCGTCCTGGATGATGATCGCGATCTCGTAAGCAAACGCGGGATCGTACGCCACCAGGTTGGGTACGGACAGCGCCAGCACGTGACTATGTCCATCCTGGTGCTGCAGCCCTTCGCCGGCGAGCGTGGTTCGTCCCGCCGTGCCGCCCACCAGGAAGCCGCGGCAACGCATGTCGCCCGCCGCCCATATCAGATCGCCGATCCGCTGGAAGCCGAACATCGAGTAATAAATGAAGAAGGGAATCGTGTTGATGCCGTGGTTGGCGTAGGCCGTGCCCGCCGCCATGAACGAGCACATCGAGCCCGCCTCGGTGATGCCTTCTTCCAGAATCTGCCCGTTCTTCGCCTCTTTGTAGTAGAGGAGCGTCGCCATGTCGACCGGCTCGTAGAGCTGGCCGACGCTCGAATAGATGCCGACTTGCCGGAACAACGCCTCCATCCCGAAGGTGCGGGCTTCGTCGGGAATAATGGGGACGATCAGCTTGCCGATCTCCGGATCGCGCAGCAGCTTCGAGAGCATGCGCACGAAGACCATAGTGGTGGAAACTTCGCGGCCTTCCGTCCCTTTGTAGAACTCCTCGAAATGCGCTTCCGAGACGGGTTTGAGCGGCGCCGCCCGGTTCTTTCGCACCGGCAGGTACCCGCCGAGTTGCTTGCGCCGCTCCTGCATGTACTTGATTTCGGCGCTGTCGTCGGAAGGACGGTAAAAAGGCGCATCGTGCAGCTGGTCGTCGGGAATCGGAATGCCAAAGCGCGAGCGGAACATCTGCAGCTCGTCGTCATTCAGCTTCTTCTGCTGGTGAGTGATGTTCTTGCCTTCGCCGGCTTCGCCCAACCCGTAGCCTTTGATGGTCTTGGCCAGAATGATGGTGGGCGTTCCCTTGTGCTCGACCGCCGCCCGGTACGCGGCATACATCTTGATGGGATCGTGTCCGCCCAGCCGCATGCGGGCCAGTTGCTCGTCCGAGAGGTGCTCGACCATCTTCAAGAGGCGCGGATCGGTGCCGAAAAAGTTCTGCCGGAAATATGCGCCGCTCTCGACGAAATATTTCTGATACTGGCCGTCGGTGATTTCGCCCATGCGCCGCACCAGCAGCCCGTCGCGATCGCTCTGAATCACCGAATCCCAGTCGCCTCCCCAGATCACTTTGATCACGTTCCAGCCCGCGCCGCGGAAGATCGCTTCCAGTTCCTGGATGATCTTGCCGTTGCCGCGCACCGGGCCGTCGAGCCGCTGCAGATTGCAATTGACCACGAAAATCAGGTTGTCGAGCCGTTCGCGCGAGGCCAGCGTGATGGAGCCGAGCGCTTCCGGTTCGTCCATTTCGCCGTCGCCCAGAAACGCCCAAACCCTGCCGCCCGTCGAAGTCTTCAGCCCCCGGTTCTCCAGATACCGGATGAAGCGGGCGTGATAGATCGCCTGGATCGGCCCCAGTCCCATCGAGACCGTCGGGAACTCCCAGAAGTCGGGCATGAGCCAGGGGTGCGGATAGGACGACAGTCCGCCGCCGGGCTTCATCTCACGGCGGAAATTTTCCAGCTTCTGCCGCGGAATGCGGCCTTCCAGGTAGGCGCGGGCATAGATGCCCGGCGCCGCGTGTCCCTGAAAATAAACGATATCGCGATCGCCGCTTTCCGTGGAGGCCTGCAGGAAGTGGTTGAACGCGATTTCATAGAGCGTGGCCGCGGACGCGAAGGTCGAGATGTGCCCGCCGATGCCGTCCTGGATCTTGTTCGCGCGCACGACCATGGCCAGCGCGTTCCAGCGCACCAGGCTTTTGATCCGGCGCTCCATCTCCCGGCTGCCCGGAAACGGCGGCTGCTGCCGCGACGGAATCGTATTCTGATACGGCGTAGTGGCGGAAAAGGGCAGGTTCACACCGGCCGCCCGCCGGGCATGAAGCGCCAGTTGCTGGAGCAACCGCCCGGCCCGCTCCGGGCCACCCTTGGAGAGCACGTAATCGAGCGAGTCCAGCCACTCCCGGGTCTCCAGGACCTCTAAACCGTTGGTTTGTTGCGCCTGCTGTGTCTCAGCCACTCGGACCTCACCCTCTGACCTCACCCACTGATGAAGAATGGAATCTTTCATGATAAGCAATCGGGAGAATTTTTGCTGGAGGGAGGAAAGCCAGTCGTTGGTCGTTGGTCGTCAGTCGTTGGCGAACACTTGCGGCGAACGGCGGAAGGATTGCCGGCGACCACTTTGGTTTGCGAACGACCAACGACTAACGACCAACGACTGCTCTACTCCAGCGTCACCGCCTTCACCAGATTTCGCGGATGATCCACATCCAGCCCGCGCTTGGCCGCGACATAGTAGGCGAACAGTTGTAGCGGCACGATCTCCAGAATCGGCGACAGCAGTTCCGGCGCCTTGGGAATAAAGAACGTGTGGTTCGCCAACGCGGGGATCTTTGTGTCTCCTTCCGTGGCCAGCGCGATCACCGTCCCGCCCTGCTTCTTGAACCCTTCCATGTTGCCGATATTTTTCTCGTAACGCAGAGCCGATCCGGGATCATGGGGGTCACAGGTCGCAATCATCACCAGCGGCAGCCGGTAATCAATCAGCGCATTCGGGCCGTGCTTGGCTTCGCCCGTGGGATAACCTTCGGCGTGAACGTACGAGACCTCTTTCAGCTTGAGCGCCCCATCCATGGCCACCGGGTAATGGATGGCGCGTCCCAGGAACATGAAGTCGTCAACCCGGTAATAGCGCTCCGCCAGTTGTTCCACTTGATCGGCGGCTGCCAGGATCGTCTCGGTCTTTACCGGCAGGGCCAGAAGTTCGCCGATGTAATGCTTGGCCAGCGCCGGCGAGACTCTCTCCTTCACCTGGCCCAGGTGCAAAGCAAACAGGAACAGGCAGGCCATCTGGGCGGTAAACGCTTTCGTCGAAGCAATGCTGATCTCCGGCCCGGAGTGAGTGTAGATCACGCCGTCGGCTTCGCGCGCAATCGTCGATCCCGTCACATTCGAAATCGCAATGGTGCGCGAGCCTTTCAGTTTTGCCTCGCGCTGGGCTCCGGTGGTATCGGCGGTCTCGCCTGATTGGGTGATAAAGATGCTGAGTTCGCCCCGCCCGATCATCGGGTTGCGGTACTCGAACTCGCTCGCGTAATCCACATCCACCGGGACTCCGGCAAGTTCCTGGATCATGAACTGGCCCGCCATTCCGGCGTGCCGGCTCGTCCCCGAGGCCACAATATTGATTCGGCGCAGCCCGCGTAACTCATCGTTTGAAATCCGGACGTCTTCGAGACGAACCAGTCCCTCTTCCAAAGAGACGCGCGGCTCGATGGCCCGCCGCAGGCCTTCGGGCTGCTCGAAGATTTCCCGGATCAAGTGATGTGGAAACTCGCGCTGGGCCACCATCGGCTTCGTTCCTTTCAGCATTCCACGCCGCCGGCGAACGTCCGCTCGACTTCTCCTGCCGGGTTCAGGACAACAAAGTCGGCATCCGCTCCCGGAGCCAGCACGCCCTTGCCGGCCAGTCCCGCGATGCGCGCCGGATTGCGCGTGGCCGCGGCGATGGCTTGGTCCAGAGGCCAGGCAGCGAATTCAGCCAAATTGCGCACGGCGCGATCCATCGTCAGCACGCTCCCGGCGAGCCTTCCGTTGGCCATCGAGCGTCCGTCCTTGACTTCCACTTCCAACGATCCCAAACGGTAGCGGCCGTCGGGCATTCCCGTCGCTGCGGTTGCGTCGGTGATCAGGACGGTGTTCTCGCGCCCTTTCGCCTCCGCGAAGAGCTTCACGATCGCCGGGTCGAGGTGGACACCGTCCACGATGATGTCGGCGCTGACGCGATGATCCGTCAGGACCGCCCCCAAAATACCGGGGCTACGATGGTCCAGCGGACGCATGGCATTGAAGGTATGGGTCGCATGCCGCGCGCCGGCCGCGATGCCGCGCTCGGCGGCCGCCAGATCCGCATCGGAGTGTCCCAGGCTTACGCAAACGCCGCGACCAGCCACCTCGGCTATGACTTCTGTTGCGCCGTCGAGTTCCGGCGCGATCGTCATCATCCGGATATGCCCGCGCGCGGCCTGCCAGAAGCGCTCGAAGGTTTCGATCTTGGGCGCCAGCAGATTCTCGGCCGGATGCACCCCTCTCCGCGCATGGCTGAGGAACGGTCCCTCCAGATGAATGCCCAGCGGACACGCCCTTCCCTTTGCGTCCGCGCTTCCGCGCCGCCGCGCTTCGATAGCATCCGCCAATCGCTCCAACGCGCGCAGCGTCTGGTTCACCGGAGCCGTGACCGTGGTCGGGTAGTAACTTGTGACCCCGTGCCGCGCGAGCAGGTGTTCTAACGCCGCCAGCGCGGCCGCGGCTTCGTCCATAACGTCGTACCCGCCACTGCCGTGAATATGGAGATCGATGTACCCCGGCGCAATCCATCGACCGTGAAAATCGAGCGCCTGAGCGCCGGCCGGAACCCTGCGCCCGGTTTGCGCGGCGACCTCCAGAATCTTCCCGTCCTCGACGAGCAGCAGCGGATGGTCAACGACTTCCGTCCGAGCGACGAGCCTGTCAGCGGTCAGGGCTAGCATAAAATCGTTTTAATAGAGCTGAATTGCGGTTGTGATGAAGATTGTACCAGTCCTTTTGGCAGCCATAGATTTTCCATGCCGCTGGTTGAAACGTGCCCCGTTGACCTCCATGTCTGTGGAAATTATCGGCAACATGGTTGTTTAAGGCTCCCCGCGATTTCGTTGACCCGCTCTAGGCAAAGTGTTATAAACAACTGCTCTGTGCCGTAGGTACGCGGTTCGGGCCGTATCCGGGCTGCTGTCGGCGGCACAAGTTTTCGACGCGGCCAAATCAGCACTCCTTATCTTTTATGCCTTGCGGTGGAAGCGCGTTCGGAACTTCGGCGGCCGCCGTTTCCGCGGAGCAACAACTCACCTGCGGGCCGATAACGCGCCAGAGCAAAATCACACGTCGTGATTCCCTTATAAGCGACTGACCACTGGAGGATTTCTTATGCGCACTCGGATCGCAACTCTTGCGTCCCTGGGACGTGGGTTTGCGAAAGCTTCCGCCACCTTTGCCACCCTACTGTTTTTGACCGCAACCTGCGCCCTGGCGCAGCCCGCCGAAGCAGCCGGCGGCGAGGCCTCTCTCAAGCTGCCGGACCTTTCCACCGTGCCCTTCCTCGGCATGGACGGCCACCGCTTGCTGATGATCGGACTGTTGTTCTGCGTGTTCGGATTGGGTTTCGGCATGGTCATCTACATGCGCCTGAAGAACCTGCCCGTGCACCGCGCCATGCGGGAAGTTTCGGAGCTGATTTATGAGACTTGCAAGACTTATCTGATCACCCAGGGCAAATTCCTGATGTTGCTGTGGGCTTTCATCGCCGCCGTCATCGTCCTCTACTTCGGCGTGCTGCGGCATTTTGAAGTGCCGCGGGTGATCATCATCCTGGCGTTCAGCCTGGTGGGCATCGCGGGCAGCTATGGGGTGGCGTGGTTCGGCATTCGCGTGAACACGTTCGCCAACTCGCGGACCGCGTTTGCCGCGCTTCCCGGCAAGCCGTTTCCGTGTTACAAGATTCCGCTCGACGCCGGCATGTCGATCGGGATGATGCTGATCTCGGTCGAGCTGTTGATCATGCTCTTCATCCTGCTGTTCGTGCCGGGCGATTATGCCGGCCCGTGCTTTATCGGCTTCGCCATCGGCGAGTCGCTGGGCGCGGCCGCGCTCCGTATTGCCGGCGGCATCTTCACCAAGATTGCCGACATCGGTTCCGACCTGATGAAGATCGTCTTCAAGATCAAGGAAGACGATGCCCGCAACCCGGGCGTGATCGCCGACTGCACCGGTGACAATGCCGGCGATTCGGTCGGGCCTTCCGCCGACGGCTTCGAAACCTACGGCGTCACCGGCGTCGCGCTGATCACCTTCATTTTGCTGGGCGTAAGAGACCCGAAAATCCAGGTGCAGCTGCTGGTGTGGATTTTCGTCATGCGCGTCATGATGCTGGTGGCCTCGGCCGTCTCCTACTTCCTCAACGGCGCCATCGCGAAAGCCAGGTTTGGCAACGCCGCGGAGATGGACTTCGAGGCGCCCCTGACCTCGCTGGTCTGGATCACCTCGTTTGTCTCCATCATTCTCACTTACATCGTGTCGTCGGTCATCATCCCGAATCTCGGCGGCGACGGCACGCAGTGGTGGAAACTGGCGACCATCATTTCCTGCGGAACCCTCGCCGGGGCGGTCATCCCCGAACTGGTGAAAGTGTTCACCTCGGTGAACTCGAGGCATGTGAGGGAAGTGGTGACGTCGGCGCAGGAAGGTGGGGCCTCGCTCGGCATCCTCTCCGGGTTCGTGGCCGGCAACTTCTCCGCCTACTACCTCGGCTTGGCAATGATGGTGCTGATGGCGATTGCCTACTTCTTCAGCACGATGGGCTTGGCACTGGCGGCCGGCATGCTGGCGCCCGCCGTCTTTGCTTTCGGCCTGGTCGCTTTCGGTTTTCTCGGCATGGGCCCGGTGACCATCGCGGTCGATTCCTACGGGCCGGTCACCGATAACGCGCAGTCGGTTTATGAACTTTCGCTGATCGAGCAGGTGCCCAACGTCAAGGCGGAGATCAAGAAAGACTTCAACCTGGACGTGAATTTCGATCACGCCAAGGATCTGCTCGAAGAAAACGACGGCGCGGGCAACACTTTCAAGGCCACCGCTAAACCAGTGCTGATCGGGACGGCGGTCGTCGGCGCCACCACCATGATCTTCTCCATCATCATGGCCCTGACCGATGGACTGACCAATAACGTCGAGAAGCTCTCCTTGCTGCACGCGCCGTTCTTCCTGGGCCTGATCACGGGTGGCGCTATGATCTACTGGTTCACCGGCGCTTCCACTCAGGCGGTGAGCACGGGCGCTTACCGCGCGGTCGAGTTCATCAAGGCCAACATTAAACTCGAAGGCGTGGAGAAGGCGAGCGTTTCCGACAGCAAGAAGGTGGTTGAGATCTGCACCAAGTACGCGCAGAAAGGCATGTTCAACATCTTCTTGGCGGTCTTTTTCGGCACCCTGACCTTCGCTTTCGTGGAGCCGTTCTACTTTATCGGCTACCTGATTGCGATCGCCCTGTTCGGTCTCTTCCAGGCAATCTTCATGGCCAACGCCGGCGCCGCATGGGATAACGCCAAGAAGATCGTCGAAGTCGAACTCAAGCAGAAGGGAACCGAACTGCACGCCGCGACCGTCATCGGTGACACCGTCGGCGATCCCTTTAAGGACACCTCGTCGGTGGCCATGAACCCGGTCATCAAGTTCACCACCCTGTTTGGATTGCTGGCGGTCGAACTGGCGGTTTCACTCACCCGGGAACAGGGTTCCACCCTGACCCACGTCCTGGCCTTGGCCTTCTTTGCCGTGTCGTTCTTCTTCGTGTACCGGTCGTTCTACGGGATGCGAATCCATTCCGGAGCGCCCGCCAAGGCAGCCTCGGCTGCAGCGGACTGAGAAGGTAAGACTGCTGCACAGAAACAGGAACGCCACCCGGTCCCGGCCGGGTGGCGTTTTTGTTTGCCCAGCGGTTTCTATCCCTTCGTCGGGATCGCCAAAGCACGGTCCGGCCGGCAGTATTCGAGATACCAACTCGCGGCTGGCCAGGTGGATTTGTTAAGTTGGTGACATGTTCATCGGTCACTTTGGCGTCGCCCTCGCCGGCAAACGCCTTGCTCCACGAACGTCTCTGGCAACGCTGATCTTGGCTGCCCAGTTTCTAGACTTTCTCTGTCCGATTCTCCTGCTGCTTGGACTCGAGCATGTGCGAATAGCGCCGGGGATCACCAAGGTTCAGGGTTTCGATTTCTACGATTACCCCTACTCCCACAGTTTGACCATGGCACTCCGGTGGGCGTTGGCCGCCGGGCTGATTTACTACCTGGCGCGGCGCTATGTTCGGGGGCTTGGGTGGTCGGCGGACTGATCCTGAGCCACTGGGTGCTCGATTTTGTGGTGCATCGTCCCGACCTGCCGCTCTGGCCGGGCGGGCCGAAGTATGGACTTGGCCTGTGGAACTCCTGGCCGGCATCGCTTTCCGTGGAAGCGATTTTGTTCGGCGCGGGAATCTGGCTCTATGTTGCGTCCACTCGCGCCCGCGACCGCGTTGGCACGTATGCGCTCTGGAGCCTGGTGGCCTTGTTGCTGCTGGGATGGCTGAGAGCGCTTTTTGGGCCTCCACCTCCGAACACGCATCAGCTCGCGCTGGGCGCGTTAGCCATGTGGGTGGTGGTGCCTTGGGCGTGGTGGGCCGACCGGCACCGCGAACCAGCCTAGCCGGCTCCGGAGACACTCAGGTTTGACTCCGAGCTACAGCGCGCTCATGTTCGACAGGAATTCGCTGTTGGCCCGGGTTTTCGAGAGCTTGTCGATCAGCAACTCCATGGCCTCGACCGGCGACAGCGGGTTCAGTACCTTGCGCAGCACCCAGATACGTTGCAGGTCCTCTTTCGGAATCAGCAGCTCTTCCTTGCGCGTGCCCGAGCGCTGGATATCAATGGCCGGGAACACACGCTTATCCACCAGCTTGCGCTCCAGGATGATTTCCGAGTTGCCGGTGCCCTTGAATTCTTCAAAGATCACGTCGTCCATGCGGGAGCCGGTGTCAATCAGGGCCGTCGCGATGATGGTCAACGAGCCGCCTTCTTCGATGTTGCGCGCTGATCCAAAGAACCGCTTCGGACGCTGCAAGGCGTTCGAATCCACGCCGCCGGAGAGCACTTTGCCCGAGGGCGGAACGATGGTGTTGTAGGCGCGCGCCAGACGCGTAATCGAGTCGAGCAGAATCACGACGTCGCGCTTGTGTTCGACTAACCTCTTAGCCTTTTCGATCACCATTTCCGCCACCTGTACGTGGCGGGCAGCCGGCTCGTCGAAGGTGGAGGAGATAACCTCGCCCTTCACCGAGCGCTGCATGTCGGTAACTTCTTCCGGGCGCTCGTCGATCAGCAGCACCATCAGCACGACTTCCGGATGATTCGTGGTAATCGAGTTGGCCACGTTCTGCAGCAACATGGTCTTGCCCGCCCGCGGCGGCGAGACGATCAGGCCGCGCTGGCCTTTGCCCAGCGGGGTGAGCAGGTCCATGACCCGGGCGCTGACGTTCTCGCGCACCGTCTCCAGCTTCATCCGCTCCTGCGGATAGAGCGGGGTCAGGTTGTCGAACAGGATCTTGTTGCGCGCCTCATCGGGCGACTCGAAGTTGACCGCCTCGATTTTGACCAGCGCGAAGTACTTCTCGCCCTCGTGGGGCGGGCGCACCTGGCCGCTGATGGTGTCGCCGGTTTTCAAATCGAACTTGCGGATCTGCGACGGCGACACGTAGATGTCGTCGGGGCCGGGCAGGTAGTTGTAGTCGGGCGAGCGCAGAAAGCCGTAGCCGTCGGGCAGGATCTCCAGCACACCTTCGGCGAAGATGTGCCCTTCTTTTTCGCTTTGCGCCTGCAGGATCTTGAAGATGAGGTCCTGTTTGCGGAGTCCGCTGGCGCCCGGCAGCTCTAAAGTCCGGGCGATCTTGGTCAGTTCGGTTATGTTCTTTTCTTTCAGTTCGGCGATGGTCATATTCACCTACGGGATGGATTTTTCGGGAAGGGTTCTCTCAGGTTAGATTTGCCGCCGTGCTGGCACACGGCGGAGCTGCTTAGGCAGCCCGCCGTTGCGCCTCGGCAAAGTTTTCAGGTTCGCTCAGGATGTCCTGGCGTTCGGCATCAGCGATCCGGTCAAACACCTGGTTCATGGTTTCCTGAATGCGGGTGTTGGGCCGGTGAAACCGGCGCGTCGCCTTGGAAGCAAGCTGGCAAAGCATATACCGGTTTCGCAAAGTCTCTAACGCATCAAATACGCGCTCAGATCGCATCACTTTTCTTTCTCCTCAAGGGATAATTTCGGGCATGAATCCCCATCCTCCGCCCACTGCGTGATGGTCGCCTGCGTAGCTGGCCAGGCTGCATTGGGGGCTGGGTTGGTAACGGGACTGCCAGATCTACCCAAATAGATGCCCCGCCCAGCCCGAAAGTTGCTCAATTCTATGGATTTGCCGCAATTGCAGGGCGGAGGTCCACCCGGACAGCGAAGACTGCTCTTATGTCCGGGGGACCACGTAAGTATAACAAACCGTAGGGCGAGGTCAAGCGGAATCTTCAGCCCGCGGAAGCGGCTTCCCGCGCCCCTTCTACTTCAGCCCGCTCAGGCGCGCCGACAGCCGCGACTTGTAGCGCGAGGCCGTGTTCTCGTGCAGAACGCCCTTCTGGATGGCCTTGTCGAGCACCGAGACGGTTTGCCGGTAGATCTGCTGCGCCGCCGCCTTGTCGCCCTTTTCCAGGCTCTCGCGCATCCCCCGCAGAGCGGTGTGCAGTTGCGAACTGTTGGCCCGGTTGCGGGCGGTGCGCTTCTCTGTCTGTCGGGCGCGCTTCAGCGCCGAAAAATGATTCGCCATGCTGCTCTGTTACCTTCGCTTGTCCTGGATCGGCCAGGAAGATGTTCCGGTGGGAAACCGAAGTTAATATTCTACTGGAGCAACTCGCGCCCGGTCAAACACATATGACGGCAACAATATACTTCGCTAACCAAACCTGCTAGGCTCGGGATGCCGTGACAGGGGTCAGCACTGCTACTGGACTGGTTTTACTGTGGAATAGCTCATTCGGACGACGTTCTCCAATTCGGATGACATTGGTGTCACTGTTCCTGCCTTTAGTCGGAACTCTCCTCGCCCAATACGGTCAAATTCTCCGCTTTGAAGGATCGCGTTGTGCGTCATGTTCGTAGAGTTTTTCGTATCGCTCATGACACCTGCTCGAATCATGATCCTCTTGGCATCTTGAGCCTTAATAGTTCCCCCATTGTGGCGAGCAAGTGCAACGACGGCTTGTCTCTGACTCATTTTGCGCAGCTTGGCCATCGGGAAATCGTCTGTTCCCGCTTGCGAGACAACTTCCTTGTTCGGTTGCTCCAGCAACACAGCAAGAGCAGCAGTGATGTGCTCTAGTTTCTTTTCAATCGCTTGTAC
>JBAVUO010000083.1:0-9357 GCA_049696815.1 Terriglobales bacterium | reverse complement strand
TTCAGCACGGCCACGATCTGTTCCACAGAAAACCGCTTCCTCTTCACGGCAAATCTCCCTTCCTCAGGTAGTAGATTTTGCCGGAAACTAACCCTCATTGTGTGTCAGAAATCGGGGGGCCGCTCAGCGCCCAGCAAGACCTTCACCGACCTCCGGCGCAGCGCCGCCTGGTGGGCCCCATTCCTGATCACCGTCATCTTTTCCGTGGCTTTCGTTTATGTCGTCGATCAGAAAAGTTGAGAATCAACTCCGTCTTCAACCCAAGCAGGCCGAGCGTATTGAGCAATTGCCGACCGGCCAGCGCGAAACCGCGATGCAACGGCAAACCGGCATCACCAAGGGCATCTCCTACGGTTTCCCTCTGCTCATGCTCGCATGGCACGCCATCGTGGCGGCCGTCCTGCTCGCAACCTTGAAGTTTGGCGCAAGTGCCGACGTCAAGTTCAAGACTCTTTTTGCTCTCGTCATCTATGCCGGCCTGCCCGGCCTGTTCAAAGCGGTACTCGCCGTCGTGTCGATTCTGGCGGGAGTCGCGAGCGACGCCTTCACCTTCCAGAACCCCGTCGCCACCAATCCCGGGTACTTTATCGATGCGGCCAGCTCTCCGGCGCTCTTCAGCTTGCTGTCTTCGATCGACGTTCTCACCATCTGGACCCTTGTGCTGGCGGCCATAGGTATAACCTGCGTCAGCAAGGTGAAGCGCGGGACCGCGTTTGCCGTGGTCTTCGGCTGGTATGCGGTAACGGTATTGTTCGGAGTTGCCATCACGCTGGTTTTTTCCTGATCTGTGACAAAAGTCATGGCTCGCCACGGCGTCTGCATCATATCCTGCGTCGTTTCCTGCCTTGGAGGAATTCATGCGCCATTTCCTGTTGCTAACCATCGCTTTATGTGCGGTGACCGACCTGGTCCCCTTCGCCCAAGCCGCCCCGACTGCCTCTTCTTCCTGCGTTGAATGTCACACCAAGCAGACCCCCAACATCGTCTCCGACTGGAAGCTGAGCAAGCACAGCCAGCTCGAGGTCACCTGCGTGACCTGCCACGGCGACCAGCATCAATCCGCGGCCGACGTCTCTAAGGTTCGCATTCCCACGCCCGAAACCTGCGCCCAGTGCCACAAGACGCAGGTGGATCAGTACATGCACGGCAAGCACTCCAAGGCCTGGGCGGCGATGCTGGCCATGCCGACCATCCACTGGCAGCCGATGGCGATGATCGAAGGCGAAAAAGGCTGCGGCGGATGCCACAAGATCGGCGTCAAGCCCGCCGAGGAGATCGTCAAGCTCCGCCAGCATGGCAGCGAGTTCGGCACCGCCGCGTGCGATTCCTGCCACACCCGCCACACCTTCTCGGTCGAAGAAGCCAAGGCGCCGCAGGCTTGTGAAACCTGCCACATGGGCTTCGACCATCCTCAGTGGGAGATGTATTCCGCCTCCAAGCACGGCGTGCGCGCCGACCTGAAGCAGCGCGGCATCCTCCCTGCCGGTGCCGCCGCCCCCACCTGCCAGACCTGCCACATGCAGAATGGCGATCACGGCGTCCGCACCGCCTGGGGATTCCTTGCCGTCCGCCTGCCGCTGCCCGAGGACAAACAATGGGCTGGCGATCGCGCCACCATCCTCGAAGCGCTCGGCGTGCTCGATCCTGATGGCAAGCCGACTGCACTGGTCGCAACCGTTCAGGCCGCCGATGTCGCCCGCCTCACCCAGGAAGATTGGCAGGCCGAGCGCGATAAGATGCTGAAGACTTGCCACCAGTGCCACTCCGCCAACTTCGCCAAACAACAGCTCGAGATGGGCGACGATATGATCCGCAACGCCGACCATCTCATGGCTCAGGCCATCCAGACCGTTGCCGGCCTCTACAAAGATGGCGTCCTCCCCCAACCGAAGAACTACGCCTATCCATTTCCCAATCTGCTCACCTTCCACGATGCTCCCACCGTGATCGAGCAGAAACTCTTCGTCATGTACCTCGAACACCGCATGCGCACGTTCCAGGGCACGTTCCACGGCAGTCCCGATTACGCGCTTTGGTACGGATGGAGCGAAATGCAGCGCGACCTGACCGAAATCAAGGAACTCGCCGCCCAGATGCGGCGTGAGAAGAAGACCGGTGTAGAGCTGAAACCGGCGGCGTTGAAATAGTCGAGTTGCGCGGGCTTATGTGGCGGCGGGGCTTCGTCCCGCTCGGACGGGGCAGAGCCCCGTCCCCACATGAACATTTACAATTACCCCGTACTATGCACACCGCAGACGTCGTCCTCATCGGCGGAGGTATTGTCGGCTCCAGCATCGCCTGCCACCTCGTCGCCGCCGGCTGCAAGAACGTTCTCGTCATCGAGCGCGAGAACTCCCAGGGCAAGGGCTCCACCGGCAAGAGCATGGGCGGCGTCCGCGCTCAGTTCTCGACGCCGGTCAACATCCAGATGTCGCTCTACTCCATCCCCTTCTATGCCGGTTTCGAAGAACGCCTCGGATACCCTTGCGACTACCGCTCCCAGGGATACCTCTTCTGCGCGACCAGCGAAAAACACCTTGCCTACCTGCGCGCCAATTTGGAAAAGCAGGTTGCGATGGGACTGAAGAACGTGCGCCTCGTTGCCGGCGACGAGATCCGCCGCCTGTTCCCGCAACTCCGCGCCAATGACATCCTCGGCGGCAGCTTCTGCTCGACCGACGGTTTCGTCGATCCCTACAGCGCCATGGTTGGCTTCATGACCTGGGCCTCCGACCACGGCGCCACCCTCTGGAAGAACGCCACCGTGACCGGCATCTCGTCCCGCCACGGAGGGTTTGAAGTCGCCACCACTCGCGACACGGTCTCCACCCGGGTCGTTGTCAACTGCGCCGGCCCCTGGGCCGCCGCCATCGCAGCCATGGTCGGTATCGACCTGCCTGTCGAGCCCCTCCGCCGCATGCTGGTTCCAACCGAACCCTTCGATCAGTTCCCCCACACCGCGCCCATGATTGTCGACATGTCCAACGGCTTCCACTTCCGCCCCGAGAGCCGCGGATTTCTCCTCGCCTGGAACGATCCCGAGGAAACGCCGGGCTACAAGATGGACTTTGAGCCGGCTTTTGTCGAAAAGATTCTCACCCGCGCCGCTGATCGCGTGCCGGTGTTTGAGAATCTCGCCGTCAATCCCAAGCGCGCCTGGGCCGGACTGTACGAGATGACGCCCGACCACCACCCCATCCTCGGCGAGTCGCCCGATGTGCCCGGCTTCTTTTTCGCCAACGGCTTCAGCGGACACGGCGTCATGCACGCCCCCGCCACCGGAAAAATTTTGAGCGACCTTATCCTGACGAAGAAAACCGGCCTGATCGACGCGTCCCTGCTGAATTTCCAGCGCTTCGCCGAAGGCCGGACGATTCACGAAACGGCGGTGCTGTAGGTCGCCGCCCACTGGCAACCGAATCATTTATCATGGCGGCGAAAAGAAACTAACCACAGAGGACACAGAGGGACACTGGGGGAATTCTCAGGTGTGCTCTGTGAGCCTCTGTGTGCTCTGTGGTTAAAGGTTTTCCAACCGATGCCCCGGGAACTCAACTACTGGCTCACCACCGTCCAGATGCCCGCCCCGCCGCCGCAGCCCTTGCCGGACACCGCCGACGTAGCCGTGATCGGCGCCGGATTCACCGGACTCTCCGCCGCCCTGGCCCTCGCAAAACGCGGCGCGAAGGTGGTTGTGCTCGAAGCGGAAACCATCGGCTGGGGCGCCAGTTCCCGCAACGGCGGCATGGTGCTCACCGGACTCAAGCTCGGCGTCAACCAACTGATCTCGACCTACGGACGCGACCTCACCCGCCGCATGTACGCCGCCTCGCTCGGAACCGTCAGCTGCGTCGAACGCCTCGTCAAAGATGAGAACATCGCCTGCGACTTAGCTCGCACCGGCCATCTCGAAGTTGCCTGCAAGCAGGCGCATTTCGACGACTACGCCCGCCAAGTCGAAGTCATCGCCCGCGAATTCGATCACCACCTTCGCATCGTGCCCCGCGGCGAGCTCCGCGCCGAAATCGGCTCTGACATTTATTACGGCGGCATGGTGGACGAAATCAGCGTCGGGCTCAATCCCGCCCGCTACGTTGCCGGACTGGGCGCCGCCGCCATGCGCGCCGGCGCCCAGATCTGCGAACGCACGAAAGTGGAACGAATCGAGCGCCAGTCTCGTAACGGCGCACCCGGCTTCCAGCTGGCCACATCGCGGGGCAGCTTCCACGCCCGCAACGTCTTCGTCGGCACCACCGGCTACACCGGCGCGGCCACTCCGGCGTTGCAGAAGAAAATCATCCCCATCGGCTCGTTCATCATTACGACCGCAGTTCTGCCCGACGTGCTGGCCCGCCAGCTCAGTCCACGCAACCGCCAGATTTACGACTCCAAAAATTACATCTATTACTATCGCCTCACGCCCGACAATCGCCTGCTCTTCGGCGGCCGTGCCGCCTTCTTCCCCGAGACCAGCCAGACCGTCCGCAAGAGCGCTGAAATCCTGCGTCGCGGCATGATCGAGGTCTATCCTCAACTGCGCGACGTCGAGGTCGAATACGTCTGGGGCGGGACGCTCGATTTCTGTTTTGACATCATGCCGCACGCCGGCCAGACCGACGGCATCTACTTTGCTCTCGGCTACGCCGGGCACGGCGTCGCTATGGCCACCTGGCAGGGCCAGAAAATGGCCGAATGGATCGCGGAAGGGAAGACCGACAACCCGTTTGCTGAGATTCCGTTCCCAGGCGCGCCGCTGGGACTCTACAACGGCAAGCCCTGGTTCTTGCCCTTCGCCGGTGCCTACTACAAAGTTTTAGACTGGATATCGTGAATCATTGAGACATTGAGACATTGAATCATTGAGTCATTAGACTCAGCGCCTCAATGATTCAATGCCTCAATGATTCAATGTCTCAATGGCGCTATCCGCCATTCAACGTCCACTAATCATTCATCAACCGGAGGAATCTCATGTCGCTTTTCGGCCTCATCGAATACAAAGACGCCAGCCCCGAAGTCCGCGCTATCTACGACGACATCATGGCTACGCGCAAGGTCGACTGGATCAACAATTTCTGGAAGGCCATCGCCCACGATCCCGTCCTGCTCAAGCGCACCTGGGCAGACATCAAGCAGATCATGGCCCCGGGCGCGCTCGATCCACTCACCAAGGAAATGATCTACGTCGCGGTTTCCGTCACCAATCAGTGCGAATACTGCATCGCCGCGCACACCGCCTCGGCCCGGAAAAAAGGCATGACCGACGCCCAGTTCAAGGAGTTGATGTCGGTTGTCGGCATGGCCAACGAAACCAATCGCCTCGTCGTCGGCTACCAGGTCGAAGTGGATGATCGCTTCAAGCCGCAGACCAAATGACGACGTAGCGCCGGGCGTCCCCGCCCTTTCGAGCGTAGCGCCGGCGGCGCCCCCGCCGGCAGTCGAGCGGGCGCCGCGCCCGCTCCTGGTCAACTGCATCGTTCGCAAAGTTCTATAATCATCCACACGCTCGGGGAGGATGGTCCATGGCCCAGATGACGGTGACTCCACCGGTGACCCCTGTCGCAACTCACGGATTTTTTCTCGATGGGAAATGGCTGGAGGAAGGCGACCTCCTCGAAGTCCGCGCACCCTACGACGGCGCCGTCATCGCGCACGTCCACCAGGGGCGCCGTGAGCACGCCGAGGCTGCCATCGCCGCCGCCGTCAAGGCCTTTGGAACCACCCGCCGACTGCCCGCCTTCGAGCGCCAGCGCGTTCTCCGCCGCATCGCAACCAGCATTCAGGAACGCAGAGAAGAATTCGCCCGTACTCTCGCGCTCGAGGCCGGAAAGCCCATCAAAAGCGCCCGCCTCGAAGTCGACCGCGCCATTTTCACCTTCAACATTGCCGCCGAGGAAAGTGTCCGAAACTACGGAGAATATCTCCCTCTCGACTGGCAACAGCACACCGCCGGCCGCTGGGGCATCGTCCGGCGCTTCCCCCTCGGACCGGTAGCCGGCATCACCCCGTTCAATTTCCCCTTGAACCTGGTGGCGCATAAGGTCGCACCCGCCATCGCTGCCGGATGTTCCATGGTCCTCAAGCCCGCGCCCGAGACGCCCTTGACCGCCCTGCTGGTGGCCGAACTCGTGCAGCACGCCGGCTGGCCCGACGGCGGGCTCAACGTCATCCCGCTCTGCAACGAAGACTCAGAACTGCTTGTCACCGACGACCGCATCAAGCTCATCAGCTTCACCGGCAGCGCCTCTGTCGGCTGGGCGATCAAAAGCAAGGCAGGAAAGAAGAAGGTCGTGCTGGAACTCGGCGGCAATTCCGGCGTCATCGTTCACAACGACTGCGATCTCGCCTATGCCGCTGGGCGCTCGGTCACCGGAGGCTTCGCTTACGCCGGTCAGTCCTGCATTTCCGTGCAGCGCATCCTGGTTGAGCAATCCGTCTATGGCAAGTTCACAGAGCTGTTTTTGGACCTGGTCAGCAAGCTGAAGCTGGGCGACCCGCTCGAGGAGTCGAGCGACCTCGGTCCCCTGATCCGCGAATCCGATGCCATCCGCGCCGCCGATTGGGTGCAGGAAGCGGTCCGCGGCGGCGCCCGCCTGCTCTGTGGCGGCAGACGCGAAGGCTCCATACTCGAGCCCACCGTCCTCACCCGTACCCGGCCCGACATGAAAGTGAACTGCCAGGAAATTTTCGCCCCCGTCGTCACCGTCGAGCCCTATAACGATTTCCCTTCCGCCCTGCGCGAACTCAACAACTCCGCCTACGGCCTCCAGGCCGGACTCTTTACCCGCGACGCAAAACTCATCTTTCAGGCCTATGAAGAACTCGAGGTCGGAGGATTGATTGCCGGCGACGTCCCCACCTTCCGTATCGACCACATGCCCTACGGCGGCATCAAGGATTCCGGTTTCGGCCGCGAGGGCTTGCGCGACTCCATCCAGGAAATGACCGAACCCAGACTCCTGGTCATGAATCTGCGCTGAAGATTCCAACGCCAAGGCTGCGGGCTACGAGCTTCGGGCCCGCAGCGAGACAAGTTTGCCCGAACCTCGCAGCCCGGAGCTCGCAGCTAACTGGGCCACACGGCAAGTCCTTCAGACTCATCAGCTTTCCCGAAATGAAACTAAAGAAAAGCTGCAGCCGGGTACTCCTCAGCGTCATCCAACTGCTATAATCACACGTTTCAGTATCGTGCGTCACACGTGTGAGTGACGCATGCACAGGAACGCGGAACGCCGGGAACGGTCGGATTCAATCCCGCAACCAAGAACCACATTTCATGCAGATTTTTCCACGCAGCAGCAATGCAATTGCCCGGGCCTCGCTCTTCGGCGCCGTGTTTGCCGTGGCCGCGCTATTCTGGGTCCTGGCGCAACTGCAGCGCTCCCCCTACATCACCTATGCCGGAGTGAGAAAGTCGCAGCCCGTGCCGTTCAGCCACCAGCACCACGTTACCGGGCTCGGCATCGACTGCCGCTACTGCCACACCTCGGTCGAGCAATCGAGCTTCGCGGGCATTCCACCCACGAAGACCTGCATGAACTGCCACTCACAGATTTGGACGAACGCTGCGATGCTCGAGCCGGTTCGCGCCAGCTACCGAACGGGCGAGTCGCTCCAGTGGGCGCGCGTCAACCAGCTGCCGGACTTCGTTTATTTCAACCACAGCATTCACGTCGCCAAGGGCGTGGGCTGCAATGACTGCCACGGGGCTGTGGACCAGATGCCGCTCACGTACCAGGAGGCATCGCTGCAGATGGAGTGGTGCCTCAACTGCCACCGCGCGCCAGAAAAATTTCTGCGTCCGCGCGAGCAGGTATTCAACATGCGCTACCAACAACCCACCGCGTCGTTGCCCGTACAGGTCGACGGCGCCACCTACACCGACCAGGACTCGCTCGGTTCGGCACTGGTGAAGAAATACCAGTTGCGTACCGTGCAGGACATCACGAGCTGTAACACGTGTCATCGCTGAAATGGAAAACGGTAAATCAAAACGCGAAGACGTCTGTCCCGGCAAGAAGCTCGACCGGGCCGCTGTCGAGCGGCAGCTAGAGCAGACGAAGGGGCCCGAGTACTGGCGCAGCCTGGAAGAACTCGCGGGGTCGCCCGAATTCCAGGACATGCTGCACCGCGAATTTCCCAAGGGCGCCTCGGAGTGGCTCGATTCAGTCTCCCGCCGCGGGTTCCTCCAGTTGATGGGCGCTTCCCTCGCCATGGCGGGCATGACCGGGTGCACCAAGCTGCCCCTGCAGGAAATCGTCCCGTACGTCCGCCAGCCCGAGCAGGTCGTTCCGGGCGTGCCGATGTACTACGCCACCGCGTTCACGCTCAGCGGATATGCGAATCCGCTGCTGGTCGAAAGCCATCTCGGCCGTCCCACCAAGATTGAAGGCAACAGCCTGCATCCGGCGAGCCTGGGCGGCACCGACGTATTCGCGCAGGCCTCGATTCTGGAGATGTATGATCCCGACCGCTCCCAGGCCATTACTCACCTTGGTGATGTGGAACCCTGGGCGGCGTTCGTGAAGGAGATCAGAGGCCCTCTTACCGTACAGAAGGCGTTAAGTGGCGCGGGCATTCGCATTCTCACGCAGACCATTTCCTCGCCCACACTGAAGGACCAGATGCAGGCGTTCCTGGCGATGTATCCCCAGGCGAAGTGGCATGTTTACGAACCGGTGAACCGCGACAATGCCCTTGAGGGCGAAAAGCTGGCGTTCGGCGAAGCCGTCGAGACACAATACCAGCTCGAAAACGCGGCTGTGATTTTTTCCCTCGACGCCGATTTTCTGTCCGCCGGATTCCCCGGCAATGCGCGCTACATTCGCGATTTCGCCAAGAAGCGCAATCCCGACGCGGAAATGAGCCGGCTGTATGTGGTCGAGAGCAATCCATCCTCGACCGGAGCGAAAGCCGATCACCGCCTGCCGCTGCGTGCGGTGGAGATCGAAGGCTTCGCGCGCGCGCTGGCGGCGTTCATGCTTGGCAAGGATACCGGTGTCGCTGGCTTGAAGGGCGATGGGGCTAAGCTCTTACTGGCGATGGTGAAGGACCTGCAAGCTCATAAGGGAGCGAGCGTCATCATCGCCGGCGACCATCAGCCGCCTATTGTCCACGCCTTGGCCCATGCCATGAACGTGGCGCTCGGCAATGTTGGCAAAACGGTCGTCTACACCGACCCGGTGGACGCCAACCCTGTCAACCAAACCGAATCGCTCCGCGACCTGGTTTCCGACATGCGCGCGGGGAAGGTGGATCTGCTGGTCATCCTGGGCGGGAATCCGGTTTATGACGCGCCCGTGGACCTCGGTTTTGCCGACTCGCTGAAGAATTCAAACGTCGCCCTGCGCATTTACC
>JBAVUO010000082.1:0-1962 GCA_049696815.1 Terriglobales bacterium | reverse complement strand
CGGCTGGTCTCGCCAAACCAGGAAGGCTTTCAACGACTTCTCAACCGCCTGCTGGCAATGAAACAGGCAATCCTCGGGGTCGGGTGGATCGGCCGCGAGGGCGTTCTCCGCGCGCCATACCATAGATCCTTCCGGCCTTTCTTTATGGCTCGTCAGAAGAATTCGTGGGTAAGCTCCGGCTCGGGTAGCTTGCCAAGTGTGTGATAGAGCGCGAGTTCCAGGACGCGGAAGGTACGAAAGCCATACGATCTTCTCATGGTTACTTTGGCTTTGTTGTTCAGCCCCTCGACCACACCGCTTGAAAACTGCTTTCTTGCCTTGAAATAGTTCATTAGCAGCGGGCGGTGCTTGCGCAACATCCGGGCGATCTTTTTCATGGGTTCGATACGCGAACGCATGGTTTGCGAGCACCAGAAGTCCAGGAACATGCCCGCCCAATATGGCGAGTTGTATTTCCAGAATTGTTGGAAGTCCTCTTTGAGCAGGTAGGCGCGGACGGTTTGCAAGTTGTAGCGGAGCAGATCGCGCAGGCGGTGCTGTTGCTTGGCGGTGAGATTCTCTTTGCGCTTCAGCACGCACCACCGGGTTTTCTTCAGCAACGGGGCGTTGCCCTCCTCGACCAGTTTGCGCGCTTCGCCGGCGCGGATCTCATCCAACGCCTTGTTCATGTGGGCAACGATGTGGAACCGGTCGAGGATGTGCAGCGCCTGGGGGCATTTGTCGCGGATCACGTCCAGGTAGTTCTGCCACATATCGGAGCAGACAAATTCGATCTGCGCAGCGAGTTGCTTCCCGATGACAGTGAAGAAGCCTTCGAAGCTGGCGATGGTGCGTTCCTTGCCGACCCACAGCAACCGGGTGAACCCTGCGTCGATTTGGTAGACCAGCGTCAGGTATTTGTGGCCTTTGGCATACTGAATTTCATCCACGCCAATGGCGCGGATCGACTCCATCGTCCGATGTTCCAGACCCCAGGCGACCACATACTCGACGGCGCCGCAAACCCTATCCCAGGAAGTGTGAAACGACTCGGCGGTTTCCTTCCAGGAGAGCTTGCGTGCCCAGCGGGCGAGGAAGAGCATGTGGGCTTTGGTGGACTGATGCTTGCCATCGCTCCAAGGGACCTCCTCAACCACTTGGCCGCAATCGCGGCAGTCGACCCGCCGCATGCGGTACAAAAAGAAAACCAAAATTCCCCAGAAGGGGATGAACTCAAACCGCCGCTCGGGAAGATGATCGTAACCGGGTGCGGGCTGGTGGCACCCGGAGCAGATCGCCGCCGAGCCAGCCCGTGGCCGGATGGCTATTTCGATGCTTTTCTTATCTGCGCCCCAGCGGGCCGGTCGGTAGACGAATCCTGGATGATGAGAGCAGTGGTTTAGAATCGTGATTAGGTCCATGGCAAGGATGATGGCGAAAGCGAAGACTTCCAGAATAAACCGCAACGCCACACTGTCGCCGTGCGATGCTTCCGCCTATTGCAAGGATCTGGATCGTTGGGCCCGATCATGGATGGGACTGGAGAAAGATCTGCCGCCGGGTGAAGCTTTGGTAGCTTGCTTCCGGCCCTTCATCGAGCATCTGGCATCATCGGGTCTTGCACCCAGGACGATTCGCCGTCACGTGGGCAATCTTTGGCTGCTGGGCGGAGAGATCATCCGCGACCTCAACTACAACCCCTCTCTGAGAAAGAAGACTGCTGAGCAACTTCTCCGCCACGCGGTTTACGACGACGGTGGCCCGCTCATTCACAACGGCTCGGAAGAAGACCAACGCTGCCTCGACGCCACCTGCCGCAAACTCCACAGATTCCTCACTCAATCCCAGCGCTGAGCCCGGTAGTTACCCACAAATTCCCCGGACGAGGCAGAAGAAAAAGCGGTACCCTTCGATTCTGAGGGCTGTGGGCACGAGTTACGGTCTCCGGCAAGGGCATCTCCATCGTGCCACATAGGGCAGTGC
>JBAVUO010000081.1:0-141307 GCA_049696815.1 Terriglobales bacterium | reverse complement strand
AACCATGTTCATTAACCCGGACGGCAACTTCTCAAGTTCGACGTTCGGGCAAGTGCTGGAAGCCCGTGAACCGCGCCTAGTGCAATTTGCTTTGAAGTTCTACTTCTAGTCCGATCGCCGGGCGGCCCTGCCGCCCGGCCCCCCTCTAGCAGGTGGTATGTACCACTTGGCGGCTGATGCTCTTGCCCCGCCCCGCTACCTATTGGCCAACCACGGCAACAATCTCGCGGTCACGGTATTAGTGGCGAGCGCGAAGCCGGGGTCCCAACACGCGCGCTTTTTGCGTGATGGGGCGGGCAGCGGGAGCCCGCTGGCGAAATCCCGAGCGCAGCGAGGGACCTCGATTGTCTGTCGGTGAGTTTGCAAGCTGGAGGCGCGGGTCGGAATCGAACCGACGTATAAAGGTTTTGCAGACCTCTCCCTTACCACTTGGGTACCGCGCCCGGTGACTTCACAGTAGAATGTCCCGTGGGGTTTGTCTAGAAGGCCCGAATGAAATCAGGCTCCTCTGTGCCCCCTGTGTCCTCTGTGGTGAGAGATTTTGACCTTGGCAGTGCTTGTGAGTTCGTCGTTTGCGAGCATCTGACCGGCCAGCAGTGAATAGCGACCGGGGAGCGGCGAAGCGCGCGATTCATTCATCCTTAATGCCGAATCTTCCCCTCTCTTCTACAATGGCTTGGATTCTCTCTCGTTATCTTCAAGTGAGGAGTTTTGGCATGCAACGCAAAGCCAGTGCAGTGTGGAAGGGCGGTCTGAAGGACGGGAAAGGCACGGTATCGGCGACCAGCGGGGTCCTGTCCAATACCCCATACTCGTTCACCACGCGTTTTGAAAATACTCCGGGAACGAATCCGGAGGAACTGATTGCTGCGGCCCATGCGGCTTGCTTCTCCATGGCGCTTTCGGCGCAGCTCGGGGGCGCAAACCTGACGCCGGAGAGCATCCAGACAGCGGCCACGCTGACCATGGAGAAACTCGATGCCGGCTGGACGATTACCGCCGTGCACCTCGATGTCGTGGCCCACGTTCCGGGCGCGACCCCGGAAGCGTTCAACACAGCGGCCCAAAACGCGAAGGCGGGTTGCCCGGTGTCAAAGGTGCTCAACGCCAAGATCACGATGGCAGCGAAGCTGGATTAGACGCTGGGCTTTAGGTTCTCGACACCAATAACGTAAGGACTGAGAAGGGCCTGGTTGAGTGTTCTTTCGCCCTCTCCAGGGCTTGCTCACTTTGGATTCGGCACCCACGGCTGAAGCTGTGGGCTGCATTCTTGCGCCGCTCCACGGCTCGGGAGCCTGAAGCCCAAAGCCCAAAGCCTAATTCAGCTTTGTGAGCGCAGAAGCTCCCGCAGCTTGCGGTTGATGCGGACAGCTTCCTGCGAAGCCTGATCGATCATCTCCACCCAGCGGCGAGCGTTTTCCGGCAGCTCCGACTTGGAAGCAAGATAACTGGCTTGCAGGATGGTCTCGAGCACGTTGCTCAGGTCATGGGCCAGCTTGCGAAGCTCCTGGGCCATTTCGCGGGGGATTTTGTCATTTGTATCGGCCATGGCTTGTGCACGCCGGCAGCACCCAGATTCGACCGCGGAGCGCGCCTTTCGAAGATCACGCTGGTTTGACAGTCAGCCGCCAGCCAGTAGATATTAATGGAGTCCCCTCGGAAAAGGTGTGACCCGCTGCAGTTTGTTTTCCTCACTGCGGATGTGGCGGAACTGGCAGACGCGCTAGGTTCAGGTCCTAGTGGCCGCAAGGTCGTGGAGGTTCGAGTCCTCTCATCCGCACCAAAACAGCTTTTGGCTACTGGCTTCTGGCGGCTAGCTCAACACAATGTTGGTTGAAACGGCGCGGACAGGAATGTCCGCGCCCCAGGCCCTACGCGCCAGCAGAGAGGCGATGGGTGCTGCGGCTCTGCGCGATCCCGTACTGGCGAATTTTGTAGAGCAGGGCCTTGTAGCTGATCTTCAATAAGGCCGCCGCCTGTTTGCGGTTCCAGTTGGTTTCTTCTAGGGCCCGGGCGATAGCCTCGGCCTCAGCTTCGTCTTTCGCGCTGCGCGCCAATGATTTCAGCCCGCCGTCGTTCTCGGCGCCCGCAAACCCTGCCTTTCCGGCAGGATCGATGCGCAGGCCACCACTACCATCGGGCTTGGGCTGCAGTTCGGCTGCGGCCAGGGTTTCATCGCCCAACACCAGATAGCGCTTCACAAAGTTGCTCAATTCGCGCAGGTTGCCGGGCCAGGAATGCTGGAGGCAGGCATCGAGCAGCGGTGGCGCAAGCGGCAAGGGCGGCCGGGCATAGAGTTCCGACATGCGCGACATGAAATGCTTGAGCAGGATCGGGATTTCTTCCTTGCGTTCGCGCAGGGGCGGCAGCGTCAGGGTGAAGGCGTTCAGGCGGTAATAGAGATCTTCGCGCAGACGTTTGGTAGCCAGAGCCTCGGGAATGTTGATGTTGGTGGCGGCCAGAATGCGCACGTCCACTTTGACCACCGACCGGCTGCCCAGCCGGGAAAACTGCTGGTCCTGCAGCACGTGCAGCAGCTTGGCCTGGAGCAGCGGCGGCATCTCGCCGATTTCGTCGAGCAGGATCGTGCCCTTGTTGCAGAGTTCGAACTTGCCGGGCTTGGCATGGGTAGCGCCGGTAAAGGCTCCCGCTTCGTAGCCAAAGAGTTCGCTCTCCAGCAAGTCCGCGGGCACGGCCGCGCAGTTCACCTTCAGAAAGGTGCGGTGAGCGCGCGGCGAGAGCTTGTGGATCAGGCGCGCCACCACTTCCTTGCCCGTGCCGCTTTCTCCCAACAACAGGACGGGAATGTCCACATTGGCGACGAGCCCAGCCTGCGAGCGGATTTTTTTCATGGCCGGGCTGGCGGCGATAAAGAAAACGTCATCGCAGAGTTCTTCGACTTCGCCATAACTCTCGTCCTTGGCGCTGCCGATGCACTGGCCAATGACGGCGTCGAGTTCGGCCTTCTGAAAGGGCTTGGTCAGGTAATCATGCGCTCCCAGGCGCATGGCCTGCACGACCTTGCGGGTGTCGTTCACGCAGGAAAGCATGACGACTTTCAGTCCGGGCTTTGCCTGCCGGAGCTGCTCCAGCGTCTGCAATCCGTCAATGCCGGGCATGAGCAAATCCAGCAGCACCAGATCCGGCTGCAGTCCCTTGTGCACGCGGTCGAGAGCTTCTTCGCCGGTGTTGGCGGTTTCGACTTTGTAGTCGTCCACTTCCAGCAAGGTCCGGATATAACGCAGCATTCCCGGTTCGTCATCCACCAGCAGAATGTTGGCGGCTTCGCTCATTTGGTCTTTCCTCGCGGCGGACTGCTCAAACTTGGCTTCAGCGGAATCAGGAAAGAGAACTTGCACCCGGCGCCCGGCTCGCTCTCCACCCAGAGTTTCCCGCCCATGCCTTGGACCAAACGCCGGCCAATGGCCAGACCGAGGCCCATGCCATCGGCCGCCTCGGTTCCGGGCAGGCGAAAGAAGTCGTCGAAAATTTCCTGGTGGTACTCGGGCGGGATTCCCGGGCCCGTGTCGGAAACGCTCACCTTGACCGCGTTTGGGGTATTGCTCGCCTGACGGCGGCGCTCGCCGGCTTCTCCCGCCTCAGTTACGCTGCGGCGTTCCCACATGTAAGGCTCGGCATGCAGCCAGACCGTTCCGCCGGCGGGCGTGAACTTGGAAGCGTTATCCAGAAGATTCGATATGACGCGCTGTATCTTGGCCGAGTCGAAAGGGAAGGCAGTCAGTTTCTCGTTCGCCAGGAAATAGAGGGCGAGCCCGCGCTCCTGGAAGCGAGGGGACCAGAGACGGCAGACCTCGGACAGACAGGCGTTCATATCGCGCACGTCGAACTGCATGCGCAGTTCCCCGGTCTCGATTACGCTGTACGTGAGAAAGTCCTGAATGAAGTGCTGCAGGCGCTGTCCGCTGGCAAACATATCGCGCATGATCTCGCGTTGCCGTTCGTTGAGCGATCCCAGCTTTTCGCTTTGCAGCAGCTCGATGTAGCCGTTGAGGATCGCTAACGGAGTCTTCAGGTCATGAGCGGCCGAGGCAAGCGCATGGGTGGTTCGGCGGAAGCGGTCGCGCAGTTGTTCGAACTCCCGAGCCACGTCGCCGGTGCCCGAATTGCTGGAAAACGAGGTTGGAGCCGCCGCGGGCGGGTTCGGCTCCGAACCAACCTGAGTGAAAGTCAAACCGAGACTCTTATCCGGCGTTGCGGCCATACCAGGGAATTTATGAAGCCAAATTCGGGGGAGGGAGCACTACCATTCAGAACGAGAGTGAACTCATCCTAAGCGACTGGGGACGACAAGTCAATCTTAAACGCACGGGAATCGGCATTGAAGCGAAAAACGTTGCACTTTTCGGCAGTCCGCATGGGTAGGACCCCGAGACGCCAGTTCGACCGGATGCTTGGGCAATTCCCGTGCAGGCCGGGAGGTTCGGCTTAGTCCGGCCGATCTAGCCGATGGATCCGTAGTTTGGCCCCTAAGATGCGGCATTTTGACCGTTTAATCCTTATTTTCTGGACGGACTTGTGGCAAGTCGTCGCTCCCCCAGCACAGAACAACGTAAGTCGGCGCGGTTGCAGTTGGCCATACCGGTGTTCGTCCGAAGTCGTGACGATAATGGCAAGGATTCACTGGAATTCGCCACCGCCGTGAACATAAGCGCCGGTGGCGCGTTGGTGGTGGTTCGCCGCACTTTGCCCAAGGCTAGCGCGGTTTCGCTGGAGATTCCCAGCGCCCCTTTGGGGCCAACCAGCGGTTTACCCCGTTCCTCCCGCACCATGCGGGCCAAGACCGTCTGGGTCACCCATTTGAACGGCTATCACCTACTCGGCCTGAAGTTCGCACGGCCTTTGAGCACCGCCGCCGCCACCGTCCCCCGCACCTTCCGGAGGAAAGCGGCTTCTGTAGTGTGAAATTGTTTTCCCTCCCGGGCGATGGCGCTGACGCGCGTTAACGCTCCTGGTTCGGGGCACTCATCGCCCGTCGGCGAGGCCCCTAACTCACACATAGAGCACCCAGTTAAGGTGGATCCGCGGGGTCCCCAGAGGGACCCGGTAGGTTTGGTGATCGGGATGCACAATTAGTGCATGCCGGGTGAGTTCCACCCTGGGGCAAGGGGTTTATGACGACACTTTCTGTCAGTGCGCTGGCGCAGGCGATCGGTGAAGTTCCCCCTGAGAACATCATTTTCGGCCATACCGAGATCATGCAGGCGGTTCGGTCGCGGCTGGCAAAAGTCGCGGCGGCCAACGTTCCGGTTCTGATTCATGGCGAAAGCGGCACGGGAAAGGACATCATCGCCAAACTCATGCACGTCCTGTCGCCGTGGAAAACGGGCCCGTTTGTAAAGGTGAATTGTCCCGCCATCCCAGGAACGCTGCTGGAAAGTGAACTGTTTGGCTATGAGAAGGGTGCCTTCACGGGTGCCTATGGATCGAAGCCGGGCCGGGTGGAGATGGCTCATCGCGGGACGCTGTTCCTCGACGAGATTTCCGAACTCGACCTGTCGCTGCAATCCAAGCTGCTGCAGTTGCTGCAGGACGGACAGTTCTGCCGCATCGGGGCGCAGGAAGACAAGAAGGTGGAAGTGCGCGTCGTCTGCGCCACCAACCGCAACCTGGAGTCCGAGATCGAAGCCGGGACCTTCCGCCCGGACCTGTATTACCGCATCAACGTGGTGAATTTGCGCATGCCGGCCCTGCGGGAACGTCGCGGGGATATCGAGGATCTGGCCAGCTATTTCCTGGAGTACTACAACCGCAAGTACAACTGCCGCGCCCGGCCGCTGTCGGGCGAAGTGATGAGTGTGCTGCAGAAGTACCACTGGCCGGGCAACATCCGTGAACTGGAGAACCTGATCAAGCGCTACGTGATCCTGGGCCACGAAGAGGTCATCACCAACGACCTGGTGGAGCGCGAGCCCGACTTCTTCAATCCCGACATTTCGTTCGACGGTCCGATCTCGCTGAAGAAGCTGACGCGCCAGGCGGTGCGGGAACTGGAGCGCAAGGTCATCCTCAAAGTTCTGCAGCAGCACCACTGGAACCGCAAACAGGCGGCGCGCACCCTGAGCATCAGCTACCGCGCCCTGCTCTACAAGATTCGCGATGCCGGTCTGCCGTCGAACCGCGCCCTGCGGCTGCGCCAGGCCGAGAACAGTACTGTCAACACGGGAGCGGCGGCGGACTAGGCATAGCCGGGTCCCGTCGAGCACAGCCAAGAACCCAGCGCCCACCGGACGTCAGCGGGGTTTCCCAGTTGCTGGGACAGGATTGATTGGAATACCCCGAAACCCCCTAAAGCTCCAACTACCGAGTGGTGACCATCCGTCCGGAACCGGGTCCGTCACCTCCCAGAATATTTCCGGACCGTGCGCCAGGCCGCTGAAGCATTGGAAGTGCCACTCCGCATTTTTTTAGATACGTCGCAGGGCTGCAAACTGTCACTCCGCTTTCGCAGAATCCGCGGAGTATATTTCCTGCCCGGGGTAACTTTTGTCTTCCTGGTCCATATTATTACCGAGAACGCAGATGACGGACTTCGAAGCGCTTTACGCGCATTATTCCCGTGATATATACCGCTTTGCGCTCTACCTTTGCGGCAATCATGCGGAGGCGGAAGACATTGCGTCGGAGACGTTCGTGCGGGTCTGGAATGCGACCGGGCGGATCCGGGCCGCCACGGCAAAGTCGTATCTTTTCGCGATTGCCCGAAACTGCTATCTCGAAAGGCTGCGTCGCGGGGCAAGGGAGACGCAACTGAACGAGACAACGCCCGATTCTACAGCGAACCCGTACGCGGATGCCGAACGCCGGATAGAGCTGGACCGCGTGCTCGGGGAGCTGCAGCAGTTACCGGAAGTGGACCGCACGGTGTTATTGCTGCGGGTGCAGGAGGAATGGTCGTACCAGGAAATAGCCGACGCGGTGCAACTATCGCTGCCCGCGGTAAAGGTCAAGATTCACCGGGCACGGCTCAAGTTGGCGCAATGGCGCGCCGCTCAGGAGATAAGAAGATGAAAATCACTCAAAACGTGGTCATGGACTTGTTGCCTGTTTATCTTTCCGGGGAGGCCAGCCCGGACACGAAAGACCTAATAGAGGAATTCCTACGGGAGGATCCTGAGTTCGCGGTCGTAGTTGAGACCCACAAGCAGGAGTTCAGCCGCCAGCAAAGATTGCTGGAACCTGTCCCTGAGCCCTCGCCCGACCATGAATTGCGAACCTTGGCTCAAACCAGATCGCTGATGGAGCGCCAAAAGTGGTCGATGGCGTTAGCGCTGATGCTCACCGCTTTCCCCTTCTCCTTTGTCTTTAGCGGCGGTCATGTAACTTTCATGCTCGTACGCGACCAGCCATTGCTGGCGGCCGTCTCGTGGTGCGGGGCCGCCATTCTGTGGATTCAATACTTCATCGCGCGCCGCCGGCTGCGCATGGCAGGCCTTTAGAGAAAGGAGAACCATGAACGCAGCCCCAGTCGCGCAAGACTCATTGATCGTAGACCACCTCAGCGCGCGGTTAGGCGACTTCCAACTGAAAGACATCTCATTCAACGTCGAAGGAAGCCAGGTAACAGCCCTGCTCGGTCACAACGGCGCCGGAAAGACGACCACTCTCCGCTTGATCATGGGAATTGTCCGTAAGGACTTCGGCCATGTCAGTCTTAGCGGCCTCGATCACCTGCGAGATGAGAAGGAATTCAAACGGCGGATCGGCTTTGTTCAAGAAGAGAGTTTCTTCTACAACGGTATGACCGTCGCCGAATTTGTCGCGTTCGCTTCGTGCTTCTACTGCGACTGGAACAAAGGGCTGTCGCAGCACTTGCTACAGACACTTGACCTGCCCGGGGACAAAAAGCTGGGACAGTTGTCGAAAGGAATGCGCACCAAAGTCAGCCTCGTGGTCGCTCTCTCGCACGAACCGAGAGTCCTGCTTCTGGACGAGCCAACATCAGGGTTGGACCCTCGTGCCCGAGTTGAAATCCTGCAGCTGCTGCAAAGGGCCGCTCACGGAGGTGGAACGGCGGTGCTATTTTCGACGCACAACTTGCATGAAGTGGACCAGACTGCCGACCGGCTGATCATCGTCGACCGGGGACGCGTTCTGGCGGATGAGAATCTCTCCACTCTGCGCTGCAAAACTGGAGCGTCTTGGAACCTGGAACACTACTACCTGGAGCTGGTCCAATGAACATCATTCATCTCGTGGTAAAAGACCTCCGGCTGCAGCGCAATTTCTTCTTGCCGCTTGTGCTGCTCGAAGCCGTCGGCTATCTGGCTTATGCGCTGCAAATCCCGTCGCATATTCCCGGCGTCGCCTTCGGCCTTCTGCATGGGATGGGGCTCGTTGGGGATTTTCTGATCTGTTACCGAACGATGATTGCCGACGAAAAGAATCGCGCCCTCATGTTCATCAAGACACTCCCGGTCTCGACTGCGGAAATTGTCATTGCCAAGTTCGGTGCCAACCTGCTGCTAGTGGGCCTGAACACTGGCGTACTGCTGGCTCTCTGGGGAAGTGGTCACGCATTCGGATGGATAGAGGTTGCGCCCAGGCTGACAATGTATCTTGTGCTGGCCGGCCTCACCCAGCATTGGCTCAACAACGCCTTCTTCGTCACTATCTCGTTGGTGTTCAGTTCGGAGCGTGCTGTGTGGGTGCCGTTCCCTGCCATCTTCGTGGTGATGTCGGTGATTCTCAACTTCAACCGGATCAAGGTCGCGCTGAACCTAGGGGCTTTCGTTGACCTGCTGCAACGTAATAATCCGTTGTTCCTCGCATTGCTATGGGCAATCATTGTTGGATTTGTGGTTACGTGTTGCTGGGTCCTTAAGTACAAAAGGGTGTTCGCCTAACCCAGAGCCTTTTTCACTATCCAGTCACCCCCTCATTAGCGGTTGCGGGCGAATGACAGCCCACTCGGACACAATCCCCCCGGACCGTGCGGCGCAGCTCGGTTGGGCCACTGGACAGTCAGCCGCCCTTCAGGCGTGAGGCGCACCGGACGTCCCCCTGAGGCGGGCCGTCCCAGGTCACGCCCAGAAGGTCCGATCGAGTGTCCGGTACTGAATCGCCTCGGCGATATGCTTGGGTTCGAGTTGCGGGACGGACTCGAGGTCGGCGAGGGTGCGGGCGACCTTCAGGATGCGGTCGTGAGCGCGGGCGCTGAGTCCTTGTTGCGTCATCGCTCTTTCCAGCAACCGCTCGCAGTCGGCGGAAAGATCGCAGAACGCGCGAATCTGCCGGGACGACATCTGCGCGTTGCAGTAGAGCTTCTCCGGTCCGGGGGAGAAACGAGTCAGCTGAATCTTCCGGGCCCGGATGACGCGCTCCAGGATCTTGGCCGACCCTTCCGGTTCGCTGCTGCTCCGCATCTCTTTGTAGTTCACCGCTGGCACGTCAATGTGGATGTCAATCCGGTCGAGCAGCGGCCCGGAAATCTTTGAAATGTAGCGCTGGATCATGGGCGGCGTGCAGTGGCACTCGCGGGTGCGGTCGTTATGGAATCCGCAGGGACAGGGGTTCATGGCCGCCGCCAGCATGAAGCGCGCCGGGAAGGTCAGTGACATGGCGCGCGCGCGATCGAGACCGTGCCGTCTTCGAGCGGCTGCCGCATCACCTCCAGCACATTGCGCGGGAATTCTGGAAGTTCGTCGAGAAAAAGCACGCCGTTGTGGGCGAGGGAAACCTCGCCCGGCCGCGGAATCATGCCGCCGCCGATCAGGCCGGCGTCGGAGATGGTGTGGTGTGGAGCGCGAAAGGGGCGGTTCCCGACCAGACCCGCCCGGGCATCGAGCACCCCGGCCACGCTGTGGATCTTGGTCGTCTCCAGCGCTTCCTCGAAGATGAGCGGCGGCAGGATGGTCGGCATGCGCTTGGCCAGCATGGTCTTGCCCGAGCCGGGAGGACCGATCATCAGAATGTTGTGGCCGCCGGCGCAGGCGACTTCGAGGGCGCGCTTGGCAGTTTGCTGGCCCCGGACGTCCTTGAAATCAACGAGGAAATGGCGCGCCTCGCTCAGCAGTTGGTCGCCATCCACCTGCAGGCGGGCAATGCCGTTGCCGGTGTTGATGAAATGGATGACCTCGAGCAACGACTTGACGGGATAGACTTCCACGCCGGCGACCATGGCCGCCTCGCGGGCATTGACTTCGGGCACGATCAGCCGCTTCACTTTTCTCCCGCGCGCCTCCACCGCAATGGGCAACGCTCCCCGCACTCCGCGCAGGCTTCCGTCCAAAGAAAGTTCGCCCACGAAGAGCGCGTCGGGAATTTCCTTTTTGTTCAGGCCGCCATAGGCGCCCAGGATGCCGAGTGCCATGGGCAGGTCGAATCCGGAACCTTCCTTGCGGATGTCGGCGGGGGCGAGATTGATGGTGATGTTGGTGGGAGGAATATCGTAGCCGCAATTCTTCAACGCGGCGCGGACGCGATCGCGGCTCTCGCGCACCGCGGCATCGGGCAACCCCACGGTGTGAAAGTAGTCTTCTTTAGTCTTAATGCCGGAAACATCCACTTCCACTTCGATAATGCTGGCGTCAATCCCGTAAACGGCGGCACTCAGGGTTTTGTAGAGCATGCAGCTCCGCTGGGCACACGAAGGAGCTGGCGTGGGTGGGAGATCCCAAACCGATCATAGCAGGTGCGGCACCGGCTGCGGTGACCCCGGTCACCCGTTGCCGTGATGGGTACTCGTCTCTCGTGCCCCGGGGTATTCGGTGCTAGGCTAAGTGCAATCTGGCAGGAATGTTCGCGGTTCCACCGGAGAAAGCTTCACGGCGCTGCGAGGTCCACCAAATGCCCGAGGAAGACCCTAACTCCAACCGGCCTGAGCCGGCCCCTAGTCATCTGGAGCGGGAGGCAAGTCAGCTGTGGCGGTGGGCCCTGGGCTTGCTGGTTTTGCTTGCCACTGCGGTGGCGTTGCTGTCGTGGGAACAACTGAAGGCTCTGCCGTACCGACTGGCGGCGATCCCGGTTGGCTTGTTCATTCTCTCGATCCTGTTTGTCGTCTATGCCTTCGGGCGCCAGAGGGAAGTTTCGGAGCTGAGGAATCTTCTGCGGAAGCTGCAGGACCGGGCGGAGGCGATCCCCTCGGAAGAGCGGCTGGACCAGTTCAGCCAGATCATCGCGCGCTCCCAGCGCAACTTCAAGGAACTGATCGACTCTCTCGATGATGCCGCGTTCGCCATCTCGCTCGACGGAACGCTACGCACCGTCAACCGGAGCGTCACCAAGATTCTGGGAATTTCCTACTCGCAGGTCGTGAGTCACAAACTGGAGGAATTCCTCAGTGCGCCCCCGCGTCCGGAAAGCGACGCGAGCTTGTCCCGATTCCTCGAAGAGCGGCACTGGTCGGGCGTGGTCGAAGTCCGGCTCAACAACAGCGATCGCGCCCGCTACTTCAATTGCGTCATCAACGCCATTGTCAAGAACGAGGAAGTAACAGGCGCCAGCGTGCTCGCCCGCGACATCACCGGCGAACGCGAAAAAGAAAGACGCTTCACGGAGTTGTTCGAGACTTTGCAGGAAGGCGTTTACTTCTGCGCCCCGGATGGGAAGTTGCTGGATGTGAACCCGGCAGTCGTCCACATGCTGGGATACGCCAATAAGGAAGAACTGCTGGCGCTCCCGCCCGGACAGCTCAACGTTCAGAGTGACCAGACCCCGGCCCTGGGACAAGCCGCGGGAGAGACCGGCCAGGCCCGTACCCGCGAGGTCACATTACGCCGCAAGGACGGCAGCGCCGCCATCTGTCTGGATAGTTCGCGCGCGGTCTGGGGCAGCGATGGGCAAGTTGTCCGCTACCAGGGCACGCTGGTCGATGTCACGGAAACCAGGGGCATGGAGCGCCAACTGCGGCAGCAGGAGGAATTCCGCCGCCACCTGTTGGAGAGCTTTCCCGACCTCATCCTGGTTCTCGATCTGGAAGAACGTTACACCTTCATCAACCTGCGCATCCACGACCTTCTCGGCTTTGGTCCGGAGCAGTTTCTGGGGAAGAGGATCGAAGAGGTGCAAGATACTTCGCCGGAACTGGTGACCCTCTATCGCGCGGTGGCCGCCGGCCAGAAGTCACCGGCTTCCGCCGAGTACAGCGCCCGGCACTGCGACGGAAACTGGCGCACCATGCGCGGCATAGCCAGCGCTCTGTTCGACGCCGCGGGCAAACCGGCGGGCGTGGTCATCTCGGTGCGCGATGTCACGCTGGAGAAGAAGCTCGAGCAGCAGATTATCCTGAGCGAACGCCTGGCCGCCATGGGACAGATGATTGGCGGGTTCGCGCATGAGTTGAATAACCCCCTGACCAGCATTCTGGGCATGGCCGAACTGTTGCAGGAAGCTGAAACCAGCGAGTCCACCGCCAAACAACTCGGCATCCTGCACCAGCAGGCGCGCCGCGCCACCGAAATCGTGCAGAACCTGATGTATTTTGCCCGGCCTCCCGCTCCCGGCCGCAGTGCCGTGAACCTCAGCGAACTCATCGAACGCACCCTGCACTTGCAGGCCTATCCCCTGCGCAAGAGCAATATCACGGTGGACTTTCTCCCCGAGCCGGCCTTGCCGCCAGTGATGGCCGACCCCAACCAACTGATGCAGGTTTTTCTAAATCTGATCCTCAACGCGGAACAGGCGATTCGCGAGAGCCGGGGGAAAGGCACGATCCGCATCCGTATGGGGCGCCGTCCGGACGCGGTGTGGGTCACGTTT
The DNA here is from genome assembly GCA_049696815.1 of Terriglobales bacterium. GTDB lineage: Bacteria > Acidobacteriota > Terriglobia > Terriglobales > Acidobacteriaceae > Acidiflorens. The sequence goes on along the minus strand of JBAVUO010000081.1, from coordinate 128,590 downwards.
CAAGATGACGGCCCCGGCATCTCGCCGGAAATTCTGCCCCACATCTTTGATCCCTTCTTTACCACCCGGCGGCCCGGACGGGGAACCGGCCTGGGACTGAGTATCTGCAAGACCGTGCTGCGCGAGCACGAAGGGAATATCGAAGCCAGCCTTTCGCCAGACGGAGGCGCGGTGTTTACGATTACGCTGCCGGTGAGGACCGCCGCGGCGCCGCCACCTTCGGCGAATTAGCTGGAGCGCAAAACCCGTCTACCCCATCTCTTGCTCCGGCGGCTCTAGCGCTCCACCGCCATGGCCACCGCATTCCCTCCGCCCAGGCATAGCGCCGCAATTCCCCGGTGCACGTCGCGGCGAGTCATTTCGTACATCAAGGTCACCAGGATGCGGGCTCCGCTGGCTCCGATGGGATGGCCCAGCGCGACCGCGCCGCCGTTGACGTTCACCCGGTTCATATCGAGACCAAGTTCGCGGCACACGCCCAGCGCCTGCACCGAGAACGCTTCGTTCAGTTCGTAGAGATCCACCTCGTCCTTTTTCCAGCCGGTCTTCTCCCAAATCTTCCGCACCGCCGCGACCGGAGCCATCATCACCCATTTGGGATCGAGGCCGCTGGTGGCTTGGGCCACAATGCGTACGATTGGCGATGCGCCCAAATCTTTCGCGCGGGCGCCACTGGTTACGACCACGGCAGCGGCTCCGTCGTTGACGCCGGGAGCGTTAGCCGCGGTTACGGTGCCGTCCTTCTTGAACGCCGGCTTGAGCGCGCGCAGGGCTTCCAGGGTAGTGTCCTCGCGCGGGCCTTCGTCCCGGTCAAGGATCGCCGGCGGCTGGCCTTTTTTCTTGGCGGGAATCTCCACGGGAACGATCTGGGACTGGAAGCGGCCTTCCTTCTGGGCGGCGACGGCTTTGCGATGTGAATTCACCGCGAACTCGTCCTGCTCTTCGCGCGTGATGCCGTATTTCTCCGCGACGTTTTCGCCAGTAATCCCCATGTGGTAGTCGTTGTAAATGTCCCACAGTCCGTCATGCACCATGGAGTCGATCAGTTGCCCATTCCCCAGGCGATAGCCTTTGCGCGCATTGGGCAGAAGATAGGGCGCGTTGGACATCGACTCCATGCCGCCGGCGACCACGATGGAACTATTGCCGGTCTCGACGGCCTGGGCGGCGAGGGCGACCGCCTTGAGGCCGGAGCCGCACACTTTGTTGATGGTCATGGCACCCACTTCGGGTGGCAGTCCGCCAAAGAGAGCAGCTTGCCTGGCGGGATTCTGACCCAGCCCGGCGGAGACGACGTTGCCCATGATGCACTCGTCCACCTGCTGCGGATCGACCCCGCTGCGCTTCACGGCTTCGCGCACGACGATCGCGCCTAGCTGCGGTGCGCCCAACTCTCCCAAGCCTCCCTGAAATTTTCCGATGGGGGTGCGGCATCCTGCAATGATCACGACATTACTCGAACCAGCCATAAATGCGCTCCTTCACACAGTGGTTGATCGCTTACAAAAGCGGCTTCCATTATAGATTGCCGCAGGCGTCGCGCGACTCTAGTGGGGGAAGCGCTGTGGGCGCCCGCGCTCTTTCGTTCCGATTCTCTGTGCGGGCGAGGTTCCCGGCGGCGCAAACGCGGGTGACTTCGTTCCGAGTTCAACGCGAGCATTTTTTCTTGAACGATTCGCGCATGGTGACTTTGGTACGCTGCGATGCGCGACCGAAACGCTCATTTTTCTCTTGACTTCGTTCTGAGTTGACTCTATACATTCATTCAGTTGCAACAAAAGAGCGTTGCAAATTCCATGCAGAATGGAAAGGGAGAATAGATCCATGGCAACCAAGAAGAAAGCAAAAAAGAAAAGCAGCAAGAAGCACTAAGAACCGGCTGTAAGGCAACCACGGGGACGCGATGAGCGTCCCCAAAGTTTTTTGCGGCGGTTTTTTGCCGGGCCTGCGCCGTCCATCTTCCTCTCTCCAGCACTTCAATTCACCCGGCTCGCGGGCTTCTTCTCGGGAAGCGACACCACTTTCTCGGTCGCGGGACAGAGATTGCGATACGGACAGAACTTGCAGTGATAGCCGGGTTTGGCGGGAAACGCTCCGCCGGCGACCTTCTCCGCGACCTCGCCAACGCGCTCTTTCGCAGCTTCGAGCTCCGCGTCGCCGCGCGTCGTGGATATCGCCGTGCTGTTTTCCAGGTTGTAGAAGATCAGGCGTTCGGCGCGCTGTCCCCAGACCTCCTTCGCCGCCAGCGCGTACAAGGAAAGTTGCAGGCTCTTGTCGGCTTCCTCCTGGGACTTGGGCTTCCCTGTCTTGTAGTCCACGATGACGACGCTCTCCGGGCCGGCGCGGTCCGTCCGGTCGACGCGCCCCGTCAACTTGGCGCTCCCGACCTTCAGCTCGAAGCGCTGCTCGGTTTCAATGACTTCCGGCTGCGGACTACTGCGCGCCAGTTCCAGGAATTGCTGTAGTTGTTCGAACCCCTGCCGGAGATAGAGTTCGTACTGGTAGCGGTCGGGGATGCCCGCCGCAGCAAGATCGGAGCGGAACATTTCCAGGATGGCGGCGTCGGCGAGCTCGCGGCCGAGGCGCTGTGCTTCGTAAAACGTGCGCAGAACGCGGTGCATGGCTGCACCGTAGTGCAGCGACGCGGGCACTTCGCGCGGCAGGTTCCACTCCCGTTCGAGCTTGAAGCGCAGCGGGCACTCCTCGTAGATTTCGATGGCGGTGGCGCTCAGTCCGGTCACGAAACTTGCCGAGGCCGGCAGGAGCAGCCAGGCGGCGACTTTCGAGTGCTCGATGGCGAACTTTTCCTCCTCGCCAAACAGCGTGTCCTGTACGGCCGCAGCCTGGCGCGTCCGCCAAAACTTCCGGTAAGCGGGCTGACCCATGAATTCACGCAGGAACTTGGTTGGTCTGGGATCGGTTCCCTTGCCTTGTTTGGCGTAAATCGTCAGCGTGTCGCGAGCCCGTGTCATGGCGACATAGAAGAGGCGGCGCTCCTCCTGCTCATTGAGGATTTTGTCGTTATGCGCCGATTCGGAAGTGCGCAACTCGGGCGGGAAGTCCACCAGCGGCTCGTGGTAAGAACATGGAAACGAAGTTGAGGAGCCACGCAGGATGGCAACGTGGCGGAACTCGAGTCCTTTGGCGGCATGAGCCGTCAGCAGGTGGACGGCATCGCTGGTTGTGGCCGGAAGAGGAATCACGCCTTTCGCCTGGCCAAAATACTCCAGGTACTCGAGGAACTCGGCGGCACTGCCGGTCTCGGCGATGGGTTTGCTGTGCCATGCTTCGACAAACTTGAGGAAGGCATTCACCGGAGCCGACCGTGGCAGGGCGAAGTGGCGCATCACGAGGGCCAGCGCATCTGCCGCGCGAACGCCATCCTGGGCAATCTCCTCGTGTAGCTTTTCCACGCTTTCGAGCAACGCCGCACCATTCGCCACCGTTCCCAGCACCTTGCGGAGGTCGAGTTCGTCCCGCCGGACGGCCCGCATGGCGGTGCGCAGAGCCTTCGGATCAATGGCAAACCGCGGCAGCGCCGCCACGCGGAACAAGCTGGCGGCATCCCCCGGCGCCACCGCCACGCCCAGGCAGGCAACGGCGTCGCGGACCTCCGGCGTGTCCAGGACATCGAGGCCTTCGATCGAGAATGGAATGCCACGCTCCGCCAGTTCTTGGACCAGTTCCTCGCGATGGGAATGCTGGCGGTAAAGGACCGCGAACTCGCTCCACGCGCAACGTTGTTCCCGGCGCGTCCTCTGGATCTGGCGCGCCAGGTCGGCGGCCTCCACCTCTTTATCCCTCCAGGTGACAATCTCGACCGGCAGAGCTGTGAGGGTCTGGTTTTCTCGTTTTGCGTCCGTCTCGCGCAGCGACTCGAGCGGCGCACGTTGATAGGAGATGCCGATCGCCTTCTGTGAGAACACCGGCGGATTCTCGTTCACCATGCCGAAGGCGCAGCGCAGGATGGGAGAGAGCGAGCGGCGATTCTTTTCGAGGCGGACGAGGCGCGCCGCCGGAAAGCGCCGCACGAACAGGGTGAAGGCTTCACTCGAAGCGCCGCGAAACTGGTAGATGGCCTGGTCCGGGTCCCCGACGGCAAAAACGTTGGCCGCTTCTCCGGCCAGCAGGGTGAGGATTTCGACCTGGGCAAAATTTGCGTCCTGGAATTCATCCACCAGCAGAAAACGCGTGCGGCCGCGTTCTTCTTCCTGCAAGGCCGGATCGTTCTTCAGCAGCTGGTAAGCCCGCGTGATCATGTGGCCGAAGGTGCCCAGGTTCTTTTCCTGGAGCATGCTTTCCACGGTGGCGAAGACGCGCGCGATCTCGCGGCACCGTTCGAGGATCTCCGCGTCTTCCAATTCCGCTTGCTTCTTTGCCTTGGCGACCCGCGGCAGAGGGATCTCTCCGCGTTCCAGTCGTGCCACGTACTGGGCGTACCGTTCCGGGCCGACAAGTTCATCCTGGCAGCGGCGCATGAAATCCAGCAGGTCAAAAAGAAACTGGCTGACGTTGGCGGCTCGGACGAAGTGCTTCAAGCGCAGGTCACGAAGGCGCCGCCGCAGATAGACCCAGAGGTCCTTGTCGTCGAGAACGCCGAAGCTGGCGCCGCGGCGTTTGAGCAGCGCATTGCACCAGGCATGAAAAGTGCAAGCCTCGAGGCCGTCGAGGTTCTGGTCCCTGAGTTCGGCGCGGACCCGCCGCTTCATCTCGTCGGCGGCATTGTCGGTGTAGGTGAGCGCAAGGATTTCTTCGGGGCGGGCATGACCTTCGCGGATGAGGTGTGCCACACGCTGCGTCAGGACGGTGGTCTTGCCCGTGCCCGCGCCGGCGACGACCAGCATCGGACCATCGGCATGCTCGATTGCCTCCCGCTGGCGTTTATCGGGAGAAAGCTTCGACGCAGAGGAAACGGCCGGGCTCACTTGCCGGAGCATAGCAGAGGTGGTTGTGGAAGTTGTGCGGAAGATCACCGCAGGGAGTCGAGGGCGAGGGCGGTGGCAACGATCGCCGCGGTTTCAGCTCGAAGGATGGTGTCGCCCAAAGAGGCGGCAATCCATCCCGAGTCGCGGAACCACTGCAGTTCTTCGGCAGTCCAACCGCCCTCGGGACCGATGGCAAGCGCGACCCCAGGCAGTTGGGGGCGCAAAATGTCGCGCAAGTGCGCGTTTTCTTCGGATTCCGCGAGCACGATGCGGCATTCCGAACCGGCATCGCCAAGCTGGTCCAGCTTGACCGGCGTGGCGATCTCGGGTGGCGCGCTGCGCCGGGCCTGCTCGGTGGCCTGGAGCGCGATGCGCTGCCAGCGTTCGAGACGCTTCATCGCGGCAGCCGCGAGATGGGCGTCGGTGCGGCGCGCGACGATCGGGATGATGCGGGCAACCCCGATCTCTGTGCACTTTTCGATTGCCCATTCCATGCGGTCGAACTTGAAGATGGCAAGGGCAAGCGTAACTTCCGGAGCCGGCTTGAGAGCCTGTACCGCGCCGAGGGCGAACTCGACGCGGTCTTTGGAATTGGAAATGGAAACGATTCTTCCCCGGCGGACGGCGCCGCCGGTTGCAATGTCGAATTCCTGGCCGATTTCCGCGCGCAGAACACGAATCAGATGCGTAGCATGGCTGCCGACCAGGGCGGCGGTGTTGCCGTTTACTTCGTCGGCGATCCAGCGGCGGCGCGTCATACTTCAGTTCTCAGTTCCCGGTTCTCAGACTCGAGCTTCCTGCCATTTTCATTCAACGAACTTGCCTTTACTGAGAACTGAGAACCGAGAACTGAGAACTTCTTTACGCGAACATATCCTTCACCCGTCCGAGCAGGGACCGGTTCTGCGGTTTGTTCTCCAACGGGGAGAGTTGTTGCAGTTCGGTCAGCAACTCCCGCTGGCGTTTGGTGAGCTTGCCCGGGGTTTGGACGCGCACTTCGATAAACAGATCGCCCTTGCCATGTCCGTTGAGGACGGGGACGCCCTTGCTGCGGATGCGGAACGATGTTCCCGATTGCGTGCCTTCGGGAATCTTGAGCTTGTAGTCTCCCTCGAGCGTCGGGACCAAGATCTCGGTGCCCATGGCGGCCTGCGGGAACGAGACCGGTACAACGCAATGGAGATCGTTGCCCTCGCGCTCGAAGAATGGGTGCTCTTTAACGTGCAGCACGACGTACAGGTCCCCGGGCGGTCCGCCGAAGGCGCCAGCCTCGCCGAGCCCGCCGAAGCGGATGCGTGTGCCGTCCTCTACGCCGGCGGGCACCTTGGCTTCGACCACGCGGTCGCGCAGCAGACGTCCTTCGCCCTTGCATTTCGGGCAGGGATCGGTGATGACGGTGCCGGCTCCCTGGCAGGTCGGGCAGGTTCGGGCAATACTGAAGAAGCCCTGCTGATAGCGCACCTGGCCGCGTCCATTGCAGGAGCGGCAGGTGACTGCAGCCTTGCCCGGCGCGGCGCCCGATCCCTTGCAGCCATCGCAGGTCTCATGGCGGCGAACCTTGACGTGCTTCTCGGTGCCGAATACGGCCTCGTCGAATTCCAGGGTCAGATCCTCGCGAAGATCGGCTCCGCGTTGGGCGCGGCTGCGTCGGCGGCCGCCGCCGAACAGATCGCCAAAACCGAAGAACTCGCCGAAGATGTCGCCAAAGTCCTGGAAAATTGCGGGATCGAAGCCCGCAGGGCCGGCGCTCCCGCCGACGCCGGCGTGTCCGAAGCGATCGTAGAGCGACCGCTTCTCGGAATCCGCCAGAATCGCGTAAGCCTCGGTGAGCTCTTTGAACTTCTCTTCCGCGTCGGGATTATTGGGATTGCGGTCGGGATGGTAAGTCATCGCCAGCTTCCGATACGCGCTCTTGATCTCCACCTCGGTAGCCGTACGAGTGACGCCGAGCACCTCGTAATAATCGCGTTTGCCGTTGTTGGCCAGATTGCTCCTTCTGAACACCAGTGGTCAGTGGTTCGTGGTCAGTGGTTAGAACCGGTTTCAAAAACAGGTTTGGGAAGGGCACGGCTTCAGCCGTGCCGCCAGAATCCGCCCAAAATGCGGGCTTTAGCCCCTGAGAGTCGCCTCTCCTGACCCTCAAGAGAATTCTTGAAACCAGTTCTATTGATTACACTAACCACTGCCCACTAACCACTCGTATTTCGTGCCACCCTCACCATCGCGGGACGCAACAGCCGGTTCTTGTACTTGTAGCCGCGCTGCAGTTCTTCCAGCACCTGGTGATCTTCCGCCTCGGTGGTGTCAACCATTTCGATGGCTTCGTGGAAGCGCGGGTCGAACCGCTGTCCAACCGAAACCATCGGCTGAACCCCCAACTTCTGTAGCGCATCCAGGAATTGCCGGTAGATGAGCTCAATCCCGCCGCGGAAATCGCCAGACTCGGCGCCAGGCGCCTTCAGGGCGCGCTCAAAACTGTCGAGGATCGGCAGAATGTTCCGGATCACGTCCGCCGCGGCGAATTCGCGAAATTCCTGTTCCCCGCGGGCCGCCCGTTTGCGGGCGTTGTCGAACTCAGCTTGCAACCGCGCCAGCCGGTCGAGCAGAGCATCACGCTCGGCCTTCAGCTTTTCCATCTCCGAAGCCGCGCCGGGCTCGGCAACTGCCTCCGGCGGCGGAGCGGTTTCTTCTCCACCCTCGGCCGCTGGCAGTTCGTGCTCCAGATCCAGGTTCGGCGCATCGGTCTTTCCGTTACCCTTCCCCATGCTCCTCACTTACTCCGATTCATTCAAAACCTTGTCGAACAAGCGCGCGATGTAGGAAACCGCCGACATCGTATGCTGATAATCGAGGCGCGTAGGCCCGATCACCGCCAGCGATCCCATGACTTCGCCGCCCACGCGCGCGGGCGCCCCGATGAGCACGAAGTTGCCCATTGAGGGCAGCGCCTCGCCGAGCCCAATGACGACGCGGACGGCCTCTTGTCGGGTGTCCAGGTAGGCGCTGAGCAGTTGGACCACTTTTTCTTTCTCTTCCAGCGTGCGCAGTAGGTCCTGCAGGCGTTGGCGGTCTTCTTCGCCGGTCACCAGGTTGGCGGCGCCTTCCACGAACACCGCCTCGGGGGCCGGGCTGGTGGCCAGCGCGCCCTGCCGGTAAAGTTCCTCGATGGATTTCATGAGCCGGTCGTAGTCGCTGCGTTCTTCTTCGATACGGCGGGCGATCTCGGCGCGCATGTCTGCCATGATCCAGCCGCGGAAATTCTCGTTGATGTAGTTCGCGGCCAGGTCCAGGTCGGCCTGGGGAAGATCGAAGCGCAGCACGCGGTCGCGCACGACGCCGCCGCGCGTGACCACGACGGCCAGCACCTTCTGATCTCCGAGGCGCGAGAAGTACACGTGCTCGAGTGCATTGCGCGGCCCGCTCGAGGCCACGGTGACGCCGACGCTGTGGGAGATCAGCGAGAGCACGTGGGAGGTCCGCTCCAGGAATTCTTGGACGTCGGTGACACCGCTCAGCGTGCCCTGGATGATGCTTTCGTTTTCGCGGGAGAGACGCGTCTTGCCGCTCAACTGCTCGACGTAGTAGCGGTAGGCTTCCGCGGTGGGCACGCGGCCGGCCGAGGTATGAGGCTGTTCGAGAAAGCCGGCATCGGCCAGGTCGGCCATCACGTTGCGGATGGTGGCGGCACTGAGGCCCTCGCGGCTGGCGCGCGCCAGCGTGCGCGAGCCGACCGGCTCTCCGCTGGCGATGAAGGTCTCGACGATGGCGGTCAGGATCTCGCGTTCCCGCCCACCGGCTGGTCCTGATGGCATATCTACCCGGGCACCGCAGGGCACAACTGCCCCTCTAAATTCTTTAGATGCAGAAGCTTAGAATGCGGCTCTAAGGTCCCTAATGCGATTCTAGGGAGCGCCGGCGAGGGCTGTCAAGGATCGCCGGGTGCGCCGAGGGTGCATGAAAGGCCGAGAAAACCTACTGGATCTGGATCACGCCCTCCGAACTGCTGGACTTGATCTCTTCCACCCGCGCCGCTACCTTGCGGGCGAACTCGTAGAGCGAACGGGCATGGGGCGAGTCCTCGCCCTGGAGCACCGCCGGCGCGCCGCTGTCGCCTGACCTGCGAATCTCGGGATCGAGTTCCACGCTTCCCAGGAAGGCTAGGTCGAACTGTTTTGCGATCTTTTCGGCGCCGCCGCGCGAGAACACGTCAATCTCGTGCTGGCAGTGCGGGCAGACGAAGTAGCTCATGTTCTCGACCACGCCGACGATGTCCACCTTCATCTGGCGGAACATCTCGATGGCCTTGCGGGCGTCCTGCAACGCAACGTCGGAAGGAGTGGAGACCACGATGGAGCCGGTCAGTGGAACCGTCTGAATGAGCGAGAGCGCCACGTCGCCGGTTCCCGGGGGGAGATCGACCACCAGGTAGTCCAGCTGTCCCCATTCCACCGACCCCAGGAACTGCCGGATGATCGAATGCAGCATGGGACCGCGCCAGATCAGCGGTTTGTCGCCGGGATTCAGGAAGCCCACCGAGATCACTTTGAGGCCGTGCACGCTGATCGGGGCGATGCGGTTTTCCCCCAGCGCCTTGGGTTGCTCGTTCGTCCCCAGCATGAGCGGAACGTTGGGGCCATACACGTCGGCGTCAAGCAACCCGACTTTGTGACCCATTCGGTTCAGGGCGATGGCCAGATTCACCGCCAGCGTGGTCTTGCCGACGCCACCTTTGCCGGAACCGACCGCGATGATGGCGTTGACGCCGGGAAGAGGCTGCGGGGTGGCCGTGGGCTGGCCGGGGCCATGGGAATGAGCGCTCAAAGGATCACCTTCCAGAGTAGAGGATCAAGCAACACGTAATTTCCGATTATAGGGGATGGGCGGGTTGTCACGGGGTCTCGAGCCGATCAGGCAAGGATGAAGTCGTCGAGTTTCTTGCGGCCCCAATCGGCGGCAGCCTGAAGGAAAGCGAGAACAAGCGGGTGCGGGTTGCCATCGTGAGATGAAAGCTGGGGCTGGAACAGGGTAGCGATGAAGAAGCGGTGCGTGGGAGATTCGATGGCGCGGCATTCTTCTCCGGCGCCGCGGGCGACCACCGGGAATCCAGCTTCCATGGCAGTCCATTCAAAATCGGGATTCACCTCATAGTTGCAAAAGAACTCTTCTTCGACGACGTCCTTACCGTAAAAGCCCGCGAGGTAAGAGCCGGGACGCAGGCGGATCTGGGGTACTGGCCCGGAGAGCTTTGGGGCAGCGGGGTCGCGGGTGGGGATGGCGCAGGCGACGGGATAGATCACGATGTTGGGGGCGTCGGGATCTTCTTCCGCGGTGGTCGCGTCTTTGATTCCCAGTACGTTGCGGGCGCACTCGATGAGCGTGTACTGAAATCCTCCGCAGGTCGCCAAAAAAGGCCAGTCGTGCACGCGCGCGAACTCGATCCCCTTCAGCATGCCGTTGAAGTTCTTGTAGGGGCTGCCCGCCGAGGCCCAGAGGCCGTCAAAAGTCTCGAGGGTCTTGGCCGCTTGAGGGTCGAGCAGCGACGGCGTGGGCAGCCATTCCGCCTGGACCTCGAGGTTCAGCTTGTGGGCCGCGTGTTGCAGGCACTCGTTGGTGGCGCGGTGAGAACGGAACCCAGGGTTGAAATCGCCGAGGATGCCGATCCGGACGGGGTCGCTCACGAGGGCCATTCTAAATCAGGCAATGGCGGCTGGCGGTTAGCTTCCAGCGACCTCCCCGCTTCTGGTCTTTGGTTCTGTTCACTGGGGGGAGGAAATCTCTACTGCCGGTCTTAACTTGAGAGCGAGGAACTCCAGAAAACGAGGAGCTACAACAGTTCCATTTGCGCCAGCAGAACGTAGATTCCCAGCAAAGTGAGGGCTCCGCCACCCCAGACCATGAGAGCGGATTTCCAGGCGAGCGCGCGAACGACTTCGCACTGACTTCGCCAGGAGATCAGAAAGGTCGAGTTGTTCTCACCTTTCTTTAACAGTACCGGTGGCGCTGGGTTGAAACCGGAGTTGGGGCCGGAATTCTCGCCCGAGGTTTCCCCCTCATCGTCTTTGTCCTTCCCCGTGGGGGAAAGCTGTGTCACACGAGTTTCCTGGACACTGAGTCCTTCATAGGGAATGCCGGCCGCAGACCAGGCAGCTGGATTGGTGATCCCCGCTTTGGTCAGGGCGGCAGCGATCTTTCCTTGCTGCGTCAAGGTACCGGCGTGCACCGGCCCCGCGCTCTCCGAAAGCCGGACGACGTTCGGGGAAGGGCTGGACATCAAGCGGCGTTCGGAGCCGTTTCCGCTCGCGACTAGAGGACGAGTCTCTTTCCCTGCGATGGGAAACGGCCAGACCTCGAGCCCGGGATTCTCCGCCAGCGTCCCAACCACGAAGAGAGCGTTCTTGGGCTTGATGCAGCATTCCTCGATGCGAATCCTGCGGGCGGGTGTCAGGCCATGGCGGGAGAGGAAAGTGCTGACCTGCGGAGGAACCTGATTTCGAGTCGAGAAGAACGACGCGCTGTATTCCTCGCGGAAGTCGCGATGCAGGTCGAGCTCGGCGCCGAGCGAGTCCACCAGCAACTCGCCCGTGCCGTCGTCGAGGAAGAAAGGCGCGAACAGGGTTTCCTCGGCCACCTTTTCCCACTCCTGGTTCTTATTGGAGTCGCGCTGCTGCCAGGCCGTGGTGTGGTACAGGTAGCAGGGCTTGCCGGTGATCGGAGCCGGAATGGTGTGGGGCCCGGTGGCCACTCCGCTGACCTCGACCAATCCCAGGGCAGCGCTGCGAATTTTTGAAGCGGGTGTGTTGAGCAGCAGCCGCTTGCGGGCGAGAAGGTGAAAGCCGAGGAAGAACACATAGAGCCCCCCGGCAATGCCGGCCAGAGACAAAACGGTGAGGCCGTTCACTGGGATAACGAGTGCGGGGCAGACGATCACGGCGGTTCCTGCGTTTACTTCGCAAAAGGGATCTGTTGCGAGGATAAAGAAGGGTCTCCCCTGCAACACGTAAAAAGGGGTAGCTTGGCTTACCGAGGTAATAGGTCCCGACACTCATTCGGCGCGGCTGCCGGCCAGCGGCATGTGCGCAGGCCTCGTGCAAGCCTTCACCAGGTCCAGCTTACGGGGTTGCATCCGCATTTCCTCTTGGACGGGTGCTGGCGGCGGTTGTGGTTCGATCACATGGAAACGAGAGTGAAACCACGGCGCGACCTGGGTTCTCACATGACCTTCGTAATCGCAGCCGGGTCTGCCACATTGCTGCGGGTTGGACCCGATCCTAGAATCAAGCAGGGTCACTCCGCCCAAGACTGCCCATGGCTGAAAACCCCAACCGAGCCGAGATTGCCCGCCGTGTTGACAAGGCGGAGAAGTTGCTGCAAAAGGGTAAGCCGGCCGACGCGCTAGCGGAATATCTCCAAGTTTTGGAAGACGATCCCGACAACGACAATGTGCGGCAAATGGCCGCCGACCTGTCCGTTTCTCTGAACCAAGGGGCGCAGGCCGTGCGGCTGCTGGGTGAGCTTTTCGAGCGCCAGGTGGCGGCGATGGAAGCCACCCGTGCCAGCCTCACGTACAAGAAGCTGGCCCGCTATGGCAACCCGACATGGGAACAGAAAGTCCAGTTCGGCCAATTGCTGGAGAATTCCAACAAGAAGCTGGCGGTTGGGACCTACGAAAACGCTCTGGAGGATCTGCACCGGCAGGGCCGGAAGGAAGAGGCTCGGTTGGTGCTGCGCCGGATCGTGGAGCTGGAACCGGCACAGCAGAACCACCTGCGGCTGGCGGAGTTGTCGTCGGAACTGGGCGACCACGTGGCGGCGGCGGAGTCGTACCTCAAACTCGCGGACTTTGCGGAATCCTCCGGCGGGAACCGAGCGCAGTGGGTCGAGCGTGCCTATTCGGAGAACCCCTCCGACCCCAAGAACGCCATTGCCTACGGCAAAAGCCTGCTGGCCCAGGGCGAAGCCGGGGCGGCCATCTTCATTTTCGAACCGCTGGTGCAATCCGGGAATCCTGCGCTGGAATTGCGGGACTTATATGCCCAGGCGCTGCTGGCGGCGGGGCGTTGCCTGGACTGCGAACCCCTGCTATGGCAAATGTTCGAGCAGAATCCGACCCGCGTCCACCAGGTCGTCAACCTGATCGGGATGATGGTGGATCACGAACTGGACGCCGAAGCGGTCGCCTTGGCGCGTAAACTCGAGGTCTTCCAGCGGCGTCGCGGGGAGAGGCGCTCGTTCATCGCCACCATGCAGGAGTTGGTGGCGTCGCACAGTTCCTCTACGGAACTGCTGGAATTTCTCAGTGAGCTGTTCAACGCCTCCAACCGCGATTCGGACTACTCCCAGTCGCTGCTCAAGCTGTTCGATCTGTATTGCGTCAAGCACAATTACCAGAAGGCGGGCGAGTGCCTGGACCGGGCGGCGGAAGTGGATCCGTACGAGCCGGGCCACCAGAAACGGCTGGAAGCGCTGCGCGGCAAGATTGATGACCAGCGCTTCAAGGTGATCGCTTCCCGCTTCTCGTCGGTTCGAAAAGAGGAGCAGACGGTAAAGGTTGAAGAGCCGACGCTAGGGGCGGCCGCACTGCAGGACCTGATGCTGCAGGCGGAGATTTTGGTGCAGTACGGCATGCGCGCCAAAGCGATTGAGCGCTTGCATCGCATCCAGGAACTGTTTCCGCACGAAGAAGAGCGTAACCAGGACCTGCAGCGGCTGTATCTGGCGGCAGGAATGGAACCGCAATCCCCGGGGAGGGTGCCGGCCCAGGCTCCGCCGGCTGCGGCCGCTACCCCACAGCCCGCAGCACCGGCTCCGGCGGCGCCGGAAGCCGCCGACGTCAGCGGCCTCACCAAGGTTGCCGAGATCACGCGCCGGCTGAATCACCAGGGCAACGCCGAAGCGGTTCTGAAGACCGCGGTCAACGAAATCGGCGGACACTGGCGCGCGTCCCGTTGCATTGCGGCGATGCGCAAGCCGGGCCTGCCCCCGTCGAGCGTGCAGGAATATCACGTGGATGGGCTGATTCCGGGCAGTTCGGCTGCGTTGGTGAGCCTGGTCGAAACGCTCCAGGATCTGGCGGTGGCCCGCGGTTCGGTGACCATCGGCGACGCCTCGACCGCTCCGGAGTTGCTGCGGGTCCGGGAAGCGCTCGAGGAGTTGCAGATCGAATCGCTGATGGCGCTGCCGCTGACCGAAGGCAACGACCAGTTGGGGGTCCTGATCCTGGCCCAGAACGCGGGACGGACGTGGCAGGCCTCGGAGGTGGTGGTGATCAAGACCTTGAGCGACCAGGTGGTGATAGCGCTCAACAATGTCGGCCTGCGGCGGCTGGTCAAGAACCTGTCGGTGACCGATGAGAAGTCGGGGCTGCTGAAGCGCAGTTCCTATCTCGATTTGCTGCAAGCGGAGACGCGGCGCGGATTGCAGCAGGGCACGGCGGTCACGGTCCTGTTGATGCACTTCGGGCGGCGCAGCGCGCTGGTGAAGGAATACGGCGAGGCGGCGGTCGTGGCCGTAATGGAGCAGATCGGACAGTTGTTTTCCGCCAACATTCGCACCAATGATCTTGCCTTCCGCTACGAAGCGACCACCGTCGCCCTCCTTCTGGGCGATACGGGCGAGAAGGAAGCCTTCCTGGCCATCGAGAAGCTGCGGCGATTGCTGGCCGATGTCCACTACCGGGACAAGGACAATCCGGTCGAGTTCAGCGCTGGGCTGGCACAGGCGGTGATGCGGCAGCATTTCGACCCCGTCGACATTGTGACCGAAGTGGCCAACCGCGCCGAGCAGGCGCTGGAGCAGGCGGTAGCCCAGGGTCCAGGAAAAGCCGTGGGCCTGGCTCCGCAGTTCGCGTCGTCGGCGGCCGTAGCGTAGCGCTTCAAAACTTTTTCACCCGCCGAACATCTGCCATTCCGGAAGGAGCCGAAGGACCCTCGCAGATCCTTAACTACTGCAATCTGCAATCTGACCTCTGCAATCGTCCTTTCCTGCTGGTAAACTCTCAGGTTGGCCTTGAGCCATCTATCTCTTCTATCTAGCAGGACTCATGCTGAAACCAGGTGACATTGCCATTGTGAGCGGGGCGCGGACGCCCTTTGGCCGCTACTGCGGGAAACTCAAAGACTACACGGCGCAGGAACTGGGGGCGGTTGCAGCCAGGGGCGCAATCGAACGCGCCGGACTCGATCCCAAAGACTTCGACCATGCCGTCTTCGGTAACGCGCAGCAGACTACGGGAGACGCGCTCTACGGGGCGCGACATGTGGGGCTGCGGGCGGGATTGCCGATCGAAACTCCAGCGTTGACCGTGAACCGGCTGTGCGGGTCGGGTATGCAGGCGATTGTCAGCGCCGCGCAGATGATCCAGACCGAAGAAGCCAAGGTTGTGCTGGCCGGTGGAATGGAGTCCATGTCTCAGGCACCGTTCGTGATCCGGGGGCGCGACGGGTTCACCCTGGCGCCGGGCGGCAAGCTCGAAGACTCGCTCATGGTGGCGCTGCTCGACACGTTCTGCGGCCTCTATATGGCGAACACGGCCGAGTTGTATGGCGAGCAGCAGGGCATCACTCGGCAGGCGCAGGACGAGTTCGCGCTGCGCTCACAGCAGCGCGCCGACGACGCCTACAAGGCGGGGCGTCTGCAGGAAGAATTGGTGCCGGTACCGTTGCGCAACTCGAAGGGCGAGGCGACGGGCGAGATGCTGACTGAAGACGATCACCGGCGCGCGCAGACCACATTGGAAGGGCTGGCGAAGCTTCGTCCGGCGTTTGGGAAAAATGGGACGGTGACGGCGGGAAACGCCAGCGGCATTGTGGACGGCGGCGCCGCGGTGACGGTGATGTCGCTGGAAGAAGCCGGCAAGCGGGGCATCAAGCCGCTGGGGCGGGTCGTGAGCTGGGGAATTGCGGGCGTCGAGCCGAAGCTCATGGGACGCGGCCCGGTGCCGGCAACCAAAGTAGCTCTGCAGAAGGCCGGGCTCACGCTGGACTACATTGACCTGATCGAGGTGAATGAGGCGTTTGCGGCGCAGTATCTGGCGGTGGAGAAGGAGTTGGGGCTGGATCGCGAGAAGGTCAACGTCAACGGCGGAGCGATTGCGTTGGGTCATCCGCTGGGTGCGACCGGGACGCGGCTGGTGATCACTCTTCTTTATGAGCTGCGGCGTCGAAAGAAAAAGTACGGTCTGGCGACGGCGTGTATCGGCGGTGGCCAGGGGATTGCCATGGTTGTGGAGAGCTT
This sequence comes from Terriglobales bacterium, assembly GCA_049696815.1. Lineage (GTDB taxonomy): Bacteria > Acidobacteriota > Terriglobia > Terriglobales > Acidobacteriaceae > Acidiflorens. The sequence continues at coordinate 112,433 of JBAVUO010000081.1, read as the reverse complement.
TCAGTGATGGTTCTTTCACCACAGAGGCACAGAGACACAGAGAAAAGCGTCAACCACAAAGGACACGAAGGGACACAAAGGCGCCTTGAGGCGAATTCCTTCGTGATACTTCGTGTCCTTGGTGGTTGAAAAAGGGACTCATATGGAAATCAGAAAAGTCGGTGTTCTCGGTTGCGGTCTAATGGGCTCCGGCATCGCGCAAATCGCGGCGACAGCCGGGTTTGACGTCACGGTGCTCGAGGTCGAGCAGAAGTTTCTCGACAAGGGTTTTGCCGGGATTGAGAAGTCTCTCGCGAAGTTTGCCGAGCGGCCTCCGGAGAAGGGCGGCATCACGGCGCAGCAGAAAGACGCGATCCGCGCGCGGCTCAAAGGTACAACCAACCGGCAGGATCTCGCCGATTGCGACATTGTGATTGAGGCCATCATCGAAGACGTGCAGCAGAAAAAAGATATGTACGGCTCGCTCGACGGGATCGTGAAGCGCGGGGCGATTTTCGCCACGAATACTTCTTCGATCTCAGTGACAGAGTTGATGGCGGCAACCAGGCGTCCCGAGCGCTTCATCGGCATGCACTTCTTTAATCCCGTGCCTCTGATGAAGCTGGTCGAGGTGGTGCGCACCATCGCCACCGCGCCCGATGTCTACGACACGGCTTACGAGTTCGCGAAGAAGCTGGGCAAAGTCCCGGTGCGGACATCGGACAAGACCGGATTCATTGCGAACCGTCTGCTGGTGCCGTATCTGCTGGATGCGGTCCGCGCCTATGAAGAAGGCGTGGGTTCGATCGAGGACATTGACAACGCCATGAAGCTCGGCTGCGGATATCCGATGGGGCCGTTCACGCTGCTCGATTTTGTCGGCCTCGATACGACCTACTACATCACCCACGTCATGTACGACGAATTCAAAGAACGCCGCTTCGCCTCGCCCCCGCTGCTGAAGCGGCTGGTGATGGCGGGCTGGTACGGAAGGAAGACGGGGAAAGGGTTTTACGATTACTCGAACCCGGAGAAGCCGGTGGCGGGGAGGTTCTGAGAGCTCACCACAGAGACACAGAGAAAAACTAAAGAAAAATGGATGTGCTTTTCTCTGTGACTCTATGGTGAATCGTTGTTGATCCGCGGGAATCCGCGGAAAGGAATTTTTCTATGGCATACGAAAATATTCTGGTAGAAAAGAAAAACTCCATCGCCTACGTCACCGTCAACCGGCCCAAGGTGCTCAACGCGCTCAACATGGCAACCATGGAAGAGTTGCGGGCGGCGTTTCATGACATCAAGAGCGATGCCGCGATCCGCGTGGTGATCTTTACCGGCGCGGGCGAGAAGGCGTTCATTGCCGGAGCCGACATCGGCGAACTTGCCAAGCACGATGCCGTCAGCGGCAAGGAGTACACGCATCGCGGGCAGTCGGTACTCAACCTGATCGAGAACCTGGGCAAGCCGGTCATCGCCTGCGTCAATGGGTTTGCCCTCGGCGGCGGATGCGAAATGGCCATGGCATGCACCATGCGCCTGGCCAGCGAAAACGCCAAGCTGGGCCAGCCGGAGGTGAAACTGGGGATCATCCCGGGCTATGGCGGAACGCAGCGGCTGCCGCGGCTGGTGGGCAAGGGAATTGCCATGCAGCAGGTCCTGACCGGAGAAATGATCACGGCGCAGGAGGCGCATCGCATCGGGCTGGTGAATGAAGTCACAACGCCGGCCGACCTGATCCCGCGCGCCGAGGCGATTGCGGCGAAAATCGTCGCCAACGCGCCTCTGGCGGTGCAGTACGCCATGGAGGCGGTCAACAAGGGCATGGAGATGACGCTCGCCGAGGGCCTGTTTCTCGAAGCGACGCTGTTCGGCGTCTGCTGTGCGACCGAGGACAAAAAAGAAGGGACGACGGCATTTCTGGAGAAGAGGCCGGCCGCATTCAAGGGCAAGTAACTTCTTCGCCGCAGATCCTCGCGGATGAACGCGGATCAACATCTACCACAGAGTCACAGAGACATGGAGAGAGGCAAATTCATTGTTTTGGAATTTCTCTGTGACTCCGTGACTCTGTGGTGAGAAGGGTTTTCTCGTATGTTGAAATCGTTGCATATCGGGCGCTACGTGAGCGATCCGGAAGACCTGCGGGTGTTGGCCGAGTTTCTGCGGGCGATTGGGTTTGAGGCGGTCGCTGGCGAAGACCAGCGGTCGGCGATCCTTGCCGCACCGATGGGCCTGCTCAGTTTGAATTCGCTCGCGAAGGAATATCCGGCGGAGGTGCGCGAGCGGCTGAAAGATGTGAACCGGCTGCTGGTGGTCGAGGTCACGAATCCGGACGACGTGTTCGAGATCGCGCACAAGCGCAAGTTCAAATTGCTCGCCGACGCGACCCATCCCAAGACCGGCGAGCGCAGTTTTTCCCTGGAGTTGCCGGGGGAGATGGTCGTCACCATCCACGGCAAACCGGAAGCGCCGCCGAAGGCGATGGAAGGCGAACTGAACGCGGTGGGAAAGCGTTTTGCCATCGTCGTTTCGCGCTTCAATGCGTTCATCACGGAACGTCTGCTGCAGGGGGCGCTCGACGGCTTGCGCCGCACCGGGGCAAAGAACGAGGACATTGCCGTCATGCGCGTGCCCGGATCTTTCGAGATTCCTTCCGCCGCGCGCACGCTGGCTGAAACGAAGAAGTATGACGCAATCATCTGCATCGGTTGCCTGCTTCGCGGCGACACCGCGCACTACGACGTGATCGTGAATGAAGTTACGCGGGGGATTGGGCAGTCGGCGCAGGAGACCGGCGTGCCGCATGCGTTTGGCGTCCTGACCTGCGAGACGCTCGAGCAGGCGATCGACCGCGCCGGACTGAAAATGGGGAACAAGGGACTCGAGGCGGCGCTGGCGGCGGTCGAGATGGCGAATCTGAGAAAGAACGTCGTTGGTCGTTCGTCGTTCGTCGTTTGGAAGAACAACACCAAAGGCAAAAACAAGGGCGGCGGGCGGAGTGTCCGCTCTTCCGGAACCAAGCCCACTCGTTGAAATCTGCTTGCGTTGTCATCCGAGCTTGTACACTAAACTCGCTACTCAGAGATACCGACACCCGCTTGCGATCTTGGCGGACGCGCGCTAGGTGCGAACAGCGAACGACGAACAGCGAACGACGAATAGCGAACGACTAACGACGAACGACTAACGACGAACGACGAACGACGAACGACTAACGACGAACGACTAACGACGAACGACCAACGACCAACGACGACTTTGGGCACTCGCCGAAAATCTCGCGAACTGGCGCTGCAGATGCTCTTTCAGGCGGACCTGGGCAAGCAGACGCCCGACCTCGTCCGTCAGACGTTCTGGGCGGAGCGTTCGAATGTGGACGAAGAAGTGCGCGGTTTCGCCGAGGACTTATTTCGTGTCGCCAGCGAGCGGTCGGAGGAGATTGACGGGTTGATCGAGAAACATGCGCAGAACTGGCGCATGGACCGCATGGCGGCCGTGGACCGGAATATCCTGCGGGAAGCGGTGGCGGAATTTCTGGCGTATCCCGCCACCCCGCGGGCGGTGGTGATCAACGAGGCGCTGGAGATCGCGCGCAAGTTTTCCACACCGGAATCGGTGCAGTTCATCAACGGCGTGCTCGATAGTGTGGGAAAAACGCTGGGCGGAAGCGCCGCGCCCGCTGGCAGCTGAAATTTCCCGGCGAAAGATTCCCGTGGATGAATGCGGATCAAAAGAGCGTCTACCACAGAGATACCCTTCGGCTCCGCTCAAGGCAGGCTCCGGCACGAAGAAGGGCAAGTTCATTTTGCTGAGAACTTTTCTGCCCTTGTAGGTTCTGGGGCAGCGCCACAAACCCATAGCCTGAAGCCCACAGCCTAAAGCCTAGAGCCTAACGCCCAGACCCCAACCCGAGCACCGAGCGCCGTCCCTACTGCGGCTTAATGGCGATCAGGTTGGGAAGGCAGGGACTGCCGGGCAGATTGTTGCACATGCTGTCGTTAGTATTGATGTTGGTAAAGACGACTTCCTGAATGTCGCCTCCAGCCAGAAGGTTCACGATGTGCACCGAGTTGCAAGTGTCCGGGTGGTCAGGGTGAACACCGTCACAGGCAGCGACGAAAACCTGAGATCCATCGGGCGACGCGGAGGCGGCCAGCAGCGCGGGATTATTGGCCAGAGGAAACGCGGTGGTCGTCCCGCCGGTCATATCGAGGACGAGGACTGCGGGGACGTTTTGGGCGACCACGATGACCTGGGTTCCATTGCCCGCGACCTGCATCAACAGCGGCGTGAAACTACCCAGGCCGAGGTTGTAGAAGGTCTGGGGAAAGTCAGTGTCGGGCGCTGCTGACGTGCCGTTGCAGGTGAACTGGTTAAGTGGCAGCAGAGGTTGAATTACTTTGACCCCGAACTTCTCAACATAGGGCGGATCGAACGCAACCACGGGCTGGGCCCAGTTACCCTTTGCGTCGAGTTGCTGGTTCGGCAGCGGCCGGATCGCGAGCGGGGTCGCATGAAGCGTCACATCATTGAAGACATTCGCTGAATCGCAGGTGGCGAAACCCGATACCGACAACGCTCCCGGTGTACCCGCGACGTACGCGAAGCTGCCGTCGGCTGAGAAGGCGACATCAGTAGCTGAGCCCAAGCCGGAGAACGAGGCCAATGCGTCCACCTTCGAATACACGTACATCGTGCCGGTGTTGGTCAGAATAAACAGCTTCATCTCGTCGGGCGAGAAAGCGGCCGCGATGGCACCGCTGATCAGCAGGTCCACCGGAGCGTTGGTCGGTTGTGTGTTGTCGTAGATGTACACCTGGTTCGGTTGCGTTGCGGCGTCGGCGACCACAACGCGGTTCCCGTCCGGAGAGATCGCCAGCACCTGGCCGCACACGGCTACCTTACACGGCGTTGTGGCTGACGAAACCGTACTGACGGTCGGGCTTGATCCACCCAAATCCAGGAACATCAGGCCCATGGGGCTGCCCAGATAGGCCCGCGTGCCTTGCGGGGTAAACATCAGCGAGTTCGGAGTGAAGGGCACGGTCGCAGCGGCCGCGATGGGGTTCGCCCCTGAAATTACCGAGAACATGGTGCTGGTGCAGTTCTGGGCGGTGCCGCAGCCGGTGGTGGCCGCCCACGCGGTGTAGGTCGGGGTTTTGCTGGCAGTCACGTTGACCGCAATCTCGCCCCAGCCGGGTTGTCCGCTGGGCAGCTTTCCGTTGCTTGCATAGATCGGTAGTCCGGGCAGGACTCCGATATTGCAGGTGGGTGGCGTACAGGAGGCAGTGATGCCGGCCCCGCCCAGATTCTGACGCGCCGAGACCGTTCCATTGCTGACCGTAGCAATTTCCGGGTTCGTTGTGCTCCAGGTGAGAGGTGGGGTCTTCACGGTGTTGCCCGCCGTGTCCAGAACGGTAGCTTGAACCGCAGTGGAACCTCCCGCATTGATGTTGACCGAATTTTCCATGCTGTCCCGGATCTGCAGCATGATGGAACTGACTAGGCAGGTCGTGTAGGTTATGGGTGTGCTGCTGACCCCGCTGACGGTGGCGAAAAGCTGGGTTTGCCCTGGGTTCTTAGCAGTGACTTGAACCTGGTTGGGCTGGAGGCCGGCGACATTGCTATTGACCGTCGCAACGTTGGCGGGCGTCGGCGCCCACTCCATTGGTCCTACGGTGGTCGTGATATCCGTCCCGCCCGTGCTGTAGGCGGTGGCTTGATAGTCCCAAGTCTGGTCCTGCGAGAAGCATCCGTTATCGGGGTTTGGGTTGCCGATTCGCGCAACTGTAATGCTGCCAATATGTTGATGAACGTAGACGGTCGTGGGCGGACTGCTGACGCCACTGGCAACGGCGGTCACCTGGGCGACCCCGGGGACGCCGGGAGTGCAGATAGTCCCGGTGGGGTCCCAGCTTCCGGCGCACGCGGCACCGTTAGCCGCAATATTGAGCGAAGCGGTGTTGCTGGAAAAGAACTGGAACCCAGTCGCGACCGTTTGTCCCAAGCTATTCTGGGCGGTCGCCGAAAACCCCAGGGTAGCTCCCAGGTCTATCGACAAGGTGGCGGACGGGTTCAGGCTGACAGTTTGCACGGTCCCGTTGTTGGAAGTGGGGCCGCTTTTGCCGACACAGCCGGTGAAGGCAGATCCGAGGCAGACGGCCAATAGAAGAAGAACCCGGGAACTCCGACGGTCCATGAACCCTCCTCGCGGCCGAGTAGTCGCGAGCTTAGTTTGGGGTGGAAAACTGCCAGTGTAGAAGGTCATCGTCACTTTGAGCAAGAGCGGGAACCCGGGGCGCTTGGCCCACCGCCTCCGGCAGTCGCCTTCTTCTGGGATGCGGGTGGGAGGGTTGACGATGTTCGGTCGAAATTGCTATGATCTTACGGTTCCGCGAGTTAAGTCTGGCTTGCCTGTGTGCGGTGCTCTGAGTCGCTACGCGATCTGCGGCGCGACAAGCTCCGGGAAAACCTTGGCTGAGCTTTGAAGAAACACGGACTCGGTCGGAAGTCGGGACCGAGGACGCCCTCGCTGAAACGTCCTGCGAACACCTTCGCGCCCGCTGTGTGGGATAACCGCGAGGCTATGCAGGGGGAAGCGGACGAAACGGAGCGCCTCCGAACCTAGGGTGAGGCGTGGCGTCACCGTCGTCGGCGATAGTCTGAAAACGGGAAACCGAAATTTCTCCCCGCCGTTTGCGCGCGGGAGAGTATGGCTGGGCAAAACCGCCCGTGCCAGACCAGAGACGAGGGAAGTGTCGTCTCTGCGGAAATGTGTGGTAGAGGCGCGGCTTGCCGCGTCTCCCGAGGAGCGGCAAGAGTGCCTACGTTTAATCAGCTGGTGAAGTCGGGCCGCGAACGGCCCCGCTACAAGACGGCGAGTCCGGCGCTGCAGTCGTGTCCGCAGAAACGCGGAGTTTGCACGCGCGTGTACACCCAGACTCCCAAGAAGCCGAACTCGGCGCTGCGCAAGGTGGCTCGTGTGCGCCTGACCAATGGAATCGAAGTGACCACCTATATTCCGGGCGTCGGCCACAACCTGCAGGAGCACTCCATCGTGCTCATCCGCGGGGGCCGTGTGAAAGACCTGCCCGGCGTGCGCTATCACGTGGTCCGTGGGACGCTGGATGCGACCGGAGTCGCTAACCGTCAGCAGGGCCGCTCGAAGTACGGAGCGAAGAGACAGAAGAAAGCGTAGTAGAGACGCAGCTTGCTGCGTCTGCTGAGACGTTCGAAGCAACGTCTCTACGGAGACAGAAACAACATGCCACGTAAAGGACATGTCGCGAAGCGGACGGTCGAAGTGGATCCGGTGTATGGATCGGACCTGGTGACCAAGTTCATCAACTCGATGATGTGGCAGGGTAAGAAGTCGACTGCCGAAGGCATCTTCTACAAGGCGCTAGAGAAGCTGCAGGCCAAGGGCGGCGACGAGGCCCTGAAGCTGTTCAAGAAGGCCGTCGAGAACGCCAAGCCGCTGCTGGAAGTGAAGACGCGCCGCGTCGGCGGCGCCAACTACCAGGTGCCGATCGAAGTGGGTCCGGAGCGCAGGACGTCGCTCGCCATCCGTTGGATCGTGAGCTACTCGCGCGAGCGCGGCGAAAAGGGAATGATCGACAAGCTGTCGAACGAGTTGCTCGATGCCGCCAATGGCAAAGGCGCGGCCATCAAGAAGAAAGAAGACGTGCACCGTATGGCGGAGGCAAACAAGGCGTTCGCGCATTACCGATGGTAAAGAGCTGCGAGCTTCGGGCTGCGAGCTTGAAGCTAACGACGAACGACTAGCGACTAACGACAGAGCCTCAGAAAGAAGAGTAGAGAAAGAGCCGTGCCCAGAACAGTCCCATTAGAACGGTGCAGGAACATCGGCATCATGGCCCACATCGATGCCGGGAAGACCACTACGACCGAGCGCATCCTGTTCTATACGGGCAGGACGCACCGCATCGGCGAGGTCCACGAAGGCACTGCGACCATGGACTGGATGGAGCAGGAGCAGGAGCGCGGCATCACCATTACCTCGGCGGCCACTACCTGCACCTGGCGCGATATCCGTATCAACATCATTGACACCCCCGGCCACGTGGATTTCACCGCCGAGGTCGAGCGCTCACTGCGCGTGCTCGACGGCGCCGTTGCCGTATTTGACGCCGTGCATGGGGTGCAGCCGCAGTCGGAAAAAGTCTGGCGGCAGGCCGATAAGTACGGCGTCCCGCGCATTTGTTTCATCAACAAGATCGACAAGATGGGCGCCGATTTCGAGCATGCCATCGACACCATCCGCAAGCGCCTCAACGCCAAACCCGTCGCCATTCAAATCCCCATCGGCCAGGAAGATAAGTTCAAGGGCGTGATCGACCTGGTTTCCATGCAAGCCGTCGTCTGGAAAGACGAGACCATGGGCGCGGAGTACGTCACCGACGAAATCCCGGCCGATCTGAAAAAAAAGGCTGAGGCTTTCCACACCCAACTGGTGGAAACCGTAGCCGAGAATGACGACGAGATCCTGCACAAGTTCCTGGAAGGCGAGCCGATTTCCGCCGAGGAATTGCGGGCATCGCTGCGCAAGTCCACCATCAGTTTGAAGTTGTTCCCGGTGGTCGTGGGGACGGCGTTCAAGAACAAAGGCGTGCAGCCGCTGCTCGATGCCGTCGTGGACTACCTGCCCTCCCCGCTCGATGCGCCCGAAACCCATGGGTTGAATCCGGACAATGGCAAGCCGATCACGCGGAAAGCCGACGACAATGAACCTTTCTCCGCGCTGGCGTTCAAGATCATGGCCGACTCCTATGTCGGTCAGTTGACGTTTATCCGGGTGTACTCAGGACAGCTCAATTCGGGCGACTCGGTCATGAATGCCCGTACGCAGCGGCATGAGCGCATTGGACGTCTTCTGAAAATGCACGCCAACAAGCGCGAAGACATCCAGGAGATTCTGGCGGGCGACATCTGCGCGGCCGTGGGTTTGAAGAACGTCGGCACCGGCGACACCATCTGTAACGAGAAGCACCCGATCCTGCTCGAGTCGATCGAGTTTGCCGTGCCCGTCATTTCGGTTGCGGTCGAGCCCAAGACGAAGGCCGATCAGGAAAAAATGGGCATGGCGCTGGCCAAGCTGGCGCAGGAAGATCCCACCTTCAAAGTGCACACCGATCCCGACAGCGGACAGACCATCATCAGCGGCATGGGCGAGTTGCATCTGGAGATCATCGTCGACCGCATGATGCGCGAATACAAGGTTGAGGCCAACGTCGGCAAGCCGCAGGTGGCCTACCGCGAGACCATTCGCCGGCACGCTGAGGCGGAAGGCAAGTACATTCGCCAGACCGGCGGCCGCGGCCAGTACGGTCACGCCAAGATTCGCCTCGAGCCCAACGAGCCGGGCAAGGGCTACGAGTTCATCGATGAAATTGTGGGCGGGTCGGTGCCCAAGGAATTCATCAAGCCCGTCGATCAGGGCATGCGGGAGGCCATGGAGGGCGGCGTTCTCGCCGGCTATCCCATGGTCGATGTGAAGGCGACGCTTTACGACGGCAGCTACCACGACGTGGATTCGAACGAAATGGCGTTCAAGATTGCGGGTTCGATGGCCTTCAAGGAAGCGGCGCGCCGGGCCAGCCCGGTGATCCTGGAACCGGTGATGTCGGTGGAAGTGGTCACGCCGGAAGATTACGCCGGCGTCATCATGGGCGACTTGAGTGCGCGTCGAGGACGCATCGAAGGCATGGAGCACCGCGCCGGTTCGCAGGTCATCAAGGCGATCGTGCCGTTGGCCGAGATGTTCGGCTACGCGACCCACATGCGTTCAAGCACGCAGGGGCGCGCTGAATACTCGATGCATTTCGCAAGGTATGAAGAAGCCCCGAGGTCAGTGGCGGACGAGATCATCGCCAAGACGCAGGGGAAGACGACAACAAAATAGTCGCTGGTTGCTGGGTTCTGGTTGCCAGCTAAGGCGCAGCCCCGAAGGGGCGGAATAAATTAGCCCAGGGCGTAAGCCCTGGGTAGGCGAAGCATAGGAATTGAGTCCCGTAGGGACGACACATGCGGACGCGGGCAGGAATGCCCGCGCCACACGGAGCTGAAATGGCCAAGGAAAAATTTGAACGGACCAAGCCGCACTGCAACGTGGGGACGATTGGTCACATCGACCACGGCAAGACCACGCTGACGGCGGCCATCACCAAGGTTCTGCAGAAGCACAACCCAAAGATCGTGTTCCGGTCGTTCGATTCGATCGACAACGCGCCGGAAGAGAAGGCGCGCGGCATCACCATCGCGACCGCGCACGTCGAGTACGAGACGGCGAACCGGCACTACGCGCACGTGGATTGTCCGGGCCACGCCGACTACATCAAGAACATGATCACGGGCGCAGCGCAGATGGATGGCGCGATCTTAGTCGTAGCCGCGACCGACGGACCGATGCCGCAGACGCGCGAGCACGTGCTCTTGGCGCGCCAGGTGGGTGTTCCGTACATTGTTGTCGCGCTGAACAAGGTCGATGCGGTCGATGATCCCGAACTGCTGGATCTGGTCGAACTGGAAGTGCGCGAGCTGCTGAAGAGCTATCAGTTTCCGGGCGACGACGTGCCGGTGGTGCGGCTGTCGGCGCTGGGCGCGCTGAACGGGGAAGAGAAGTGGGAGAAGCAGGTGGACGCGCTGATGGAGGCGGTAGACAAGAGCGTGCCGCAGCCGGCGCGCGAACTGGACAAGCCGTTTCTGATGCCGATCGAAGATATTTTCTCGATCTCGGGCCGCGGCACGGTGGTGACGGGCCGGATCGAGCGCGGGAAGATCAAGGTGGGCGAGGAAGTGGAAATTGTCGGTTTCCGCGAGACCAGAAAGACCGTCGTGACGGGCGTGGAGATGTTCAAGAAGCAGCTGGACGAAGGCTTGGCGGGCGACAACGCCGGGTTGCTGCTGCGCGGCATTGGTAAGGATGATGTCGAGCGCGGGATGGTATTGGCGAAGCCGGGGTCGATCACGCCGCACACCAAGTTCAAGAGCGAGGTTTACATCCTGACGAAAGAAGAAGGCGGGCGGCACACACCGTTCTTCAAGGGGTACCGGCCGCAGTTCTATCTGCGGACGACGGACGTGACGGGCGTGGCGGAGTTGCCGTCGGGCACAGAGATGGTGATGCCGGGGGACAACGTGGCGCTGGTAATCGAGCTGATCACGCCGGTGGCGATGGAGAAGGGCTTGCGCTTTGCGATTCGCGAAGGTGGCCACACCGTGGGCGCCGGGACGATCTCGGAGATCATTGCATAGGGTTGCGGTTGCTAAAAGCTAGCAGCTAGAAACTAAATCGCGGCTCGCAGCATGCCGCCAGATCTTTCCTCCCGGACGAGCCGGGAGGGGTTAGAGAGTGAAACAGTGATTGGAAAAGAGAGAATTCGAATCCGGTTGAAAGCCTACGACTACCGCATCCTGGACCAGTCGACAGGCGAGATCGTGGAAACAGCCAAGCGCACCGGTGCGCAGATCGCGGGCCCGATTCCGCTGCCCACGATGAAGAACAAGTACTGCGTGCTGCGGTCTCCGCACGTGGACAAGAAGTCGCGGGAACAGTTTGAAATCCGCACCCACAAGCGCCTGCTCGATATTCTCGAGCCGACGCAGCAGACCGTGGATGCGCTGATGAAGCTCGATCTCCCGGCGGGTGTGGATGTGGAGATCAAGGCGTTCGGGAAAGAGCACAAATAAATGTAGGGACGGCCGCCCTCGGCCGTCCAAGCGGAGCGAAGCTCCGCAGGCTTTTCGCGGGCGAGGGCGCCCGCGCTACATGACCCAGCCAATAGCCGCGAGCCACGCTGGGAACGGAGAAGGAAATGGCCAAGGTCACAGGAATTCTGGGCAAGAAGGTCGGCATGACGCAGCTCTTCGATTCGAAGGGCGATGTGCGGCCGGCGACGGTGTTGCAGGCCGGACCCTGCGTCATCACGCAGCACAAGACGAATACAAAAGACGGCTATGACGCGGCCCAGATCGGACTGGTTGAGTTTGTGAAGGAAAAGAAGCTGACCAAGCCCATGCGCGGACACTTTGCCAAACACAACCTGCCCCCGGTGAAATTCCTGCGCGAGGTGCCGGTGGAAATCGAGGCCCCGGCAGAGGGTGGCGGCGACGGAGCGGTGAAGCCTGGCGATCGCGTGCTGGTCGATATCTTCGAGGGCGAAAGGTTTGTGGACATTGTGGGCGTGAGCAAGGGAAAGGGATTCCAGGGCGTCGTGAAGCGGCACCACTTTGCGGGTGGCGCGAAGTCGCACGGATCCATGTTCCAGATTACGGGTTCGATCGGTTCTTCCGCGTTCCCATCGCGGGTTTTCAAGGGCATGCGGATGTCAGGCCATATGGGGAACGCGCGGGTGACGACGCGCAACTTGCGAATTCTGGGCGTGGATAAGGACGAGAACCTGCTGGTGGTGGAAGGCAGCGTTCCGGGCCCGAACGGCGGGTACATCGTGATCATGAAGGCGAAGAAGCCGCCTAGGGAGCGCCGCGGGTTCGCGGGTGCGGCGACGGTCGATCCGCTGAAGGCCGCGAAGCGGGCGTCGAAGAAGATCTAAGTCAGTGGCTGGTAGCCGGCGGGCAGTCGCTTGGCCGGCTGAAGACGAGAGAGATATGGCAACTATCGATGTGCACAATTTGAGCGGAGCCAAAGTCGGGAAGATGGATCTTGCCGACGAAGTCTTTGGCGCGGTCAATGAAGACCTGCTCTGGGAGGCGGTCAAGCACTATCGCGCCGCCGGACGCGCGGGTACGCATGCGACCAAGAACCGCTGGCGGGTTTCCGGTTCGGGCAAGAAGCTGTGGCGGCAGAAGGGAACGGGGCGGGCGCGTATCGGCTCCATCCGTTCGCCGCTGTGGCGTCACGGCGGCACCGTGCACGGACCGCAGCCGCGCTCCTATGACTACGCTTTCCCCAAGAAGAAGTTGCTGGGAGCGTTGCGATCGGCGCTGGCCGCGAAGTTCGCCGACGGCAAGCTCATGGTGGTGGATGCATTCGAAGTGAAAGAGCCCAAGACCAAGCTTTTTCGCCAGGCCCTGGACACGCTAAAGGTAAGCGGCACGACGCTCCTGGTCGAGGGTCCAGGCCAGGAAAACCACAATCTTGAGTTGGGTTCGCGGAACCTCGAGGGCGTGGAACTGATGCGGGGGAATGAAGTGCACCCCTATCACCTGATGCGCTACAGCCACGTGGTGTTCGCGCAGCCGGCGCTGGAAAAATTGCAGGACACGCTCAAGAAGTCGGCATCGCATCGCCGTGAACACGCGGCTCCGCCCGCGGCCGTGAAGAAACCCGCGCGGCGCTCGCGTAAAGCGGAGGTGGCCGGATGAAATCCGCCTATCAGATTATCCGGCGCCCGGTCATCACCGAGAAAGGGCTCGGCATCAAGGAGACCCAGAATACGCTGGTGTTCCAGGTCGCTCCGAAGGCGACCAAGACCGAAATCAAGGAAGCGGTGCAGGCCATTTTCAAAGTGAAAGTGGCTTCAGTGCGCACCGCGAATTATCCGGGCAAGGAACGGCGCCGCGGGAAGTTTGCCGGTTACCGTCCGGACTGGAAGAAGGCGTATGTGCGGTTGAAGTCCGGGGAAAAGATGCCGGAGTACGCACAGAACCTGTAGTCGCTGGTCGTTAGTCGTTAGCAGGAGCAAATCGCGAACGACGAACGACCAACGACGAACGACAAGAAGCAGTGAGCTGAATTATGGCGATCAAAACATACCGACCGACGACACAGACGCTGCGCTACCGCACAACGCTCGTGACCGACGACATTACGTCGAAGAAGCCGCACAAGCCGCTGGTTGAGGGAAAGTTGCGGACGGGTGGGCGGCGTAATTCCGGCGACACCACCATGCGGTTCCGGGGCGGCGGGAACAAGCGCAAGCTGCGCACGATTGATTTCAAGCGGGACAAGCACGGGATTCCGGCGACGGTGGTGACCATCGAATACGATCCGGGCCGCTCCGCCCGCATTGCGCTGCTCAGCTATGCCGACGGCGAGAAGCGCTACATCGTGCAGCCCGACGGGCTCAAGGTCGGGCAGAAGATCGTGAGCGGCCCCGAAGCCGACATCCTGGTGGGGAACGCATTGCCCCTGCGGAATATTCCGCCCGGTACCATGATCCACAACGTGGAACTGCGTCCGGGGAAGGGCGCCCAGATGGTGCGCTCCGCCGGCGGCGCCGCCCAGTTGGTCGCCAAAGAAGGTGACTACGCGCTGGTCAAGCTGCCTTCGGGTGAGACCCGCAAGGTGCTGCAGGATTGCCTGGCGACGATTGGACAGGTCGGGAACACCGACCATGAAAACGTCACCTGGGGCAAGGCGGGACGCACCCGCTGGGTGGGCAGGCGTCCGCACAACCGCGGCGTTTCCATGAACCCGGTGGACCATCCGCACGGCGGCGGGGAAGGCAAAACCTCGGGCGGACGCCATCCGGTCACGCCGTGGGGCCAGCCGACCCGCGGATTCAAGACGCGCAACAGCAAGCGCACCGACGCGTTCATTGTGAGCCGGAGAAAGAAAGGCTAGTGTGGGTGCGGGTCTTCGACCCGCACAGGCCGGGTCAGAGACCCGGCCCCACACAGCACAGAGACGAGAGCTGACTTTATGGCACGTTCAACGAAAAAAGGGCCGTTCATAGATGCGCACCTGGCGACGAAAATCGAAGCCATGAATGCGCGCAACGAGAAGAAGGTGCTGCGCACATGGTCGCGGCGCTCGACCATCATCCCCGAGATGGTGGGCCACACCATCGCGGTGCACAACGGGAAAAAGTTCATCCCGGTGTACATCACCGAGAACATGGTGGGCCACAAGCTGGGCGAATTCAGTTTCACCCGGCAGTTCAAGGGACACTCGATGAGGGCGGCGACCGAAGTGGCGGCTAGGCCGGCCGGGATCCCGGGAGGCCCGGGAGCGATTGTGCCATCGGCCCCGGCGGCCCCAGCAACTCCGGCGGCGCCGAAGGCATAGAAGCGGCTGTTAGCCATTAGCTCTCGGCCTTTGGCTAAGAGCTAAGAGCTAAGAGCTAGAAGCTGAGACAAACTATGGAATTTCGAGCGGAAGCACGTTACATGCGCGTCTCGCCGCAGAAGGCGCGGCTGGTGCTGGATTTGATCAAGGGGCGGCGCGTGGAAGAGGCGCGCAATACGCTGCTTTTCACCAAAAAGCGGGTGGCGGCCACGGTGGGCAAGCTACTGCAGTCGGCGATCGACAACGCCAACTTCCTGAGCACGGAGAAGGGCGTTGATGTCGATCTCGACAACCTCTACGTGAAAAGCGCGATTGCCAATGATGGTCCGCGCTTGAAGCGGATCCGTCCGGCGCCGCAGGGCCGCGCCTTCCGCTACGTGCGGCGTATCTCGCACCTTGAGATTGTGCTGGCCGAGCGCAACCGGAACGGAGCGCCGGTGGCGACCGCGGCCGGCGAAGAAACGGCGAGCGCGAAGGCGGCCGCTCCGGCGAAACCAAAAGCCAGGGTGAAAGCCAAGGCGCCGGCGAAGAAGAAGGCGGCCGGCAAGAAGCCGACGGCGAAGAAATAGACGCCGCTCGCCGTTCGTCGTTGGCGAATGGCGAACAGCGAAAAGCGAAGGACGCGAGAGTTTAGGAGCACCCATGGGACAGAAGGTTCATCCATACGGATTCAGATTGGGTTACACCAAGCCCTGGAAGTCGCGCTGGTTCGTCGAGCGCGACTACGACAAGCTGCTGCTCGAGGACGTGAAGCTGAAGGGCGAGCTGAAGGACAAACTCAAGTCAGCGGGTGTCAGCACCGTCGAAATCGAGCGTCCCGGCAACAAGCTGCGAATCATCATCAAGACGGCGCGTCCGGGAATCATCATCGGGCGCAAGGGCGCCGAGATCGACAAGCTGAAGCAGGAACTGCAGAAGCGGACGTCGCGCGAGGTGCACGTCGACATCCAGGAAGTGCACAAGCCGGAACTGGATGCCCAACTGGTCTCGGAGTCGATCGCGCTGCAACTGGAAAAGCGCGTCGGCTTCCGCCGGGCGATGCGCAAGGCGGTGGATTCGGCGCTGCGTTTCGGCTGCAAAGGCATCAAGGTGCGGGTGAGCGGGCGGCTGAACGGCAACGAAATCGCGCGCTCCGAGTGGTACCTGCAGGGACGGCTGCCGCTGCACACGCTGCGGGCCGACATCGACTACGGCTTCACCGAGGCGCGCACCACTTATGGTGTGATTGGCGTGAAGTGCTGGGTTTATAAGGGCGAGATCTTGCCCGCGAAGAAGCGGGAAGCGACGCCCGCGCGCGAGACGACCGGAGCGTTCTAGCGATTGGTAGAGACGCAGCTGCGTCTGAGACGTTGCCAGCAACGTCTCTACGGAAAAAATTATGTTGATGCCGAAGAAAGTGAAGTATCGCAAGCAGCAGCGCGGGCGCATGACCGGGAAGGCATGGCGCGGCTGCGAACTGGCTTTCGGTCAGTATGGCCTGAAGGTGATGGAGCCGGGCTGGATCACCGACCGCCAGATTGAAGCCAGCCGCGTGGCCATGACGCGCTTCGTCAAGCGCGGCGGCAAGATCTGGATCCGGCTGTTTCCCGACAAGCCGGTGACCAAGAAGCCGGCCGAAACCCGTATGGGCAAGGGCAAGGGTGCACCGGATCACTGGGTCGCGGTGGTGCGTCCCGGCAAGATCCTGTTCGAGATGGAAGGCGTGAGCATCACCGACGCGCAGGAAGCGATGCGCCTGGCGTCACACAAGCTCGCGCTGCGGACAAGGTTCGTCAAGCGCGAAGTGCTGTAGACGATTGCAGAGGTGGCAAGCAGAACGGTTGAGGGGAGAAGGTTTTCCTCAGACCTGAGACCTAAGAACTGAGACCTGAGTTTATGAAAGCAGAAAAGATTCGTAACTCGACCGACGCCGAGCTTCGGCACCAGGAGCGCGATCTGGCCGACCAGCTCTTCAAGCTGAAGTTCCAGATGAATATGGGACAGACGGAGAGCCTGAAAAAGATCCGCGGGCTGCGCAGGGACATTGCGCGCGTGAAGACCATCTTGCGCGAGCAGGAACTGGGCGCCCGCAAGACGGAGAAAAAGTGATGGCGGAAACCGCATCCCCACAGGAAAAGAAGACCGCTGGCCGTAAAGAGCTGATCGGCACGGTCGTCTCGAACAAGATGAAGAAGACGATCGTAGTCGAAGTGACGCGCAAGAAAGCGCATCCTCTGTATGGCCGGGTGATCTCGATCCGCAAGAAGTTCTACGCGCACGATGAGAAGAACGAGGCTCACATCGGCGATTTTGTCCGCCTCCAGGAAACGCGGCCGCTCTCGAAGCTGAAGCGGTGGACCTTGAAAGAGATTGTGAGAAAGACGGCGCTGGTGCCGGAGATCGTAGCCGATGTGGACGCCGCCGGCCGCTAGAGGGCGAGGGGAGAGACGAACATGGCCGTAATGATGAGATCCATGCTCGAGGTTGCCGATAACTCCGGCGCCCGCAAGCTGCAGATGATCTTGCCGCTGGGCGGCGCGACCGGCCTGCGCGCCGGACTGGGCGATGTGATCACCGCCAGCGTGAAGGAAGCTGCTCCCGACGGCCAGGTGCAGAAGGGCAAGGTGGTCAAGGCGGTCATCGTGCGCACCCGCAAAGAACATCGCCGGCGGGACGGAACCTATATCCGCTTCGACCAGAACGCGGCGGTGCTGATCAACGAAACCGGCGAGCCCGTGGGCACGCGCGTATTCGGCCCGGTGGCGCGTGAACTGCGCGAGAAGAAGTTTCTAAAGATTGTGTCCCTGGCGCCGGAAGTTCTTTAGTCAGTGTAGAGACGCAGCTTGCTGCGTCTCAGAGCGCGGCACAGGTGCAGGGTAGAAGGGTTAGACGATGAGAACAGTATCGACCGAACACAAGCGAGTGGATGTCCGCCGGAATGACACCGTGAAGGTGATGACCGGGCGGGATATGGGAAAAGAAGGGCGCGTGCTGCGCGTGTTTCCCGACGAGGGTAAGGTCCTGGTCGAGCACGTCATGATGGTGAAGAAACACGTGCGGCCGAATCCGCAGCGCAACATCAAGGGCGGCATTGCCGAGCAGGAGCGCCGGATTGCGCTCTCCAACGTCGCCCTGGTCTGTGCCACCTGCGGTCCGGTGCGCATCGGACACGAAACCCGAGGCGACCGCAAAGTGCGGGTGTGCAAGAAGTGCGGAACGACGCTGGATAAATAAGCTACTAGCTTCTAGCTACTAGCTGCTGGCAGGCCTGGAGCGATAGCCGCCAGATGAAACTAAGAGATTTGGAAGGTGCTCACGAACCGGAGAAGCCTGGATTGCTAGGAGCTAGTAGCTAGCAGCCAGTAGCTCAACCGAAACCGTGAGAGAAGGCAACAAAGACAATGGCAAAAGAAGATCAGAAGAAGGGCAAACCGGGCAAGGGCGAGAAGGGGCAACCGCCGGTCGAGGCCAAGGCGGGCCCGGAAGCTCCGCGGCATTCGGCCAAGGAGCGGCCGCGCCTGCGGGTTCGGTTTGAGAAAGAGGTTGCCGGGACCCTGATGAAGGAACTCGAACTCAACAACCCGATGGCGGTTCCGCGCCTGAACAAGATTGTGGTCAATATGGGCGTGGGGGAAGCGACCCAGAACGCCAAGGTTCTCGACCCGGCGGTCGCGGAACTGGGCCAGATTACCGGGCAGAAGCCGGTGGTTACGCGGGCGAAGAAGTCGATCGCGGCTTTCAAGGTGCGCGAAGGCATGCCCATCGGCGCCATGGTTACCCTGCGCGGCGACCGCATGTATGAGTTTCTCGATCGGCTGGTGAGCATCGTTCTCCCCCGCGTGCGCGATTTCCGCGGAGTTTCGACCAAGTCGTTCGACGGCCGCGGCAATTACACCCTCGGCCTGCACGACCAGCTGATCTTCCCGGAGATTGACTACGCGAAGGTCGACAAGTTGAAGGGCATGAACGTCACCATCGTGACCACGGCGCGGTCCGACGATCAGGCGCGGACGCTTTTGAAGCATCTGGGCATGCCGTTTAGAGCCTAAGTCAGAAGTAAGAAGTCAGAATTGCAGAAGTGAAGCTGAGATTCTCAAAGAAACAGGTTGCTAGAAGCTAGCAGCCAGGAGCTAGAAGCTAAGTGGCTACTACAGCAAAACGAGTCAAGGACGCAAGGAAGCCCAAGTTTTCGTCGCGCAAGCACAACCGCTGCAAGATCTGCGGACGTCCGCGTGGTTTCCTGCGGAAGTTTGGCCTATGCCGTCTGTGTTTCCGGCAACTGGCGCTGCGGGGCGAGATCCCCGGGGTTTCGAAGTCCTCTTGGTAAGAGCGTCGTTGGTCGTTCGTCGTGGGTCGTTCGCGACGACGGGTGGCCGATGCGGCGCGGGTTACCGCAGAGCGTGGTACGAAGATCGAGTAGTTTGGCGGTGGTTGTTCGCTAACGACCAACGACTAGCGACTAACCACCGACAGAACAAAGCTGCCGCAGGTTCTCCGCTGGATGCGGAGCGAACGGGCGGCTTGAGGAGAAGCAGAAGATGAGGTTGACCGATCCGGTCGCAGATATGCTGGCGCGTATTCGCAATGCCATCCGCGCGCGGCACCAGAAAGTGGATATTCCGGCTTCCAAGCTGAAGACGGAGATTGCCCGCATTCTCAAAGAAGAGGGCTACGTCGCCAACTTCAAGCCGGCGGAGGAAGCGGGCCATAAGGTCCTGCGGGTGTATCTGAAGTACGGCAGCAACAACGAGGCGGCGATCTCCAACCTGGCGCGGGTGTCGCGCCCCGGCTGCCGCGTTTATGTCCGCCGCACCGAGATTCCCCGCGTCCTCGGCGGGCTGGGCATTAATATCCTAACCACGCCCAAAGGCGTGATGACGGGACGCCAGGCTCGCAAACGGGGCCTGGGCGGCGAATTACTTTGTGAGATCTGGTAATGCAGCTTCTAGCTGCTAGCTACTAGCTAGCAGCCAGAAGCTAGAAGCTAAGAGCTGAATTTATGTCAAGAATTGGAAGAAAGCCGATCGCCATCCCCAAGGGCGTGACGGTCAAGATCGAAGGCAACACGGTGATGGTCCAGGGGCCGAAAGGCAAGCTGGACACGTCGCTCCCATCCGGCATCAAGATGGAACAGAAGGACGGGAACCTGGTGGCGTTGCGCGAGAACGATTCGCAGGCCGCGGTCCATGGACTGGCCCGCGCCCTGGTCAATAACGCTGTCGATGGTGTCACCAAGGGTTGGACAAGAGAATTGGAGATCGTGGGCATCGGCTACCGCGCGGAATTAAAGGGCAAGGGGACCGTGGTGTTCAGCCTTGGTTTCTCGCACCCCATCGAGTACCCGCTGCCCACCGGTGTGGACTGCGCGATTGACGCCAAGCAGACGCGCCTGTCGCTGAGCGGGATTGACCGGCAAAAGGTCGGCCAGGTGGCGGCGGAAATGCGCTCGCTCCGTCCACCCGATCCGTACAAGAACAAGGGCGTGCGCTACGCCGGCGAACGGCTGAAGAAGAAGGTTGGTAAGACGGGAGCTAAATAACGGTCGTTCGCTACTCGTCGTTCGCTGTTCGCTCGCGAGGCGGAGAATGGCGATTCAGGGGTCACCAGCATCGACCGGCTGGATGGATAGAGAGCCGCGAATAGCGAACGACGAACAGCGAACGACGAAGGACTGATTCATGCTGAGAATAGCCACAAAAAACCAGACGCGGGGCCGGGTGCACGACCGCATCCGCAAGAAGGTCATCGGCACCCCGCAGCGCCCGAGGCTGAACGTGTACCGGTCGTTGAATCACATCTATGTCCAGGTGATTGATGACCTGAAGGGGGTCACCATTGCCGCGGCCTCCACCGCCGAAGGCAGTAAGAGCGAGCGCCCGGCGGGCGGCAACGTGGCGGCGGCGAAGACGGTCGGGAAGAAGATCGCCGAACGGGCCAAGCAGAAGGGTATCACCAAGGTGGTATTCGATCGCGGCGGCTACATTTACCACGGCCGGGTGAAGGCGCTGGCGGATGCGGCGCGGGAAGCGGGACTGCAATTTTAGATCGAGCTGCTAGCCGCTAGCTGCTAGCTACTAGCGAACCAGGAGTTGCTCGCTAGAAGCTAGTGGCTAGAAGCTAGGAGCCGAAGTTAGGAAATGAGATTTCAGGATGCCAACAGTTATAAAGAAACTCGATGCGGGCGCGTACCAGTTGAAAGATCAGGTCGTCTCCATCAACCGCGTGACCAAGGTGGTCAAGGGCGGCAAGAACCTGTCGTTCGCCGCCCTGGTGGTGGTGGGCGATCCGACGGCGGCGGTCGTGGGGTACGGTTCCGGGAAGGCCAAGGAAGTGCCGCAGGCCATCCGCAAAGGGATTGAGTCGGCGAAGAAGAACCTGATGCGGGTCAACCTTACCCAGACGACGGTGCCGCACACCGTGTTGGGTCGCTACGGTTCCGGCATGGTGCTGCTCAAGCCCGCGCCGGAGGGCACCGGCGTAATCGCCGGTGGCGCGGTGCGCGCCGTCATGACGTCGGCCGGCATCCAGAATGTGCTGACCAAGTCGATAGGCACCACCAACCCGCACAACGTGATCAAGGCGACGTTTGACGCCCTCAAGAAGCTTAAGAACAGAGAAGAAGTCGCTACGCTGCGAGGCAAGACGGTGGAAGAACTGTAGTAGTTGCGAGTAGCGAGTAGCGAGTGGTCGAAAACGGTTCGCGAACGATCAACGACGAACGACCAACGACGGGGGAGCGAAATGGCAGCTAAGACATCACAAGCACCGGGCAGCGGCAAGATCCACCTCAAGTGGGTGCGGTCGGCAATCTGCTCTCCTGTGAAGCACAAGAGAGTCGTCAAGGGGCTGGGATTTACCCGGCTGAACCAGGTGATCGAGCGGCCGGACACGGCGGCGATCCGCGGCATGGTGAAGAAGGTGCCGCATTTGGTGGAGATTGTGAAGTAGTAGTCAGGAGTTAGCAGTCAGGAGTCAGCACGTTCAGATTTTCCTGACACCTGAGACCTGAGACCTAAGAACGGAACGCACAATGAATCTTTCAACGATCAGAGCACCCCGCAAGGCATCGGAAAATCGCAAGCGCGTCGGACGCGGCATGGGATCCGGCATGGGCAAGACCTCCACCCGCGGGCACAAGGGCCAGCGCTCCCGTTCCGGTTCGCGCCTGTTGCGCGGCTTTGAAGGCGGCCAGATGCCGCTGCACCGGCGTGTGCCGAAGCGCGGGTTCACCAACATTTTCCGCGAGGAATACGCGGTCGTGAATCTGGACAGACTGGCGGCCCTGGGCCAGACTGAGATCACGCCGGAAGTGCTCAAGAAGGCGGGCGTGGTTCACGGCAAGAAACCGGTCAAGATCCTGGGCAACGGGGAATTGCACACCGCGCTGACCGTGCACGCGCACAAGTTTTCCAAGTCGGCACAGGAAAAGATCACCAAGGCGGGCGGCAAGTTCGAGGTCTTGCAGTAATGTTCGAAAAGCTGGCGAACATTTTCCGGGTTCCAGATCTGCGCAAGCGCGTGCTGTTCACGCTCGGCCTGCTGGCGGTGTACCGCATCGGCGGCCACATTCCCACGCCGGGGATCAACGCCGACCGGCTGGCCCAGTTCTTCGAGCAGAACCGCGGCACCATGCTCGGTTTCGTGGACCTGTTCAGCGGCGGCAACCTGCGCCGCTTGACGATTTTTGCCCTGGGCATCATGCCCTACATCACGGCGTCGATCATTTTGCAGTTGCTGACCGTGGTTTATGAGCCGCTGGCCAAACTGCAGAAAGAGGGCGAGCTGGGGCGGAAGAAGATCACGCAGTGGACGCGTTATCTCACCGTCATATTGAGCGCGGTGCAATCGTTGGGCATCGCCCTCAGCTTGGAGAAGGCGGGTGATTTCGTCAACAATCCGGGAGTGGGTTTCACCCTGATGACCATGCTGACCCTGACCACGGGCAGCGCCTTCATCATGTGGCTGGGCGAGCAGATCACCGAGCGCGGCATCGGCAACGGCATGTCGCTTCTGATTTTTGCGGGCATTGTGGTCGGACTGCCGCGCGGCGTCGCCGACCTTCTCGAGAAGGCGAAAAACGGAACTTGGGGCGCGCTGACTCCCATCCTTATGGCCGCGTTGCTCGTCTTCATGATTGCGGTGGTCGCGTTCATCGTGTTTGTCGAACGCAGTGAACGGCGCATCCCGGTGCAGTACGCCAAGCGCGTCGTGGGCCGGAAAGTTATGGGCGGCCAGTCCACCCACCTCCCGCTGCGCGTCAACGCCGGTGGCGTCATGCCGGTCATTTTCGCGTCCTCGATCCTGGCCTTGCCCCAGATGCTGGCCACTCCCTTGAAAAATAACCGCGTGATCGGGCCCGTCCTGGACGCGATGCGATGGGGAGAGCCGATGTACACCCTGCTCTACGCCCTGGGCATTATCTTCTTCGCCTACTTTTACATTTCCATCGTCTTCAACCCCAACGAGGTTGCGGACAACATGCGGAAGTACGGCGGGTTTATTCCCGGCATCCGGCCGGGCAAGCGCACGGCGGATTTCATCAATGACGTGCTGACCCGGATAACGCTGGTGGGCGGGCTCTACTTGATCGTGATCTCGCTCATCCCGGAGTGGATGATTGCGGGCATCAAGCTGAATCACTTGCCGCTCGTCGGCGCGTTTTTTGAACGCCTTCCGGCGTGGGTCACGAACGGATTGGGCGTAAACTTCTATTTTGGCGGCACCTCGCTGCTGATTGTGGTGGGCGTGGCCATGGATACCGTCACGCAGATTGAGGCGCAACTGATCATGCGCCACTATGATGGGTTTACGCCGCGCAGCGGCCGTATCCGCGGACGGCGGATCTGGTAGAGTTCTCGATTCTCAGGGGCAAGGGACCGGCAGATTTGGTTCTCCTGAGAACTGAGAACCGGGAACTGAGAACTAGGCTTTTGTGGGCGCGGAGGAGCGGTTCTTCCGCGAGAGGAAATACGAATAAAGGGGCCATTGCAATGGCCGTAACAACCGCTCGTAAAGTAGGGCCGGTGGTTCTGCTCGGAGCTCCAGGGGCCGGCAAGGGAACCCAGGCCAAGAAGATCGCTGAGCACTACCACATTCCGCAGATTTCCACCGGAGATCTTTTGCGGGAGCACGTACGGCGCGCAACCGAGCTGGGGCTCCAGGCCAAGGCGACCATGGAGCGCGGCGAGTTGGTGCCGGACGAGCTGCTGTACGGCATGGTGGCAAACCGGCTGCGGGAAGCGGATTGTGGTCCAGGGTTCATCCTGGACGGTTTTCCCCGGACCGTCGCCCAGGCAGGATGGCTAGACGCCTTCCTGGACAAGGAGCTCTTTGAAAAATCGGAGAAGTGTCCGCCGGTTGTGATCCAGCTGAACGTCGACTATACTCAATTACTGCTACGGCTTACCGGGCGACGTTCCTGTCCCACCTGTGGACGGATCTATAACGTCCACTTTCAACCACCTCGGGTCAACGAGTTGTGTGATCTGGACGGCTCCAAGCTCTCGCTTCGCAATGACGACCGCGGAGAGGTCATCCGGGAGCGCCTAGCTGCCTATGATCGGCAGACCAAGCCGCTGGTGGAGTATTACCAGGCCAGGGGCCGGTTGGTTGGGGTCAATGCCGATCACGCGGTGGAAGAGATCATGGCAGAGATCTTCGGCATCCTGGACAGCCGCGCGACGAAATGATGAGCGCTGGAGAAGACCGGATCGTTCGCAAGTCGCCGCAAGAGATCGAAAAGATGCGGCGTAGCGGACACATGGTCCGCGAAGTTCTGGATCGCGTCCGCCAGTTGGTGACGCCGGGCGCGACTACGATGGACCTGGAGCGGGCGGCCGACAAACTGATCGCCGACTTCGGCGCGCGGCCTGCCTTCAAGGGGTATTACGGTTTTCCCTGTGTGCTGTGCACCTCGGTGAACGAAGAGATCGTGCACGGTATTCCCTCGGAAAAGCGGGTACTCAAGGCGGGTGAAATCGTCTCCATCGATTGCGGGGTGGTGCTCGATG
Source organism: Terriglobales bacterium (assembly GCA_049696815.1). Lineage (GTDB taxonomy): Bacteria > Acidobacteriota > Terriglobia > Terriglobales > Acidobacteriaceae > Acidiflorens. The sequence continues at coordinate 87,476 of JBAVUO010000081.1, read as the reverse complement.
GCTACTACGGAGACGCCGCCATCACCGTACCGGTGGGAGAGACGCTATCGCCGGAGCTGAAGAAGCTGCTCGAAGTCACCGAAGCTTCGCTGTACAAGGGCATCGAGCAGGCACGGATCGGGAATACGGTCGGGCATGTCGGCTCAGCTATCCAGAAACACGTGGAAGCCAACGGCTTCAGCGTAGTCCGTGAGTTTGTCGGCCATGGTATCGGAACCAAGCTGCACGAAGCGCCCCAGATTCCGAACTTCGGCAAGAAAGGCCAGGGCGCGGAGTTGACCGAAGGCATGGTGCTGGCGATCGAGCCGATGGTGAATTCCGGCCGTCCCGAGACCAAGGTTTTGAGCGATAAGTGGACCGCGGTGACGCTCGACGGCAGTTACAGCGCGCACTTCGAACACTGCGTCGCTGTCACCAAGCAAGGGCCGGTGATTTTGACGCAGTAAGCTCTTAGCTGTTAGCTCTTGGCTCTTAGGAAAACCTACGGGCCGGTTGCCAAGAGCCAAGAGCCAAGAGCCAAGAGCCAAGAGCCAAGAGCTGATTTTGGAGGTCGATGAGTAAAGAAGACGCGATTGAAGTCATGGCAGTCGTGGTCGAGCCGCTGCCCAACGCCATGTTCCGGGTGGAACTGGAAAACAAGCACCAGGTGCTGGCGCACGTTTCTGGCAAGATGAGGAAAAACTTCATCCGCATTCTGCCGGGTGACAAGGTCGCCGTCGAGCTTTCTCCGTACGACCTGAATCGCGGACGGATCGTGTACCGCTACAAATAGACAGTCTCGCTCGCAAGCGGGAGCATCCGCTGAGAACTGAGAACTGGGAACTGAGAACTGGTTTATGAAAGTCAGAGCGTCGGTAAAGAAAATTTGCGACAAGTGCAAGATCATCCATCGTAAGGGAGTGGTGCGGGTGATCTGCGAGAACTCGAAGCATAAGCAGCGTCAAGGATGAGACGGCTGTGAGCTTCTGGCTACTAGCTGCTAGCGAACGCCCAACCCAGGTGCTTGCTAGAAGCTAGTAGCTAGGAGCCAGAAGCTGGAAGCCTGGACCTGCAGGAGGTAAAGGATTTTATGGCTCGTATTGCAGGCGTCGATCTTCCGCGCAACAAGCACGTGAATATCGCGCTCACTTACATTTACGGCATCGGCAACCCGCGCGCGGCGCGCATTCTCGACCAAGCGAAAGTGGACCCGATGAAGAAGGTGCAGGACCTGGCCGAAGACGAGGTCAACCGCATCCGTCAGGCCATCGAGGCCGAAGGCGGGGTGGAAGGCGATCTGCGCAAAGACGTTACGATGAACATCAAGCGCCTCATCGAAATCGGCTCGTATCGCGGGTTCCGTCATCGCCGCAACCTGCCGGTCCGCGGACAGCGCACTCACACCAACGCCCGCACCCGCAAGGGTCCGCGCAAAGGCACGGTCGCGCAGAAGAAGAAGACGACGGCGAAAACATAAGAACAGTTCCCAGTTCTCAGTTCCCGGTTCTCAGTTGATTCGGAGAACGGGTTTACTGAGAACTGAGAACCGAGAACTGAGAACTCAGACATGGCAAAACCAGCGGCAGCGGGCGGCGCACCGGCGGCACCCGAGAAAAAAGGCAAGAAGAAACAGTTCAAGAAGAAGGAGCGCAAGCACGTCCCGCACGGACTGGTGCATGTGCAGGCCTCCTTCAACAACACGATCGTGACGTTCACCGACATGACGGGCAACGTGCTGGCGTGGAAAAGTTCGGGATCGCTCGGTTTCCGCGGATCGCGCAAGGGCACTCCCTTCGCGGCGCAGCAGGCCGCCATGAACGCCGCCAATATGGCGCGCGACCACGGAGTGCGCAGCGTGGATGTGCGGGTGAGCGGTCCGGGTTCGGGCCGCGAGTCGGCCGTGCGCGCGCTGGCCGCCGCCGGGATCGAAGTTCGTTCCATCAAGGACGCAACGCCGATTCCGCATAACGGCTGCCGTCCGCCAAAGCGTCGGAGAGTATAAATCGTAGAGACGCAGCTTGCTGCGTCTCACTAGGCACGCGAGACGCGGCAAGCTGCGTCTCTACAAGTAATTTCAATCGGGAAGAAAGGGTCGCCACCCCGTAAACCGATTTCACAAAGGAGAAAAATGGCACGTTATACCGATGCGGTCTGTCGTCTGTGTCGCCGGGAAGGAATCAAGCTCTTCTTAAAAGGCAGCAAGTGCTTCAGCGACAAGTGTCCCATTGAAAAGCGCAACTACGCTCCCGGGCAACACGGGAAAGACAGGAAGACCAAGGTTGTGGGCTATGGTCTGCAGTTGCGCGAAAAGCAGAAAGCCAAGCGCATCTACTTCACCCAGGAAGGCCAGTTCCGCAATTACTTTGAGAACGCGGCCAAGTCCAGGGGGGTGACGGGCGCCAAGTTGCTGGAGCAGCTCGAACGGCGCCTGGACAATGTAGTTTATCGCCTGGGCTTCGGAATTTCCCGCCGCCAAGCGCGCCAGTTGGTGCGCCACGGTCACGTACAGGTGGATGGCCGCAAGGTGAACATCCCGTCGTACGAGGTCAGCGTGGGAGAAGAGATCGCGATTCGCGAGAGCAGCCGCAAGGTGCCGATTCTCGAAATCGCAAAGGATTTCGCCAGCCATCAGCCGGCGCCGGTGTGGCTGGAGATAGATCGCGATCAATACAAGGGGCGCGTGATTGCCCTGCCCAAGCGCGAAGATATCCAGTTGCCGGTGAATGAGCAGCTGATTGTAGAGCTTTACAGCAAATAGCGGCGCGTCGTTCGCTGTTCGCTTTTCGCTAAGATCGGCGATCCGCCAAGAACTAGCGAATAGCGAACGACGACTAGCGACCAACGACTGAGTTTTTGGCCCATTTCGAGCCAGATCAGCCCGCGGCGGCGCTTGATCCGAACCTTTTTGAAGCAACCTGGGCCGGTTCGGAGAGCCGTAGCGGAGCCACATGGCCGAGAGGAGAACACACGATGCTGTGGAAAGGTTTTCAGAAACCGAAACGGCTGGCGAGCGATACCAGCTCGCTGACCGACAAATATGGGATGTTCTGGGCGCAGCCGTTTGAGCGCGGCTTTGGCACCACGATCGGCAACGCCTTGCGGCGCGTGCTGCTGAGCTCGATCGAAGGCGCGGCGGTCACGGCGGTGAAGATCGAGGGCGTGCTGCACGAGTTCCAGTCGATCCCGGGCGTAGTCGAGGATGCGACCGACATTATCCTCAACCTGAAGCAGATTCCCTTCAAGCTGGCCGGCGAAGGTCCGAAGGCGATCTACCTGCGCTCCGATCAGCCTGGCGTGGTGACCAGCGGCATGATCGAAGCGGACGCCGATGTCGAGATTCTCGACAAGGACGTCTACGTCGCGACCGTGAGCGAAGGCGGCAAGCTCGACATGGAAATGCGCTTGAAGCGCGGCCGCGGCTACGTTTCTGCCGACAAGAACTTTGAAGATGATCTAGGAATCGGGTTCATCCCGATTGATTCCGTGCACTCGCCGGTGCGCCGGTGCAACTACACGGTGGAGGCGGCGCGGCTCGGGCAGATCACCGACTATGACAAGCTGACGCTGGAAGTTTGGACCAACGGCTCCATCACTCCCGCCGATTCGATCGGCCTCGCTGCCAAGTTGCTGAAGGACCACATGAACATCTTCATCAACTTCGAGGAAGAGATCGAAACCGCCGCGGCCAGTGAAGAGCGCCGGCCCGAAATCAAGAACGAGAACCTGAATCGTTCGGTCGAAGAACTGGAACTCTCGGTGCGCAGCTACAACTGCCTGAAGAATGCCAACATTCAGACCATCGGCGAACTGGTGCAGAAGACCGAGGCCGAGATGCTGAAGACGAAAAACTTCGGGCGGAAATCGCTGAACGAGATCAAGGAAATTCTCACCTCGATGGGCTTGAGCCTGGGCATGAAGATCGACGAGCACGGCAACGCCGTGCCGGGACCGACTTCGAACCAGGTGCTGCCCGCTTCGGCGTACGGCGATAACGATCTGTGAAGCAGCCACTAGCTTCTGGCTGCTAGCTACTAGCAACCACAAGATCAAGAATGCTTGCTAGGAGCTAGCGGCTAGAAGCTAGAAGCTAGGAACTTGATTTATTAACTACTGAGGTCCCATGCGTCACAAAGTTGCGGGATACAAATTAGGACGGAACACGAGCCACCGGCGTTCTCTGCTGCGCAACCTGGTCACTTCGCTGATCATGGAAGAGCGTGTCGAAACGACCATTCCGAAGGCCAAGGCTATGCGTCCGCAGGTCGAGAAGATGATCACGCTGGGCAAGCAGGGTGATCTGGCCGCCCGGCGCCGCGCCGCTGCCTATCTGATGACCGACGAAGCCGTCCACAAGCTGTTCGACACCGTCGCCCCGCGTTTCGGCGACCGCAAGGGCGGATATCTGCGGATCGTCCGCACCGGCTGGCAGAAGGGCGACGGCGCCGACAAGGCGTTCATCGAACTGCTGGGAAGCGAACAGGTACTCGACGAGAAACGTCAAAAGCGTGCCGAGATCCGCGCCAAGCGTGCCGAAGAGACGCGCAAGGCGATGGAAGAAGCCGAGGCGCAAGGTGGCGGGCCCGCAGAACCGGCCGAGGGTGCAGCCGGGAGCGAAGAAAAGAAAGAGTAGTTTCGCCGTAGAGACGCAGCTTGCTGCGTCTTCCCGCTGCCCATGGGAATTTGGGCAATAAGAAAGGGCGTCCGGACGGACGCCCTTCTTGTTTGCTGTGACCGCCTGGCTATTGCCCGAGCGGCCCGCTCACGGTGCCGATAAAACCGGTCTTGTATGTAGGCTCTCGTTGTGATCCATTCTTGTCGCGTTGCCCCATTTGCCTGATCGGCGGGTGCTCCCTACAATGGAAGTTCATCCCAGAGTTCCTATGATCCATTTTCCGGTTCCTGAAGCTCTTACCTTTGACGACGTGTTGCTGCTGCCGGCGCGTTCCGCAGTCGTTCCCGCCAACACAAATACCCAGACGCAGCTCTCGCGCAACATTCGTCTGAACATTCCGATCATCAGTGCCGCCATGGACACGGTCACCGAAGCGCACATGGCCATCGGACTGGCGCAGCAGGGCGGGCTGGGCATTATTCATCGCAACCTGACCATCGAGCAGCAGGCCAACGAGGTGGACAAGGTGAAGCGGTCGGAAAGCGGCATGATCGTGCATCCGGTCACCATGTCGCCCGATGCCAAGGTGTCGGACGCGCTCGAGGTGATGAAGAAGTACAAGATTTCCGGCGTCCCCATCACCCAGAAAGGCAAACTCGTCGGCATCCTCACCAACCGCGATTTGCGTTTCGAAACCCGTTTCGACATTCCCATCAGCAAGGTCATGACCAAGGACCACTTGATCACTGTGCCCGTAGGCACCACCCTGGAGCAGGCGGAAGAGATCCTGCACGAACACCGCGTGGAAAAGCTGCTGGTGGTGGACGACAAGTACAACCTGAAGGGCCTGATCACGGTCAAGGACATTCAGAAGAAACTGAAGTATCCCCAAGCCGCGAAAGATCCTCAGGGACGGTTGCGCACGGGGGCGGCGATCGGCGCCACCGGCGACTTTCTCGAGCGCGCCCAGGAACTGGTAAAGGCGAAGGTGGATCTCCTGGCCATTGATAGCGCGCACGGCCACTCCACCCTAGTGATGGAGGCAGTCCGGCAGGTGAAGTCGCGTTTGCCCGAGGTGGAGCTGATCGCCGGCAACGTGGCCACTTTCGACGGCGCCAGCGAACTGCTGCGCGCCGGAGTGGACGGGATCAAGGTTGGCATCGGGCCCGGTTCCATCTGCACCACGCGCGTAGTCACCGGCGTGGGCGTTCCTCAGATCACGGCGATCGCGGAAGCGGCCCGCGCTACTCGCGACGCCGGAGTCCCCGTCATTGCCGATGGCGGCGTCAAGTATTCGGGCGATATCACCAAGGCTCTGGCGGCCGGAGCTTCCGCCGTCATGATCGGGTCGATGTTTGCCGGGACCGACGAGAGTCCCGGCGAATTGATCCTCTACCAGGGCCGCAGCTTCAAGTCGTATCGCGGCATGGGTTCGCTGGGCGCGATGGCGGCGGGTTCGAGCGAACGCTATTTCCAGAACTCCGATGGCGACGCCTCCACCGCCATGCCGGTCATTGGCGAAGAGTCCAACCGCCTGGCCAAACTGGTTCCGGAGGGGATCGAGGGACGCGTACCCCATCGCGGTTCGGTGGCGATGATCGTTCACCAGATGGTCGGCGGTCTGAAGTCGGGCATGGGCTATTGCGGCTGCCAGACCATCTCGGACCTACAGCTCAAGGCCCGTTTCGTGCGCATCAGTTCAGCCGGTTTGCGGGAGAGCCACGTGCATGATGTCATCATCACGCGCGAAGCTCCCAATTACGCGGTGGAGTAGGGAGACGCCGATACTTGGAATTGCAACCTGCGCGTCTCCATCTCCTGCGAGCCTGGTGGCCGGCGGTGCTCTGGATCGGTCTCATCGGGTTTGAGTCCACGGATTATTTCTCCTCGGCGAACACAATCAGTTTCCTGTACCCGCTCCTGGCCCGCGTTTTCGGGCAAATTGATCCCGAAGACTTTTTCCTGTGGCATCACTATCTGCGCAAGGCGGGGCACGTCGCGGGCTACGGGATTCTGGCTCTGCTGTTGCTGCGGGGCTGGCGGGCGACGCTGGCCCGCACCCGTAGATGGGATTGGCGCCCCGCGATCTTCGCCTGGCTGGCCACTGCCTCGGTGGCCGCGATGGACGAATGGCACCAGAGCTTCATTCCGTCGCGGACCGGGAGCGCCAGGGATGTCGCTCTCGATAGCCTTGCCGGACTGGGATTTCTGCTGGCCGCGTATTTCTGGTTGCGCCGCTCGGGTGGAGCCGAACTGAAGACCTGAATCCGCTCAAGCTCTCGCTGGTGTCGCGGGCGGACGGTAGACGAGCAGGCCGAACCCCGAAACGGCAGCGATCCCGGCAGAGAAATAGAACGGGAGCGCCGCGCCATAGACCTTCCACAGCTCTCCGGTGATGACGCTGGCCAGCAGCGCGGCCACGCTGGTGACAAAGAAGTAAATTCCCAGAGCGCGACCACGGACTTCGCCGGCCACGCTTTCGACTACCAATGCCTTGAGCACAGGATTGGTCAGGGCGTAGAAAAGCCCGTAGAGGGCCATGGTCAGCCAGATCGCAAGCTGCGAAGGCGCGAGCGCGAAGACAAAGTAGACGATCGCGAAAACGAAGTATCCGGCGGCGGCGATTGCCGGGCGCGAAAAGCGGTCGCTGAACTTTCCCGCCGGCCAGGACAGCAGCGTGTACATGATGTTGAAGACCAATCCCAGCAGCGGCGCCTGAGACGCGGGAATGCCGGTATTTTCCGCGCGCAGGACGAGGAACATGTCGCTTGAATTTCCCAGGGAAAAAAATGTGACCACCGCCAGCACGTAGTAGAAGCCTCCCGGCAGCTTCGCACCCCCATCGGAGGTCGCTATGGCCGCCGCGAAATTGCTCGGGCGAGCTGGAGCGTCGGTGTGCTCGTCGCCGGCAACCGCCGGAGTACGGCCTCCGCTGCGGCTGTGGCGTGGTTCGCGGATCCCAAACACGGCGACAAGGACGCACAGGGCGCCCGGAACCGCTGCCGCCCAGAACACACCGCGCATGCCGAAATGCCCAATCAGAGCGAGCGCAGCCAGCGGCCCGGCGATGGCGCCAGCGGAGTCCATGGCCTGGATCAGTCCGTAGGCTGAGCCGAACTGCGACGCATCCACCGACTCGGCCACCATCACATCGCGGGCCGCGCCCCGGATGCCTTTGGCGAAGCGGTCGGAAAAGCGGATTCCCAGAATTTGCCACCACGAGGAGACCAGCGCCAGCAGAGGTTTGACCGCGTTGGCCGCCAGGTAACCGCTGACCACGATGGGCTTGCGCCGCCGAGCCCGGTCGGCCAGGTAGCCGGAGAAAAGCTTGGCGAAGGAAGCCACGCTCTCCGCGACGCCCTCGATGATCCCAAGCTGGGCCGGCCCGCCGCCGAGCGAGGCGATGAACGCCGGCAGCACCCAGTAGGCCATTTCGCTGGCCGTATCGTTGAGGAACGAGGTGAGGCCGAAGGCGTAAACGTTGCGAGGAGTGGCGGGTTCGGCCAAATTACGCGCTCCCGAGCGCTATCCGATGAACATAGCACGCGTTTGGAAGTCGGAAGGCAGAAGTCAGATGCAGAAGTGAGGCCGTCGTTGGTCGTTTGTCGTTCGTCGTTCGCGAAGTGATGCGGGGCAAGGCGTTTGTTGCTCCTGGGGACAAAGAGGCTAACGACCAACGACTAACGACCAACGACCAACGACGGGTCACTTCCGCCATCTGACTTCCGTCATCTGGCTCTCCTTGATTTTAGCGGCGGAAAAAGCGCAAAATGAAGCTGGATATCGACTCACAGCCGGTGGTGACGTGCGCCGAAAAAAGGCTGCGTCTCCGGCTGCGATGAGGCATCTAACGAATAGTAAGAGCATCACCTGCGGCTACAACATCCCCGCTGGTTGGACGCTTGTTTTCAACGATGAGCGTAGCGAATCAGCTGAGCCGCCAGAGGCTTTCAACATCTCCGTTCCAAGGCGAGCCGAACGCCCCGCAGTTGGCGGGTGGCCGTGTTTGGAGCTGAAAGCAGGTACATTTTGGCAACCGCAACGACCGAAGTTTGCAGTTTGGAGAATTACCTCGTTCTTCCCGATCGCACGATGGACGAGCGCATCCGCGAGGCCAAAGACGCCCTCGGCGCGAACGTAGTCGTGCTTGGACATCACTACCAGCGCGACGAAGTCATCCAGTTCGCCGATTTCCGAGGCGACTCTTACAAACTTTCCCAGGAAGCCGCCCGGGCCCAAGGCCGCTACATCGTCTTCTGCGGCGTTCATTTCATGGCCGAGAGCGCCGATGTGCTCAGCCGGCCCGGCCAGATGACCATTCTTCCCGACCTCAACGCGGGATGCTCCATGGCCGACATGGCCGAAATCACGCAGGTCGAAGACTGCTGGGAGCAACTGGTCCGTGCCGGCCTGACGACGGATGAGGGCGCCGGCATCACGCCCATCACCTACATCAACTCGACGGCCGCCATCAAAGCCTTTGTCGGCGAACGCGGCGGAGTCGTCTGCACCTCTTCCAATGCTGCGGCCGCGATGAAGTGGGGATTCGCGAAAACCCCGAAGCTGCTTTTCCTCCCCGACCAGCACCTCGGCCGCAACACCGGCTACGCCATGGGCATCCCGCTGAACGAAATGGTCGTCTGGGACCCTTATCAGCTCTCGGGCGGCCTAACGCCCGACCGGCTGCGCGCCGCGAAAGTTATTCTGTGGAAAGGACACTGCGCGGTCCACCAGCGTTTCCTGCCCGAGCACGTGGACAACGTGCGCGCCAAGTATCCCGGCATCCGCGTGATCGTGCACCCGGAGTGCCGCTGGGAAGTTTGCCAGAAAGCCGACGGCATCGGCTCGACCGAGGGCCTCTTAAAGATGATTCGCGAGGCGCCCGCCGGAACCATGTTCGCCGTTGGCACCGAGATTCATCTGGTCAACCGCATGGGCAAGGAATTCGCCGCGCAAGGCAAGAAAGTAGTCTCGCTCGGCGACTCGGGATGCCTGTGCACGACCATGTTCCGCATCTCGCCGCAGCACCTGTGCTGGGCGCTGGAGAATCTGGTCGAAGGCAACGTGGTCAACCGGATTAAAGTCCGCGACGATGTGAAGCGCTGGGCCCGCGTGGCGCTGGATCGGATGCTGGAGATCCGATAACCCATCGTTAGTCGTTCGCACGTTCATGGAGCGACGGAAGTCCTCGCCCTTTCCGCCGAGCGAAAGTCGGCAGCAAGTCTGTGAGGGAGGGAGAGTTCATCCTCGGTAGGGTTCGCGAACGACCAACGACGAACGACCAACGACGGCATCGCAAATGCAGTAAGATAGCTACATCCACCCCATGTCCTCCCGCACTTTCACCCTCGACGAAGCCCAGATGCTCCTGCCGGTGCTGGAGTCGCTGCTCAGGCGGGCGATCCAGAGCAAGACGCTGATGGAAGAAGTGGACACCGAATTCCAGGAGAACGCACACCGTGTCTTCCTGAACGGCGGCACGCAGGTGAACGTGGTCCATCTTGCCCGGCGCAAGGCCGAACGCGAGAAGGCCATCCAGCGGATCAAGGACACGCTGCCCGAAATCGAGGCCACCGGCGTGCAGGTGAAAGACCTCGATGTCGGCCTGCTCGATTTCCCCTGCCAGGTGGATGGGGAGATCGTGCTGCTGTGCTGGAAGCTGGGGGAACCCAAGATCGCGCACTGGCACGGCGCCACCGAGGGCTTCGCCGGCCGCAAGCCGATTGATGAGCGGATCGCGAACGCCGGAAAGAAGCGGACGAACAAGCCCGGCCCTGGGCTTTAGGCTCTCGGCTTTCGGAAAACCTCTTACCGCAGAGACGCCGAGAGCGCCGAGGCGTGTTTTCGTAGCGCCGGCATCCTGCCGGCTGTTCCGAGGGCGTCGCCCTCGGCCCGCCAGGCCCGGACCCTCGTCGTTCCCGAACATCGCGAACGACCAACGACCAACGACCAACGACGAACGACCAACGACCAACGACGAACCGGGAAACCCTGCAAGACCGCGCTTTTGGACCGTTCTTTTCATGAACGCAGCGGCCAGCGTTGACCCATGAGTACGACTCCAGACATGCACTACCGGGGAGCGGGCAGGCGCCGGGCGTTCTGCTAAAATTGAGTGTATCTGAGGCGATACCTTATGGCGACTGGGCGCAGATTTGCAGAGAACAGACTGCCGTTGACGCTTGCTTTCACGGTGTTGGTTGTCGTGGCCGTTGGGGTCAGCTGTAAAGGGTTCTTCCCGCCTAACAGTCTCTCCTCAATCGCGATCCAGCCTCCGAGCCCGCAGGTCCAAGTTGGTCAATCGACGGGCTTACAGGCTTGGGGAACTTATCTGGACAACTCCAAGAGCCAGCTTACTAGCGGTGTTGTATGGACAACTAGTGATAACACCACGGTGTCGATCGACCAAAACACCGGGGAGATCACGGGAGAGGGCTCTGGCGGCACAGCCACGATCACAGCTGCTGCGCAGGGCATCAGCGCGACAGCGACAGCAACTTCGTTTCTTCCCAACGTCACCGGTCTTACGGTGTGCACGGGTACATTTAACACCGGAACCTGTCCTGCTCCCACTTGGACCATAAGCGGCACGAGTGGCGGCCACCAGAGCTACTACGCAAAGGCTACCTCCAACGGCACAACAGTGGACGTTACAACTGTAGCAACCTGGGCCGTTTCGCCGACTGCGACAAACGGATCGGTTACGTGCGATGCCAGTCTCTCTCCGGCGACCTGCACTGTGGACCCGGGTACAACGACGGGTCCTTATGTCATTACCGTGACATATCCCAATGTTCCCTCAGTCACGGCGAACATAACGGTGGATTAACCCTGAACGTCTGAAATCGTGCTGCGGCGTGCGGGCGTTTTCGTCCTCTTTCCCGAACTACCGTACAAACCGTTGTTAGCAACGGTTTGATTCGGAAGGATTGACCAGTACATTCTTGCGTTTTGATCTTTTGCTGCGTGCTTGAATGCGGCAGGCTCAGGCGAAGCCGCGTCCCTTCGTGCGTCCTCATCTGTGCGCCGGCCGCGCTATGATCATCTTTTGCCATGCCCGACATCCACTGCATAGGAATCTGCACAGGGGGCGGCGACGCTCCCGGATTGAACGCCGTCATTCGCGCTATCAAATCTGCCATCCCGCCCATCAATCGTTAGTTCTGTTTCCCGTGCTGGTAGAGTCACTGCCATATTCTGCTTCGCTCGTTCTCGGTCATACTCTTGGTCTCGGTTGGCAGTCTCGTTTGCGCGGCGCAAATCGCAATCGCCGATGCGACGCGGAGATCGGCGACGGAACAGAACAAATCCTGACAGTGCATTGTGAGGCGATCCAAGAATTGTGAGCCCGTCGTTCTTGACCAAAGTTCTAAAAGCCGCGTCAGACAGGAGTTTTCGCGGGAATCTCCACAGCTTTGAGTGGTACACTTCAGGCGCCACTTTCGAATACTTCCCAAGGAGTTCCCATGCAAGTCTTCCCCAGCCGTGCCTTGCGATCGCATATTGGCTTCGCTGCGATCGTTGTGCTCACCTCGCTATTTGCCTTCCGCCCTGCGTTCGCCCAGCCTTCTTCTACGTGGGTGCAATTGAAGACCTCGAAGAAACCCTCAGCCCGCGACGCTTGCGAGATGTTCTATGACCCGGTCAGCCAGAAGACCGTGATGTTTGGGGGATACGATGGCTCGAAGTATTTGAACGACACGTGGACCTTCGATGGCAAGAAATGGAAACAAATCAAGACGGCGGTTGCGCCTCCAGCACGAGCGGCCGGCAGCGCAGCTTACGACTCGAAATTGAAGCAAGTGGTTCTGTTCGGTGGCTTCAACGGTCAATACCTCAACGACACGTGGTTGTGGGATGGTTCAACCTCCACCTGGACGCAGGCCATGCCCGCGCATCAGCCGGTTGCGGAAACCTTACCGATGCTGTTTCCCGATCCGCTCACCGGGCGCGTCGACGAATTCGGCGGCTATGACGGCAAGTTCTATCAGGCGACGAACTGGCACTGGAAGAATGGAGACTGGCACAAGTTCAAGCCGGCGCAATCTCCCTATGCGCGCGCCGCCTCTGTGATTGGCACCAATCCAGTGCTAAAGCAGACCGTAATTTTCGGCGGTCTCGCGGATATGAATCCTGTCAACACCTGGACCTTTGACGGACACACCTGGACCGAGCAATCTCCGGCCACACAGCCAAGCCAGCGGCTTCTTGTGGGAACGGTGTACGACCCGCGCTTCAGTGGAGTGGTGACGTTTGGCGGATTTTCCGGTCAAGACAACAATGAAACCTGGCTTTGGGACGGCACCAACTGGAGCCAGCTTGCTCCACAACAGTCGCCTCCGCCACGAGAGCAGATGGGGATGGCCTTCGACCAACTGCATCAGCAGACGATCGTGTTTGGAGGGCTCGACGGCAATAATCTCTTGAACGATACGTGGGTGTTGCAGACGCAATGATGAAATGACTGTTGGAAACGGGCTCGCGCGCCGTTGGAGCGCGAGCCCGTGAAACGTATTCCGCAAAAACTGCAGCTACGACCCTTCGGTTGATTCCCTTGTTAGCCGCCTCGCGCTATCATCACCGGTTACCATGTCGGACATCCATTGCATTGGGATCTGCACCGGTGGCGGGGACGCTCCCGGATTGAACGCCGTCATTCGCGCCGCCGTCAAAGCTGCCATCCTCAAATACAAGTGGAAGGTCATTGGCATTCATGATGGCTTTGACGGCCTGATCTGGCCCGAGCGCTCGCACGAACTTGCGCTCAAAGACGTCAGCGGTATTCTGCCCCGCGGCGGAACCATCCTCGGCACCACCAACCGCGGCGATCCTTTCCACTACAAGACCATCGAGAATGGCCAGGAGGTGGTTCGCGACATCTCCGACCAGGTCATTGCCAACGCCAGGAAGCTGGGCATTGACGCCGTCATCTCGATTGGCGGCGATGGCTCCATGAAGATCGCCCAGGAGCTTCATCTCAAAGGCCTGAAGATCGTCGGCGTGCCCAAGACGATTGACAACGATCTTTCCGCCACCGAAGTCACGTTTGGCTTTGACACCGCGCTGCACACCGCCACCGACGCTGTCGATAAGATTCACACCACCGCCGAGTCGCATCACCGGGTGATGGTGGTGGAAGTCATGGGCCGCGATGCGGGCTGGATCGCGCTCGAAGCGGGCATCGCCGGCGGAGCGCACATCATCCTGATTCCGGAGATTCCGTTCAGCCTCGAAAAAATCTGCCAGCACCTGGCGGCGCGTGAGCAGTATGGTAAGCGCTTTACGATCATGGTGGTGGCCGAGGGCATCAAGCTGCCGCCGGAGATGAAACAGATGTCGCGGACCTTCGCCGTGGGTAACATGATCGGCGATGCGATTGCTCTCATCTCCCACAAGGAAGTGCGCGTCAGCGTGCTCGGACACATCCAGCGCGGCGGATCGCCCTCGCCCTACGACCGCATTCTGGCCACTCGGTTCGGGGTCGCCGCCGTCGACCTGATCGCCGAGGGCGGCTTCGGCAAGATGGTCTGCCTACAGCAAGAGTCGATCCGCGCGGTCTCGATCGCCGAAGCGGTGGGCAAGATGAAGAGGGTGGATCCGGACGGCGAGATGGTGCGTGCCGCACGGGCGATTGGCATCAGTTTCGGAAACTAGCCCATGCGGGGCGGACATTCTTGTCCGCCGCCTTTGCTGTTGACCTGCCTATGAGGGAACTCCTGTCCGCCATCTCATTCTCTGGTACGAGTGGTAAGTCAACACCAACAGCGGCGAACAAGAATGTCCGCCCCACACGAGTATCAATCCTTCCATCTCGGTACCGCGCTATAGTAGAAGGTTGCCGGTGACGAAATCCCACACATTCTGCCGGCGGGCCCTCCTCGCCTGGGCTGCCTTCGGTCTCGCTTCTGCGCTAGTGCTGGTTGCCTGCAATCGTGGCAAGGGACGCGTGCTGGAGATCGCCTACGTCTCCGCCCCGCAAACCAACCTGCGTGACCGGGTCGCCCTTGCGTACAACAAGGTGGGCGTTGTCAAAAACGGCGAACGCGTCGAGGTGCTCGATCATGACCGGCGCTTCGTCAAGGTGCGCACCGCATCAGGCGCCGTGGGCTGGATGGAGCAGCGTTCGCTGGTCAGCCAGGAGGTGTTCGACGAGCTCCAGAAATTGATCCGCGAGAACCAGAACGATCCGGTGCAGGCCCAGGGCACGGCGCGCAACGACACCAATCTGCACATCGAACCGGGCCGCGACACCGGGCATCTCTACCAGATTTCCTCAGGCGAAAAAGTTGCGTTGCTGAAACGCGGCACCGCGGAGAAGCCCGGCACGGTTGCGCCTCCGCTGCGTGCCGGCGCTAAGGCCGACGAGAAAAAAGCGCCGCCCACTCCGGTGATGGAAGACTGGTGGCTGGTGCGCGACAGCCATGGCCGCGTCGGCTGGGTACTGGCGCGCATGGTTGACCTCGATCTTCCCCTCGAAGTGGCCCAGTATGCCGAGGGGCAGCGCATCATCGCCTACTTTGTGCTGAATGAAGTTCGGGACGGCGACAAAAAGGTGCCCCAGTATCTGACCGTGCTCACCGAACCGAAGGATGGCCTGCCTTTCGACTTCAACCAGATTCGCGTCTTCACCTGGAATGTGAAGCGCCATCGCTACGAGACGGCCTACCGCGAGCGCATGCAGGGCGTCCTGCCCGTGGCGGTTGCCCAGGAGAACTTCGACAAGGAAGGCACGCTGCCGGTGTTCGTGATTCGAGTGCGGGACGACAGCGGAAACGTGAGCGAGCGCAAGTACAAGCTGAACACCCCCATCGTGCGGCGAGTGTATGCGCCGGGAGAAGAGCCGGCGCACGCAACCCCGAAACGAACTGCACGGCGGAGGCGATAACCCCTCGAGAAACGGCGACTTGCATGAAACCTGCGGCAAGAACCAGATACCGGAAGGGCCGCTTGCAACGCCGATAGGACGTATCTGCCCCTATCCCCGGGCCCTCCTTCCATCGCTGCGACCGTGAATTCCCCGCGACCATCCTACCGAATCGCTCAGCCTCGACCTCGGTGATCTTGGCCTATGCATCGGGACTAGAGAAAACTCTAGGTTGGTCCGATAGGTGTAGCGAGGCTTTCCTGATTTTCGGGGTGCCTGGCTACTTAATCGAGGGAGACTATGTGTCGACGGACCGTTTTATTGCTGTCCCTTTGCCTCTGCGCAGCCCGGCTCTCTCTGCAAGCGCAGGAATTCAAACTCTTTGACCGGCAAGTCCAAATCCACGGATTCGCCTAGCAGGGATTCGTGTATACCGACCGGAACAACTGGCTGACCATGCACACCAGCCAGGGCAGCGGGGCGTTCACGGACTTCGGAGCAAACGTCTCGATGCAGGTCACCGATCGGCTGCGTATCGGCGCACAGGTTTACGATCGCAACCTCGGTAACTTGGGAGAATGGCATCCCTCCCTCGACTGGGCATTCGCCGACTACCGGTTCAAGCCTTGGTTCGGCATGCGCGGCGGCAAAGTCAAGACTGCGATTGGACTCTACAACGACACCCAAGACTTGGATTTCCTGCACCCCTTCGCCCTGCTGCCGCAGAGCATCTATCCGACCGACCTTCGCGATTCCACCATCGCCCACGCGGGTGGCGACATTTATGGCAGTGTTACCCTCCGGCGTCACCTCGGCACGCTTTCCTACACAGCTTATGCGGGGCATCGCAGTGACAGCATGCACAGCGGCTACCCCTATCTCTTATCCCAGTACGGAACTGACTTCAACAGTTTCGGTGGACTACAGTACGGAGGAGATCTCCGCTGGAATACTCCAATCAGGGGCCTGCTGGTCGGAGCATCACGTCTGGACCAGGACACCACAGGCAAAGGCACGAGTGTGGATCCCCTCAATCCCGGTGGGGGAAGAACTCCGTACTCCGAGTCGGCGAAAGCCGACTGGACCAACCAGTTCTACGGCCAGTACACAGTCGGCAAATTGCACATCGACTCAGAGTATCGCCGCTACGTGCGCGACCAGCTCATCTTCAGCGGCGCTTCGACGAACTTGACCGACGTGCGTGGCTGGTATATCGCCGGGGCTTACCGGGTCGCCAAACGGCTGGAGCTCGGTTCCTACTATTCCCGCTACGCCATCACGAGCGTGCTCGGTGGTGCTATGCATGACGCAGGGTTTCCCGACCAGACCGACACCAGCCTGCCGCAGAATCACATCTATGACAAGGTCATCACGGCGCGCATTGATCTCAACAGATTCTGGAACACAAAAATCGAAGGCCATTTTATGGATGGCTACGGGGCCAGCCAATACCCGGACGGGTTCTACCCGCAAGTCAACCCGCAGGGTTTCGAGCCCAACACCAACGCCATGGTCCTCAAGACCAGCCTCAACTTCTGAGCCAAGGGAGACAGGAGAACGCGATGAAGAACCAGAGATTGCTTCCACTGATGGCCGCCGTCGTGATGCTCGGCTCAGTCCACGCCCTCGGCGGCAACGTCAGAATCATTGCCAATCCGAGCGTCAAAGCAGAAGCGATTTCTGACAGTGAGATCAAGAGCGTCTTCCTGGAGGAGCGGAATTCCCTCCGCGACGGGACGCATGTCGAACCGGTGCTCTCCAAGGGAGGGCCGGCTCACGCAGCGTTCTTGAAGGAGTATCTCGGCCAGAACGACGATGCCCTGCAGAACTACTACCGCTCTCTGGTGTTCACCGGCAAGGGTTCGATGCCCAAGATCCTGCACTCGGATGCAGAGGTAGTGGCCTACGTGGCGAAGACACGAGGCGCAATTGGATACGTAAGTTCCACTGCTCCGGTGGACGGGGTGAAAACCCTAGCGGTGTTTCAAGCCGAGAACGAAGGAGCGAGGAAGCTGATTTCCCGCGTCGAACCCGTGTATCCGGTCGTGCTGCTGAGCAGCCACATCAGCGGGACCGTTCGTTTGAAAGTAACCATTACCTCAAACGGTACCGTCGAAGACGTCGAACTGCTCGGGGGCAGCCCGATTCTGGGTGAGGCGGCGATGGCTGCAGTGAGGAAATGGCTCTACGCTGCGGGCCGTACGCGGACCATCACCGAGGTTCGCATACCCTTCGACGCGGGCCGTTGAGACGGCGCAGAGCCTGAAGCGCACATCGCTGAACTGAGCGCTGTGGGGGCGGAGGCGGTAAGGCTGCACTTCAAAAACCTATTTCCGATGATGGCAGGACGCGAACTTGATGCTTCCCGGCGTCGAAGCCATCGAGCAATGCGTTGTGGTGTGCAACAATTTGCTCGAAGCGAAGGGCCCGCGTGTCGGCCGTCGTATGACCGTCGGCGGCGAGGGCGACGTCATAGCCGAGGCTCACGGCACGACGCACCGTCGTATCCACGCAGTACTGCGTCATGCATCCGGCGATCACGAGTTGCTTGACGTTGCGAGCTGCAAGTTCCTCCTGAAGGCGGGTTTCGAAGAACGCGTCGCAGGCCCGCTTGTGAATGATGGGCTCTCCGGGCAAAGGCGAAATCTCAGCGCGAATCGGCCAGCCCGTTGTATTGGGCTCAAGCCGGTGTCCAGGACCGCCGTCGTGCTGAATGTAGACAACCGCAAGCCGAGCGGCGCGCGCCCGCTCGATGAGCCTGCCGATGCGTAACACCGTCTGGTCGAGCGCCTGATCGATCTCTTGCTTGCGAGCGAGGCCGGGAAAGTCCAGGATGCCGCGCTGGACATCGATCACAACCAGAGCGGAGCTTCTGCGGTCCATTTTGCCCTCGGGGAATCTTAACTAGGAATAGAATTCCGCGACACTCTCCACCACCCAGCGCATCTCAGCCTCCGTCAACTCAGGAAACATGGGCAGGGCCAGGACTTCTCGTGCGGCTTGCTCGGCGACCGGCAAGTCTCCGCTTTTCAATCCCAGACTGACGAACACCGGTTGCAGGTGGAGCGGCAACGGATAGTAGATTTCCGTTCCGATTTTCCGGTCGGCCAGAAATCGGCGCAGATCGTCGCGGCGTTGCGCGCGAATCACGTACTGATGGAAGACGTGCTTGGCTTCCGGACTGCGTGCGAGCAAACGCACGGGCGTGCTGCCCTCTCGTGATGTCAGCCCGGTCTCAGCCAGCAGCCGGTCGTAGGTTACGGCATGCTGGCGCCGCTTTTCATTCCAGCCTTCCAGGCGTAACAGCTTTACGCGCAGCACCGCCGCCTGAATCGCGTCCATGCGTCCGTTCCAGCCGAACTCTTCGTGGTAGTAGCGCCGCGGCATGCCGTGGTTGCGCAGGCGCCGCATGTGCTCGGCCATCTCCGGCCGCGTCGTGGTCACGATCCCCGCTTCGCCGTAGGCACTCAGGTTCTTCGTAGGATAGAAGCTGAAAGCCGCCGCCACGCCGAGCGATCCCGCCCTGCGCCCGCGCCACTCGGCCCCAATCGCCTGGGCGGCGTCTTCCACGATCGCGAGCCGATGCTCCGCGGCGATGCGATCGAAGGCGTCCATATCGGCGCATTGCCCGTACAGGTGGACCGGCAAGATCGCTCGCACCCTCTCCGGACGCCGTTTCCGCAGCCATCGGTCCACTGGCGCCGCATCGAGGTTCAGCGTCTCCGGATCAACATCCATCAGAACCGGCGTGGCTCCCGCCCGCACGATGGCGCTGGCCGAGGCGAAAAAACTGAACGCCGTAGTGATGACCGAGTCCCCGGGTCGCACCCCGGCGGCAACCAGCGCCAGCCAGAGCGCTTCCGTCCCGGACGCGCAACCGACCGCCGCGGCCGCTCCGGTCAGCGCCGCGATTTCGCGCTCCAGCGCCTCCACCTCCGGCCCCAGAATGAAGCTCTGCGAATCGCACACCCGCGCAATGGCCGCAAGGACCTCCTCGCGAATGCTCGCGTATTGGCGGTGCAGATCGAGTAGCGGGACCGACTCCAGCGCCACCTGGGATAGATGTTTGGATTTCACGTCAGCCCGATTCTAGCAGGCACACCCGAGGGGATTTTAGATGCTATCCGTGGGCCTTGGGTTTGCCAAAACTACCATTTCTCATATGTAAAATTATCGTCTTTCTTCTGAAAAACATATGTCTATTGTTGCCGTGATGCAACCTTAACAAAATAAACATGTTATGTCGCGACTGTTTTGGTGAGAGAACTGCACAGTAAACACGTTCTGTTCTTACCCAAAACGCGGGCTTGCCTCTCTTCCAGGGCCTAGCTCGATAGTTCAACGATTCGATTCATGAGTTCAGGAGACAACAGACTATGAAACAAGGCGGAAGTTCCAGAGTCTTGGCATTTATCTTCGCTTTTGTTGGCTTGCTTGCGTGCGCCGGCATCGCCTACGGTCAAGCCATCGACGGCAACGTCGTGGGCACGGTTATTGATACGCAGGGCGCGGTAGTGGTGGGTGCCGACGTCACCGCCACCAACATCGCCACCAACGTGGTCGCGACCGCCAAGACCGGCGGCAATGGCGATTACCGTTTCGACCACTTGTTGGTCGGCACTTACAAGATTACTGCGAGGAGCAAGGGGTTCAAGGCCATCAGCCAGCAGGTGGACGTGGAACTGAACAAGACCACCACCCGCAACCTGACGTTGACGCCGGGCTCGACCAGCGAGACGGTCGAAGTCTCGGGCACGCCGCCAACTATTGACACCACCACCAGCCAGTTGCAGACGACCTACGAGAACGCCCTGCTGAAGGATATGCCCTCGGCTGGGGTGGGCTCGGGCGTTTTGAACGCTTCCTTGCTGCAGGCCGGTGTGGGCAGCACAGGCGGCCTGGGCGCAGGTTCCGGACCGTCGGTGGGCGGGCAGCGGCCCCGCAACAACAACTTCACCATCGAAGGCACGGACAACAACGACAAGGGTGTGACCGGTCCGCTGGTTAACGTGCCGAACGATGCCGTCGCCGACTTCACCGTCATTCAGAACCAGTTCAGCCCGGAATTCGGCCATTCCGCCGGCGGCCAGTTCAATCAGGTTGTGGTGAGCGGCACCAACACGATTCATGGCAAACTGTATGAGTACTTCCAGAACCGCAATCTGAATGCGGTCGACCAGAAGCTTGCCAATGAGGGAGTCACGAGCAATTCGCGCTACGACAACAATCGTTTCGGCGCACAGGTGGGCGGGCCGATCTTCAAGAACAAGCTGTTCTATTTCGCGAACTTTCAGTACCAACCCATCGGCTCGGCGTCTTCGCCGAGTACACCACAGTTGGCTCCAACGCCGGACGGCTGGACCCAGATATTAGCCATCCCGGGCATCTCGACCAGCAACGCCAATGGATTCGCGCAGTTTGCCACTGGGGGGACGCCCACCGGGGACGTCGCCATTGTCAACGACTACGTAACGAACCCCGACCACACGCCGATTCCCTACTCGATTCCCCTGGGCGTGGTGCAGCTCGTGTCGCCGAACTTTAACAACACCACGTTCCTCACCACCTCGATGGACTGGAATGTAAGCGACAAGGACCAGGTCCGCGGCCGTTACATCTACAACAGATACTCAGCGATCGATAACGCCGCGGAGTTTTCCGCCTTCTATACCCCCTTGCGCATACCCTATCACCTAGTGACGCTGGCGGAGTATCACACTTTTTCGCCCAATGTCGGCAATGAGTTCCGTGTGGGCTTCAACCGCGTCGCGCAGGACTATACCGTGCCCGGGGGCGCCCTCGCACATTTCCAGAATTTGGATGCATATCCGAACCTGACGATTGACGAACTGGGCTTCCTCAACGTGGGCCCGGCTCCGAACAATCCCCAGTACGCGGTGGAGAACACTTATCAACTGGAAGACAACTTTTCCTGGATCAAAGGGAACCACACCTTGAAGTTCGGCCTCGATCTGCGCAAGCAGATTGACCCGCAGAAGTTCATCCAGCGCTCGCGCGGCGACTATGAGTGGCAGAATCTGGACGGTTTTGTGAACGACTTCGCCCCCGCCACTGCCATAGCCCCCGGCTTCGCCCAGCGCAGCTTTGGCTCGGTGGGCTACTCGGGCGATGACAAGATGTATGGCTGGTACGCGAACGACATCTGGAAGGTAACTCACAACCTCAGCGTGAACTTGGGATTACGGTATGAGTACCTGACCGTTCCGTTCGGCTGGACACAACAATCTCTGAACGCAATTGCCAACGATCCCAATGTGATTCCGGGGGTGTGTTGCACGTTCAGCGCGCCGTCGGCGCCGAGCAAGGACTTCATGCCGCGCATCGGCTTTGCGTACTCGCCGGGCACGAGCGGTAACACTTCGATTCGTGGCGGCTTCAGCATGGGCTACGATGTGCTGTATGACAATATCGGCACGCTGTCCCGTCCGCCGCAAATCGGATCGACGCTGAGCTGCCCGAACCCTGTATGCAGCTCTACCATACCGGGATCATTCCTGGCCAACGGCGGTATTCCACCCGAAGTTTCAACCGGGATTACAATCCTGAATCGAGCCGACGCGATGGCTGCGACGTCGTCGTACCTTCCCCCTAATACGAAGTACCCGTACGCAGAATCGTGGAATTTTGGCATCCAGCATGTTTTCAAGTCCTATACTGCGGAAGTCCGCTACGTGGGATCGCGCGGCGTCCATCTCGATACGCAGAACATTCTGAACTGGGCCACGTATATAACCCCCTCGAACTCCCTGCCTACGTATCTCACCGCACCGTCGCAGGCACAACTGGATGCGCTTACCCTAAACCTAAACCATGGTGCTCCAAACAGCCTATTGGATGCGAGCTACTACTGCGTCACTACTTGTTACAACACGACTTACAACGCCGGGTTCCATACGGGCATTACTGGCTTCATGCCGTGGGCTTCGTCAACCTACCACGGCTTGCAGACCCAGGTGCAGCGGCGCATGACCAACGGGTTGCAGTTCCAGGCGGCTTGGACCTGGAGTCACACCATCGACAACTCCACGGCGGACTTCTTTTCCACCGTCATCTCTCCGCGCCGTCCGCAGGATTTCCGCAATCTGCCGGCAGAGCGGGGCAACTCGCTGTTGGACCACGCCCATCGCATCACGATTCAAGTCGCCTACGACGTTCCCTGGTTCGCGCACGACTCGAACTGGTTGAAGAAGAACTTGCTAGGCAACTACGAGTTCATCCCGGTGTACACGTGGGAAACGGGCCAGTGGGGAACGGTGCAAAGCGGGAGGGACGCCAACCTGAACGTGGACTCAGCGCCCGACCGGGCTGTTTTCAATTCTGCCGGCCAGAAGGGCGTGGGTAGCGGTATTACGGCGTTGTGCCGGACAGGAACGAATGGAAACGCTGACTGCGACCCCACGAATAATAGCTATACGGTTGCGTACCTGGCTAAGAACGCGAACGCGCAGTACATTACTGCGGGGTTAGGCGCATACGCCAATTCCAGCCGCACCGCCTTGTCGACGCCGCCGATCAACAATTTTGACATCTCGGCTGCCAAGCACCTCAAGTTTGGCGAGCGCTTCCAGGTCGATTTCCTGGCGCAGGCGTATAACCTCTTCAACCACCCGCAATTCGTCACCGGTTACGTCAACGACATTTTCCCCCTCTCAAACACTGGGTCACGGAGCTATTTAATTCCGTCGAGCTTGACCTTCGACAACCCCCGGCAGAACTTCTCCAGCAACCCGCGTACCATGCAGCTGGCATTGAAGTTCAGCTTCTAACCCGAGTTGCAGTTGGATTCACTCAGGAGGCTCGAAAGAGCCTCCTGATTTTTTGTGCCGCAACATGTTCGACAGCATGGGGACGCAAGTCCTCTCCACAACCTGATGGAAGTGAAGTGATTGCGAAGCTGCTTTGAAACTGGTGCGGGCGCTCCAGATGAAAATCGGTCTACAATGTTGTGAACAGGGCGAGATGTGGGTGCACTCATCGCCGTGTTTGAAGTCAAGAAGGGGATTTCGGCTGACTATGGCTGTGATTCGTTGGTTGGTGTTTGTCGTGGCTTTGACCGGGAGTGCGCTGGCGGCGGTTCCTAAAGCTCCTTCTTCGAATCTGAAGTCTCCTAACATTATCCTGATCACGCTCGACACCACCCGCGCCGACCGGATGGGATTTCTCGGCTCGACGCGTGGGCTGACGCCGAACCTCGACGCATTGGCGAAGCAATCGGCGGTCTTCACGCGAGCGTATGCGCAGGTGCCGCTGACGCCGCCCTCGCACGCTACCATTCTCACGGGCACGTATCCACAGTTCCATCAGGTGAATGCTATGCAGGCGCCTTTGGCGGCGGATCTGCCCTATGCCCCCGAAATCCTGCGAGCGCACGGATATAGCACGGCGGCGATTATCGGCTCGATTGTCTTGGAGGCGAAAGCGCCCTACGCCCCGGGCTTTGACCGCGGGTTTCAGACCTTCGATGCCGATTTCCGCAATGGAAACCCTGGAGAAGATCGCTATCACACCACCGTGCGCCGCGGAGATGTAGTGGTAGCACATGCCGTGGCGTGGCTGAACCGGCACCCGAAGGGTCCCTTTTTCTTGTGGGTGCACCTCTACGATGCGCACGATCCCTATGATCCGCCAGAACCTTACAAGACCCGGTATGCTTCAGCGCCGTATGACGGGGCGATCGCATATCAGGATGCGGCGGTCGGAAAATTGCTTCGGCAACTGAAATTGCGCGGGCTGTACGACGGTGCGCTCATGGCAGTGATGGCCGACCACGGAGAGTCGCTGGGGGCGCACGGGGAAGATGCGCACGGAATTTTTCTCTACGATGAAACGATCCACGTGCCGCTGCTGATTAAGCTGCCCCACGCGAGTGCCGGGGGAAAACGGATTGAAAACCGAGTCGAGTTGGTTGATGTATTGCCTACGCTGTTGCAAGAAGTTGGGATTCAGATTCCGAAACAAGTGCAGGGGGAATCGCTGCTGGCGTTGATGAAGCAGGGAACGGTGAAAGACAATCCGGGCGTGGAGACTTGGCGCGATCGGGCGGCCTATGCGCAGTCGGAGTATCCGCGGGACGAATACGGCTGGAGCGCGGAGCGGGCGCTGCGGGCCGGCAAGTATCTATATATCCAGGTGCCGCGGCGGGAACTGTATGACCAGGCGGCGGATCCGAAGGCTGAGCACGACCTTGCGGCGTCTTCCGCGGCGGTGGCCGACACCCTGGCAAGTCAACTGGAGGCTTTCCGGCAGAAGACGAGCAGCAAGCGGGAGGCTCCCAAGGTTGCTGTGGATCTAGCGGCACAGGAGGCACTGGGAGCGCTGGGATACATGGCCTCGAGCAGTGATGTTGCGAAGGTATCGCCGGCCGACCAAAGCGCCGATCCTAAGGACAAAATCGAAATTGCCAACACGGTTCATCGGGCCCAGCTATTGCAGGAACAGATGCGCTACGACGAGGCGGTTGCGCTCCTCGAGCAAGCCATCGCCAAAGAGTCCGGCCTGCGGCTCTACCCTATGTTGGGTCATTGGTTGATGCTGAAACAGGACTACCCCAAAGCCGTGCCGGTTCTACGCAAGGCTTTGGAATTCATACCGGATTCGGAGGTCACTCGTTACCAACTGGCTAGGGGTCTGATGGCTATCAAGGACTACGATGGGGCCATCCCGGAACTTGAGAAGCTCGTTGCCCAGAGGCCAAGTTTTGTGAAGGCACATGCCCTTCTGGGA
Organism: Terriglobales bacterium; assembly: GCA_049696815.1. GTDB lineage: Bacteria > Acidobacteriota > Terriglobia > Terriglobales > Acidobacteriaceae > Acidiflorens. The sequence continues at coordinate 62,277 of JBAVUO010000081.1, read as the reverse complement.
ATGGCATACGCCCGCACCAACCGCCTGCCGGAGGCCATCCAGGAGTGCAAAACCATACTGGGGTACGAACCGGAGGACTACGAAAGCTACATGTTGCTTGGGTACGCCCTACCGCGGACGGGAAATCCCCAGAGCGCGGTGGCGGCGCTGAAGAAGGCGGCTTCGCTTCAACCCAAGAACCCCCTGCCGCATGCCTGGCTGGCCGATATCTACGATCAGTTAGGCCAAACGGCGGATGCTGAACGCGAGCGGGCGCAAGCGAAGCGGCTGGCGACGAACGCCAAGCCGGGTGCGCATGCGGGCCCGCCGTCGCCGTGACGGCTCCATCCTAGGAACAAATTCGGGGTTGAATGGCCCTGACCGCAAACCCATAAGGTGCTACTTCACCTTCGCCCGCTCCTTCTTCGCGTCTTCACCACGGCCCAGGTGATCGTAAGCCTCGGCCAGGGCCCGGTGGGCTGGGAAGAACCCTGACAACCGTCCGGCGGCGATTTCCAGATGCACGGCGGCGGTTTTGAAGTCGCCAGTTCTGACCAGACTCGCGCCGATTTCATAGTGGGCCCAGGCCGAGTCCGGCTGGAGTTCGATCGCTTTGTGCAGATGCTTGACCGCCTCGGCGTACTGGCCCTTCCGGGCCAGGGCGGCTCCCAGCGTGTATTGGGCAAGATAAAGGCCGGGCTCGGCGGAGACGATGGGCGAGAGCGCGGCAATGGCACGGTCGGGTTTCGACTGGAGCGCCAACGCGACCTCCAGCACCTGGTTGGCGGTCGAAATTTTGTCCTTGGGATCGGTGCCGGCCACCGCGGCGGAAGTGCCCGCCGACTTCTGCAAACCTACGTAACCAAGCGAGGCCAGCTTCTGCATCTCCGACGAACTTAGCTCTGGACCGGAAGACTTGGCACCGCCGCTGAAGCGCCGATCGAAGCTCTCCAACTGAACCGCGATCGTGTCGAGCGTGGCCTTGGAAGCCTGCGCCAGGTTGTGGGTGGCGCCAGGATCGGCAGTCAGATCATACAGTTCCGGTTTCGGAGCGCGAATATATAGATATTTTCCCGCGCGCCACGATTCCAGCGGGCTCCAGCCGAATCCGCGCTCGGGGAGATCGCTCCGGGAATAGGCCGGCTGATCGGCGCTGCCACTGGCCTTCGCGATCCGCAGCAGCGACTGTCCCTGCATTTGCGAGGGCACCGGGATGCCGGCGATTTCGAGCATGGTGGGCGCGATATCAACCAGCCTGACCTTGGCGGCGACGCGCTTTGCGGCTGGCTGGCTCTCCGGAAGTTTCACCAGCAGCGGGACGTGAACCGTCTCGTCATAAAGAAACACGCCGTGGGTCGCTTCGCCGTGTGCGCCCAGGCTCTCGCCGTGATCGGCCACGACGATCACGGCAGTATTTGCATAGAGCTTCTGCTGGCGAAGCGCGGCCAGCAATTTGCCGGCGGCGGCATCAGCCGAGGTCACGCCAGCGTTGTAAGAAGCGCTGGGCCCATGCGGATCGCTGATGTGAACCCACAAGAAGAACGGACCCTGCGCGTTGCGGGCCAGCCAGGCGAGGGCGCGGGTGACGGTTTGGTCTCCGCGGCGCTCCGTCAGCGGAGGATGAGGATCGCCAGGGACGGCCGGAAAGAAGCCGGCATCATAAGTTCCAAAACCGCGATCCAATCCCTGCGCCGGCCCGTTGCGCGGGTCGAGCTGAATGGAACCGGCAAAGGCCGCCGTACGATAACCTTGCGCTTTCAGCAGATCGGGGAGATAAGGAAGCGTCCCCGGCAGCGTGCCGCCAATTTCGTTCATGCCGGTAGCCTGGGGATAGGCGCCCGTAAGAATCGTCGCATGCGAAACGATGGCCCCGGGGGCCTGCGCATAGGCGTGCTCGAAAACAAAGCTTTCTCCCGCCAGGTGATCGAGGTTGGGGGTGAGCCCGCCCTTGGCGCCCAGAAAGCCCACTCGGTCGGCACGGGTAGAGTCGAGCGTGATCAGGACCAGATTCGTTCTTGAAGCAGCGGCTGCAAAGGAACCGCAAAGAAGCAGACCCAAGCTGAACCATGCCTTACGGACCATAGAAATCAGTGTAATGCCTCTACTAGTTGGCGCAAAGTCGGCCGCCGCGGGCGCGGTGGAAAGCCGCCCGGTTAGGGCCCGAAAGCCCTGCCGACGAGGGCCCGCCGCCGTTTCCGGCTTGACTTCCGGACGCTAGGCGGGTGAAAATTGGGGAACCTGCTGATCTGGCTGTCCAATCCTCAATTCAATGGGTATACTGGGCCGCCTGCCATCCCCGGAGAGCAGTGTGTTCCGGTGAAAGTGGGCTACTTTGCTGTGATTATGCTTCAAAAAGTGAACTGGGGACGCGTGTGCTCGCTGCTGTTCTGCGCGCTGGCGGCAGGGCTATTCCTGTCCTGTCAGCGTGCCGGCGGCAGAACTACGAGCGAGAAGAAGCTCATCGTCCTGGGCATTGACGGCATGGACCCGGATCTGCTGGCCAAGTTCATGGCCGAAGGCAAGATGCCCAACTTTGCCCGGTTGGCCCAACAGGGATCGTTCCGGCATTTGACGACCAGCATCCCGCCGCAGAGTCCAGTTGCATGGTCGAACATGATTACGGGGATGAATGCTGGTGGGCACGGGATTTTTGATTTCATCCATCGCGATCCGAAGACGTTCCAGCTGTATTTTTCGAGTTCGCGCGTGGAGGGCCCAAAGCACAGTTTTCACCTCGGGAGTTGGGTGATCCCGCTGGGCAGCGGCAGCGCGGAACAGCTGCGGGTGGGGAAAGCATTCTGGGAAATCTTGGACGAACACGGAATCACGAACTCCGTTTACCGGATTCCGGCGAACTTCCCGCCGGTCACCGCGAAAGGAAACACGCTTTCGGGCATGGGCACGCCCGATCTGCGCGGGACTTACGGAACGTTCACTTTTTATACCGATGACCCAACGGCGGCGACGGGAGCGGTTGAGGGCGGCGAAATCCTTCAGGTCGAAGTGCAGAACAATCGTGTTGCGGCCGGCCTGATTGGACCGGACAACACTTTCCGCAACAATTCGCCTCCGGCCACGGAGCCTTTCACGGTGGATCTGGATCCGCTCCAGCCGGTCGCGCGCTTCAGCGTGCAGGACCAGCAGTTTGTTTTGAAAGAAGGCGAATGGAGCGGATGGGTTCCAGTGGAATTCCACCTGATGCCGCTGATTGGAAACGTGAAAGGGATCTGCCGTTTCTATCTCAAGCAGGCGCACCCGCGCTTCCAGTTGTACGTTTCGCCCATCAATATTGATCCCGCTGCACCGGCCCTGCCGATATCCACGCCTTCCAGTTATTCACGAGACCTGACAAGAGAGGTGGGCGAGTACCACACTCAAGGGATTGCGGAAGACACCAAAGCGCTTTCCGACGGCGTGCTCGACGACAAGGAATTTCTCGAGCAATCACACACCGTCCTGGCCGAGCACCGGCGCGTGTTCGATGCCGAGTTCCCGAAATTTCGTCATGGAGTTTTCTTTTTCTATTTTTCGAGTCTTGATCTGAACGGCCACATGCTGTGGCGGCTTACGGATCCGCAAAGCCCCATGTATGACCCAGCCCTTAGCGCGCGCTACGTGTCAGCGTACCTGGACTTCTATCAGCAGATGGATCAGGTGCTCGGGGAAGTGCTGCCCAAGCTGGATGCGAACACGACGCTACTGGTGCTTTCCGATCATGGTTTCGCGCCCTTTCGGCGGTCGTTCAACCTGAATACCTGGCTGCTCAATCACGGGTACGTCACTCTGAGGGACGGAGCGGCCGCGGATTCCACTGAGCCGTTTGCCAATGTGGACTGGAGCCGGACAAGCGCGTACGGCCTGGGAATCAACGGGCTCTACTTGAACATTCGTGGACGGGAGCGCGAAGGAATTGTCGATCCAGGGGCGGCGAATGCATTGCTGAATGAAATCCGGCAGAAGCTGCTGGAAATTCGCGATCCGAAGACCGGGCTGCCGGTGATCACCCGCGTTGATCTAGCGAGCGAAGTCTATCAGGGGCCGTTTGCGCGCAGCGGCCCGGATGCGCTGGTAGGGTACAACCGCGGGTATCGCTCGGGATGGAAGACGATTCTGGGCGCATTTCCTCCGGAGGAACTCGAGGACAATATGAATCCGTGGAGCGGTGATCATTGCATGGATTACACGCTGGTTCCGGGCGTGTTGTTGAGCAACCGCAAGATCGAAGCGCAAACACCAGCACTGACGGACCTCGCGCCCACCATCCTGGCCGAGTTCGGAATCGCAAAACCCAAAGTGATGATAGGGCAGTCTGTTTTCCAGCCGCGATAAGCGCGCGCCTCGGAGACGGGGAGGGATCATGTTCGGTTCACACAAAGTCAAGATCGAGGGTGAGTTGCTGGAGAAGGTCAAGCAGTGCTCGGAGGCGGCGGGATACGAATCGATTGACGAATTCGTGACCCACATGCTGGAAAAGGAAATCAAGAAGATCCTGCCGCCGGACGAAAGCAACACTTCCAAGGAAGACGTGCAAAAGCGGCTGCGCGGACTGGGGTACATCGAGTAGCGTGTTTTCCCTGCTGAAACCGACGGCGTTGCGGGCGCAGGCCTTGTTGGCATTCAGGCTTTTTCTGCTGACCAGTCCGCTCGCCATTGTGGTGGTGCTGTCGCTCGTCATCGGTCTGGCCATGGTGGTGCTGTTCGGCTACACCTCGGACCAGAAGGCGATCAAGATCGCCAAGGATCAGCTCAAGGCTCACCTGCTCGCCGTGCGCCTGTTTCGGGACCAACTGCCGGTGGTGATGGGTTCTTACGGGAAGATCCTGCGCGGCACCGGACGTTATCTGAAGCTCGCCTTCAAACCGCTGCTCTACGTCATCATTCCGATTACGCTGCTCATCGTGCAGCTCGATCGCTGCTTGGGCTCGACTCCGGTGCAAAGGAATGCGCAGTTCTTGCTGACCGTCGGCACCACCGGGGCCGACGTGCTGAACGGTGTCTCGCTTGAACTGCCGCCGGAGATCACGATGACTGCGCCCGCCGTCCGCATACCCGCGGGAAACGAGATCGTCTGGCGGCTGGCGGCTGCCGAAGATGGAAAGTACGAAGCGAGGATTACCGCTGGCGGCCAGAGCGTGGTGAAGACGGTCCGGGTCTCCTCGGATCTGGCCTGGGTCTCTTCCGTTCGCCTGCGGGGGCGCTTTTGGGAGCGTATCTTTACTTCCGGAGAGGCGGCGCTGCCGCAGAATGGCCCGATTGAGTCCATCTCGATCAACTACCCGGAGCGTAATATCGGAATTGCCGGATACGAGATGAATTGGATTTGGCTGTTTTTCATTCTTTCGATGGTGGCTGGGTTTCTTTTCAAGGAACTCTTGGGGATTCAGATATGACGAAGTTGTGTGGGGTGGACATTCGTGCCCGCTTGTGGAACTGGGTTGCGGGACGCCGTTGCGCGGGCGGGGGCGCCCGCGCCACACGTTGGCTGCTGCTCGCGATCGTTCTCTTTCCCGCTCTCGCCCATGCCTATGCCGGTCCGGGCGCGGGCTTTGCTGTACTGTCTTCGTTCTGGGCGATTTTTGTCGCGTTCCTCTATTCGTTTTACGCGCTGATGACGTGGCCGTTCCGGCAGTTGTTCCGCTTCCTCCGGCGCCGGAACGCCTACGGCAAGGCGAAGTTCAAGCGGGCAGTCATCCTGGGATTTGACGGCATGGATCCCGACCTTGCCGATCGCTTCATGAACCAGGGCAAGCTGCCCAATTTGGCCAAGCTGCGCGAGCGGGGAACCTTCAGCAAGCTGCGCACCACCTTCCCCGCGATTTCTCCCGTGGCGTGGTCCACGTTTATGACCGGGGTCAACCCGGGCAAGCACAACATCTACGACTTCCTGGCACGCGATACCAGCAACTATCTGCCCTTTCTGTCGTCGGCCGAAATCAAGGGCCCGAAGCGGCATTTGAAGATCGGTAAATACTCAATCCCTTTTGGCAAGACAGAAATCAAAGGCATGCGCAAGGGCACTCCCTTCTGGCACTGGCTGGGCAAAGCGGGAATCTTCAGTTCGGTGATTCGCGTTCCCGTGACTTTCCCGCCTGAGAAGTTTTCCGGCGTGCTGCTCTCCGGCATGTGCGTTCCGGACCTCAAAGGCAGCCAGGGAACTTTCTGCCTGTGTACGACCCGCAGCTCCGGCGACAAATTCCGGGAAGGCGGCGTGCGTGTGCCCGTCGAGCGCGTGAATGGCGTTTGCCGGTCGTATATTCCGGGTCCGGACAGTCCCCTGGCAGAAAAAGCAGGCACCGAGTTGCGCGTGGTTTTTGAGGTTAAGCCGGATGTGGCCGCGAACCAGGCCCGCATCACTGTAGGCTCGGAGAAGATCACGCTGAAAGTGGGGGAATACTCCGAGTGGATTCCCGTCGAATTCAAGGCTGGCATGGGCTTCACCGCCCACGGCATCTGCCGCTTTTTCTTGAAAGAAGTCGCGCCTGAGGTCGAAGTGTACGTGACCCCGGTGAACATCGATCCCGGGCACCCGGATCTGCCCATCTCGCACCCGGTCACTTATTCCATCTATCTCGCGAAGCTGTTCGGGCCGTATGCGACGCTGGGGCTGGCCGAAGATACGTGGGCGCTCAACGAGCACGTGCTCGATGACGACGCCTTCCTGGCGCAGGCTTACGGCAATCACGAAGACCGTGAGCGCATGCTCTTCGATGCGCTCGACAAAACGAAGCAGGGCCTCTGCACCTGCGTCTTCGATACCACCGACCGCGTGCAGCACATGTTCTGGCGCTATCTGGAGGAAGACCACCCGGCGGCGCGCGATGTGCCGCACAGCGAGCATCCGCAGGTGATTCAGGATCTGTACGGGCGCATGGACCGCCTCATCGGGCGCGTGATGGAAAAAATTGACGAAGACACACTGCTCATGATCATCTCCGACCATGGGTTCAAATCGTTCGCCCGCTGCGTGAACCTGAATGCATGGCTGCATCAGAACGGATATCTCGCGCTGAAAGACGGCAAGACAGAAAGCGGCGACTGGTTCGAAGACGTGGACTGGTCGCGCACCCGCGCTTACACCATGGGCCTGAACGGGTTGTATTTGAACGTCAAGGGCCGCGAGAAGCAGGGAATCGTGGATCCGGCGGAAGCCGACGTGCTCAAAGAAGAGCTCCGTCAGAAGCTGAATGGCTTAGCCGATCCGGCCTCGGGCGCGGTAGGAATCACCGGCATGTTCATCACCGACAACGTCTATCGCGGGCCCTACACCGACAATGCTCCCGATCTGCTCGTCGGCTACGGCGCGGGCTATCGCGCCTCGTGGGATTCCGTGATGGGCAAGGTTACCGGTCAGGTCTTTGAAGACAATATCAAAGCCTGGAGTGGGGACCATTGCATTGATCCCAGACTGGTCCCCGGGGTCCTGTTTTCCAGCCACAAGTTTGTGGCCGAGAAGCCCGCCATCGTGGACGTGGCGCCGACCATCCTTCAGCTCTTCGGCCTGGCTTTGCCGGCGCACTTTGACGGCAAGCCGTGGGCACTGGCGCCTGCAGCGGCGGAGAGTCTTAGCCGCTCGTGATGCCTATTTCTTGGTACCGTCTTGCTTCGCCAGCTCCGCCTCGTCCTTCACATAACCGGGGCTGAGCGTACGCTTGTGCTTGGCGATGTCGAGCAGCGTTGGATAAAACTGCACAAAAGTCGTATCCACCGCGCCGTGTTGCTCATGACAGGAGTAGCACTCTGCCTTTGTCGGAATCTGCTTGGAAGGCTTGCCTTCGTCATAGCCGAAGAAGGCCCACTTGCCGGGGAAGCGCGACTCATCCTTGATGTGGACGGAGCGGACCATGACGTCGTTGGTCTGGTAGTGTCCAGCCTTATTGATTGAGCCCTTGTTGGCGGCCATGCGGCCTTCGAGCACCAGCATGGTCTTATCGGGCCAGGTGCCGGTCGCGACAAAAGCCTTATAGGCCTCTGGATTGACGAACACATTGTCGAACATGGAGTGTCCGGCCATGGCGATATCCGGGTTGTAGTCCATGTCCATGCCAGTGGTCAGATAAATCCATTCACGATAGTTTGTGGGGAACACGAGCCGTCCGTCCGCCGTATAAACAGGTGCGGTGGAGTTGTTGGGTGCGGGGGTGGGGGAGTCCTGGGCCATCAGCAGGGCGGTAAGGCACAGCAAGAAACAAAAGCGCATCATGGAATTGTCTCCTCAGGTCTGTCCACATCGTGCGGTAAAGCTAACCAACTCAGGCGGGGTGCGTCTAGAACAGATGCAACCTTCTCGTTGAGGGCGAGCACATGGCAGAGGTGGTTTCAGAGGCAAATCGCGGGCAGGCACTCGGGGCCGGCACGTTCTATGGCGCGGTCGAAAGCAAGCGGGAGCAGTGCGGCGCCATATTCACGGAGCTGCGACATACGTCGCCTCGAAAACTACCATCGCACTCTCATGAGTTGGCGTTTTTCGGTTTGCTGCTGGAGGGGGAATACGGAGAGCGCTACCTGCGTCAGGAAACGCAGTTTCGCCCTTTTACGCTCATGTTCCGGCCGGGCGGGATTCCCCACCAGGACGAAATTGGTCCACACGGCGTACACCTGTTCGAAATTGAGATCCGGCCGCGCTGGCACAGGCAGTTGGAAGACTGTTCTGCAGCCTTGGATCATGCTCGTGACGACTGCCAGGGCGGGGAACTGCTCTGGCTCGGGATAAAGTTGTTTTGCGAACTGCATGGGGCGGCCGATGACCTGTCGGTCGAGAGCCTGCTCGCCGAGTTGCTGGAGAACGCCGCGCGCATGCCACGGGAGAACGTCAAACAGCCTCCAGCGTGGCTTGCCCGCGTGGTTGAAAAACTCGCGGTCGAATATTCCCAGCGGCTGACTCTGGACGAACTAAGCTCAGAGGCTGCGGTTCATCCTGTACACCTTTCGCGCGTGTTTCGGAAATTTGTGGGCGAGGGGATTGGCGAGTATGTTCATCGCCTGCGGATCCGGGCGGCGTGCGAACAGATGCTCGCGCCTGAAATCTCCCTGGCGGGAATCAGCCTGGCGACGGGGTTCGCGGACCAGAGCCATTTCACGCGTGCATTCCGCAAGGTGACTGGGATGACTCCCGCCGCTTTTCGCACCCTGGTTACGACCAGATCTCAGCTCTCGGCCGTCAGTTCTTGGCTGTGATTTGGTTACTAAGAGCTGATGGCTGAGAGCTGGTAGCCGTCGCCAGAAACCGGTAGTTACTTCCCGAACATCGGGTAGTGGCTCGCCGCGCCCATCAGAAACAACATGGGGAACGACAGCACGAAGTTCGTCCGCGACATCAGATAAGCTTGCCGCGCCAGATATTTTGCCTTGTCCGGCATGGGCGTGCCGTTTTTGGCGTTCTCGGCGGTCCACTGAATGATTTTCTTCTGCGCCCGCCAGATCACGCCCCAGACGTTGAGCATCATCATCCAGCCCAGCCCGCCGCCGATGCCGATGGCGAGCAAGCGATTGCTCTCCCAGCCGTGATTGTTGAAACGAAGGAACAGGCAGGCGGCCACGGCCACCACGATGGTGTAGATCACCGCCAGCACGGGGCCCTTGTCGAGCGCGCCTTTGCCGGGAATCTGGCAGGCGTACATCAAAGCCCACGCGACGGTCCAGATGCCGAAGAAAGTCCCCATGGGGCCGCCCGACGATGCGCCGCCGTTGCGCGCATCGGAACCGACAATATTGCCCCAATACGCCAGGCCCATCAGCACCGTGACCACCGCCGACCAGCGAAACCACCACAACGCACGGGACATCAGGCCGGGTACGACCTTTCCCCTAGTCGCCGGGTCAAGCTCCTTCATGAAGGGGACATTGACCAGGTTGAAGAAATAGAGCAGGCCGACCCAGGCCACGCCGGCGATGAAATGGAACCAACGAAACATCATCAGGAGGTTGGTGTTGAGGTCCGAAGGCAAACTGACGCCGGTCATGGGAGCGCTCCTTTCGGGAAGGAAGATTGTAGACGCTTGGAGGGGCAGGAGCCAGTAGTCAGGAGTCAGCGGACAGGAGTCGGCGGTCAGAAATCAGGGCAACGATGACTTTGGGGGCCGAATTTCTGATTCCTGACTCCTGGCTACCGACTCCTTGGGTTGAAAACCTCCGCTCAAGGCCGTATTGTAGGATTCAGCAGGGGGATACCTGCGCCAATCGCCCTCCCGATGCTCGTGGCGCAGCTTCCAACCAGAACGAAGGAGATCGGCAGATGGAAACCAAGCCGGCGCAACAAAATATTCAGGATTCGTTCCTTAACACGGCCCGCAAAGAACGACAGAACATCACCATCTATCTGGTGAGCGGGGTGAAACTGACCGGCCGCATCCGGTCCTTTGACAAGTACTCGGTGGTCCTCGAAGCCAGCAACCAGGAGCAACTCATTTTCAAGCACGCCATTTCCACCGTGGTCATGTCGCGTCCGGCGCACGCCCACGTGGAGCCGAGGCCGGCGGTAGCGGCGAACCACGCGGAAGAGGCGGTTCCGAGCCCGGCCTCCGGGACCGAAGGGTAAAGCGAGCTTTGTTTGCGCAGGGATGAAGACGACTCCAGACGGCTCGTCCGGGGCAGCGCGCGGAGCGCGCCTCAGCCGGTGCTGAATTCTTCGGAGCGGCAGGAACGCGCCTTCCTGGTGGGCGTGGAATTTCGTACGCGCCGTCGCGTCGCCAAAATGACGGCGATCACGCCCAGTGCGCAGGCCGCACGCGACCAGGCGACGATCGCGGACCGTGCAGCGTTGCCGGCCGATTCCCCGGATTTCAGCCCGGAAGAATCGCTGGACGAGTTGCGGACCCTGGCCGGCAGCGCTGGCGCCCAGGTTGCCGGGGAATTCATGCAGCATCGCGACCGCCCCGATGCCGCCACCCTGATCGGGAAGGGCAAGCTGGAAGAGATTGCGGGCGCGGCCGCTTCCGTAGCGGCAGACTTAATCCTGTTCGATCACGACCTCTCGCCTTCGCAGCAGCGCAATATCGAGCGCGTCGTGAACACCCGGGTGATCGACCGGACGCAGCTCATCCTCGACATTTTTGCCCGCCATGCCCGCACCCGGGAAGGGCAGTTGCAAGTGGAACTGGCACAACTCGACTACCTTCTCCCCCGCCTCACCGGACGCGGCATTGAGATGTCGCAGCTAGGCGGCGGCATTGGCACCCGCGGGCCCGGCGAGACCCAGCTGGAAACCGACCGGCGCAAGATCCACCGCCGTATCCGCCACGTCAAAGAGCAACTGGAAGAGGTGCGCCGGACCCGGGCGCAGCAGCGGCAACGGCGGGAATCGGTCCCAGTGGCCACCGTCGCCTTGGTCGGTTACACCAACGCCGGGAAATCCACGCTCTTCAATGCGCTCACGGGGGCGGACGTCGTAGCTTCCCCGCGCTTGTTCGCGACGCTCGATCCCACCATTCGCGCGGTGCATCTGCCTTCGCGGCGCAAGATGCTTCTTTCCGACACGGTGGGCTTCATCCGCCATCTGCCGCACACGCTGGTTTCGGCGTTTCGAGCCACGCTCGAGGAAGTGCAGCGCGCGACGCTGATTTTGCAGGTTTCCGATGCCAGCAGTCCCCTTTCTGCCGAGCAGGACGCGCAGGTCGAGAGCGTCCTCAAGGAACTAGAAGCCGACAAGAAGCCCCGGCTCCGAGTGCTGAACAAAATCGATCTTCTGCCGCCGACGCAGCGCGAAGCGCTGCGTGACGACGAAAAGACGATCCACGTCTCGGCGGCGAAGGGCGTCGGCTTGGGCACTTTGCTCGATCGCGTGGACGCCCTGCTCGAACCGGATCGCCCCGGCCGGGTTCGCCTGCTTATCCCGCAGAAAGAGGGCAAAACGCTCGCGCTGCTCCAGGCGCGGGCCCGCATCTATTCCCGGACTTATCAAGACGGCCTGGTCGAATTGGAAGCGGAGGCGCCCGCTTCCATCTTGCGGCGCGTGCGGGAATGGGTGATCGAGTGAAATCCTGCCTGGCGCCGGTGTCCTGCCTGGCAGGCTGCGGAGAGACTCACGTTTTGCATCAGGGCATTGCTTCAGCGATCCCGTAAGTCCGCAGCTCTCAACCTCCACCTTGCAGGGGCAGAGGGCGACAAAACCGACCTTTTCCGCAGCCTGCCAGGAGATCCGTGCTCCGCTTGCACTGACCTCGAGCCCAGCCTTTGCACCTTCGAACGAGGAAATCCTGGAGACCTGTCAGTTTGTCAGCGGCATGGACTCACAGCTGCAGGATTCACTCCGATTCCTGGCTTGGAAACTGGGCTTCCGCCGGTCGCCGCGAATTGTGCTCGGATCCGTGTCTAGCCGGCAACTCCTTGCTGCTTAACTACTTAAGGATGTTACTCCGGGATCACTGCATTGGCGAGCCGGGAAGCGTAGACTTCGCAACCAGTCTGGTTATGTAAAGAAATTTGAACATACTAGGGAGCTTGCGTGCTCGAAAAACTGTACAAACGGTCGTCATTCACGGCTTCCGACCTGCCCTCATTCCGGCGCCAGGAAACAGTTTTCATTCTTCTCAGCGTCGGGCTGCTGGCCGTTCTTCTCCTTGGCCATACCACCTTTTCGTACTGGGGGCGGCCTTCCCGCGGGTTGATCCTGCTGCTCGGCGCCGTCTTCTTGATCAACGTTTTCGAGCTGGTCTGGGTGCGAGGCCTGACGACGGCATTGTCGCCCCGGACGCTTACGCTGCTGACCTGGGGCTCGATTGCGTTGAACCTGGCCGCCGCGAGCTTTCTGACCGTGCTTGTGGATCATGAAGATAGCCCGTATTTCGTCGTCGCTGTTGTCCCCGTCCTGGTTGCCGCTTTCCGGCTTTCCCTGCCTGCCGTGGTGGGAGTTGTCGGAGTGGCGACGTTTATGAACTTTGCCACCACGGAGTTTTATTTCCGCCATCATCCTCCGTCGGATATAGGTGAGTACTTCGAGGCGGGCATCGCTTCGCTAACCTTTGCCATCGTCGGGCTCCTGGTGTGGCTGCTGGTGCGGCAGATCCGGACGAACGAAAACAATCTGGCAAGGAACTTGCTTGAACTGAAGCAAGCTCGGGCCAAACTGCTGGAAGAAGAAACGCTGGCGGCGGTGGGGCGGCTTTCCAGCGCGATCGCGCACGAGATTCGCAATCCGGTCGCGATGATTTCCAGCTCGCTGGCGATGGCCAAGCGCTGCCCTCAGGATAGCGAGCAGCACGACGAGATGTGCGATATTGCGGCGCGCGAGGCGGAGCGGCTGGAAAAACTGACTACCGATTTTCTTAGTTACGCGCGTCCCCGAAAACCGGAGTCCACGCCGCACCTGGTGCACGACACGCTGGCCTATGTCGCCAGCGTCTGCCGCGCTCACGCTGGAGAGAAGGAAGTGAAGATTGAGATCGACGCCCCGGGATCGCTCGAAGCGGAACTTGATCCCGCGCAAATCCAGCAGGCGCTGCTGAACCTGGTGATGAATGCGATCGATGCATCTCCCAAGGGGGGCACGGTCAAGCTCAAGTCCGATTGGGACGGTTTTGCGGAAGTGAGGATCTCTGTGACAAACGCTGGCTCGGCAATTCGGGAACAGGTTCTATCCCGGATCTTCGAACCCTTCTTCACCACCAAAGCGAGTGGAACCGGGCTGGGATTGGCGATCGCCCGCAACATTGCCCGGGCTCATGGTGGGGACCTGTCGGTCGCCTCGAACCAGCCGGACAACATTTGTTTCTGCCTGCGGCTGCCCGCTGCGAAAGCAACAACGGCGCCAGCCCTGGCCGCGAGGAAGTGAGAGAAAATGGCCCGAATCCTGATTGTCGATGATGAACCGCACATGCGGCGCATCCTCGGCTCCAATCTCCGCCAGGACAAGCATGAGATCGCCGAGGCTGCCGGCGTCGAGGAAGCCCGTGCCACCCTGGGCGGCAGTGACTTTGACGTGGTGTTTACGGACCAGAGGATGCCCGACGGCGAAGGTCTGGAAGTGCTGGCCGCGGTGCGCGAGAGCGACTCCACCGTTCCCGTCATCATGTTGACCGCGCTGGCCAGCATCGAACTCGCCGTCGAGAGCATGCGCCAGGGCGCTTTCGATTTTCTGACCAAGCCCTTCCAACCGGAAGTGGTACGCGCGGCCGCCAACCGCGCCGCCCAGCACGCCTTGTTGCTACGCGAGAATGCCCTGCTCAAGGGCACCGTGGTTCGTCTGGAGGGCAAGTCGGACATTTACGGCAATAGCCCGGCAATGCAGGCGGTTCGCGAAACCATCGCCCGGGTCGCGCCCGCCAATGTCACCGTCCTGATCACGGGGGAAACGGGCACCGGCAAGGAGCTTGTCGCCCGCGCCCTCCATCGCAATAGTCCCAGGTCGAACAAGCCGTTTGTCGCCGTCAATTGCGCCGCCTTTACCGAGACCCTGCTGGAGAGCGAACTGTTCGGCCACGAGAAGGGCGCTTTCACCGGGGCCGACCGCGCCCGGCAGGGATTGTTCGAAGCCGCGCACGAAGGCACCCTGTTTCTGGACGAAGCCGGCGAAATGTCCATGACGGCGCAAGCCAAACTGCTGCGTATCCTGATGGACGGCCAATTGCTTCGCGTCGGATCCACCAAGCCTCGTTCGGTGAACGTGCGCGTCCTCGTCGCTACCCACCGCAATCTCGAACAACGCGTCCGCGACGGACTGTTTCGCGAAGATCTCTACTACCGGTTAGCGGTGGTGCCCATTCACATTCCGCCGCTGCGGGCGCGCCGTGAAGACATTCCGCTGCTGGCGGAATTGTTTTCCCGGCAGATCGCGACCGAATTGAACCTGCCGGTACGGCGCTTGAGCCCGCAGGCGATCGAGAGCCTCACGCAGTATGATTTTCCCGGCAATATCCGCGAGCTGAAGAACCTGATCGAGCGGGCCTATATTCTTTCCGTTCGAGAAGAGCTCGGGCCGGAAAACTTCCCCATGCCACGCTCGCCGGAAATGCTCGTTCCGTCTCAGCCTACCAACGGTCAGCCGCAGCCGGCGCAACCATCGGCCGGGCAGTTTCCGAGCGAGCCTTTCGACCTGACCGAGTTCCTGGAAAAGACGGAAAAAGACCTGATCCTGCGCACTCTCGGGTCCACCAACGGCGCCCAAGCCGAGGCCGCCCGCCGGATGGGTCTTTCGCGCAGCGCTCTGGCCTACAAGCTGAACAAGTACGGCATCCGCGCCACCGCGGACTGAATCTACGAGCTATCTCATAAATCGCTTTGGGAAGGGCACGGCTTCAGCCGTGCCGCCCGGAGCCAATAAAGACGGGGGCTTTGGCCCCTGAGGGATCCGGGAGTTTTCTCCTTCGATACATTGTGAGTTGGCTTTTGTACTCAGTGCCCGGTACCCAGTTTCTCGTTTTCCAAATTCTGAGCGATGGCGCGGATTTCCTCTTACAGAGGATGGCGGCCTTCTCAGGAGAACTGATAGCTGAGAGCTGACAGCTAACGGTATTTGAAACTGGGTACTGAGTACTGGGTGCTCAGTACCCACAGCCGTCTCCTCCGCCGGTGATCTCAGTCACGGGGGCACGTCCTGATGTCACCGCACAAATCGCTTTTCAGCGGTAGACTCAATTATCGGGGGGTACTTAATGTCGACGGCCTGGACTTCCCGTTACGCCCAACGCGCGAAGAACGTTAAAAGCTCCGCTATTCGCGAACTCCTCAAGATCACTCAGAATCCTGCAATCATTTCCTTCGCCGGCGGCTTGCCTGCCCCGGACGTCTTCCCCGCGGAACGCTTCCGCGAAGCCTGCGTCAAGGTGTTGGACAACCAGGCGAGCCTGGCCTTGCAGTATGGGGCTACGGAGGGATACGAGCCGCTGCGCGAGATGATCGCCCGGCATACTGCCCGTTACGGCGTGAAGGCCAGGCCGGAAAACGTGATGATCACCTCGGGCTCGCAGCAGGCTCTCGATCTGATCGGCAAGCTGATGATTAACTCCGGCGACCGCGTCCTGGTCGAGGCGCCAACCTATCTCGGAGCCTTGCAGGCCTTCAACGTCTATGGCGCGGAGTACGTCTGTGTGCCCTGCGACAACGATGGTCTGCGCACCGATCTGCTCGAGGCCCCTCTACGCTCCGGTCCGAAGTTCATGTACGTGCTGCCGAATTTTCAGAACCCCGGGGGGACCACGCTGGCCGAAGGACGCCGCCATGAACTGGTAATGCTGGCCGACCGGTATGGCATCCCGATCATTGAGGATGACCCGTATGGGCAGCTCCGCTATGAGGGAGAGCACCTCACACCGCTGATCGTGCTCGATCGCCAGAACATGCGCCGCGACAACGGATACTCGATGGGCAACGTGATCTACCTGAGTACCTTCTCCAAAACTCTCGCGCCGGGCCTGCGCCTGGGCTGGATCGTCGCCCCGCCCGAGGTCATCACCAAGTTGGTGCAACTGAAGCAGGGCGCCGACCTGCACACCTCAACTTTCACCCAGATCGTGGCCTACGAAGTGGCCCGCGACAACTTCCTGGACGAGCATATCAAGCTGATCCGCCGCGTCTATGGCGAGCGCCGCGACGTCATGCTCCAGGCACTGGAAGAGAACTTCCCGCCGGAAGTCACCTGGACTCGTCCGCAGGGAGGCCTGTTTCTCTGGGTGAGCTTGCCTGCCGGAATGGATTGCCATCAACTCTTCGAGGCGGCTCTGAAAGAGAATGTCGCCTTCGTCCCCGGCGATTCGTTCTATGCCGCTAACGGGTACGCCGACGAAGGCCGCCGCCACTTACGCCTGAACTTCTCCAATGCCAAGCCCGAGCAGATCCGCGAAGGCATCCGGCGGCTCTCGGTGGCGATCAAGAACCAACTGGCGCGGCTGCGGCCCGAGACGGTTGTTCGTTAGCCCGCACCCGTTTAGAAGAGGGCCCCGCTTCGGCGGGGCCTGTCTTTGTACACACCAGCCCCTACCTTCCGGTTAGGCCGTGACTCGCCCTTAAATTGAATGCCTTTACGACGTGGGGGAGAGATCTCTTTTCCACAGACTGCGCAACGCGCCGAGCGTGATGGGCAGGGCGCCAGCGAGGAGGAAGGTCATATCCCCCACCATGCGCAGCCATTCCAGCTTGTGGTAGGTGCCGCCCATCAGGAATGTCAGGCGGCGCGCGTGCCAATACCCGTTGGCGATGGAATCCCAGAGCTGGATTACTCCTCCGGGGAACAGATCCAGGGTGATCATCAGCGCGAGGCCCACATTAGCACCCCAGAAGCCCACGCGGACGGACTTTTCCGTCTCCTTCCATGTGGTGTCGGATTGCATGGCCCTCAAGCAGAAGACCATGACTGCTAAGGCCAACATCCCAAAGACACCAAGCAGTGCAGCATGTGCGTGATTAGCAGTGAGCGACGTGCCCACCTCGAAGTAGGACACGATCGGCAGGTTGATCAGGAAACCGAAGACCCCTGCACCGGCGAAGTTCCAGACACCCACGGCCATGAGGAAATAGATGGACCACTTCTGGCTCCAGACCAGATCGTGGCCGCACTCGGAACATTGCGCCTTTCTCAGTTTGATGAAATCCCATGCGTCCAGAGTCAGAAGCGTGAGAGGCACAACTTCCAGAGCGGAGAAGCATGACGCCAGGCCCATGTTGAGCGTTCCCTGGCCTGTGAAGTACCAATGGTGGCCTGTGCCGATGATCCCGCCGCTGAGATACAGGATGGCATCCAGGTAGATCAGGCGCGTAGCGGTCTTGGTGCTGACCACGCCCATCTGGTAGAACATGATGGCCACCAGCACCGTTGCGAAGAGTTCGAAGAATCCCTCCACCCAAAGATGGATGATCCAGAAGCGCCAGTTGTCGATGACGGCGAAGTTGGTGTGAGGGCCATAGAAAAGAGCGGGCAGGTAGAAGACAGGGATGGCCACAGCCGCGTACAGAAAGAGCGAGGACAGTTCGCGCTTGTCATGGATCTTGAAGGCGGGCTTGAGCGCCCGAAACATCAGAAACAGCCAGAAGACGAGGCCAACTGCCAGCAGGAACTGCCAGAGCCGCCCGAGGTCCAGGTACTCGGAACCCTGGTGACCGAACCAGAACCAGAGCTGCCCCAGCTTGTCGTTGATGCCGAGGGACTCGCCTACCAGGCTGCCGACGACGACCACCACCAGCGCCCCGAGGAGTGCGTAGACGCCGGTCCTCTGGTGTCTGGGCTCTTCGCCACCGACCCACGACGCCAGGAAAAGGCCGCCGCCCACCCAGGCTGTCGCGATCCAGAAGATGGCGAGTTGGAGGTGCCAGGTGCGCACCAGGTTGTAGGGCAAACAGCGGGCGATGTCGAGCCCGTAAAAGGCTCCTGTCTCCACCCGATAGTGAGCGAGCAGGCCTCCCAGGAATGATTGCGCCAGGAACAGGAGGGCCACGACCGCGAAGAACCACCCCGTAGCCCACTGGCTGTGCGTGAGCTTCAAAGCAGGCGGAGCAGAGTGCAAAACATGGGAGCCAGCGCCCTCGCCCTTCCAGCCCAGATAGTCGAACTTGCCGACAACGAAGAGGATCAAACCCAGCCCTGACAGGAGGGTGATGAGACTCAAGGCGCTCCAAACATAGGCCTCGGTGGAAGGACGGTTTCCCGCGATGGGCTCGTAGGGCCAGTTGTTGGTGTATGAGTAATCCTTCCCAGGGCGATTCGCCGTTGTGGCCCAGGCCGCCCAAGCGAAGTAGGCGGTCAGAGCTTTCAGCTCCCCGGGGTTGTGAATATAGTTGGCTGGTAGACCGGGAGCAGCATCCTTCTTGGTGAAGTAGTCGCTCCATTCGAGAAGCTGTGTGCGGTAGGCGGCCACCTCGCCTGAAGAGAGCCGGAGAGTTCGCGAAGGTGGTTCGTACCGGTTTTCCTTGAGCACCGACATCGTCCGCGCAGATGCGACGCTCTGCTCGTCCAGGGAAAGCTGCGCAAAGAGCTTGCCGTACTTTTCGGTGGCGGTCGTGTCCCGGGTCACCTCGCTGAGCCGATGCAGGTACTCCGCACTGTAATCGGGACCTAAGTAAGCCCCATGGCCCCACAGGGTCCCGTGCTCCATGAGGCCGTATTTGAGGAACACCTCCTGGCCCATTTGGATGTCGGTCCCGGTAAACACCACAGCGCCCGTTGTATCCACGGCCTGCTCGGGGATCGGTGGAGCGTTCGTGTAGGTCAAGACCGTGACAAGGGACAGAACCGAGAAGCCGGCGATCATTACGAGGATGACCGAGTGTCTCCACCACGGAGAAAGGCTTGTAGCGTCGGCAGACGTGCGGGCCATGATATGCTTCCTTCAATTCCTGCCAGGATTTCCAGATGTCCAGTTCCTACCTGTAATCTCCTTTTTCGTTTCTAAACCAAGAATCCCGTTTCGCCAGGAACCGCTCGACGGCACATGTGGGAGGTGAATTCTACGCTTTCCCGAACGGCTCCTCCGGCGACGGGCTCTGCGGCGTGAACAACTCTGCGCCGTTTTCCAGAATGTGCATATCGTCTTCCAGGCGGATGCCAAACTCGCCCCGGATATAAATTCCCGGCTCGTTGCTGGTGGTGATGTCGATCTCAAGTTTCTTTGTGTTTCCCCGCACCAGATAAGGCCACTCGTGGCCGTCCATGCCCAGGCCGTGACCCAGGCGGTGGGTGAAGTACTTGTAATCGGGGCCATACCCGGCATCGATGATAACCTTGCGTGCGGCGGCATCCACCGAGCCGCACTCCCCGCCCGGCTTGGCGGCTGCCAGCGCGGCGCTCTGCGCGCGGTGCACGATCTCGAAGACTTGTTTCATCTTGTCTTGGGCCTTCCCCAGCACAAAGGTGCGCGTGATGTCGGAGGAGTATCCCTCCGCTTTGCAGCCGCCATCCATCAGCACAATCGTGCCTTCGTGAATGACCTGCGGCGTGACCGAGCCGTGCGGAAAGGCGGAGAACTCACCCACCTGCACGTCCGCTCCCCCTTCGAAACCGAGCCTGCGGTGCGCGGTTTCCACCAGTCCTTCGGCATCGTGCTGCGTCATGCCCTCTTTCAGGGCACGGTACGTCGCTTCGTAAGCAGCCAGCGTGACCTTGGCCGCCAGGCGCATGAGTTCGATTTCGTGTTGGCTCTTGATCATGCGGCAGCCGGCGGTCACGGGTATTGCGCTGGTGAACGTCGCGCCCGGCACGGCCTTCCGCAGGCTGTCGCTGAAGACAAACCTCACCGTTTCCTCGATACCGATATCCCCACTGGCAATACCGTGGTCCCTCAGCCCCTGGGCGGCGCGCTCATACGGGCTCTCGTCCTCTTGCCAGATGCGGACGTCGGGGCGGTTGCCATCGGGCGACTTGGAGATCTGCTCGCGGGCCCGTCCTTCCTCAAACCCGGGACAGACGTAAAGCGGCTCGCCCTTCGCGGGAAGCACCATAGCGAAGAGGCGCTCGCCTCCCCACCAGCGGATGCCGGTGAAGTAATTGAGCGATGTGCCTTCCATCAGAATGATCGCCGATAGATGGCTGTCGCGCATGAGCCGGCGCGCTTTCTCCTGTCGCTCGCGGCGTTCTTCGATCGTGATCGGCTTGGCCTCCGCCCGCAGAGACTTCAGCGCAGCAATGGAGGGTGGCAGCTTCTGGTCATCTTCGGAAGCGCTGGCGAGCGCAGGCAGAACTGCGCCGGCGCCTGCGGCGAGAGAACCAGTTTGTAGGAATCGGCGACGGGAGAGCAATGGGACCTCCGGGAAAGAGCCACCATTATAGAGAAGCGTCCCTTGTGAGGGGTACAAGCACATCGGAGCGACGGGGTGGCCACCAACGCGTCACGTGTTCGGGTCTGCGGGCAACATGATGGTCTCCCTTTTCGGGAAAGACCTCAAGAAAAATCTCCGGCACTCATACCAAGCACCGCAACGATTACCGTAGTCTGGGGTTTGTTAAGAAGGAAGCGATCCGACCCCGAAAGCATTGCGTCAACGGGCCAACAGGAGGTCTCATGCAAAAACGGTATTCTCATCTTCTTGTGGTGCTAGTGATGGTCACTTTCATGTCCATTGTCTGGGCACAGCGTGGGCCGGGCATGGGTATGCCCCGTTACGACCCCAAGACCGAAACTACACTCAGCGGAACAATCGAGGACTTACAGTTGCACCCCGGATACTATCGTGGAACCGGAACCCACCTTGTCCTCAAGACCGATTCCGGCACGATCGAGGTGCACGTAGGCCCCACGAGCTACATCGAAAAGAACAAATTCTCGTTCACCAAGGGCGACCGCATCGAAGTCCTGGGCTCTCAGGTCAAGATCGGAGTCAAAGACGCATTCTTGGCGCGTGAGATCACCAAGGAAGGAAAGAAACTTGCCCTTCGGGATCAGAACGGCATACCGCTGTGGTCCCGGCGGAATCAAACCAACTAGTTTGAAGGGAATCGCACCAAAAGGGGGAGTTGATTACTCCCCCTCTACCAAGTTGGTTGCAGGGCGGACCTTCAGCCCGGGCGCAGGCTTGAAGGCAATTGCCGCGACAAGGATTTGTACTCCGCGTGAAAATGGGATAGAAAAGTTCTTCCGGATCTAGAGGAGGAGCGATGGCTACCTATTCCGCACCCGCAGGACGCATGGTTGCCCACACCATGGTTACCACACAATTCGAACTGGATGGCTTCCGCGTCGTGCGCACGCTGGGCGTAGTGCGGGGAATAACCGTGCGTTCCCGCTCCATTTTCGGTACCATCGGTGCCGGCTTGCAGACGCTGGTCGGCGGCAACATTACCCTGCTGACCAATCTTTGCGAGAAGACGCGGGCCGAGGCGTTCGACCTCATGCTGCAGCACGCCGCCGAAATCGGCGCCAATGCCGTGGTCGGCGCGCGCTACGATGCCACCGAGGTGATGCAGGGCGTCACCGAAGTGCTCGCCTACGGAACCGCCGTGGTGGTCGAGGCAGCGCGGTAGGGCCGACTGCCGGACTTACGATTCCATCATTTACGATCGACGATTGAAACCCATGCTTCGCAAATCGTAAATCACAAATCGTTAATCAAAAATCAACAATTACTTGCCTCACGCCTATTCTTTGTAGAGCCACCCCGCGACCACCGCGGCCAGGATCGCCCCCACCCACATTTCGAGCATCCAGCCCAACGGCAGCATGCGGGGAATCGGCGACCACGACGCTTGGGCGAAGTTTCCCGGGACGCCCGCGCAGAATCCGACGATCATCCCAATCCGCAGAGCTGTCCTGATTCCGGGGCCGGCCGTGGCCCGGCTCCAGGCATAAAGATGCGCCATCAGGATCGAAATCACGAACAAAGTAAGGATCCACTGCGCCACAAAGAAGGGATAGCGCGGTTCTTTCAGAAAAAGCCCCTGCTTTTGCATGGCCTCGTACAGCGGTCCTATCCGCGTTTGGATGAAAAAGCTCCAGGCCGTCCAAACGAGCCCGCCAGCAAACCCACCCAGCCACACCCGAGCCTTATTCAGCTTCATTCAGCCTCCTTTTTTTGCGCTTGGCTTGGATAAGCGCAAGTGTACTCCCGGTCGTCAATTCGCAAGATGTTCTCGGTCCGATTCGGCCATACACTTTTCCACAGACGCTTCACGTCTTGTGCGTATCCGGGCGAAGAATCACGGCCCAAACCCCGGGGAACCACAGTCCTAAACCCAACCTGTAGTGGTCACCTAGTTAATTAACCCCAAGGCATCGCGCTTTGCCGTTTGGGTCCATAACCGAAATCTCAACCTGAAACTTTCCTATTGACAACAAACGATTTAGGCGTAGGATGTGGACAAAAGTGGTCTAAAGTGGAATAAAACATAGAGGACGCGGGCACTTAACGATTACTAACGAGGCGCCAGTGGTTAGAGAGACTGACAGCCCCAAGAAAAGGCCCAACGAACCCGAATCCGCTGCTTTTGTGACCGCTTTTACCTCCCTCGTACTAGCTGTGGTAGCCGCCGGTTTATGCCGGAGCCCAAGAACAAGCAGGGCGCATGTTTCGCGGAAATCACCCAACTCGCGTGGACGACAAGGGACGCCTCAAGGTCCCCGCGGAATTCAAGCGCGTGATCGACGAGAAATACGCCCAGCGATTCTACATCACGAGTCTGGACGGAACTGTTGCTCAGATTTATCCCTTCGAGGAATGGGAGCGGATCGAGCAGAAGCTGGCTTCGCTTTCCACTTTCAATCCCACGAAGAAGAAGTTCTTGAATCGCGCGAACTACTACGGGCAGGTCGTGGAGATGGACGGGCAGGGGCGCCTGCTGATGCCGCAGGTGTTGCGCGAGTCGGCGCACATCCGCGGTGAAGTGGCAGTGCTCGGCAATCTGACCTACCTGGAAGTTCGGAACATGGAAGCGTTCCGCAAGGAGATCGAAGAGCAAGCGTTCACGGATGAAGACCTCAAGACGCTCGACGAATTGGGCATCTAGTGGAAGAGGGTTTTGGACAAGACATCCCCGAGCGGGATGGGCGTGGAGCGGCTGGCCACGTTCCGGTTCTTTTAAAAGAAGCGATCGATTTTCTGGCCGTACAGCGTGGCGGAACCTTTCTGGATGCCACGGTGGGCCTGGGCGGGCACAGTTTGGAAATCGCAAGACGCCTCGGCGCACCGGGACATTTGATTGGCTTCGATAAGGATCCGGGGGCGCTGCAACGGGCCCGCGCAAGTTTGACGGCTCTCCCCGAGGAGCAGCCGACCGTAACTCTGATCCACGGATCGTTTGCGGAAGTTGGTGAGCGCATCGCTCCCGCCTCCCTCGACGGTCTGCTGGCGGACCTGGGCGTGAGCAGCTTGCAGCTCAACGACCCGGCGCGGGGATTCAGTTTTCAGGCGGATGGACCGCTCGACATGCGGATGAATCCGATGTCGGGCGACACCGCCGAACAAGTGGTAAACCACATCGACGAGCGCGAGCTGGCCGATGTGATTTACGAATTCGGTGAGGAAAGGAGGTCGCGGAGAATCGCCAGAGCCATTGTCCGGTCGCGGCCGATACGCACTACCAGGCAACTTGTGGAAGTGATTTCGACCGCGGCCCGGCCAATGAAACATGAGCGCATTCATCCGGCGACCAGAACCTTTCAGGCTCTCCGAATCTTCGTAAACCGCGAACTGGACGATCTGAAAGCACTGCTGGAGGCGGCGCCTCGCGTGCTGAGACCGGGCGGAAGGCTGGTGGTGATCAGCTTTCACTCGCTCGAAGACCGGATCGTCAAGGATTCGCTTCGCGACGGCGCGAAGCAGGGCTGGTACCGGTTGCTGACGAAAAAGCCGGTGACGGCCACCGAAGAAGAGATAGATCGCAATCCGCGGTCGCGCAGCGCGAAGATGCGCGCCGCCGAACGAGCGTAGCGCCGGCAACTTGTCGGCAAAGATCTTGAGTTGGTCCGGAGAAACTGCCGGGCTTCCCGGTGCGGTGATGGTAAAGCGTGTCGGGTCAAGATTTGTAGCAGGGCAACGATTCGTATCAGGGCACGCCTTCAGGCGTGCCGCAAGTTGATTTGAAAGGGCGCGGCTTTAGCCGCGCCGTAAGGCGAGCATTTAAGAAAGGGGGCTTCAGCCCCGGTTGTCCAGGCTACGTGGTGGAGTTTTTCGGAACGGCAAAGTCGAAACAATAACAAAGCCGGTTCCGAAGCAGACGAGAAGACCAAAATGTACAAGGGCGCTCTAATTGAAGATCTGTTCGCGACGGTGGAACGAGCCGAGGCCAAAGCGCAGGATCTTGCGATAGCGAAAATTGAAACCTGGTTCGCGACGGTCGAGGAAAACACCAGCTACGAATCCAATTTGCCGGGAGTGGCATAACCTATGAGCGCGGCCGCGGCAGTCCACAGTGTAATTCCATCGAACCGGCGCCAGTCCTGCTGGCTGGGGACTCCGGAAATCTATTTCCGGAAGAGTATCGACAACTCGCGCCTGGTCAAGGTAGAAGACCCGCGCCGCGAGCGCGAGATGAAACATTTTGGGATCGCGCTTTGCTGCTTGTTCCTGCTGGTCATGACCTATGCCCTCGAACATTTCCGCGCCATTGAATACGGTTACAAGATCGAGTCGGTGAAGACGCAACGCGACGGCTTGCTCGAAATGAACCGCGCCCTGCGCTTGGAAGAAGCTTCGCTGCGCGATCCAGAGAGGATTGACCTGATGGCGCACAGACTGGGCCTGCAATCTCCTCAGCCCGGCCAGGTCATACAGCTGGATACCAGCGCCGACACGGCCACGCCGGTCATGGCCAGCGCGACTCCGGTCGCGGTGATCTCGGCCCGCTAGATCAGTTCCTAGTTCCCAGTTCTCAGTTCTCAGTGAAAAGCTCACGAGTCCGAACTGAGAACTGAGAACTGGGAACTGAGAACTACGTGACGGCGAGCACCTCTTCGAACGGCGCAAGATTCAGGCTCTACGCCCTGTCTGGATGGCTCTGCCTGTGGTTGCTCGCCATCTGCCTGCGATTGGTCTACCTGCAGATCTTCTGCTACGGAGATTTCCAGCACCGTGCCCAGCAGCAACAACAGCGCAGCTTCGACCTCTCGCCGAAACGGGGAATCATTTACGACCGGGCGGGCCGCGAGTTGGCCATGTCCATTCAGATCGACTCCGCCTTTGCCGTGCCCACGGAAATTCCCGATCTCCCCAACACCATCAACCTGATTGCACGCATCACGAAGAGCGACCCGCGTGTGGTCCTGGCGGATTGCCAGGCGCGCAAGACATTTTGCTGGGTTGCGCGCAAAGCCGATGCCGAAGTCATCGAGCGCATCCGGGCCATGAACCTGCAAGGCATCCACTTCCAGAAGGAACCCAAGCGCTTCTATCCCAAACGCGAGCTTGCCGCCCAGGTGTTGGGCTATGTCGGCACCGACGACCAGGGTTTGAGCGGTCTGGAGCGCCAGTTCAATGAGGAACTCCAGGGCAAGCCGGGCCGGCTCATGATCTCGGTGGACGCCCGCAAACGCTGGTTCGCGAGCGTTGAGAAGCAGCCCGAATCCGGCGATAACCTGGTTCTCACCGTTGACCAGAACATCCAGTACATCGCCGAGCGCGAGCTGGAACGAGCCATGGAGGAGACGCAGGCCATCAGCGGCACGGTGATCGTGGAAAACCCGCATACCGGCGAGATCCTCGCGCTGGCCAATCGGCCCACGTTCAATCCCAACATTCGCAAAGAAATCCGGAATGAAGCCCTGAAAAACCGCGCGGTCAGCGACGTCTATGAGCCGGGGTCCACGTTCAAGGTGGTGACCGTTTCCGCCGCGCTCGAAGAGAAGGTAACCCGGCCCGACGAGGTGTTCGACTGCCAGATGGGCTCGATCGTCATCAACGGCATGAGGATCCACGATCACAAGCCGTTCGGCTTGCTGCCGGTTTCCGACATTATCGCCAAGTCCAGCGACGTGGGCGCAATCAAGGTCGCGCTTCGCCTGGGCGACGAAAGGTTCTACAAGTACATCCGCAGCTTTGGTTTCGGCCAGCAGACCGGGATCGAACTTCCCGGCGAAACCCGCGGCTTGGCCAGGCCCGTCACGCGCTGGTCGAAGGTTTCGATCGGAGCCATCGCGATGGGGCAGGAGATCGGTATTTCGCCGCTTCAGCTCATGTCTTTATTCGCGACGATCGCGAACGACGGTGTCCGCGTCCCGCCCCGCATCGTGGCCGGCACAATGGAGCCCCAGAACACGCCCCAGAACACGACCCAAAACACAACAAAGACCATTGCGTTCCAGCCGGCAGAGGGCGTGCGCGTCATTTCCCCGCTGACCGCCGCGCAGATGCGCCAGATGCTGCAGGGCGTTGTTTTGCATGGGACCGGCCGCAAGGCCCTCCTCGAGGGCTACAGCTCCGCCGGGAAGACGGGCACGGCGCAAAAAGTGGACCCGGCCACGGGCACATACTCCAAGACGAAATACGTAGCTTCTTTCGCCGGATTCGCCCCGGTCAATAATCCGCAGATCGCGGTGGTGGCGATCCTCGATTCCGCCGTCGGCCTGCACCAGGGAGGCCAGGTCTGTGCCCCGGTATTCCAGCGGGTCACGCAGCAGATTCTCGAGTATCTGCACGTGCCGCATGACGTCGACCTTCCCGCCAGCCGTCAAACTCTGCTCGCCCGCCGCAATGCCGGCGACGCGAATCTGGACGAAAGTTCGCCTGATCACCTAGGCGCCAGCCTGGATGTCGCCGAAGCCAGCGAAACGCCAGCCAAGCCCGCAGCCGTGAAGCCGGGCACGGTTGCCGCGCAGATAGTGCCCGCCGGTCTGACGAGCAGGGAATCGGCCCAATCGGCGCCAACCACCTCGACTACGGCGGGCACGAATCCTCCCCCCAAGGCCGGGGATCCTGAGAGTCAGAAGCTGCCCGCGAGCGGAACCGTGGTTCTCGACGTCGAAGAGGGTGGCATCGAGGTTCCGTCATTCCTGGGCAAGAACGTCCGCGCCGCGGTCGAAGCCGCCCAGGAGGCCGGGTTCGATCTCGACGCCGTCGGCAGCGGCATCGCTCGGGAACAATCGCCCCCGCCGGGCTCGCGCGTGGCCGCAGGATCACGGGTGATGGTGCGGTTTGGCAGGTGATCGCCGCTTCTCACGCTGTCATCCTTCTATGAAAATGGAGCACGTGTCCATGTTCGTCTTACCCGATGATCGCTGCCTGGCGGCCATCACCTTTGCCCTTGGCCCCACGAGGTCACGACACCTTTTAGTCGAACCGAGAACGGTCAAAGGGGTTCTCCGGTAGTCACGCATTTCACCTGACCGCCGTTCTTCGAAGTACGTCTGTCGCCATTCAGCAGGCAGGCCATCGTGAGAGTCCGGGCCAGCCAACCCGCTCTATCGCCGCAACGAGGCGATGACAAGTGCAGGGAATGCCAGCACGGCGGCACTCCCCGCACCCAGTTTGCTCTTCCCCTCCGGTTGGATTAGAGTGGTGATCGCCTCTCCGGGGGCGTCCCTTTCGCTCTTCCCTAAACTCAACTTCGAAGGAGAATCTCCATGTCAACTCCCAGCCAAGCTCCCACTCCCGAATTTGCCGTAGCTTATTGCCACATGATGCTCGACGGCCTAGCGGGTGAAGTCGAGACCACCAAGCGAGTCCTTGCCGCCGTCCCCGAAAGCAAGTGCGACGACTACCGTCCCGACCCCAACGCCCGCAACGCCCGGGAACTCGCCTGGCACATCGCCAACACCGACATCCAGTTCCTGGACGGGATCGCTGACCTGAAGTTCACCATGGCCACACCCGAAGACGCCAACAAGCCCAAGACCATAGCCGAAATCGTCGAGTGGTACGACAGGAATTTCAAGCGTGCCGCCGATCGGGTGCGCGCTATGTCACCTCAGCAATTGCTGACGCCGATTGATTTCTATGGCGTCTTCAACTTCCCGGCAGCCCTCTATCTCGGATTCCTCAACAACCACAGCATTCACCATCGCGGTGAGTTGGCCACCTACCTGCGTCCCATGGGATCGAAGGTGCCCTCGATCTACGGCGGCAGTTACGACGAGCCCTTCCAGATGCCGGATCAGGAAACTACCGCCGCCTGACTGGGTTCCACGGCCACCGGCTGAGCCGCCCCGCGGGGCGGCTCTTTTGTCGCCCGAACAGGCCTCTGGGAGAACTCGCTGCCGCACCAATAACCAACTCAGTAATATCCAGGATCTATATACCGGCATCAGCTTGCAAATTCAGCTCCGAAGGTCCCGTTACTTCCGTCATCTCGTGCTGGCGCCCGCTTCGCGTCATCATACAAAGGTCGCTGGAGTCACTCCCGCATGAATATTGATGACCTGCTGCGGATCGCCATGGAGCGCCGCGCCTCCGACTTGCACCTCAAGGTGGGAAACTATCCCCACCTGCGCATTGATGGCGACCTGATTCCGCTCACCGACCAGCCGCGTGTCTCCGCTGAGGACATGTTGAACATGTCCTTCAGCATGATGTCGGCGCGCCAGAAACAGAAATTCAAAGAGACCACCGAAATTGATATGGCATACGGCGTCGCCGGCCTGGGACGCTTCCGCGTCAACGTCTTTCAGCAGCGCGGCAACGTCGGCCTGGTGCTCCGCGTCATCCCCACCAAGATCCGCGCCCTCGACGAACTGTTCCTGCCCAAAGTCGTCGAGCAGATCTGCGACATGCCCCGCGGTATGGTGCTGGTCACCGGCGTCACCGGCTCGGGCAAGTCCACCACGCTCGCCGCCATGGTGGACCGCATCAACTCCAGCCGCGCCGAACACATCATCACCATCGAGGACCCCATCGAATTTCTGCACCGCGACAAGAAGGGCTACGTCAACCAGCGCGAGGTCGAAGTGGACACGCCGTCGTTCTCGCAGGCCCTGCGCTCCAGCTTGCGTCAGGATCCGGACGTCATCCTGGTGGGCGAAATGCGCGATCTCGAAACCATTCAGACCGCGCTGCACGCGGCCGAAACCGGCCACATGGTGTTCTCCACCTTGCACACGCTGGACGCGGTCGAGAGTATCAACCGTATCATCGCCATCTTCCCGCCGCCGGAGCAGAAGCAGATCCGGTTGCAGCTCGCCGCCGTGTTGCGCGCCATCATCAGCCAGCGCCTGGTGCGCCGCGCCGATGCCGAAGGGCGCGTGCCCGCGGTCGAGGTGATGATCAACACCGCCTACATTCGCGAATGCATTCTGGTGCCGGAAAAGACGCGGAACATCCGCGATGCCATCTCCGCGGGCACGTCGCAATACGGCATGCAGACCTTCGACCAGTCGCTCTGGGACCTGTTCCAGGCCGGGCTGGTTCCTTACGAGACCGCTCTGGAGAACGCCTCCAACGCCGACGAGTTCAAGCTGCGCATGCAGGGCATTGCTTCGACCGCCGATTTGTCGCGGCAGGCCATGCAGTCAACCGGTTTCGGCCACTGAGTTTTTCCTCCTGGAACCTCGGGCGCGCGCAAGCGCGCCCTTTTTTGCGCCGACAGATCACTTCTCCGCACAATTGCGTAGTGTTCCACATGGAACATTGACTTTTCTTCAAGCTATTATTGTGACTTGTAAGTGGCTGAGCGAATGTTCGCCTGTTCCGCAGTGTATAAGGGGCTGCTGTACTGCATCGGCGGCACATACACCTTCCAGGGGACGGTCCTGAGCAATGCGCAGATTTATCAGAAGTAGTTCCGCAAAGAGTCTTACGCGTGTGGGCTCGATCAAGGGCCCCGTCAAGCCGATCGATTTGTCGTGAACGAAACCTCGGCATCACGAAGAATGCAGGAACGACCGAGGAATCGTGCGGGTCAGCCGCTTCGCCGCTCAGTAGAAGGTGGGCACGTTCGTGACTTTCGTAATTCTCGCTGCTGATCGAAGCGGCCTAAACTGGGGAGCAAGGACCGGATTGGTTCTGGATTCACTCAATGGGCCGTCGCCTTACTATCTTCCTCGTGGCGGTGCTGGCGCTCGCCACCAGTGCCGCACCCGCCCAGAATTCGGACACTCCCCAGCACGCACGCAAGGTCGTGCATATGGTGAATCCGGTCTATCCCGATCTGGCCAGGCGGCTGCAGATGTCCGGTGTAGTGAGGCTCCGGGCCACGGTTGCTCCCGACGGTTCGGTCAAATCGATCGAGACGGTGGGCGGACACCCAGTTTTGATTCGGGCCGCGCAGGACGCTGTAACGAAATGGAAGTTCACCCCTGCTCCCGCTGAGACGCGGGAACTGATTGAGCTCGACTTCAAGACGCGGTGATATCCCACCCCGAACTGCAATCATCCGAAATAGCTGAAGGGCGCGCGAGACGCCCACGTGTCGCTGCCGATTCAGTTGGGCTTGCGGTGTTTGTTGTCGGCCAGGTAGCGAAGCATCATGGCGTCGGCTGTGCTCTGGATCTGTTGCTGGAGTTCCTGGCCTCGGGGACCGGCGTCCTGGCGCAGGCTCTGGCGGAGTTTGTCGCCCAGGTCCGAATCGTTGGTCATCACTTGCACGTAGAACCAGAGGAAGTGGCGCATCTGGTCGAGCGCGGACTTGAGTACCTGGAGAGAATCGATCTCGGGAGGATCGGAGAGAGCTTCCATGAGCTCGGGGTCGTTGGGGGCCTGCATGGCGGCGCAGTTGAGTTCCTGCTGAATGGCGCGGAGGTCTTCGGTTACGCGCAGGATGCGGAGGTGAATCTCGTCCATGCTGGGCCGGCTGTCATGATCCATGTTGGTCCTTTCAACTGCACCACCATCGCATCTCGCAGCATGGGCGCAAAGATTCCCCGTGTGCATGAGCTTCGGTAATTGAAGTTACCTTGGTTTGAAAAGGCTTGCGGGACGGGCGATTTCAGACGTTTTCGGTGGGAAACCGTCCGTCCCAGCTGGGATGGAGACTGGGCATTTCCGCAGCCACTTCATCCGCCGGCGTGGGCGGCGTCGCCGGCCAGGTTGGCCTGGGCGGCGCGAATGGCGGGAACCTCCATGATGCGCACACCCGGATGGGGCGATTCCACGGCTTCGACCAGCGCCAAGATCATCTGCTCCAGGGTCACCAGTCCCAGCCGCTCGGCGCCGGCGCGGGTAAAAGGGAGCCATTCCAGTACCGCGTAAAAAGGCAGCAGAGCGTAGGGCCAGCGGTGTCCCGGTCCCAGCACATACCAGGGGCGGAGAATGGTGGCGTTGAGGCCGCGCTGGCGGATCATCGCCTCGCATTCGGCGCGGACCGCGATGTAAGCCTTCATCACCGGAGCCGGCTGAGCGACGCTCAGGTAGATGAAGTGCGGCACGCCGAGGTCGGCGGCAACGGCAATCGCCTCCCGAGCCGAAACCAGGTCAATGGTGCGAAATTCGTCCGCGGGCGAGGGATGCGCAACTCCCACCAGGTGAACAAACGTATCGGCCGGACGCACCAGTTGACGGTAGGTGGTGGCGTCGAGCGCGTCTCCGGACACGACCTCGCACCCGCTGGGCACCTTGCCTTTGGAGCCGCTGCGAACCAGGGCGCGCACGCGGTGGCCCCGCTCGAGCAGCGCGGGAATCAACAGGGTGCCCATGTATCCAGTGCCGCCCGTGATGAACACGCGCTGGGGATCGGAACGCCGAGGAAGCTGTTTCACCTTCAGCAGAATCCGGATATCGGAAATCGATGCAGGCACGGCTGTGTACGCTCCGAGGGGAGGGTGGAACAAACAAGAAGTTTAATCCAGGCGAAGGCTAGGTTGCGATACAAACGGTTCGCCAAGAAATCGCTCCGACTCTCGGTGAGAAAGAGCTGTTGCCGCACAGAAGAAATGGCCCAGCTGCGAGGCCGGGCCAATTCCAAAACCGCGGAATGGAGAAGAGCTATTTACCGGCCAGGCCGTGCGGGCTGCCCACACCTGCGCAGAGATCCCACCCCTTGGCTGGCGAGCATCCCATGTAGGGACCGCAGAAGCCCGTGGTGATGTCCTTGAAGTCGGCCGCCACCGCCATGTGGTTGTAGATGGTGGTGAGCTCGGAGCTGGTCGAGGGGGCAAAGCGTCCAGCCAGGTTCACGATGCCCGCCAGAATCGGAGCAGCAGCGCTAGTGCCGCCGACGATCCACCAGCCACCGTTGCCACTGTCAAACACCCAGACTCCGGTGTTCGGATCCGCCACCGCCGAGAGGTCGGGCAGGCCCCGCTTGGAGCCGACGATTGTCCTAATGGAACTCTGATAGACCGGCCTGGCTTCATAGTAGCTCGTGCCACCGCCGGTATCCACCCAAACGGCCTCCGCCAGGAAGGCGCCAGTACTTGGGTTGCGGCGAAGCGTGGTGCCGCCAGCCGCCACGACATTGGGAGAGACGCTGGGATAAAGCGTTCCCGGTCCGTCGCCCGCCGCGGCAAAGTACACGACTCCCGCTGTCGTGAAATAGGAGTCATAGCTGGTTTCGCTGCGGAATTCACCGCTGCCCCAGCTCATCGAGACTTCGCCTCCTCCGGCGGCAGCTACGAGGCTGCTGGCCGTGGACACGGCCAGGAGCAGGTCGGAGTAGGAATTGGAAGCCGCTTCCACCAGATAAATCTTGGCGTTGGGAGCCATGGCGTGAGCCCACTCAATGTCGAGCGACTCCTCCAGTTCCCATCCGAAATCACGTGCCGGCTGGGTTCCGCTGGCGTAGACAACTTGGAAACTCGGGGCGGGAAGTCCGAACTGGTTCGAGAAGTAAGCCAGATCGCTGGCTGCGTTCGGATCGTCGTAGGCATCGACAATCGCGATCGCCCTGCTGCCACCGGCTGAATTTGCCTTCACAGTGTTGGGATTGCAGCCGGCTGCCGCCTTTACTAGTTGATACACGCAGGCCACCGAGGCCGGAGTTTCGTACATATAGCCGGCATAGGGAGGGCCCACGTTCAGCGGCCGAGGCGACATGAGTCCTTCGGCAGGAATGAATAGGCGGACGTTGGTGTGAGTGCGCTCGCCAGCATCCCGCGAACGCTCCATGCTTGACGACGGAATCACGATGCTGCCTTTGTGGCGTCCGCTCTGAGCAACCGCCGCGCTGCCGAGCAAAAGTGACAACGCTGCTGACACCGCGATCGACCGAATCAGATATCTCATCGTTGGACTCCTTCCGAGCTGTGGATCGGGTTGATCCTCTTGGGGGAGGTATGAGGTGAATGCGGCAGAGTGAATGCGCCCCAAGCCTTCTGCGGTGGCTTGTGGATCAAACCAGCACCACCGAGTGCACTCACCTCGTCGAACGCCGCATCTCAGCTACGTTACCTCGGCTTGGCAACTACGCAGAGGTCTATTGAGGCCACGAAAGTAACGCACTACCGATATGGAAAAGGATTCCCGTCGTGGCACGGAGGAACTCCGGCCGCGGATAATCTCTAGTAACACAAGCTGAATCTAGCCGTCATTACGCAGCGGCGATTTCGCTAAAGTTGTGATCTGCAGCGACGCGGCTGTGATACAAACAGTTCGCCATGAAATCGCCCGACCCCGGCTTACTGCGGGCCATGAGCGGCTGGAGCCAGCGGTGCGTTTGGCCTGCCCGGTACAATACGCAATCTGATTTCTGCCTTCTGCCGTCACGCGCGTTCCATGGCCAGGAGCTTGTCCTTGCGCTCGATCCCCCAGCGATAGCCGCCGAGTTCGCCATCTTGGCGCACCACGCGATGGCACGGGATCGCGACCGCGACCGGGTTGGTGGCGCAGGCGCGGGCCACGGCACGGGTCGCCTTCGGCATTCCGATCTTGCGCGCGACCTCGCTGTAGGAGCGAGTCTCTCCGCGGGGAATTCGCTGCAGGCACTCCCAGACGCGACGCTGAAACGCGGTGGCCCGGATGTCGAGCGGC
Organism: Terriglobales bacterium; assembly: GCA_049696815.1. Classification (GTDB taxonomy): domain Bacteria; phylum Acidobacteriota; class Terriglobia; order Terriglobales; family Acidobacteriaceae; genus Acidiflorens. The sequence continues at coordinate 28,119 of JBAVUO010000081.1, read as the reverse complement.
AGCGAGGGATGGGTTTGCTGTCCTTGGATGAGGCGGGCCAGATCCTCGGTCCAGTGCACCATGGCCTCATCGTCGCGGCGGCGGACGGCGAAGGGGAATTCGCGCACCAAGCCCTGCTGCAACTCCTGATCGGAATCGGCGAACTGGATGGCGCAGATGCCCTTGTCGGTGGCGGCGACCATCATGCGCCCCAGCGGTGAGCTGGCCATGGTATAGCGGACGACGGCAGCGAGGGCGCCGCGGCGATACTTCTCCGGCGTCATCCCCAGTTGCCCCGCGGTGCGCTCGTAGAGGCGGCTGCTGGAGCCGTAGCCGGCGGCGTACAGGGCGGTGGTCACGGAGTGTCCGGCCTGCAGGTTGCGCTTGACCTGGCGCAGGCGGCAGGCATCCATATAAGCCTTCGGCGAAACGCCCAGCACGGCCTTGAAAGTGCGCTGCAGATGGAACGGGCTGCGGCGGAATTGTTTCGCCAACCCGCCGAGAGTGAGCCGGTCTTCGAGGTGCTGCTCGATGTGGCGGCATACGGCCCGCACCAGCGCGGCCTGCGGATTTCCATCCGCCGCCTTGGGACGGCAACGCAGGCAGGCGCGATAGCCCGCCTGCTCGGCCTCGAGGGCGCGCGGGAAGAAGCGCACGTTCTCACGGCGCGGATGCTTCGCCGGACACGACGGGCGGCAGAAGATGCCGGTGCTGGAGACGGCAAATACGAAGGCGCCGTCCTCGGACGCGTCCCGTGCCAATACCGCTTGCCAGCGGCGCTGATCGCTGCGGTTCATAACTTCTTCTGGAAGTATCGCATTGGTGGCCATGCGGATAACATAGGACAGTCGTGCGCCGCGGGCTATCCGAATGTTGCGGTCAAACCGAATTTCGGGAGTCAGTAGTCAGGAGTCAGGAGTCAGTAGAACTGGTTTCAAAAATCGGTTTTGGGCAGGGCACGGCTTCAGCCGTGCCGCCAAGACCCGCCAAGAATGCGGGCTTTAGCCCCTGAGGGTCGGCCTTCTGAACTCTCCAAGGGTTTTTGAGACCAGTTCTAGTCAGGAGTCAGCGTGCTCGATTTGGCTGACTACTGACTACTGACTACTGACTACTGACTACTGACTACTGACTACTGACTACTGACTACTGACTACTGACTACTGACTACTGACTACTGACTACTGACTACTGACTACTGACTACTGACTCCTGCCAGCTTATGAACCTAGAGAAAGCACAAATCTGCTCGCCGCCCGCGGATACCGTGATCGCCTGCCGCGTTTCCCACGAAATCTCACTCGACGCCCGTCATCCCGCGGCCGAGTGGCAAGCCGCAACGCAGGCCGTCTTCTGCCAGGACTGGAGGGGAAGCAACCCGGACGCCGCGCGCCAGACCCAGGTGCGCGTGCTGTGGACGCCGGCCACTCTCTATGTGCGCTTCGAATGCCGCTACCGCGAGCTGTTCGTTTTCGAGGACTCCGATCCCAGCGGTCGCCGCGATCAGCTCTGGGACCGCGATGTGGCTGAAGCGTTCCTGCAGCCGGATCCGGCGCGGCCAAGATACTACAAGGAGTTCGAAGCCAGCCCGAACGGCATGTGGATTGACCTGGACATCTTCCCCGAGGGCCGCCGTGATCTCGGGAGCGGGCTTCGGCATTCGGCGTGGTTCGATCGGGAGAAACATGTGTGGGCAGCCGAACTGGCCATCCCGATGCGGGCGTTGACGCCGAACTTTGAGCCCACGGCGGTCTGGCGCGCGAACTTCTACCGGGTGGAGGGCCCGTGCGAACCGCGCTTCTACTCGGCCTGGCAACCTACCCATAGTGCGCAGCCCAACTTCCACGTGCCCGCGGCGTTCGGCAGACTACTCTTCGCCGAGCCATAAAAGCCGAGGATTGGCAAACATGGCGCCGGCATCCCGCCGGGACGGCGCCCTACAAGTGTCAGGTTGCTGCAAAATCCGGAACGGTTGTGTAGCATGATCTTTCCGTCTGCATACAAGGCTGTGAAAATTCGAGTGAGGAGTGTTTATGAACTACCGGGTCAAATGGATAGGGCTGATGATTGTGCTCACGCTGGTGGCCGCCCAGGCCGCAGCGCAAGTCTTGACCGCCGATGAGTTGAAGAAGGTCGTGCCGGCTTCCTTCTTTTTCGCTGGCCAGAGCGCGACGGTCCAAATGCGCAATTCCGCCGGCCTCAAGAATGGCGCCGGCAAAATCATGATCGCTGGACTGGTGGATACCTCGGGGTACGCAACTTCCATCGTCGAGAAGTTCCAGGGTTTTCTGATTACGGAAGCCCGGATCAGCATCGGCGGCTCGTCCCTGGAGCCGGGAGCCTACGGGTTCGGGATCAGCAAGGAAGGAAAGTTCAACGTGCTGAACATGGCCGGAACCGAAGCGCTCTCGGTCCCGACGACAGCGGACGAGAAGCGCGCGCACCCGGTCCCACTAAAACTGGAAAAAGACGGGTCCGCCTACCGGCTATATGCCGGCAAGAAGTACGTCGTGGTGAAAGCGGACTAGTGGGCTAACGGCTGAAGCGAACCGAGCAACAGGCCGACCCCGGCCCGTTTGCGCAATTCCATAAGCAGGGCCGCGGCCGCGTTCTGGTAGGTTTTGCCGGGATCGGACGGATCGGCCCAGACCGCATCATACACAATCTGGGTTGCTTCCTTCAGATCCATGTGGAGAGCAGCTTCCAGGCGGTCGGCCTGTTGCCGCATCTCGCCGTAGCAGGTGTGACAGACGGCGGCGGGCTCGACCGTGCCATTGTGTTTGTGATCGAGGCAGCAGCGAAACGTGGCGGCTGCGTTGATCTGGCTGTGAGACGCGAAGAACTGGGACTTGAGCTCCTTGAGGAAGCGCTCCCGGTCGTCTTCGAGCGGCACCTTCTGCGGGGCTGCGGCAACCCCCTTAACGGCTTCCCCCATGGCTGCGGGCGGAACCCGTTCCGTCGACTTACAGACCGGGCAGATGTCCATATCGGCGGGGTAGTACACCCGGCACTTCGAGCAGGGCAGGCCGTAGCCGGCGATCTTCTGCTCAGGCTTTGGCGAAGCGTCCGGCGTGGCGGAGGCATGCTGGTTCTGGCCTCTCAGCATAGCCGGGTTTACCGGGTTGCCCTTGGCTTGGTGCAGGGATCTGGTTTCCATGGTCGTACCCCCGGCGGAAAGTTCGCCTGATGGCGGCACCGCCTCTTCCAGACATTCTAGGTTTGCGGGCGCGCGAAGGCGATACACGGCAGTGCATCCGGAACCCTGCCCGTTGGTACAGGTTGGGAAGGGTTACTTCGAGGCGGAAATCAGGCGGACCACCTCCTGAATGCGGGTCCGATATAGGTTCTGGCTGGGGTCCAGGCGGGAGGCGATCTCGAGTTCTCCCAGGGCTTCCTCGTAGCGGTTGAGGGCCATCAGGCAGGCGGCCAGGGAATAGTGGCTTTGGGCGCTTTGGTCGCGCCGCAGGGCCTCGCGGAACTCTTGTTCCGCTTCCGGGAGTTGCTGCGTATTGATGAGCGCCGTCCCCAGGTAATGGTGTGCCAGGGCGGACTCGGGATTTAGCGAGACGGCGACGCGCAGTTCCTGGACCGCTTCCTGGTCTTTTCCGGAAAGCAGCAGAGCCTGGCCCAGAACGCGATGCTCAGCGGCACCGGAGGGGTTAATCAGGATGGCTGCCTGCAACTCGCGAATGGCGGAAGCAAAGTCGCGCTTCGCCATGTAGGCGCGGGCCAGACAGTTGTGTCCGCCCTCCCACTCCGGATTCTGCTGGTAGAGTTCGTGAAACTCGACAATGGCCTTATCGAATTCGCCTTTGTCGCAATAGGTGTTCCCCAGATTGTTGCGGACGCTCGCGTCCTGTGGCGCCAGGCGCTTCGCTTCCTGGTATTCCGCCAGGGCCTGGTCTAGCCTGCCCTGGTCGTGCAACACAACGCCCAGGTTGCTGTGCGCCTCCCAGAAGCCGGGGCGCAAGCCGAGCGCATGCCGGTAGGCAATCGCGGCGCGGCGCAAGTCGCCCTGGTCGCGGAGCGTGATTCCCATGTCGTAGTACACATCCGCATTGTCGGGATCGCGCGCCAGCGATTCGTCAAACGCGTGCAGGGCGGCATCATAATGTCCCTTGGCGTAGAGGGCCAGTCCCAGGTAGCGGTAGCCCTCGGCGTTGCCGGGATCCATGCTCAGGGCAGTCCGCGCTTCGGCGATGGCGTTGTCGGCATCGTCGAGGCGGTAGAACAGGTAGGAAAGCTGGTTGTGGGTTTCGGGGAAGCCTGGCATCAGCCGCGAGGATTCCGTAAAAGCGTCGAACGCTTCCTGGAGCCGGGCTTGCTGCCGCAGGATTGTTCCCAGGACAGAGTGCAGCCATGGATTGCTGGGGTCGTCGCGAAGCAAGCCGCGCGCCTGTTCCTCGGCGGCATTGAAGTTCTGCTCGTGAATCGAAGTCGCAACGCGCGCCGCCGGAGCCGAACCGACACACGCCGTGCTCGGGCCCGGTGCCTCTTGCAGGACCCGGATCAAGCTGGGGGTGGCGCCGGCTTTTTCGAGGGCCGCGGCATACTGCGCCGTCACGCGGCAGCCCAGGCCCTTGTCCCGGACCGCACGCTCCAGCCGCCCACTGGGAATGCCGCCAGCCAGCCACCAGAAAATTGTGTCGGAAGAGGGGGCGGGTGGAGTCGGTTGGGCGAGCAGGGAGCTTGCCGCCAACGGCAGCAACAGCCATCTCAGGACAGAGCGTTTCACGGGCCCTCCACCGCTGTAGCCAGGATCGGTCTTCCGCCCAACATAATGCGGTTGCGGTAATCACCGATAGGTCACGGAAGTAATTGAGAGGTCCGAGGGTGCGCCTGCCGCGACTAGCAGGGCCAGGTTGGGGTACACTTACACAAACGCCTGTTTGGTGGCTCGTCCCACGCCAGCACTCCCGGCTCGGAGGTTTTATGCTCGATGGTCTGTTTCAACCCATGCACCTGCTGGTGATCTTCTTCATTGCGCTGCTGGTATTCGGCCCCAAGAAACTGCCGGAACTCGGCAAGGGCATTGGCGAAGGGATTCGTGCCCTGAAAGACGGCATGAAGGACGGCGATTCCAAGCCCGAGAACAAGGGCTGATGTTCTTTTGGCATCGCGTGCCAACTCCGCCCTCACCTGCCGCAAGTCAACCCGCGCACGCTTTGTTCCCCGCCACCAGAATCTGGCTCCGCGCCACTCTGAGTTAACCGGACCTTCGAGGAAGGACGTTTCCACCGCCTTCAGCATGTGTGCACTCGCCGAAGGTGAACTTGACCACGGTGCCTGCCGATGCCGCTCCGACCGCTGTCACCAGATTTATGAGTTGGCGCAGGTGGTCCAGGGGACTACGACCACGGAGAGCCACAGCCGCGACGCGGTGGTGAATAGGCCGTCCTGCTCAAAGTCAAAGGTGACGGTTTTCGCAACGGGCAAAGAAACGTAGGTTCTCGGTTGAATGTACTGGTCAAAATTGACCATCTTCCTGCCAAGTAAACACGCATTCTGTAGGCATGAGAGTCACCGAGAAACAAGCACTGGCGGTGCGGTGCCCCACTTGTGGCGCTAAGCGGGGAGAGAAGTGTGAGCTTAGTACCGGGCAGCCGCGCACCGAACCCCATCGAGATCGGCGCCTGGCGGCTTCCGAGAAGTAACTACTTTCGCCAAACCCGGAGTCGCCCCACTCCAGTGCGTGCAAGCTAAAGTTCGCTTGTTGTGATGCTTCGCGCATCGTTTTTTGCACTGTGAATCTAGCAGCACTGGACTTTGGTATTAGAATTGAGGATCATGAGTTCTGTTGCCGCATCCAAAAAGAACGGCCGGTTTAACCCCAGCACATTCCTCGCGACAATTGGCGAGGGCAGGAAGAGCCTGGAGGTTGCGAAGAAACAAGGCATCTTCACACAGGGGGCTGTGGCTGACGCCGTCTTCTTTATCCAAAAAGGCAAAGTGAGGCTGACGGTTGTCTCGAAGGTCGGCAAAGAAGCCACCATCGGCATATTGAGCGAAGGGAACTTCTTTGGTGAAGGCTCGCTGGCAGGGCAAGCTGTCCGTATGGGCTCCGCAGCTGCAATGACAGACTGCCAGCTTCTGCGCATCGAGAAGAAGGCGATGATGGACGCGCTTCATCGGGAACACTCTTTTTCCGATCTGTTCGTGGCATATTTGCTGGCCCGCAATATCCGTTATGAAGAGGACCTAGTCGACCAGCTGTTTAATTCCAGCGAAAAGAGACTGGCCCGTGTCCTTCTTATGCTCGCTCATTTCGGCAAAGAAGGAGTGCCAGAGACCGTAGTTCCGAAGATCAGCCAGGAGACTCTGGCAGACATGGTCGGCACCACTCGTTCCCGAGTGAGCTTTTTCATGAACCGGTTCAGGAAACTGGGCTTCATTCATTATGCCGGAGGGTTAGAAGGCAGGCTACAGGTTCACAGTTCACTGCTGAATGTTGTTCTGCACGATTGAGCTGCTCCGCTCCGAACTTCTCTTCCCAATCAAGCATAGCGCTATCGGTAGTCTGCGACGTTGCTGGGCATATCCTGCGGAGTGGCCGCCGTAATCTGGTAGTCCTGGTAGTCAATGGTGAAGTCGGCATGGCCCCCCAGTCGGATCGCGCTGCTGCTTCGATTGGAAATGGGAAGCCAGAAATCGCCTACCTTCGCATAGGCCTGTTCGATCCTGGTTTCTTTCGTCCAGAAGGATGGATTTTTCGCGGGCGCTGCCTCAATACGCACCACGGCAAAGTCCTCTGCATCCACCCAAATCCGACCGCGGTAAAGGAGCTTGTTCTTGGTTAGGGGCTCGACGGAGAGAATGTAGCACGGACCGGTCGGCATACTCTCGTACCCGGCCAGGGCGAAGCGGAAGTTATCGTTGTTGAGGGCTACGTGAGCCTGGTTCTCCTCCGTCAATGCTTCCTTTTCGCTCTGCAGCAATTTGTGGAATACCTTCTCAATGAGCAAGCGGGAGCCTGTTTCAGACTGGATGCTGAATTCCTTCGTTCCCGGAGAGCGGTACTTTACAGCGACGATCATTTCCGCACTTCTGAAACCCGGGAAGCCGTGGTGCTCAAGGCGATAGACCCGGGTCCCCTGGTAAGCAGCCAACGCCTGGGAGCGTTCAAGGTTTTTCTGGACCAGCTTGTCCACCACCTGTTCTGCGGTCAGCGTAGTACGAGGCTCAATCGCAGGCGTATTCGATGGTTGCGCCGTTGCCGACTGCCACGTGCCGACGCACATCAGGAGCCACGCGCTCAATAAGGCGATATGGAGATGGATTTTCATCGGCTGTCTGCAGAATACCCTGCACCGCTCTCTAGAGATGTTCACTTTTGACCAGACCCTGGTTGTCCTCGAACCGCGAGAACGTGACCTTGCTTCTAGTCTAAAAGTGCTTTCTTTATCGAGCTTTAGATGAGGTCCACCGATGCCATTTTCCGAAGCCGGCAATCTACAGCTTCAGCTTCGCGATCGTGCCCTGCGAGACGCCCGCCGATCGGCGCAGCCCGGCTGCTTCTTCCGGGTTGAGTTCAAGCCGCAGCACGCGATCTACCCCTTTTCTATTCAAAACTGCCGGAAGGCTCAGGCAGACGTCGCCGATCCCTCGGGATGACAAAACCAAATGGGAGGCTGGATACGCCGCCTCCCATTTCTCTCACTCACCAACTCGGCATCGGCAACTAGGCTGGTTTCTATGCGGCCTTGCCGTGAACCTTGGCTTCGAGGGTTTTCTCGCTGCCAACATTCACCTTGATCTGCTTGGGCTTGGCTTCGGCCTTCTTGGCGAGGTTGATCTTCAGCACGCCCTTGTCATAGTGGGCGCTCACCTGCCCCGTATCGATGGAACTGGGCAGCGTGAACGAGCGGGTGAAGCTTCCATACTGCCGCTCAACGCGACGGAAGTTCTCCTCTTTCTCTTCCTTCTCGAACTTGCGCTCGCCGTGGACGGTAAGGGTGTTGTTCTCGATGCGGACGTCGATGTCTTTTTCGTCGATGCCCGGGACTTCCATCTTCAGAGTGATGGTGTGTTCGTCTTCGTAGATGTCCACCGGCGGCGCGAAACTGGTGGTCGTCAATGCCTCTTCCGGGCCTTCAGGGCTATACGACTCACGGAAAAGACGATTCATGCGGTTCATGCGGTCTTGCATAGTGGAAAATTCACGGAAAGGTTCCCAACGGGTCAATAGTGTCATAACGCAATTCCTCCTTCAGAGGGAAGCTAAGAGAAAACACTTCAGATGGGCTGACTTAGTTCAGAGAACCTGAAAGAGTAAGAAGAGATAGCTTGCTCCATTACGATGCTAGGCTTGTGCGTCGCCGCTGTCAAGCTGCCGCTGGAACAGCTTTGTATTGGCGGCGCACTAAATAGAAAAAACTGGGGTGGGCGTGAGGGTCCGAACGTCGCCACATCACCCACACTAACCCATGCCTGCCCCCATAACGGGCTGTCCGCCTTCTAATAGACTGCGTTAATTCGCGCTCTCTCCTCGACTGTCTTCGCCCAGCGACTACATGCCCTTGTAAGGCTCATACGGAGGCCCAGGTAGCGCTGGCTTCTTGGCATAAGGCTTATACGGAGGCTCAGGCAGTGCTGGTTTCTTCGCATAAGGCTTATACGGAGGCTCAGGCAGTGCTGGTTTCTTGGCGTAAGGCTTATATGGAGGCTCGGGCAGCAGTGGCTTCTGGGCGCGCTCCGCGTCAGGCGTTGCTCCTGGGTAGGCCAGCGGCGGTTCGAGAGATTTGTTTGCGTTGGTAGTCTCGCTAAGTTTCATACGTTTCCTCCCAGGACCGGAGACGCGCTCAACCTCTGGCCCATTCTGCGGTGCTCTGGGACGTCCGCCTCGCCGCGGTGCTATCTAAGTAGCAGCTCTGCTGGAAATGCCGAGAGTGTGCCGAGACGATGGTATAGGGCACACCCAGAAAACGCTTGACAACGATTTCCGTCACCTCGAGGCCGTTGAAGTGTTGCTGCTTTACCTTCCCCAGAATCCGCTTCAATGCGTGCTCGATTTTCTTCGCTCCAAGGGCACCAAAAAACATCGCCTTTACCTCTGCCGCCATGAAAAAGGAGTTCCATCCAGAGGCATGGATCTTGCGATCAAGGGTGAAGCCATCCAGCACCTTAACCAGGCTCCAGTTCCCCGAATAGGGCTCGCTCTCCAGGTCAAGAAGTTGGGGTATTCGCGGCCATTCCTCGATCAGAATCGTACCGACTTGAACAGTTGGCGGCATGAGTCCTCCAGAGAAACCTCGACGCGCGGTTAAGCTCGCGCGAACGCGGTCACTACGACCAGCAACAGTGAAACGAACATCAGCCCGCCGCTACCCAACAGCACGATTTCGCTAATCAGGTCAGGTTTCATTAGATCTTCTGGATGCATTTCATTCCTCCTCCTCGCGGAGGCGCGCCATCGAGGCCGGCCCTGACGAGGTGCCCTCCACTGGAGGACCCCCTCGGTTGCGGATTCCGGCGGATGAACATCCGGCAATGACTCGCGAACCACCTTGTCTGGGCAAGCTCATGCCTCAAGAGGTAGGTCGCCTGGTTTGGCGGATCAACTGCTCTCTAGAGGCATCTACAGAGTCGCTCATTAGCTTTCGAAATACTGAGCAGAACGGCTCACTTCCGGAATCTGTACGACCGGCTGGTTCCTCCGGCTCAGTTCTCCAGGAAACCAGCGCCAACTAAACCAAGCTGCTTTCCGCTACCAGCGAAACTCTGGGATGGCAATGGGGACGTGATCGGCACCTCGTGTAGTATAAGAAATACAGTTAGAGCAATGTTGAACAGTTCCCTGAGCCGAATGTTAATAATGGGGTGCGAGGGTGGCGGTTGTGCTCCTTCGACGCATCGAAGATAACGAGGACAGGATATGAAAATCTTGCTGTTTGCAGGGCTGCTCCTAGTTGTGCTCGGCATCGCATCGCTGGTCGTGCCGATTCCCCGCAGCGAGTCGCAAGGCATCAAAGTCGGGGACACGAACATCGGCGTGCAGACCAGTCACAGTGAACGAGTGTCGCCCATCATCAGTGCAGTGCTGATCGCAGGTGGGATCGCGCTGGCCATTGCCGGCGCGCGTACAAAACCCTCAAAGAACTGAGGCGATTCTCAAACTCGCGCTCCGTGTAGTTCTGCGCGATTGCGCGTCGTTAACTACGCGGCCGTAATATGGGTCGCCTCGATAGCGTTCATTGACTCCCACTGAACCGGTGGAAAGTTGCGAGTGACACGCGCCTCAGACCCCTTGCTCTGCCGATGTCCGCACGACAGGCAAATTGCTCCTATCTGCCTGATGTCAGTCTCTTTCGAGATTTCATTCTCGCGGACCGCCAGCGAGCCCGCAACGACCGGACCGGTACATTTGTCACAAGAATAGGCAGAGAGGTGAAGGTACTGTTTTTTCACTCGTGTCCTCGCACGGTCAAAGAGGCCTGCTACACATCGTAGATATCAATGACCGGGATGTCTGGTCAGTATTTCCGGACCCTTTAAGCCGAACTTCGACGCCCGCCAACGAGGTTAATGACGAAGATCACCAACGCCACAACTAGTAGCAGGTGGATCAGGCTTCCACCTACGTGCAAACTGAAACCTAGAAGCCACAAAATCCCCAGAACCACCAAAATCGTCCAAAGCATATCGTTAATCTCCATTGCTCGAATTGCTCATCCTTGCCTTGCATCTTTCCCCTCTAGTTGAATACCTTAGAGCGATTCCCCACACTCCAAACACAATCGTTGGGACCGCGGGGTAATCAACCCGCAAAACGGACACATCACTTGCGATCCCAAGTTCTTGCTCTGTGGCTTAAGTGCCGCCAACAGCTTCGTGAACGTGTTAGTGACGGAGGCGAGCCGTCTACGGACGCGATTGCGAAAACGGCAAAGGACGGGTTTCATCGATCCACCTACGCTCTTTCTCCCATTGGCGGGGACTGTTCCGTCACAGGCTAAGTGCCCCGAGTGCTCTTGAGAAAGGTCTCTTGAAGCGCATCCCCGGCGAGGTCAATGATGGCAGGCTAGGGGCACGCGATTCTGTGCAGGATTGCTCACATTTCATGAAACTTTCGGGCGGCATGGTGAAAACCGACCCAATCTGGTTGGACGACGACAAGACGGAAGTGAGCTATTCAGACCAGCTTTGATTGAGAGGTTGAGCGATGATGAAGGGCAGAGACGAGCACTTCTTCTCTCTCTTTCAGGTTCTCTGAACTGAGTCAGCCATCTGAAGTCCTCTCCTCTCAGTTCTGCATCACCTAAAGGAAAATTCATGAAAAAAACGATTTCACTGCTGTTGATGAGCTTCATGGGCCTGGTTGGAACGAACGCGTGGGCAGGCTCGGCTCGGGAAGACACGGTCGACCGCCTGCAAAAGTCCGTGGGTGTGGTCCAAGCGATCATGTCGACGCCGGACAAAGGTATCCCGGAAGAAGTGCTGAGCAATGCAAAGTGCATCCTCGTCGTGCCCGACCTGATTAAAGGTGGGTTCATTCTTGGTGGGAAGCACGGACGAGGCGTAGCTTCTTGCCGTACGGCTGATGGCTGGAGCGCGCCCGCGTTTATCTCCGTCGGGGGAGGAAGCTGGGGATTGCAGATCGGAGTCGAAGGCGTGGACCTGGTCATGCTGGTCATGAACGACCAGGGCTTCCAGCATCTGCTCTCCAGCAAGTTCGAACTCACCGGTGAAGGATCGGTTGCAGCGGGCCCGGTCGGCCGCCATGCGTCCGCTGGAACTGACTATAAAATGAACACTGAAATGCTGACCTACTCGCGCTCCAAGGGCGTGTTCGCCGGCTTAACCCTCGAAGGTGCGGTCGTGCAGCAGGATGACGACTCGACTCGCGCCATTTACGGCAAGAACATGGAGTTCCGCAGCGTTCTTTCGGGCAAAGTGTCAACCCCGAAAAGTGCGGATGCATTCATGAAGGCCGTATCCGATGCAGGCCAACAAGCGCACATTGCTGAAGTGAAAGAAGACAAGAAGTAATGGCCTAAACCGATGGCCGGCAAGGCCGGACAATTGTTGGCCGAAACCGAAAACCGGTTTCGGTCAGCACGGCTTGTCTAAAGGGTCATGGTTATTGCGATCCCTCCCGTTTAACCCTCTCAGAAGCTGGGACGATTCCGGCCGAGCACAAGCCACTGAGCCGATAGGGGTAAGGAAAAAAGGAAGCACTAGATCCGATCGCGACGAGATGCGTTGCGGTTGGCTTAAGGCAAGCCGGCCTCGGCTGCGTCTGCTGGCCTTCCGTTTGGCGCTGTTGCCCACAACTACCAGAAAAATGGCGCTCTTGATATCTGTTCCACCGCGACCGCGGAATGTTCCTAACATGTTAGCGGCCCTTCTCGGCCAGCCGGAGGAGCAGCACAGCCACTACACTGACGACATCTGGGCCTATCTAAACATCTAAACAGTGTTCCCTCAGGGGCAGCTTCCCAGGCCAGTAAAAAGGAACAGATGTTAGCCGGATGGGTGGCGGCAGGTCGTATCGGTTCGCCGGATTCTCCTCAGTGGAAGCGGAGGATCGCGCTGCTCACCAGCACCAACGCGGCCGACAAGGATCTCAACATTGAATTAATGAATGAACGAGCGGCGATGCTTGCTGATGTGGGGGATCAAGTCTCGTTGATGAAGCACGATCTCGCCGATCTGCTTCGCGGGTTGAGACACTAGTAATCCCATTGATCAGCCCGAGGCCAAAGATACGGCACTCGACCCGCCGGTGTTCGCAGTGCCAGGTTCATTTCCGCCCCCAGACGCGGAGTGGCGGCCAAGATCAACCACATCCACAAGCCCAACAATCGAGGCGGCAGAGAAGAACCAGCCCTTATCACGGCCGTATTTCGTTTCATGACACCCTTGTTGCGTATTGGTTAGCGGTGTTCCACCAATTCTGCGGCCTCCGCCTCGGCCTTGGTTTTGTGCACGGTCCCGTCCGGGTGATTCGGCGGAGAGTAGATCGTATATAGCTTCAACATCGCTGTCTTCGACGTATTCACTACGTTGTGATACGTCCCTGCCGGAACCACGACCGCATCTCCGTCGTGCACCCGGCGTTCCACCTTCTCGTTAAAAACGAATTTGGCCTCCCCCTGCTCGATGCGGAAGAACTGATCGACATTCGAATGCACTTCATCGCCAATCTCTTCGCCCGGCCGCAAGCACATCACGACAAGCTGGGCGTGCTGGGCCGTGAATAACACTTGCCGGAAATACGTGTTCTCCAGGGTCTGCTTTTCAATCGCTCCAACGTATTCAGTCATAGTCTTAGTCTCCTTTTTGTCTCTGCTGTCCATGGGCCGATCCTCCTCACAACCGGCGCTCGAAAGACACTCAGACATTGATGAGTTGACTTGTAGCGCTCTTCTCGGCAGCCGGGAGGGGGAACAAGCGGGCCGGTTGCATGCGATTAACGCGAGCTCGAACGAAGGCCCGCATATAAGACTGCGCTACCCGGTCCCAGACCATGCGGCGTGCATAGAGGTACGCACGTTTGCGCATCGCCTGGCGGGCTGCATCGTCGTCCAAAAGTGTAACTGCTGCATCTGCGATAGCGGCTGGGTCTTCGAAGGGAACCAGCGTCCCGCGCCCATCGCCCAGGAGTTCGGCGGCGTGCCAGTACGGAGTCGAGATGATCGCCTTCCCGGCGCCCAAAGCATACGCGAGTGTTCCGGATACCGCCTGTGCCTCGTAGCGGTACGGCGTGACGTAAATGTCGGCCGAGCCAACCAGCGAAGCCATTTCTTGCGGGCTGACGAACCGGTTGTGGAAGACCACGTTCTCCTCAACTCCCAGCTCCTTGGCCAAGGCCTGCAGCTGGAGCCGATATCGATCACCCTCGCGGCGTCTGAGATGCGGGTGAGTAGCACCTGCGATTATGTAGACAACGTTGCTGTGTCGGGACAAGATGCGCGGCAGGGCTTGAATCACGCTTTCAAGTCCCTTGTTTGGAGACAGCAAGCCGAACGTGAGTAAAACAGTCTTCCCTTCGATTGAAAACGAATCTTTGTAGAAAGCAGGCTCCGCAAAGGGCAAGTCGGGGATGCCATGAGGAATCAGATCAATCTTTTCGGGTGGAACTCGAAATACGTCTTGCAGAAACTGGGAAGAGTGCTCGCTCATCACAATCAAACGAGCCGAGCGCGCGGCGATTTCTTGCAGGACGATGAGTTGGTCGATGTCTGGTTCACGAAGAACCGTATGCAGAGTTGTCACCACCGGCATCTTGAGGTGCTGCAGCAGCCGTAAGACATAGCTGCCGGATTTGCCTCCAAAAATCCCATACTCGTGCTGCAAACACACTAGATCGACATGGCTGGAATTAAGAAAGTCGGCAGCTGCTTGATAGGATGAGAGGTCGCCCTCGGTCAGCTCGAATCGCACCCGCGCAGGGTAGCTGTACCGCGATTGCGGGTCATTGACGGCTACCACCAACACTCCAGCAGCTCCGCACTCAACCGCAATTGCATCACACAAATCTGTCGTGAAGGTCGCAATTCCACACTGGCGAGGAAGGTGGTTCCCGATGACCGCTACCCGCACTGGAAGCAACGGGGTGGGTATCACTTGCACGGATGATGGCGGCTTCTTTTCGAACACCAGAGGGCGCGTTTTGCACCGCATCAGGGTGTTCGGTTTCAACCTCACGAAGGGGTCAGGCGCAGACATTGCAGGCTCCTTAACGGTATGGGTCCGGTTGGAAGGAGATCGAACACAGAGTGAAGGCGCCAGGAGGCTGAAGGGGCCTCCTGGCGCTGGGACTCCTAACGCCCTTCTTCAAACGGCACTTCGTCGTCCGCTCACTAAGTTAATGATCAGGACCACCAACCCCACAACCAGAAGCAAGTGGATCAAGCCTCCGCCCACATGCAGACTGAAACCCAGAAGCCACAGAATCAGAAGAACAACAAGGAGTGTCCAAAGCATGTCTACCTCCCATTTCGTGTAGCGAACGTGAATCTCATCACGTCAGCGTGAGAACTGCGTCGCGCGAACGGATAAGGAGAACAAATGAGGGACTGTGCTCCCACCTGAACACACAGCCCTCGACTGAATGACAAACAAGGGTCGATCGAGCCCGGAAGCCCTACTTTTTGTCCTTCTCTTTGGCTTCGGCTTTCTCTTCAGCCTTCCCTTCGGCTACGGCTTGAGCTTTTGCGCCGCGAACTTCCGCCAGGAACGGCTGGGCTGCGGCTGGAGCCGGCACTTTGCCCAATAGCAAAGCCCGCGTTGTGACCTTGCGTCCGTACATTGCGTGCCGGGAATCACTGTCTTGGCGGATCGATGCACCTTCCAAGGTGAGCCCAGCGAAAGCACCCTTGGCACGGGAGTAGGTCAGGATCTCCGTATCCATCTTCCAATTCGTACCGGCCTCGGCATGCCGTCCAACTGGACCCGCGGCTGCTGAAGCGTCCGCTCCAAGTTGGAAATTGCTCTCGAGCAGCTTTTGCATCCCTTTTTCATTCTGAATGATCATTACCAGGTCCACAGCTTCTACCCCGATCTGCAGCCCCCAGTTCCCGCCCGAAATCGTGATGAACGCCGGCGCACTCCAGCCATTCGCCGTGCGGCAGGTGGCTACGCCCTTGCCTCCTTTACCGCCGAAGATAAAGCCGCCTTTGACCATGTGCGGTATAACGGCCACGCACTTTGCGTGCTCCAACACTTCTTCCGGGATTCCCTTGTCAGGCGTTCCCATAATTTCGTGTAAGACTGTGGTGGCGTTTTCCAGTCGCTCGGTGGCATCTTCCCGAGCCGACCCTGCCCAGCACAGCGTGCCGAGACTCAACATCGCAAGGACGAACATTACTTTTTTCATTGGGGCAGCCTCATTTCTGTTACCTCTGCGCCGCCTCTCTGGCTTCGTGCTGTGTGTACACTCGCACGCAATTCCGGGTGGACATGCCGGCGCATCAGGTCGATTCCGACATTAGCAAATCGGGGTTCAAGAGGTCTGAGCAATAATGCTCACACCTACCACACGGAATTGCCGACAAATTGTCGTGGAGAAATCTATCCTGTCCTGTTCTGCACGAGTTCCAGTGTGAACTCGCGTGGAAACATGGAACGAGAAAGCCGGTTGAGTCTCTACTCACCCGGAGGCTTCTGCTGTTCCTGCTGCTGCCTTTTCTCCTCTTGCTTTTTCTGCTCGGGCGTTTGCGGCTTCGGTTGCTGGCGCTGGGGCGGTTTCGCCGGTTTGGTCTCCGCAGGAGGCGTACGTGGTTGCGCGCTCGGCTGAGGAGTTTGTGGCCGCGGGGCAGGCTGGTTCCGGCTCGGCTCGGGCCGATTATTCGGCTGTGCCGGGACCGGCTGACTCCGCTGCGCCGACGGCGGACGCTCATTCCGCACCGGTGGCTGGGTGGGACGGTTCGGCTCAGGCCGAATATTCGGCTGTGCCGGGACCGGCTGACTCGGCTGCGCCGACGGCGGACGTTCACTCCGCACGGGCGGCGGAGTTGGACGGTTCGGCTCAGGCCGATTGCTCGGCGGTGTCGGCACCGGCTGATTCGGCTGCGCTGACGGCGGACGCTCACTCCGCACGGGGGGCTGGGTTGGACGGTTCGGCTCAGGCCGATTGCTCGGCGGTGTCGGCACCGGCTGATTCGGTTGCGCCGACGGCGGACGCTCGTTCCTTACCGAGGGCTGGGTTGGACGGTTTGCCTCGGGTCGATTGCTCGGCTGTGACGGCGCCGGCTGATTCGGCTGCGCCGAGGGTGGACGATTCGGCTGTGCGGGATTGGCTGCGCCCGGACGCTCGTTTGGAGCCGGCTGACGGCCTGGGCGGTTCCCTGGCTGGTTGGTAGGCGGCGCGACGGGCTGTCCCGGTCGCGCAACATTCGGCTGGTTCACCGGCTGGTTGGCCGGACGGCCCATGGTCGGTGTTGCCGGTCTGCCCGGAGGCGCCTGCCTGACCATCGGGTGCGCGGTCTCCGTGGCCGCGGGACGCAAGCTTCGCACTTCGCTCCTCGCCAACGGTTCTCCGGGATGCGCCTGCAGCGCCTGCTGCTGTCTTGCAAACGGTACCGGCGGAGGCGGCGGCGTCCTCTTCGCGATCACCTGCCGGTTCATCACTGCTGCCGGCGGCGCGGTCACACGATTCGCGGTCGCAAACTTCGCTCCCAGTACGCTCTCCCGGGTGGGAGCCACCGCAACCCTCACGTTCACAGATGCGCCAGCGATCTGCCGCTCATTCATGGCAACCGCTGCTCGGCCCACGGGCTGCGCGCCCACGAATGCGCGTTGCGGAACCGCCGTCACCGCGCCCCGAACATTCCGGTTCGCGTAAGTCACATTCGTGATGTTCGTGGTTTTGTTGATGATGGTGGTGTTGTAAACATTCGTGATCTGGATGTTATTGACTGTCGTATTGCTGATGTTCACCCGGTTCACGTACTCCCGGCTGACGTGGTATGACGGCACATAAACTTCCCGCGGACCCAGCGGGAACCATCCCACATTGCCGCCGAAGCCAACTCCAACTCCTCCACCGCCGATAAAGACCACCAGCGCGGGCGCGTAGACTGCCCGCACGGCGACCGGCCCGGCCACCCACCCCCAACGTCCGCCGACGGTTACCCAGCGTCCGTAGTGGAACGGCGCGTAGCCCCATGGAGAGTCATCGACCCACGTATATCCCCAGGGCGGAATCCACTCCCAATGGCCCTCGTGATAAGGCGCCCAGCCCACGGCAACGCGGTTCGGGAACCAGACATGGCCGTAGCTCGGCTCGGCGCGCCAGTCGCCGTAGTCATCCAGATCTTCATAGCCGACGACATCGTGGGACACATACTGCGCCGAGCGCGACTGATCGTAGCGGTGATCGCGATTGTAGGCCCAGTTATCAAATTGGTCGGGTCCACCGATGCCGACCACCTCGGCGTTCAGCGAGTCCGTCCCGCTGAAAGTGCCTCTTTGTCCGGCGTGCAGGGTATAGGTCTGGCCGTTGCCGGTCGCTTCGCCCCCACCCTCGCGTATGCTGACGACCGAGTAGGTGCCGTCTTCACTAGCCTCTACCCGATAGCTTCCCGGCTGGGTAACCGAAAACGCCAGGTTCGGCGTATCGATCTCGAAGACATCGTTCTGGTCGAGCCGGCGCACACGAACGTTGAGCGAACCCGACGTAAGTTGGATCTGAGCCGTATTGTCATCCAAGTTCAGGAAAGAGAAGCCGGTATTGGCATTCAAGCGAATCACGGCCGATCCCAATTGCAGCTCGGCGCGCGAGTCCTTGTCCGCCCACAACTTGTCGCCCGTCGTCATGGGCCGATTGGCAACCGCCTGCACCCACTCCGATTCGCCGGCCGGCTGGAATGAAACCGAACCCTCCATGTAGCCGAGTCGGGCCACCCGGCCCGGCGGATCGTCTTGTTGATCCTGTGCGGCTGCTCGTTGCGGTAGTGCCGCAGTCGCGAGCGCGACCAGCAGCAATGTGCTCAACCAGCCCAGCTTCTTGTTCAGTGTCATAATCCCCTCAAACTTTCTGCTCGCGAACCGAGGTCCTCGGAATTCGCATTAAACTTTAATGCCGGATGTGGCCGCCTCGACTAGGATTTCCTGGAGCGTGTCTGGCAGCGACCTGGCGACGAGAGCCACGGACACACGCTGGCGCTCGGTCGACACACTCAGCAGGGTGAAGAATGACAGATGGGCAATGGGCAAGTCTGAGCAAGATTGCTCACATGCTGAGGTTAGGATTGCGGCGCCTGTCGCGACGGGATCAAATATGGAAGATGTGGAGCACTCAAACTACTGGTCATGTTTTTCGTTCTCCGCTTGAAGTGTCTTCTCGCGGTCTGCCCCGCCGCTTTCCGGAGCGGCAACTGTCTCGACTGACTTCCGTAGTGTCCTGCTTGTTCGGCCCGAACCTTTAGCCCACTTTATGCCTGCGGAAGGTTTCTCTCTGTTAATCTCGCCGCCAGCCCTGTCGCTACCGTGCCCAAGCTCCCGCCCACCACTCTGGGAACTGTCCCAGTTCGATTCAGGTCTGACTCCGAGTCCGTCAGCAGTGCGGGTATCAACCTGCCCGGTGATCGGCAAATTCTCAGCCTTCTGATACGCGCGAATGCTGGCTCGGGTCCGTAGACCGAAGACGCCATCGACCTTGCCCCGGTAGTGACCTTTGTCGCGCAGAATTTCCTGCATCTTTGTGATCTCGTTCTTGACGACGAAGGCCGCGACTTCTTCTTTGTTGGAGTCAGATCCTGCTGCGTTTCGCGGGAACCCTTGTACCAACATTCCAGCCGTCAGAAGTGTGAAGGCTATTCCAGCCCACCCGATCTTGCTCGCGAGAGACATGACTTTTCCTTGGGCCGGCCCTGACGATGTGCTGTTTATCCCTACGCAACCGGTTGCTCATTGCAGCTTCATGAAGACGACCGGAGCGCCGGGCAAACCGTTCCTGGGTCTGGGTCGGCCCTGTTCCGAGAGGGTAGGCAGGCCGTCTGGTTTGGCGGGTAAACTGCCCTTTTGAGACACCGATAGATTCGCTCACTTGCGCTAGCAATACTGAGCAGAATGGCTCATGTCGAGAGCCATCAGACACAATCCCCCCTCAAAATCCGGGCTTGCCCTGATTCGGGACCTCCAGCACACGGCGGGCTGCAAGTCCATAGCTCGCTTCTGAACGTTGTTCTCCACGACTAGCCTTCACCCACGGTCGCGAGAGTCGATTCGCGCCCGGTCGGCAACAAAAATAGGGCGAGTCTTCACTTGCCGAGTTATTTCAAGCCCAGCTCGCCATTGTACTGTTGGGTAATCCCGTAGCACTCACAGGCGGAGTCTTCAAGTTTCTTGCGGTTCACGATCTTCACTGCGCCACGGGTGTACTCGATGACCTTCTTCTTTTGCAAAACACCAGCTGCCAGGCTCACGCTAGGCCTATCTGTCCCTAGCATCGTTGCGAGAAAATCATGGGTGATGGGCAGCGACTCCGAATCCACTCTGTCCTGAGTCATGAGCAACCACCGCACAAGGCGCTGCTCAATGCCGTGCAGCCGATTACACGCGGCTGTTATTGCAACCTGCATTCCCTGAACTACTGCATAGCGGCTCAACAGTGATTGCAGGTGTGGAGTGGACTCCAAAGTTTTCTGCAAAGCTGCGACTTCTATCCGAAACCCATCCCCCGTGATTTGTACCACCGCTTGAAGCGGGCTCCTGCTCAGGCCAACAGCCGCCGGTGTTCCTGTAAAGCCCTCATTGCCAACTATGCCGGCTTCCGCGGTCCTTCCGTCTTTCATTACAACTACAAGCGAAATCAAACCTCGATTCGGAAAATACGCAAATTCCAGCTTTCCACCCCCCTCGTGAAGAACTAGATGGTTTGGCAATCCGACGTATTCGAGATGAGGGCGAAGTGAGCTGTAGTCGCTATCGGAGATCGATAGAAGTATTAGGTTGCTGACTGGTTTCCCTTCGGTATTCGTCCGCTCGCCAGACTGCACGACTTGGAGGCCTTTGTTTTCCACAAACCATCCTTAAACAGACAAGGATCAGAACCGAAAGCCCTCGCAGATGCGGGGATGAACTCGCCTGTCATGTTGTGCGAAATAGAGTTGGATTCTCGGAGAGCATGGTGAACCTCTCTCGAGGACCTATCAACACTACGCTGGATACGACCCTGATACTGAGCAATACTGACCGCTTCAGGACGCACGAAACCTGAATCAACACTTTAGCGATTCCGCTACCTCAAATGAGCTCCCAAATCGGGCGTGCGCACGAACAAAGATTCGCCCATGTATGTAGGATGCCCGACAGACCATCCAAATTGGCGCCTGTAAGATTTGCCCGCCATGAGTCGGGAGCTGGTATGGATTGAGCAAGAGCGTTTTCGGGGTTTTGGTTGCTCCGAATGTGGCTGGCGGTTCAAACCTTCCAGTGCGCCCGCCGGCAAATCTTTCGATGAAATGATGCGGAACTTCGAGTTGCAGCGCGACCGAGAGTTTAGGTTGCATGTTTGCGCCGTTCACCCAAGAGCCAAGAGCAAAAGGAGCAAAAACGCTGAATAATTCGAACTGCCGTGCGTCCCAGCGCGGAGGTCGATATGTGCCCTGCTCATTGGGACCACACCGATCACGCCTGGTCGATGCGAGTTCGGGCTTTTCCCTGATTTGGAGCCATCCCGCGCATGGCGGGCGGCGGTTTGGTAGTCGTGCAATTTGAAATCTACAGGTCCTAGCCGAGTTCCCCCCGTTGTGGGAAGCTGTAGGTATGGCAACGAAACGTACAAAAGCCGATAAAGCACAGCGGCAGGCCGATGAACTGGAAAGCAAAGTGGAACGCCGCCCAGCACAAGTACCGAAGAAGGCAGCGCCCCCCGAGGACTTCAGCCAATCCGCTGCCCGGATCGTCAGAGAGGCCACGAAAGAACGGTAGTTCGTTCGCGACTCTCCCTTCTTCGCCCCCCCGGGGAAAGAATCTTTGTCTTCAAACCGCACCACTACCTGTGGTTTCCGGACATTTGCGCCTGTCAACGAAAGTAGTAAAATAAATTATCCGTCGTGTCCGCAGAAGGAGGTGCCTATGTCTCCTACTCGCCAACCCAACGGTTCTCCAGGTGGAAGGAAAATCGCCCGCCAAACTTCGATCCCCCCGACATTCCAAACAGCGCGTAATGCCACAGGTCTAAGCCTAGTGGCCAAGAAGAGGCGCGATTTCGATCCCCATGCATTCCTCGCAACCATCGGCGAGGGCAGGAAATTAGTGTCCTTCCCGAAAAAACAAGGAATCTTTGCTCAAGGGGATGCCGCCGATGCGGTGTTTTATATCCAGACGGGCAAGGTAAAACTCACCGTGGTCTCGAAGACTGGCAAGGAAGCAACGATCGGCATATTGGGGGAGGGAGACTTTTTCGGCGAAGCTTCGCTTGCGGGCCAAGCGCTCCGCATGGACTCTGCAACCGCAATGACGGATTGCGTGGTTCTGCGAATCGAAAAGAAAGCCATGATGGAAGCGCTTCATCGGGAACACGAGTTTTCCGACCTGTTCGTGGCCTATTTGTTGGCGCGGAACATCCGTTACGAAGAAGATCTGGTGGATCAGCTTTTCAATTCGAGTGAAAAGAGGCTGGCCCGGATCCTTCTACTGCTCGCCCATTTTGGCAAGGAAGGGAAACCGGAGAGCGTAGTTCCCAAGATTGGGCAGGAGATGCTGGCGGAAATGATCGGCACAACCCGCTCGCGGGTCAGCTTCTTCATGAACCGGTTCAGAGAATTGGGCTTTATTCACTACAATGGCG
This sequence comes from Terriglobales bacterium, assembly GCA_049696815.1. Taxonomy (GTDB): domain Bacteria; phylum Acidobacteriota; class Terriglobia; order Terriglobales; family Acidobacteriaceae; genus Acidiflorens. Next base: position 5,906 of record JBAVUO010000081.1, on the reverse strand, counting down.
GGCTGCAAGTCCACAGCTCGCTACTCAATGTAGTTCTGCACGACTAGCTGTTCTTTTCAGCGCAATTCCTCAGGAACCCAGATAACGCCGACTCGCGTGAAATCGAGCGTGGGGTCCACAACACGTCAACTGGTGGAGTGTCGGTGGAGGGTGATCGGCAAACCGCATTGCAAAGAGCATGAGCAATTTTGACCAGTTTCCTGAGGCTAAGTATTGAAGATAGGTTCTTCAAGGTGAACCATGCCCCCATCGGCCTATCAGGAACCCCCAAGCGGAGTAGTCCTTTGCATCGACGATAACCAGGATGTTCTGGACTGCGAAAAGGCATTCCTCGAAAGCTTTGGGTATACCGTTCTGACCGCTGCCAGCGGCGGCAAGGGACTGGAGCTGGCTTCCGTCCATTCGATTGACGTTGTAATCGTCGACTACTTCATGCCCGAGATGAACGGGCAGGAGGTTGCTATCGCACTGAGACAGATTAGGCCACAAGCGCCCATCATCATGCTATCGGGAGAAGTGGATGTTCCTGAGCAAGCTTTGAAGTGGGTAGACGCTTTCATAGCCAAAGATCGTTTGGCCAGCCAGTTGTTGCCCGCGATCGCACAATTGCACGGAGGCGGACCAACTCCTCCGCCCTCGTATGACGCATGACCGCGGAGGAGCCGTTTTTCCGACTAGGCTGCCCGGGGGCGAGGTTGCGATCCAGGGCGGAGAGTTCCCCGATCGCTGGATTTCTGTCCGCGTTTGTACTCGAACAGTCCATACAGAGCGCCCGCCACCGAGAACGCGATCAGCAAGCCCAGCACCGGCCAGTAGTACAGCGCGAATAAACGCACGATGTGCCGCCCGTAGTGGACCCCGAGATAAGCAAGGATGGTGAACCGAATCCCGCGCCCCACTGCCAGAGCGGTCAGAAACTTCGTGGTGGGGTACTGCATGGCGCCGGCGGCCAAAAGCATGGGCACGATGGGAAACGGCGGCGGAAGCAAAGCGGGGATCGCGACTGCCGCGAAGCCCCAGTGCGAAAAAATCGCGTATACCTTGTCGGTCGTCTTCTTCGAGAACCTATTTTCCAGAGTTTCCTTGCCACCTTTGCGAGCCATGCGGTAGGTAAGGTAGCCGCCGAGGACGGCTCCCGCCGTCGCCATCATCGCATAGTAGACCCACAGGTTGCGATGGTGGGCGGCCAGCAGGATGGTGACAACGTCCGTGCTGCCCGGCATAGGGATGAGCGAGTTGTCGGCGAGGCCCAGTAAAATCAGGCTAGGGCCGCCGAGATGGATCAGCCATCGCAGGGCGCTCTTCTTCGATGCGAGCAGGACGATCGCAAGCAGGTGCATCGTACTTAATTAGAGCAAGATCGCGGCCTTCAAGTTGCACTGTAAGAAAAGCAGCCGTTTCAGCTTTAAAGATGCCCAGAGTATTGCATCCCCAAGCTTAAAACCCCTGCCTTACTGCGGCGGCTTCTCGTCCTTCTTCGGCGGTTCGTTCTGCTTCTTCTCTTCCGGCTTCTGCGCCCCGGGCTGCGGGTGCTGTTGTTCCTTCGCCGGACGCTGCGTTTCAGGAGGAGGAGTGCGCTGGGGCTCGGGACGCGCGCTCGGCGGAGGAGTTTGCGGTCGCTGAGCGGGCGTATTCTGGTTAGGCTCCGGCCGATTGCTCGGCTGCGCTGTCGGCGGACGATTCGCCTCCGGTCGATCCGGTCGAGTGTTCGGTTGGGCAGTGGGTGGGCGATTGGGCTCCGCACGGTTCGATTCCGGCTGGTTCTTCGGCGCAGGCCGGTCGGGGCGAGCGGCGCTGTTTTCTGGATGCGCGGCCGGCGCGTTCGCCGGTTGCGGAGGCGCGGCACGATTGGCTGCAGGCTTATAAGGCGCTCCTGCCTCTTTAGCCGGTACAACCGCGCGGTCGTTAAACGCTCCCGGCTTCGGAGTAGCTGCGACTGGCGGCTTGCCGTGGTTCGCGGAAGCCCGTAGCTCTGGGTCAGCGCGTGCAGCTTGCACATGTTGAGTCTGAACGGCTACAGGAGGAATATGTTTCTCATGTGTCACCGCCTCTTCTCGAGGCGTTGGACGCCTGTCAATCCCTCCGTTGCCGCCGTTGTAGCTGACGCGGTTCACCGTCGTGCTGTTGATCACGGTGGTGTTGTAAACGTTGTGAATGACCGTAATATTCACGTTGTTCACCGAACGGTTGTAGAAAAACTGTCCGTTCTGCCAACGTCCGCCTTCATAGCCCTCGCCAAAGTATCCGTAGCCGTAACTGATCCCGCCATAAAAACCGACCTGCGGACCCCAGTAGCCGTCATAGAACATAAATCCGTTGCCGCCCCAACCCCAATAGCCCGGGGTCCAGAGGAAGCCGACTTCTGGAGCCATGACCCATGTACCCGGCACCCAGTAGTAATCGCCGAAGTCATAGTCGTAGGCCCAGTAGCCGGGCGTCCAGAGATAACCCTCACCGGGACAAAGAGGCTGCTCGTAGATGGGCAGGGCAGGCGGGGCGAAGTTGATCGATATGCCGACTTGCGCGAACGATGCCGCCGACATGGCCAGGAATACGAACGCGAACAACAGCGAACGAATGGAGGGGATGATACGCATTTTGCTTCCTCTTGCCCGATCATCCTTCGCTTGCCCGGTAATACTCTGCGGCTGCGGGTTGCGTGGATTGAGAGGCACGATTTCCGGACGAAACGGACTGAAAACTCCGTTTCGCTCGCAAATGGTTCTGACAGAAAACTTTCTCATTTCGGAAATATCGAAGTCTGGTCAAAAAAGCTCACGTCGAGCCTGCGTCTCTGCTAGGGAGCAAGTAGCTGTCTCGCCTCTAACGGGCTGAGATTACCGGAAACCGCGCGGAAATCCGACCGGGTCTCGTATTCTTGTTTGTTGATTGTCTTGAAGAACACCAGACGTCCTGATAATTGGATATTGATCAGGGCAGTCTTCCATTGTGAAGGTCCGACCTGGATACGCCCAATCTCGATGGTGCCGCCGTTGTCGATGTGCCCGAAGAACCCAAATCCAAATTCCACGCGGCTTGTGAGTTGGCCCGAGAGCTTTGCCAGGCGTTTCTGCTGCGCATCGATCAGAATCGTTCCGGCCAGGCTATGCGCCACCCGGGCTTCGTAGGTCGGGGGATTGTAGTTGGAGTTGGGGCGGAATTTGAGCCGGACAAGGTTTCCCTCGACACCGTCGTAGTCGTAAAGAAAAGCTTCCGGCATCAGGCCCATCAGCTTCTCCAGCTTCTGCTCGTCTTCGTCATGTGCTCGCTTGGACTTCAACTGCTGGCTCGGATCATGCAAAAGGCGATCCATGCGCGCGTTGTCCTGCTGCCGCTGGTCCGGGTCAAGCGGTGTGCCGTCAATTGCAAGCACACGATAGACTGGGCCGTCTTTGGTCTCCACCTGCTCTTCCGTGACGGTCTGCGTTTCCTCTCGCTTGTCGATCAGATACATCCACTTCCGCTGAAGCACACGGTCCGTCAGCTCATTTGCCACCACCTCATTAATGAGTCCAGCAGCAGGCGGCGGGGAACTTTGATCTCGCGCGGGAGCGGCAATACAAACTGCCAGCACGAGTGCGATTGTCAGTCGGTGTAAATTCATCGGGTTTAGAAGAATATCGATGTGCACGTTCGTCTCCGCTCTACCGGGGCGGCTCCTGCATCTTGTTGTCGATCTCTTGCGGGCGAACACTTACCTTGGACCTGTCCAGGTGCCCGGTACGGCGCACGTCTTCTCAATGTGCAGGGTTGCCCGCGGCAATCGGAATCGGGGTCATGGACTTCAACTGGTCCAGCTCGTTCAACACTCTTTTCCAATCATCCTGGTTCTTCTTCGTCGCGATCGGTACCGTGAGGTCGGAATAAAAGTCGAGAATGTTGGCGCGCAGCTCCGGCGAGGTCCCAGCGAACTTCCGCTCTGACAGCTGGTCCAGCAACTTTGCGTAGGTATCGTCGGTCAACGAGTATTCCGCCGGCGTGGTCCCCTTGCCGCTATCAAGATCACAATCAGGAAGCACGAGTGCGTCCGTGCGCACTTCTTCGAGGAAGACCCGGTATTGATCGACGGTCGTATTGATGCTCTTGATATACAGGTCCTCGGTTTGCGGGGTCGGGGCATTAAACCCCAACCCTTTGAAGGGACCAATTTTCGGCATGTATCGTAAGAACACTGCCAAAATCCGGCTACCCAAGCCCGGCTTCACGTAGTCCTTTCCCCACTGCCTTTCGTAATCAGAGCGCGAAAGACGGTACAGGAACTTCTGTTTCGAGAAATTCGGAGTTTCGCGCATCAGGTCCTTCTTATGGGTTTGCAGCGCGACTCGGGTCATTTGCGGAATCAGCTGACTAACCGCGAAACGATACGAACCCACCGCCAGATCCTCATGGGTAAGCACGTCTTTCAATTCCACTCCGTACACCACGGGAAAAACCCGCTCCAGCAGGGACTTGGACACTTGAAATCCAATGAAATCGTGGTACTGCTGCGACGCATAACGATTCTTTGCGACCTGCACCGTGTCGAACCCGAACTCCGTTTTCAAATGCGCCGTCTTGTCTTGCGCATACCGGACCGATCGGCCAAACTTCGCCCGTAGCTTCGGATAGTGGATGGCGACGGACTGGTTGACCGCCGGGTGACCGGCGATATCCGACGCATAGTGCGACAGAGCGCCCAGCGCGAAGGCGTACTCGTTGACGTCCTGGCTTTCGAGCAGCAACTCGCGAACGAAGTCTCCGCTGCGAACGTAATGCACCAGGTTACTGAACTCCTTGCTGCCGAACGGGTAGTAGCCGAGATCCTGAATGACGGCGCCTCCGTAGGCGTAGGCATGCGCCTCCCTGATCTGGTCTTCCGTCAGTCCCGGATATCGCTTGAGCAGCAGGGGCCGGATCTCATCGGTCCAGAGCAGATCTACGATTTCCTCGTGCGTCAGGACAGAGTATGCGAACGAGGCAGCGCCGCTCATCAGCAAGATGACAACGATTGCCAGCGCGCGGACGTACAGGAGGCGCCAACCGTCAGCCATGGCGCCTCGGGATGTTGGTGGGTGGCGCATGGCTCAAATCCGCCCGAGAACCAGCAGAATGACAACGATGAGAAGGATGAGTCCTATTCCTCCAGTCGGGGCATAACCCCAACTCCGGCTATGCGGCCACCGTGGCAGGACACCCAAAAGTGCCAGAATCAGGATCACGATCAATATAGTTCCAAGCATGTTTTGCTCCTTCTTTCCTGTGTTCAGACAGGAATAGTCGCTATCGGGTGCCAGCCTCTCCCGAGGCTGCACCGGGTCCACCGCTACCGAATCGAGAAGCTGATCGCAATTCCGGTCTGGGGATACCTGCGGTTGAACAGGTAATAGCCGTTGTCGACGTACATGACATAGACGTCGTCGTTGTCGTACCAGTCGTTCCCCCAGTATTCCGGCCATGGGTCAACGAGACTGATCCAATAGCCCTGATACTGGAAGCGGGGATATCCGCCTACAACCAGGAAGGGCAGTCCGTAGATGCGAAATCCATGGTCTGGCCCAAAGTATCCACGGAACCGGTCGTCAGGGATGCGGTAGCCGTGGTAGCCGCCACGTTGTTGCCAAGTCCGGTGGTCGGAATCCCAGCGTTGTGAGCGATGCTGCTGCCAAGCGCTTCGCACGACGCGCTGCTGTTCCGGAGTGCGCTGCAGCCGTTCATTGCCCCGCTGTTGCTGGGCGCGCTGCGTCTGCTTGTTCTGATCCTGCCGCTGCTGTTGCTGGGCGCGCTGCGTCTGCTTGTTCTGGTCCCGCCGCTGCTGTTGCTGGGCGCGCTGCTGTGTCTGCTTGTTCTGGTTCTGCTGCTGTTGCTGGGCGCGCTGCTGTGTCTGCTTGTTCTGGTTCTGCTGCTGTTGCTGGGCGCGCTGCTGTGTC
>JBAVUO010000080.1:0-9833 GCA_049696815.1 Terriglobales bacterium | reverse complement strand
GGTCACGGTGAACGTCACGCTCTGTCCAGCCGACAAGTTCGCCGGCAGGGTTAGCCCGCTGATCGAAAAGGCGGCACTGCCCACACTTGCGGAGGAGATCGTGACGGTACTTCCGCCGGTGTTGGTCACGGTCTCTGACAGGCTCGCATTGCTGCCGACTTGGACGTTCCCGAACACGAGAGAAGTCGGATTTGCCGACAAATGGCCCGACGTGACCCCAGTGCCCGACAACGGGATGGTCAGCGGCGAATTGTCTGCGTTCGAGACGAGAGCCAGGTTTGCCGTGACGGAACCGGCGGCGCTGGGCGCGAACTTCACGGTGAACGTCACGCTCTGTCCCGCCGACAGGTTCGCCGGCAGCGTCAGCCCGCTGATCGAGTAGGCGGCATTGCTAATGTTGGCTTGCGAGATCGTGACGGTACTTCCGCCAGTGTTGGTCACCGTCTCCGATAGGCTCGCATTGCTGCCGACTTGGACGTTCCCGAACGCGAGAGAAGTCGGGTTTGCCGACAAATGGCCCGACGTGACCCCAGTGCCGGACAACGGGATGGTCAGCGGCGAGTTGTCTGCGTTCGAAACGAGAGTCAGGTTTGCCGTGACGGAACCGGCGGCGCTGGGCGCGAACTTCACGGTGAACGTGATGCTCTGTCCAGCCGACAAGTTCGCCGGCAGCGTCAGCCCGCTGATCGAATAGGCGGCATTGCTAATGTTGGCTTGCGAGATCGTGACGGTACTTCCGCCGGTGTTGGTCACGGTCTCCGACAGGCTCGCATTGCTGCCGACTTGAACGTTGCCGAACGCGAGAGAAGTCGGATTTGCCGACAAATGGCCCGACGTGACCCCGTTGCCGGACAACGGGATGGTCAGAGGCGAATTGGCGGCATCTGAGACCAGTGTCAAATTACCGCTGGCTGAACCGGCGGCGCTGGGTGCGAACTTCACGGTAAACGTGAGGCTCTTGCCCGCCGCTACGCTTGCCGGCAAGGTCAGCCCGCTGATCGAATAGGCGGCATTGCTGATGTTGGCTTGCGAGATCGTGACGGTACTTCCGCCGGTGTTGGTCACCGTCTCCGACAGGCTGGCATTGCTGCCGACCTGAACGTTGCCGAATGCCAGGGTGGTCGGATTCGACGTGACGGAACCGTTATTTCCGCCGCCGGGATTTCCGGCAAGCCCCTGGCAACCTGCGAAAAGCAGAAGCAGCAGGACGACGGGTATGACTTTGGCCCAATTGCAGTGACGCCCGAAGATGGCCACAAATACCAGACCTCAACACGGCCGTGGGCTCGTTCCACGGCGGGGGATTGATCGCGCTGGGGCAGCGTGAAAGCTCCAGTTGTGGTCTGTATTGTAGGGGCGTTCGAAAAGACTTTCACATATCGGAAGGGCAAGTGAGGTACCGGAATCCGGCCAATACGGCCGGTGTTGCAAAATTCATCAGGTGGCGGATCCGTCACGCAGGTCGTCCATTCCCCGCGACAAAGCGCTCAAAACCAGTTCCACCCGGTTGGTTACACTCAATTTCTCGAAGATTCGCACCAGGTGCCGCTTGACTGTGTGTTCACTGATCTTGAGCTCTGCTGAGACTTCCTTGTTGCTCAGTCCCTCGGCTACCAGCTTCACCACCTCACCCTCGCGATCGGTCAGATGCTGGGAAGTACTTCCGGCCAGCTGGTGGGCTGGTATGCGCAGGTTCGAGGTTTGGGACACGACCTGAAGCAGACACTCCAATTGGTCGGCGGATGCCCAGATTTGCCCTCGGTGCACCGTGCTAATGCACTTGCAGAGCATTTTGAAGGACTGCTCGCCCGCTCGGAAAATTCCGCGAGCGCCCGCTTTAAATGCATCTATGGCCACCCTGCGGTCGCAGGACTCAACCATCAGGATGAGCCGGACGTGGCGATGATCGCGGCGTATGTCTTGAAAGCGTTCGAGTACGGTAGCGCACCCGTTGTTCTCGCTCAGGAGAACGACATCGAAGGGAGCAGACTCAAGCCTGGCCCTGAGCGCAGTTGCCTCGGCCAGACAATACTCGGCAGAAAAACCCCGCTGGCGTCGTAGCGCGTTGACCAGCAATTCCGGCTCCATCTGACGGGAGTCAGCGACAAGAATACGGACGGGAGACACACCATATCCGGAGGCTGGCATGATTACCTGAGACAAGTTCCATGGGGAAGGACTTATGCTGATGCTAAACACTTCGGCCGTCAAAGAGCAAGGTGAAGACTCACAATTTCGGGTATTTTTTTGCACCAATTCCCATTTTGGGAATAATCCCAAAGAATAGCCTCGGCTAGGACCCTGCCCAGCACTTCTGACTCAATGCGCATTCCCAAGACGCAAGCCTTTAGGCAAGCACAAGGGTGAAACTATTGGGTACCAGGAGAGTGCCAGGAAGTTGTACGGGACCAGTAGATTTCACACCCTTAGTACCCGCAACCTCCTAGGTCTTGTTATCACAGTGCAGACAAGCCTAACTTGGCGGGAGGTGCGACGGACCCTTCGGGATTTGGCCACAACTTGTGGAACGCAGGCGACAAAAGCGATACCCGATCAAAGCAGGAGTCCACTGCAGGTGGACGAACCCAGACGGTTCCGCCGGACAACTCGAAGGCACGACGCGCGACATCACCACGAAAAGCGTTTTCGTACTGTGTGATTCTCCTCTCCCCCAAGGTACGAAAGCGTTGGTAGAGATCGAACTTCCCCCTCCCGGGCGATCTGCGCGGCAAGCACGACTCATGACTGAAATCTGCGTGGTTCGATCGGAACTTGCCGGATTTGCGGCTGTCACCGTGGCGAATGGATTTCGGTTGAACGTGTCCGATTCAGGCGAAAGTGGTCATCGTAGCGAGTCAGAGCGCAGCGAGAACCAGGCCTGTTTTGACGGCGCCATTTCCGGCGCTTGCAAGCTGTAACTTATTGCTCTGACAAAGACATACGCGCTTTTTTCAATCTAACTGAGGTGGCGAAGCTATGTCGGGGCCCGAAACAACACCGCAACTCCCCGGACGGCTGTTCCCAGCAAACCTGCCGGCCGACCAGGCCTCGCAACGGCAATGGCTGGCTGCCTACACCATGGCTCGCCACGAGAAGCGGATTGCCGAACACCTCGCGCAACGCAACATCGACTTTTTCCTGCCGCTCTACAAGAGCGTGCACAAGTGGAACAACGGCTGCCGCAAGCTGGTCGAGCTGCCGCTGTTTCCCAGCTACATCTTCGTCAATCTTGCTTTTGAGGAACGGCGGAAAGCGCTCCAGGTTCCGGGGCTCTGCTACTTTGTTGCCTTCCAGGGACGACCGGCAGTACTGCCGCAACCAGAGATCGAGAGACTGCGGGAAGCGCTGGTCAATGGCCTGCGGATGGAACCCCATCCTTATCTGCAAATCGGGCGTTGGGTCGAGATCTGCGCGGGACCGCTGCAGGGCTTCCGGGGAATCGTGCTTCGGAAGCAGGGCCTGACACGTGTCGTGATTTCCGTGGACCTGATTCAGCGTTCGGTTTCCGTGCATGCATCGCCAGCAGACTTAATCCCGTGTCCCGCTCCGAAACGGGCCGCGTGCCAACCCGTGCAAGGATTTCATCCAGGGACTGAGTCCGCCGTTGTGCAGAGGGAGTGGAAGCTATGACTCACAAATTCTGGTTCGTGTTGCTGCTCGGTCTAGCGTGTGGCCTGTCTCTGGCAGCCCAGGTCACAAACGGCACGGCTGCCAAGGACACGGCTACCGCCGCCAGAAGTACCAAGTCGGCCCAGGCGGAAGGGGCAAACGCGCAAGCCGCGGCGGGACGTGACTACATTATCGGGAACGGTGACTTGCTCGCCATCAATGTATGGAAGGAAGCGGAGATTTCACGGGTGGTTCCGGTGCGTCCCGACGGAAAAATCTCTCTTCCCCTGATCGGTGAGCTCCAAGCCAGCGGCCGAACACCGCGGCAACTGCAAGAGGAAATCGCGAAAAAGCTCAAAGACTACGTCGCGGAACCCGAAGTTAACGTCATCGTGCAGGAAATCAAGAGTCAGAAATTCAATGTCCTTGGGATGGTGATGCATCCGGGTTCCTATACCCTTACAAAACCAATGACAGTGATCGATGCAATCGCGATGGCTGGCGGGTTCCGAGATTTCGCCAAACAGAAAGACGTTTACGTCCTGCGGCGCGATGTCGGCGGCAAGCAAAATCGCCTCCCGTTTAACTACAAGGACGTCATCAAAGGACGCAGTCCCGAACAGAACGTAGAGCTGCAGTCGGACGACACGGTTGTGGTGCCTTGAGATTCGCGGCCAGATACACAGGTCGCTTCTCTCCCAATATTCATCCCCCAAAACGCCTCGATCGCCCCTCCCCCAGACCGCGAGCCTTTCGTCCTCCCCGCATCCGAACTGCTGCTTGATCTTCGGCTGCAAGGGGAAAGCATCTTTGGTTCAACCCAACATATGGGCTCCAGAGGAAATGATCCAGTGACCACCATAGATCGTCCAATACGCGTGTCGGTTGCGGTGGCCTGTAGAAATGAGATCAAGCACATCCGCAATTTCTTGGATTCACTCCTGTGCCAGGACCTGGATGGAATCGAGTGGGAAGCCATCATTGCCGACGGCATGAGCGAAGACGGGACCTGCCAGGCGCTGCAGGAATACAGCGCACGCTATCCGCAGCTGCGGGTGATCCCCAACCCTGGCCGTATTGTATCGAGCGGATTGAATGCCGCAATCCGGGCGGCGCGCGGGGACATCATCGTCCGCATGGACGCCCACACTCACTACGCTCCGGATTATTGCCGGCTGTGCGTCGAAACACTGGAACACACGGGTGCAGACAATGTCGGCGGACCGGCGCGCACGGAGGCGGCCGGGGCGTGCGCCCGTGCCGTGGCCGCTGCTTACCATTCCCCTTTCTCCACCGGCGGTGCGAGGTTCCATGACATTCACTATGAAGGATGGGTGGACACGGTAACGTACGGATGCTGGCGCAAGGCGACGCTCGTGCGAATCGGCTTGTTTGACGAGAGTCTCGTTCGCAATCAGGACGATGAGTTGAATCTGCGATTGGTCAGAGCCGGAGGCAAAATCTGGCAGAACCCCCAAATCAAGTCCTGGTACTCGCCGCGGGCCAAGCTATCGGCGCTGTTTCGGCAATATTTTCAGTATGGGTTCTGGAAAGTAGCGGTGATTCGGAAGCACAAAATCCCCGCTTCGTGGCGACATGCGGTACCAGTCGTGTTCGTTCTGGCCAATGTGTTTCTCATCAGCAGCATCGCGGTGGCGGCCGCCACAGGAGCGCAACGGTGGCTGACCGCAGCTGCCTTTGTCTGGTTGGCCATGATGGGTACCTACGCCCTCGCCAATCTGTTGGCCTCTGCCGTGGCCGCCCGCCGGAATGGATGGGAAACACTCCCGTTTCTTCCAGCCGCCTTTCTGGCGTATCACTTGTCTTACGGACTGGGGTTTCTCGTCGGCCTGATCAGGTTACTCCCCACGACTGATGTACCAATGACAGCCAACGTCGATTCGTCCTTCACCAGACTCACGCGATAATCCTGGAGCATAACCGATGAGTTCATCCCAAGACGCGCCCATGCAGGTTCCCTACCATCGTCCAAGTATCGGGCGAGAAGAGATTGAGGAAGTAATCAGTACCCTCGAGTCCGGCTGGTTGACAACCGGTCCACGCACCGCGCGGTTCGAGCGCGAGTTCGGTGGCTCCGTAGGCGCTCCGTTCGCACAGGCGGTGAGTTCCTGTACCGCCGGGTTGCACCTGAGCCTGGCAGCGTTGGGCATCGGCCCGGGCATGGAGGTCATTACAACTCCTATCACCTTCTGTGCGACGGTGAATGTCATCCTGCACGTGGGCGCAACCCCGGTTCTGGCAGATGTGGGACGGGACGGGAACATCGACCCTGCTTCTGTCGAAGCCCGCATCACGGCCCGCACTCGGGCAATCATGCCAGTCCACCTAGCGGGCCTGCCCTGCGAAATGGATGCTCTGTGGGGCATCGCGAGGCGGCACGGACTCTATGTCATCGAAGACAGCGCGCACGCCGCTGGAGCGCGCTATCAAGGCCTGCCCATTGGTGCCGGCAATCCTCAGACGGGCGATTGCAGTAATGCCTGTGTTTTCAGTTTCTACGCCACAAAAAATCTGACTACCGGCGAAGGTGGGATGGTAACCACGCACGACACTGATCTGGCGGACTTGTTAAGAATCCTCTGTTTGCATGGCATCAGCAAGAGCGCGTGGAACCGTTACAGCGACCGTGGCAACTGGTACTACGAGGTGCTGCGGCCCGGCTTCAAGTACAACCTAACGGATTTCCAGTCGGCAATCGGCATCCACCAGTTGCACAAACTGGAGGGTTTCATCCAGGCGCGCACCCGCTACGCACAGGCGTACAACCGCGCGTTTGCCGATCTCGAGGAATTTGAGATTCCGCCAGACAAGGACGATTGCCGCCATGCATGGCATCTCTACACGCTGCGTCTGAACCTGGAGAAGCTGGACATCACTCGTGACGAGTTCATCGAACAGTTGAAGAAGCGTGGCGTCGGCACCAGTGTTCATTTCATTCCGATCCCCCTCCATCCCGCTTACGCAGCGATTGCGGCGAAGCCAGAGAACCAGTGCCCAGTGGCGATGGCGCTGTATCCGCGGTTGGTGTCGCTGCCGCTCTACCCCGCGATGTCCGAGCCGCAAGTCGAGTATGTAGTGGAAAACGTCAAACAGGTCGCGTACGAGGCGCGCAAAAGAAAACCAGTCTTCGTCTAAAGGCGGCGATTGGAAGGAAGGGATGTCTTCGCAATGCGGCGCTGCATCGATATTTGCGTAGCGGTAGTAGTGCTCCCTGTGCTTGGCCCCTTGTTTGCCTTGATTATCCTCGCGATCGTTTTGGATTCGCCGGGCAACCCCTTCTACGGTGGCTGGAGGATGGGCAAGGGCGGCCGGCGTTTTCGCATGTGGAAATTTCGTACGATGGTCATGAATGCGGAGCGACTGGGCAGCGCGATCACCACTCGGCGAGACCCTCGCGTCACGCGAGTGGGCTGGTTGCTTCGCAAGACCAAGCTGGACGAATTGCCCCAGTTCATCAATCTTCTGTTGGGAGACCTTACGTTGGTAGGACCTCGTCCGGAAGATCCCGGCATTACGGATCGCTACACGACTGACCAAAGACAAATCTTCAGGGTGAAGCCCGGCATCACCGGACCTACCCAACTGCATTACACGGTTCTCGAAGCAGAAGCAATTCCAGATGGCCAGGATGCGCAGCAGTTCTACATCGATCACGTCCTCGACCAGAAACTTCGCCTGGATCTAGAGTATCTCAACAAACGTACGTTCGCGTCGGACCTCCAGGTCGTCTGGCAGACTGTGTTATTGATGGCACGAGGCCTCAAACAGACCGGCAACCGAGAACCTTTGCTGTAACTTAGCCCTTCCCCGCGCCCTCCCCCTTAAGAGCGCGTGCGTCACGCGGCGCAAGCACGAAAGTTACCACGCTGCCATTCCAATCGGGAGAATCAATATGCGTCGGAGTCTTTGCTGGCAAGAGGCTGTACCGCGGGTCATCGCTGATCTTCTGGTGATCCATTTCAGCATGATCGGCGCCCTCGCCGTGTCTGTGATTTACCAGGCAGCGACCGGGTCAGCGGGTGAGGCCCACCAACTGGTCGTCAATTTCGAGTGGTACTATGCGCGATTTTTCTGGCTCATGTCGCCCATATTTCCCGTCGTCTTCGCGCTGCATGGGTTCTACACTCATACACGAAGCTATTCTGGCAAACGCAAAAACTGGGTGATCTTACAGGGTGTAGGATTGGCGGCTTTGCTTTTCCTGGGAGCGAATTCTCTTGTCCGGGACTCGATCGTAGGACGGAGCGTGGCTTTGCCGTTTGTCGTGCTGGCCAGCTTCGGCCTATGTTTTTCCCGGTTTCTGAAAAACTACGCCGCCGCTCGTTTCGACGTCAGGGCCAAAGAATCCCCTGCAACCCTGCGCGAGAGGGGCCGCGTGCTGGTTGTCGGCGGAGCGGGATACATAGGGTCTCTTCTGGTCGAGCGTCTCCTTCAACTGGGTTACAAAGTCCGTGTTTTGGATGCGCTGTTATACGGGAGGGAGCCCCTGCTGGCGGTGAAGGACCATCCCGATTTCCAGCTCATGATCGGCGACTGCCGGAATATCCAAGATATGGTGAAGGCAGTAAAAGGGGTGGACGCCATCGTGGACTTGGCGGCCATCGTGGGGGACCCGGCCTGCGAGCAAGACCGGGGCCCGGCACGCGAGATCAATTACGGTGCGACCCGCATGTTGATTGAGGTCGCCAAGGGGCACGGCGTAGGGCGCCTCGTGTTTGCCTCGAGTTGCAGCGTTTACGGGGCCACCGATCACGAAATGGACGAGCGCTCCAGCACGCAGCCGATTTCCCTCTATGCCCAAACCAAAGTGGACTCCGAGCAGGCCCTGCTGACTGCCGAGAGCGAGGACTTTCATCCTACGATCCTTCGCTTTGCGACCATATTTGGCCTTGGCTACAGGCCCCGCTTTGATCTGGTCGTCAACCTGTTGACCGCGAGGGCCCACCAGGAAGGCAGAATCACTATCTTCAACGGCCAGCAATGGCGGCCGTTTATCCATGTCCGGGACGTCGTCGAAGCGATTGTGCGTGCCATGGAGGCCCCGGTCCGACTCGTAAGCGGGGAGATCTTCAACGTCGGAGACTCCCGCCTGAACCACACGCTCCAGCAAGTGGCCGAGATCATCGAACAGGTTTTCCCTGGCACATCCGTGGAACACATTGCCAACACCGATCGTCGAAACTACCGGGTTAACTTTGACAAGATCCGCAACCGTCTCGATTTCTCAGCTAACTATTTGCTACGGGACGGCGTGGAGGAACTGAAGGCCGCCTTCGACAAACGGGTCATCACAGACTACAAGGACTTGCGGTATCACAATCAGCGCTTCCTTGAAGCTGCCGGAGTGGTCAAGAACAAAGATGAGGTGGATGCTTTCGTGATGGCCGCTTTTGACAGGCCCCTTCCTCAGTACTCGGTCCTGGGACAAGCGCGCGCTTCCTAGCGCCAGTAGAACGGTTCTCGAAACCAACCTGCTCAAACAGTCCGACGACTGCTCAATGCATCCTTTTTCTCCAACTGAAAGCCAGAATCGTTCAGCGCGCAACACCATTTTCGTCGCATGAGGCCCAATATGAAATGTTCACTGCTCATCGTCCTGATGATGGCGTTACAAGTTGCCGCCCCCGCACAGCAGACCGAGCCAGAGCAGGCTCCTGAAGAGCAACCAGGGCCGGCCCCGGCGACGCTGGCTGGACAAAGATCCCAGCACCAGCCTTTGTCCGAGCTTAATGTTCCAAATTACATGACGACTGGCATAGCGATCACTCAGATCTACACCGACAATGCCGAATTGTCATCGAGCGGCAGGGTGAGCGACTTGAGTTACATTATCGAGCCGCGCATCGCTTTTGATCATGCCGCTCCACGGCTGTCCTACAGTCTAGGTGTTCTCGCCGGTTTTATGGTGAACCGCACTCTCGAGGAGCGAAATCAGGCTACACAAACGGTCGCCCTGGATTTGTCCTATGGCGTGACGCGCTTTACAACTCTCCGCCTGAGCGAAAGCTTCCTGAATAGCACAGGATTGGGATCCGGCGCGGGCGAGAGCCTCACTGCCGGATCAGATGGCGGTACCGGCGGGATTCAAGAGCCGAATCGTGCATTGTTCACCTACAGTGACTTCAAGACGAACACTTCTCTGGAAGAGCTGTCGCGCCAGTTCAGTGCGAACGGGTTTGGTGGTCTCCGGGCCACGCAGTCGT
>JBAVUO010000079.1:0-120870 GCA_049696815.1 Terriglobales bacterium | reverse complement strand
ATCATTTCGCCCTGGTAGATGTTGATCCAGTTGAGCAGCTTTTCCGCACGTTTTTCGTGGATGGCTTGCTCGAACTGGGCGCGAGTGACGCCGGGCTTCAGACCGAGCGCAACCTGCGATCCGGGCTTGGCGTGGGCCACGTACCAGCATTCGGTCTTGCCCCAGGGCTCGCCGAAGTGCCGCGCGGTCTTGTCGTCGGGGTGCACCTGGACGGAGAGTTTCTCGGCGGGAAACAGGAATTTCAGAAGCAGCGGGAAGCGCTGCGGGTCGGGCGCGGCGGCGCCGACGAGCGAGGGGCCAAATTCCTGGCTCAGGTCGGAGAGAGTGCGCCCGGCAAACGGGCCGTTCGACACTTCGCACTTGTCGCCCGTGAGCCACGCCTCGCCGATCTTTTCGTTGAACTTGTGGTTCGGATAGATCGGAGAAAGATCGAGCGTGCCCCAGGGGCGCGGGTCGAAGGCCGGCGACATCAGCAGTGGGTAGAGTTGGGTCACGCTTGCATGTCTCAATTAGAAGCCTAAATGATACACAGCGCCATCAAGCTGTGGGGCTAAGCAACTGCACGAACATCGGGTGATTACTTTTGTCATGCGCGTGGGCGACGGCAACTTTCTAGAATAGTCAGCATGGGACCTACGTTAGACCGAATTTTCGTGGTCGTTATTCTGGGTGGACTAACCGTCTGGATCGCATGGGGATGGTTTACCTGGAGACGCACCCGGCCAGCGGATTTGCACTTCGGGATGTTGTGCTCCGTTGTGGGGTTTGCGTTTGCCTCGCTGTCGGCATCACTAGAAATTGGGATGGGAGTTTACGCCCAATTCATTCATGGGTTCCCGTTTATGGATCCGACTCTTGTGCGCATCATGGCCTGTGGATTCTTGTTGGCGTTGGTCGGCTTGATATCCGGTCTCGGCGGTATAGGCAGCAAGCATCCCCTTCGGTGGAAAGCCCCAATCCTATCCACATTTCTTCTATTGCTCTGGTTTGGGCAAGCGATGGGTGAGTAAACACTTCATCGCGACAGGTCGCCGAAGAACTTCCGCATGCGCTCCAGGCCGCGGTCGAGTTCGGCCATCGAGGTGGCGTAGGAGACTCGGATGTGCTCCTTCGTTCCGAAGCCTTCTCCGGGGACCGTGGCGACGTGCACCTCGCGCAAGAGTTTGCCGGAGATCTCGGAGGCCGAGTTTATCCCGCTGCGCCCGAAAAATGCCGAGACATTGGGGTAGGCGTAGAACGCGCCTTCCGGCAGGGTGCATTTCACGCCGGGAATGGAGCGCAGTCCCTTCACCACGTGATCGCGCAGGCGTATGTACTCCGTGCGCATGTCCTCGACGCACTGCTGTGGACCTTTCAGCGCGGCGACCGCGGCCTTCTGCACGATCGAAGTTGGATTCGAAGTGGACTGGCTCTGCAGCTTCTGAACGGCATTGATGATGGGTGCCGGGCCGACCGTAAAACCCAGACGCCAGCCGGTCATGGCATAGGTCTTGGAAAGAGAACCGACCACCATAAAGCGGTCACGGAAGTCGCGCAGCGAGCCAACCGAGAAGCGCTTGCCAGAATAGTTCAGATAAACGTAGCACTCATCGGAAATGACCCAGATGCCGCGCTGGTGGGCCAGCCGGATGACTTCGGTCATGTCTGCCGCGCTCATCACGGCGCCGGAAGGATTCGACGGTGAATTCAGGATGATGAGCTTGGTCTTCGGCGTCACCAGGCGCGCCACCATGTCGGCGGTGACGCGGAACCCTTGCGATTCGTCGCTCTGGAGGAGCACGCACTTGCCGCCGGCGTAGCGCACCATGTCCTTGAACGAGACCCAGTAGGGGACGGGAAGAATGACTTCGTCGCCATGGTCCACGAGCACGGAAATGACGTTGAACAGCGCGTGCTTGCCGCCCACCGAGGCGGCGGTTTCCTCGCGGCGGTAATCGGAGTCGAAGTCCACGGCATGACGGTGCACGATGGCGTCCTTCAGCTCGGCGGTGCCGCCGACGGGGGTGTACTTCGAGAAATTGGCATTGATCGCGGCGATGGCCGCATCCTTGATGTGCTGCGGCGTGGAGAAGTGGGGCTCGCCGGCGCCGAAATCCACGACATCAATACCCTGCTGGCGCAGTTTGTCGGCTTCGGCCACCACCGCCATGGTGGCGGAGGGCTCGATGCGATTGATGCGTTCCGTCAGGCGGACGGGGTGAGTGACGGGGGGCGTTGCGGTGCTCATGATTTCTTCTTCCTCGACCTCCGCAGGGGCCGCTCGGGTTCTTCGAACTTGTGGGCCGGATCCATTTTCTCACGAACTTTCTGGGCAACGAGTTCGGGGACGAGGGAATCAATGTTGCCGCCGAGTTGGGCAATCTCGCGCACCAGCCGCGAACTCAGATAGGAGTACTTTTCGTGGGGCATCATGAAGATCGTTTCCAGACCGGGTTGGAGTTTGCGGTTCATCATGGCCATCTGGAGCTCGTACTCGTAATCGCTGATCGCGCGGATGCCCCGCAGCACGACCGTGGCCTCGGCGCGCACGGCGTAATCAATCATCAGGCCGTCGAAAGTATCGACCGTGACGTTGCTCAATTCAGCGGTCATGGACTCCAGCATCTGTCGGCGGTCCGAGACACTGAACAACGGGGCCTTCTCGGGATTGCGCAGAATAGCGACAATCAGCTCGTCGAAAATCTTGCTGCCGCGCTCAATCAGGTCAAGATGGCCGTTGGTGGGGGGGTCGAACGATCCGGGATAGATGGCTTTGATGCGCTTCAAGGGCCCTCGGTTTGGGAAAGCTAGATTGTATGCGGCGGGAAGAGGGGATGGCAATCAGGACGTAGATTTCCTGCGTGATCCTTCGTGGCCTTTGTAGTTATTGATTTTCGTTGTTAACCACGAAGGGCACGAAGGCGCACGAAGGAAAGGCCCTCAATATCAAAGAGGTTTTGCCGTCAGAGGATGGTCGACTTTGCTACCGTCTCGCCGCCGGCGCCTTCGCCGCTTCCGGCGGCGCACTCGGCATGGTCGTGACCCGTCCTTGCGTGCCCGTAGCCTGCGCTGCGGCCGCCGGCTGCGCCGGCGCCGGAACCATTCCTAGAGCTTTGCGGACTTCGGCTTCCAGCTTGACCATCGTGTCTTTATTCTCCTTCAGGAAGGCGCGGGCATTCTCGCGTCCCTGCCCGATGCGCTCGCCCTTGTAGCTGAACCAGGAACCGGACTTCTCGACAATATTCTGGTTCGCGGCCAGGTCGAGCAGGTCACCCTCGCGCGAGATGCCTTCGCCGTAGAGAATGTCGAATTCCGCCTCGCGAAAGGGCGCCGCGACCTTGTTCTTCACGACCTTCACTTTCGTGCGGGAGCCGACGACCACATCTCCATCTTTAATGGCGGCGATGCGGCGGATATCAATACGCACCGACGAATAGAACTTCAGCGCGCGGCCACCGGTCGTGGTTTCCGGGTTGCCGAACATCACGCCAATCTTTTCGCGGATCTGATTGATGAAGATCAGGCAGGTGCGCGACTTGGAGACTGTCCCGGTCAGCTTGCGCAGCGCCTGCGACATTAAGCGGGCCTGCAATCCCATGTGGCTGTCGCCCATTTCGCCGTCGAGTTCGGCCTTGGGGACGAGCGCGGCCACCGAGTCCACCACCAGCACGTCAATCGCGTTTGAGCGCACGAGAGCCTCGGTGATCTCCAGCGCCTGCTCGCCGTAGTCGGGTTGCGACACGAGGAGGTTGTCCACGTCCACGCCCAACTTCTTGGCATAGCCGGGGTCGAGCGCATGCTCGGCATCGACGAAGGCGGCCATTCCTCCGGTCTTCTGGGCTTCGGCGATGACCTGGAGCGCAATGGTCGTCTTGCCCGAAGATTCCGGGCCGAAGACTTCAACCACACGGCCGCGCGGGAATCCGCCCACGCCGAGGGCGGCGTCGAATGAGATCGAGCCGGTCGGGATCACGGCAATCGGAACGATGGCTTCCTTCGACCCCAGCCGCATGATCGAACCTTTGCCAAACTGCTTTTCGATTTGAGACAGTGCGAGATCAATTGCCTTGCTGCGCTCGTCGGCCATGATGGCTGCTCCTGAGACAATGCATTGAATGATTGAGTCATTGAGTCATTGATGCATTGGTTTTCAATGACTCAATCTCTCAATGATTCAATTGAATCAATTTTCTGAGCCTACACCCGCCGGCTGGAGAGCAAAGTGCGGGCCGTCACATCCATTTCGGTCAGTTTAGCACGAGGGGAAGAAAAAGCGAATCTGAAAGTTGACGGGGATGGTACAAAGGAAAGATTCCCTTGCGCCAGTGCCTGCAATTCTTCGCGCCAAAATTCCACCACGGAGACACGGAGTCACAGAGTAAGTCCTTTGTTTTCCTCCGTGTCTCCGTGGTGAGAAGCTTTTTCAATGACTTCCTCTGTGCCTCTGTGGTGAAAAGCTTTTGTTGTTAGACTCTGAATATGCAGGCGGTAGCTCAATCCGAAACCGCGAACAACCGCGGCAGCCTCGGGTCGGGGTCGGCGCTGTACCTCGTCGCCACGCCCATCGGCAACCTCGAGGACATCACCCTGCGCGCCCTCCGCGTCCTCAAAGAAGTTGACCTGATTGCCTGTGAGGACACGCGCCAGACCCAAAAGCTGCTCAGCCACTATGGCATCCAGACCCGCACCGTCAGCTATCACGAGCACAACGAGATGACCAAGGCCGCCGAACTGGTGGTGGACCTCGAAAGCGGCGCGAAGATTGCGCTGGTCACCGATGCGGGCATGCCGGGCATCTCCGATCCGGGATTCCGCCTGATCGCGCTGGCCATCCGGCATCATGTTCCGGTGGTGCCGATTCCCGGGGCGTCGGCATTCCTGGCGGCGCTGGTCGCCAGCGGCCTGCCCACCGATTCTTTCTGCTTCAGCGGCTTCCTTCCCGCCAAGTCCGGCCAGCGGCGCAAGCTGCTCGAGAGCGTGCGCGAGTCTCCGCGGACGCAGGTCTTCTACGAGGCGCCGCACCGGGTGCTCGACGCGCTCGCCGATGTCGTCGAGGTGCTGGGCGCGGCCCGGCACGTGGTGGTCGCCCGCGAGGTGACCAAGATCCACGAAGAATTCCTGCGCGGGCGGGCGGGAGAAATTCTCGAACAACTCAAAGCCCGAGGAGACGTCAAAGGCGAAATCACGCTGCTGATTGCGAAGCAGGAGAGCTCCGAGCTGCGAGCTGCGAGCTGCGAGCTAAGTATCGCCCAGCGCGTCAAGCAGATCATGTCCGAAGAAAAGGTGGATGAAAAATCCGCGCTGAAGAAAGTCGCCAAAGAGCGCGGCATCGGCAAGAGTGAAGCCTACCGGGAGTGGCAGAAGAGCAAGTAGCTCGACCGCTGACGCAAGAGGCGAGCGCACACGCTTGGCAATCGGTCGTTTCTATTCCACTGTTTCGCCATGCCTACGGATGATTTGGTTCATTCTTAGCTTCATGTTGCTGCGCAGTACCTTGTCACCTGCCCGTAGCTTCGCTAGCCATGCGCCTAATTCTCGTATGAGCGCTCCGTGAAAAGCATTTCGATTAAGAGAGATGCTGTCGCATTTCGTTGTGAGAATCCCACCGCTGGGCGCGCCTCTCTGAATGACGCACCGACCCCTAGTCTCCGTGTCGTGGATTATGCCGTTGCGGACGTTCTTTCTGAACCATTCTGCTTCGTCTTTCGTAAAATGAAACTCACAGTCAGTAAGCTGCCCCTCCAATAGGGCGTCTGGCCCTTTACTTGGGCGACCAGTGATGAACCCAACTAGAGTTTCTATCAACAGACAATCGAGCGCCATCACCGCAAATCCTGAGAATCTGACGTCCTCGATTTGGTCAATCCATCGAACGAAGCGCCCCATTATTCTGTCTTCTACAATGTCGATGGCCATTGGCCAATCGACTTCGCTCTCGATATCCAGGTGCAGAGCGTTCCATGCGGAAGCCCTGTATCTTGGGGAAAGCCAGAAGTCCCCGGAGGCGGCAACAGCAACCTTAGCTTTCGATTGTTTCATGTTCTGGCGTTAGCGACTCAAGTCGATTAGGCGCCGTAGTTGTGCCGCTTGTTTCGAATTGAGCTGCGACAAAATGGTCTCTTCGTTGATCGCGCTCTTTCGATCGCCGATTGATATATAGGTCAGCCCGAGCGCGAAGTGAGCGTCCGCCATATCAGGGGCGAGTCTCACGGCTTCCTTCAGGTGGACGATTGCCTCCTGGTACTGCCCTGCTTTCCCTAGCGTCGTGCCGAGTTTGCCCTGGATGGCCGGGTCCTTTGGGTCGAGCAGAACAGCTTTTTCCAACGCTGCAAGAGCTTCAGCAGGCCGGCGCAAGAAACCATAAGCGGAACCCAAGCCTGCATATGCACCTGCGTAGGATGGGTTCGCCTCAAGCGCCTTCTTGAAGTAGATGACAGCCGTTTCGTGGTTACCTAGCTTTCCATATGCTGCTCCAATCGCGGTAATCGTTTCGTAGTCTTGAGGGTTCCTAGCCACGACCCGCTGCCAGTTCTTGATCCGAGCTTCGATTTCGGATCGCTCAGCCTGCGCAAACGCCATAACGGTGGCCAAAATGCCTGCAATCATGATGGTTGCTGTCAAGGGCTTCATGTCCACCGGTCCTCGCGATCCGCGAATTGTTCGGACCATTCGCGCACTTTTTGAATTCTACTTCCCCGCCAGCTCCTTCTTCACCGCCTCGCTGACCACCTTCCCATCCACGCGCATGCCGGCGGCGGCGAAGCGGGCCATGGCAGCCTTCATCACTGTGCCCATGTCCTTCATGGTGGGCGCGGGAGTCATCTCGGCGATTGCGGCCTTCACGCCGGCTACGATTTCTTCTTCGCCGGCGGCCTTGGGCAGGTAGGTTTCGATCAGCCTGATTTCGGCGGCTTCCTTGTCGGCCATCTCCTGGCGTCCGCCCTTGGTGAACTGCTCGATTGAGTCCTTGCGCTGCTTGATCAGCGTGGAGAGCACCTGTTGCGATTCGCGGTCGTCGAGCGGTGCCATCTTCTCGATCTCTTTGTTCTTGAGCGCGGTCTTGACCATGCGCAGGGCGGAGAGGCGCTGCTCTTCGCGCGCCTTCATGGCGGCAATAATGTCCTTCTGTATCTGGTCGATTAAGGGCATGGCGAATTATAGAACGGCAAAAGCTTGAACCGCAGAGTACGCGGAGGACGCAGAGAAAATACGGGGAAACCACCAAGGACACGAAGGATCACGAAGGAAGTTGGAGAAGTTTGCGGGCAGGCGACTTTACCTCTGCAATCTGACCTCTGACCTCTGCAATCCTGTCATTTCCGAATCCGGGCGCTTTCGAATATTCTGTTTGTCAGCCCGACCTCAACTTCCATGCTGCGAAAAAACAGGCTCTTCACCCCCGGACCGACGCCGCTGCTGCCGCAAGCGCAGACGGCCATGGCGGCTTACACGGCGCATCACCGCACCGCCGACTTCCGAGCGCTCTTCACCCGCGTGCTTGCCGACGTGAAAGAGTTCATCGGCACGCAGAATGACGTGCTGGTGCTGACCTCGTCGGGAACCGGTTTCATGGAGGCCTCGGTCTCGAACCTGACCTCGCCCGGCGACCGGGTGCTGGTGCTGACCGCCGGCAAGTTCGGCGAGCGCTGGGTCTCGCTGGCGAAGGCGTTCGGCTGCGCCGTCGAAACCGTAACCGCTCCGTATGGCGAAACGTTCTCCCTGCGCGAAGTGCAGGCCAGGCTGGCGCCCGAGATTCGCTGCGTGTATGTGCAGGCGACCGAAAGTTCCACCGGCGCGCGGCATGACGTCGAGGCCATCGCGCGGCTCGTGCGCGCGCTGCCCGACACGTTGCTCGTCGTCGATGCCATCACCGGCCTCGGCACCACGCGCTTCGACGTTGATGGCTGGGGAATCGACATCATCCTCGGCGGATCGCAGAAGGCGCTCATGATTCCGCCTGGCCTGGCCTACGGTGCGGTCAGCGAGCGGGCGTGGAAGCGAATGGAGACGGCGAAGTCTCCGCGGTATTACTTTGACCTGCGGAAGGAAAGAAAGGCCGCGGAGAAGGCCGAGACGCCCCACACGCCGGCGACTTCGTTGTTTGCCGGGCTTGCCGCCGCGCTGGACTACGTGCGCCAACTGGGCGGCGGCAACCTGGCGGCAGGCCGCGAGGAGTTGATCGCGAACGCGGAGTTGTGCGCGGCGATGACCCGCGCCGGCGTGACAGCGCTCGGGTTGAAACTGTTTGCGGCGAACACGCCGGCCGCCGCCCTGACGGCCGTGGCCGCGCCTGCCGGAACCGATTCCACGACCATCTGCAAGCTTTTCCGCGACCGGTTCGGCGCGGTTGTCGCCAACGGCCAGGCCGAGATGAAAGGGAAACTGTTCCGCATCGCGCATCTCGGCTACTACGATTATCTCGACACCGTGGGAGTGCTGGCGGCGCTCGAGCATGTCATCGCGGAAGTCACGGGGAAGCCTGTGGATTTCGGCTGCGCCGTGAAGGCGGCGCAGGGAGTGTATGAGCGAGAAAGAAAGAAGACGTAAGTACCTGCAGCAGCACAGTGAGATCGAAAAGCAGGTCCTTCGCTCCCCCACCCCAGCAAGCAAAAGCGGCTTGCTGGGGACCCCGGTCGCTCAGGATGACAATCAAGAGATGAGCCGAGTGCTGCGAGCCCGAGCTCCGATCTACGCCTCCAGCCCTTCTCTGCGCAATTTGCGGCTCTCGGCCAGCAGGGCCATCGAGTGCATGAGGTTCTGCAGGGTCACGATTCCGACCAGACGCTGCTCATCGACCACGGGAATGATGCTGAGGTTGTGGGCGGAAAGTTTGCGGAAGGCCGAGGCCAGCGACTCCTGTTTTGAGGAGACGTCGAAGATGCGGTTCATGGCGGCCTGCACGTAGCCGTTGCCGCTCACGCGCAGGGCGTCGAGGATCTTCTGTTTCGAGATCACGCCCACCATGTCGGTGCCGCGGACGACGGGAAAATCGTCCTGCAGCGTATGCACGGCCTTATCGAGCGCGTCTTCGAGGGTGTCGGCGGGCGAGAGCGTGGCGAAGTCGGTGAGCATGACTTCTTCCAGGCGCACGCTTTGCAACACGGATTGAAACACCGCGGAGCGCTCTTCCAGTTGAGCCCCCACGAAGAGGAAGAAGCCAATCATTACCAGCCACCAGTTGCTCATGAGCATCCCCACCATCATGAAGAGGATGGCGAACACGTGGCCGATGCGGACGGCGCGCTGGGTGGCGCGAACCGGGTCCATCTGGCGGGAGTAGAGGGCGCGGAGCACGCGGCCACCGTCCATGGGATAGGCGGGGAGCAGGTTGAACAGGCCGAGATAGACGTTTCCCCAGACCAGGCTGCGCACGAGATTGCTGGCATGCACCAGCGGCTTCGTCCAGAGCGGAAAGTGCGGCGCCACGGCGAGCACAACCAGGGCGGATACGCCCGCGAGGAACAGGTTGACCAGCGGCCCGGCAATGGCGACGCGGATATCTCGCTTCCACGTCTTGGCCGGGTCGGGGATGGCCTGCGATTCGTCGAGGAGGGTGACTCCGCCGATGGGCAAGAGAATAATGGCCTTGGCGGGAATGCCGCCGCGGCGGGCGACCAGCGCATGCCCGAGTTCGTGCAGGATCACACTGCCAAAGATGATGCCGGCCAGGCCCAGTCCGCGCCACGCCGCCGCCATATCCTGCGTGGCCGATTCTGTGGTCCAGATGAAGACCAGCAGAAACAGGAACGTCAGGTGGATGCGGATCTCGATTCCGAAGAGCCGTCCCGCCGGGATGGACCAGCTGCGCATCGACATGCCTACGAGTATTCTATCTGCTTAGACACCGGCCGCAGGCGGGGAGTGGCGAAAACGCGAATCGAAGGGGCTAGGGCCGGCGGAGCGGCAACCCTCAGATCCCGTTGTTGTCGTTGGTCGTTTGTCGTTGGTCGTTGGTCGGGTTTGCGAACGACTAGCGACAAGCGACCAACGACCAGTCTAGGTACAACGATGAGAGTCATTGCGGGACAGTATCGGAGCCGTCCCTTGCGCTCGCTGCGCGGCATGGATATTCGTCCCACGGCGGACCGCCTGCGGGAGACGCTGTTCAACGTGCTGTGCAAGGGGGATCCGGAGGCGCTGGTCGGTTCGGTGTGGCTGGATTTATACGCGGGCACCGGCGCCGTGGGGATTGAGGCGCTGAGCCGCGGGGCGAAAATGGTGTATTTTGTCGAGTCGTCGAAGGCGGCAGCAGAGTTGATTGCCCAGAATCTGCGGGCGCTGGGCATTGAGGGCAGGTTCAGGATCGTGAAGGGCGAGGTGGGGAAGGCCTTGCGAAAATGGGAAGCGGCGGGCGCGGTGGCAGATTTCGTGTTCCTCGATCCGCCCTACCGGCTGCGGGAAGAGTATGCGCGGACGTTGGGGACGATGGCGGAATCGAAGTTGCTGCAAACGACTAGCGTGGTGATCGCGGAACACGAGAAGCGGTTCGATCCGGGGGAAGCGTTTGGGCAGTTGCAGCGATATCGGAAGCTGGAACAAGGCGACGCGGCGCTGAGCCTCTATCGGCAGCGTTAGCTACGAGCTTCGAGCCGCGAGCTTCGAGCTGTCCTGGACCACGCACAACAACTGTACTGGTTGCGCGTGGCCCGTAGGTCGCGGCTGCTCCATCAATCGCTATAATCACTACGACATGGCTCACTTTCCACCGGTTGACGAACAGCTGGCGTACATCAAGAAGGGCGCGGCGGAGATCGTCAAGGAATCCGAACTGCGCGCCAAACTCGAGCGCTCGCTCGCCTCAGGCAATCCGCTGCGCGTGAAGGCGGGATTCGACCCGACCGCACCCGATCTGCACCTGGGGCACACCGTCCTGCTGCGCAAGCTCAAACATTTTCAGGATCTCGGGCACACCGTCATTTTTCTGATCGGGGACTTCACCGGGATGATTGGCGATCCCACAGGGCGCTCGGCGACGCGGCCGCCCCTGTCACGCGAACAGATCGAGCAGAACGCCGAAACCTATAAGACGCAGGTCTTCAAGATTCTGAGCGCGGACAAAACCGTGATTGACTTCAACAGCCGCTGGTTCTCGAAGTTTTCTGCCGAGGATTTCATCCGGCTGACGGCCAAGTACACGGTTTCGCAGATGCTCGAACGCGAGGACTTCCACAAGCGCTTCCAGGAAGAAAAGCCGATTGCCATGCACGAACTGTTGTATCCGCTGGCGCAAGGTTATGACTCGGTCGCGCTCGAAGCGGATGTGGAGTTGGGCGGGACCGACCAGAGATTCAATCTGCTGGTTGGACGCGAGTTGCAGCGGGCCTACGGGCAGGAGTCGCAGGTGGTGCTGACCACGCCGATTCTCGAAGGACTCGACGGCGTGAACAAAATGTCGAAGTCGCTGGGCAACGCGATCGGCATTCACGAGCCGCCGCTGGAAATGTACGGCAAGATCATGTCGATTTCCGACGACATGATGTGGCGGTATTACGAGCTGCTGACGGATGTGCTAGCAATTCAGATTGACGCCCTCAAACAAGGTATCAAGACAGGCGAGCGTCACCCGATGGAGATCAAGAAGTCACTGGCAAGGTTGATCGTCAGTGATTTTCATTCGCGAGAGGTCGCTGAAAAGGCAGCGGAGGATTGGGCGCAGCAGTTTCAGAAAGGTGGAGTGCCAGAGAGCCCCGAGGAAGTCTCAGTGCCGTTCAACGATGTTAAGTGGCAGCCGAACCAGGAACTGGGCCTGCCCGGCGTGGGTTCGCTAGGTCAGGAGCAGCATATATGGATCAGAATGGATCGTCTCCTCGTGGCGTGTGGGCTAGCGACGTCCACTACTGATGCAGCGCGAAAGTTGAAGGAGGGTTCGGTACGGATGGGAGATCGTGTCGAAACGCAGCCGCACATTACGTTTGAATATCCCCCGGTGCAGCCGATGAAGTTGACTTTAAGGGTGGGCAGGCGATTGAAAATCGCCGTCATCAGGTTCTGAATTCTGCCCTATATTCGCAGCTTGCATCAGGTGCGCTGTCGACTTCGCAATTCCGCTCGCGAGCGGAATTGCTTCGCTCAGGATGACATTTCTCAAGAGTTGATCAGGGATGGCATTTTCTTGTGCCACTCAGTCGCCTGCTCATAGGCATGCGCTACCTGCAGCAAGAGTTCCTCCCGCCAGGGTGCGGCGGCCAACTGCAAGCCGATGGGCAGGCCATCTTTCGTGAATCCGCAAGGAACGGAAATCGTTGGAACCCCCCAGACGTTGAACGGCCGCGTGTTGCGCAGCATGAGCAGTTCGGCTGGACGCAATTGGTCGGGGTGCTCACGTAGTGCGGCGATGCTCGGCGGCGGGATGGGCACCGTCGCCGTAAGCAAGATATCCACTTCCTCGAAAACGCGGCGGATGGCGTGACGGCTGGCCTGGAGGTCGCGGCTGGCGCGCAGGGCCGCGGCCGCGGAGATGCTCTCGCCGGACTTGATGCGGGCCAGCGTTGCCGGCTGGTAAAGCTCCGGCGTGCGAGTCACGAACGGCTCGTGAAAGGCGTAGGCTTCGGCGGCGGCAAGCGTTCGGTCGGTCGGGACTTCGAGCTTCACATCGTCGCGAATCTCGGCGCGAAATTTGCCGAAGACGAGTTCGCGAAAAACCTGAATCGCCTTTTCGATGGCGGTCGCGACTTCAGGATGGAGATTGTCGAAGAAAAAGGCCCGCCGCACACCGATGCGCAACTTGGGCGGAAGCTGGGCGATGGCGGCCGTGAAATCCGGCACGGGCGCGTCCACGCTGGCCGGGTCTCCCGCGTCGTAACCCGCGAGTACCTGTAGCATGAGCGCCGCGTCGCCGACTGAGTTTGCGATCGCGCCTACGTGATCGTACGACCATGAGAGCGGTAGCACGCCCCGCGCGCTCACCCGGCCGTAGGTCGGCTTCAGTCCGACGACGCCACAGTAAGCCGCAGGCAGGCGGACGGAACCAGCCGTGTCGGTGCCAATCGCACCGAAGCCCAGTCCGGCGGCGACGCAGGCGGCGGAGCCGCCCGAGGAGCCTCCGGTGATCCGCGACGTGTCCCACGGATTGTGTACCTCGCCGAAGAAGCTGATCATCGAGCTGCCGCCGTAGGCGAATTCGTGCAGGTTCTGTTTGCCTAAGATGATCGCTCCGGCAGCGCGCAGGCGGCGCACGACTTCGGCGTCTTCGGTGGGAACGCGATCTTTGAAAAGTCCGCTGGCGGCGGTGGTGCGGATGCCGGCGGTATCGAGAATATCTTTGAGTCCGATGGGGATGCCGTGCAGCAGGCCGCGGTAGTTACCACGCTGGACCTCCTGCTCGGCGCGGTGGGCTTGATCGAGAGCGGATTCCGCCAGGACAGTAATGAAGGCGTTGAGTTCCGGGTTGAGCTTCTCGATGCGGACGAGGCAGTCCTCGGTCAGTTCGACCGGCGAGAGGGAGCGGTCGCGGATTCTTTGACTTAGGTGCTGGATGGTGGAGCGCACACGGCCCTCGCGCGATTTTTTTCCGCCCCTCTGGGGCTTGCTGTTTCTATCGCTAGCTGTCCCACGGCTTGCGCCGTGGGCTGCATTCTTGCGCCGCTTCGCGGCTGCGTCCTCTGAACGATGAACCAATGGAAAGCGGCGTCTTCAGGTGGCCCTTTCAGCGGCCCGCCTGGCAAACCATTTCACCACAAAATAAACAACTGGGCCGGCCGCAAGGGCGCAGGGGCCCCAGCGCATCGCGATCTTAGGGCTGTTACCCAAGGCGACGCAGGTCATCGCCATTGGCAGGGCGATCACATAGACCAGTCCGAGGTTGCCGCCGGGGATGCGGTAAGCTCGCGGCAAGTCGGGCTGCTTGCGGCGCAGTCCCCAGGCGGAGAGGACGGTGAGCGCGGTGGTGGCGCCCCGCAGCCAGCCATAGATGCTGATCAATTCGCCGATCGAGTGCAGCGCCAGCGATGCGTAGATGGCGGCAGAGATCAGGATTGCGATCCAGGGCGTGCCATAGCGCGGATGCCGACGGGTGAGGAAAGGCGGCAGGTATCCGTCTTCGGCGAGGGCGAAGGGCATGGGGGTGGCGGTGAGCATGGTGGCGTTGAGCAGCGCGATGGCGCCGGCCATGGCGGCGATCGCCATCAGATGGCCGAGCCAGGGGCCGCCGATCAGTAGCGCGGCGGTGGAGAAGTACCCATCGTTCCATTGTTGCCAGTTGCCGAGCGCGGCCAGCCCGGCGAGCACCGGCAGAAAGTACGTCGCGATGGAAAGCGGAATGACCAGAGCGAGCGCTCTCGGATACGTGCGCTGCGGGTTCTCAACATCCTCGGCCACGCTCGAGACTTGCTCGTATCCGGCGTAACCCCAAATGGCCAGGGCGAGGCCAACTCCGAAGGCTTTGGAAAAAGGCTGATGCGGCGGGACCAGCGGCACAAACGGGTTGTGATGCCACTTGGCGAAACCAAGGACGACCATGGCGATCACGGGAACGAACATAAACAATTCGAAAACCGTGGCGGCTTTGCCCACCATCTGGATGCCACGGACATTGAGCCAGGTGATGAAGGCGATCAGCGCGAAAGAAACGAGCCAATGCTTCCAGCCGGTGATCCCGGGAAAATAGAAAGTCAGGTAGTCGGTGAACAGCACGGCATAAGAGCTGCCGAGAAGGAATGAGGCGGACCAGTTCCACCATCCGGCGAGGAATCCCCAGAAGTCTCCGAAGGCGGCGCGGGTCCAGCGATAGAAGCCGCCTTCGACGGGCATGGCCGTGGTGAGTTCGGCGGCGACGAACGACACCGGGATGCTCAACAAGAACGGGATGACCAACAAGAAGAGCAGGCCCATGCCCGGGCCGCTCGAGCTGACCATCGCTTCGAGTCCGAAGGGACCACCGGTGGTGTAGGAAAACATCACAAAGACGAAGTAGAAGAGGCTCGCCTTGCGGACGGTGGATCGCGCGGATGTCGCGGATGAACTCGGAGCTTTCACGATCAGGAGGGTCCCGGCAGGCTGCTGAGAAACTCGCGTATTGTATCAGGGTGTCGCTTCAGCGATGCCGTAGGTCCATAGCTTTCGCGCCCCTTTAGGGGTTGCCCCACTGCGACTTCCACTTTTCCAGCAGCCCGCTAGTGTCGCAGCGATTGCGAGACCCGCCAAGGCACAATATCCGGCCGCATCAAGCGGCCAGGGTGCCGCTCAACGCGCCCTCGAGTTCGAGCAACTTGCGCTTGATGTCGAGGCCGCCGCCGTAACCGCAGAGCGAACCGTCCGAGGCGATGACGCGATGGCAGGGGACGACGATGGCGACCGGATTCCGGTTGTTCGACATCCCGACGGCGCGAAAGGCGCGGAGATGACCGATGGCCTGGGCGATGTCGCGGTAGGTGCGCGTCTCACCATAGGGGATATCGAGCAGGGCGCGCCAGCACTTGAGTTGAAACTCCGTTCCCCGCAAATCCAGCGCAAATGAAAAGACGCGGCGCCGGCCGGAGAAGTACTCTTCCAGTTCACGCAGGTAGGGGGCGAGGACCTCCTTCGATTCCTGCAGCCGGGCAGCGGCTAGATCGAACTCCTGCATGCGGCCTTCGAACTCGAGGCGGACCAATCCCTTCGCGGAGGCGGCGAGAAAAAGCGGCCCGGCCGGCGAAGTGGCGCGGGCTGAAAACCACGTTTCCATGGTGCGCAGGATACCACGTCTGATACCGATTTGCGGCGGGTCCGTACCGTGGGAGCCTCAACTTCCGCGTAGCCGGGCAGCCGCTCAAGTATGCTTCGCCGCGCACCCATGAACGGCGAAATCCGCTTGCAACATGGGCATCGCCAGATAATCTTCGCAACCGGGAGGGGGGTTACTGTGCTAACCCCACGCGGCGCAGCAAGTCCTGGAAGCGCGGATCGCTGCGCAACGGATCGTAGAGGGGGTCCACCTTGAGGTGGGTCAGATAACCGGAATGCTGTGCGTATGCTTTTTCCAGCCAGACAAATGCCTCCTCCTTATTGCCCATGCCGATGTAGGCCTCAACAAACATTGCCGGGTCCACTGGCCGGCGGCGGTTCCACTCTTCCAGTTTCGCCACCTCGTGCCGAGCCTGCACCTGCTGGCCGGTGCGTCCGTAAACGTAGGCCCGCTCCATCCAGATCCAGGGTCCCTCACCGCTCAAACGACGTTCCTCTTCGATTCCCGCCAGTGCATCCGCGAACCCCCCTCTCCGTGCGTACACCTCCCATAGCAAGCCGGGGCGGAAGGTTGGGTCCATCTCACGTATCGAGCGAAACTTTTCTATGGCGCGATCATACTGGCGCGCATAGTACAGCATTACTCCGTTGTCGGAGGCAATGATCAGCGATAGCGGGTCAAGCCTTTGCGCGCGCTCGCTTTCCGCCAAGGCTTCATCGAAGCGGCCTTGCCAGGCAAGGCACTCGGCATACCACTGGTGAGCCGTGGGATAGTCAGGATCGAGCTGGATGGCTCGCTGGAATTCTTTCCCCGCGGTTTGCCAGTCGTAATCATAGTTCTCCGCAATCAAGGCCAGTGACGTGTGGGCTTCCGCCAGGCTCTCGTCGAGCTCGAGCGCTTTGAGGGCCGCAGCCCGCGCTTTGGGCATAAACTCGTTTTGAGAAACCAAAGACCAGCTACTCATCAACCCAAAAGTGTCAGCCAGGCCGGCGTATGCCCGGGCATAGTTCGGGTCTTTCGCAATGGCCTGTTGAAAATATTCGGCCGCCTGCCGGAAACCGTCTGGCGTCCGCTTGTTCCAGAAGTAGCGGCCCTTAAGATAGAAGTCGTAAGCCTCATAGGACGCGGGAGTATGGGCAACTGGACGATTTGCCGCGTTCCCCTTACGCTGGTTGCCGAGACTCACCTGGATTTCGTCCAGGATTTCCTGCGCAATCTCGCCCTGCACCATCAGCAAATTCTTCAGCTCGCGATCGTACTCTCTTGCCCAAACATGCGTCTGGTCTTTCACTTGAATCAACTGAGCCGTGATTCGCACATGATCGGAATCGCGCCGCACGCTTCCCTCCAGCACGTATTGAACTCCCAGCTCCGCGCTAATCCGGTCCAGTCGTTCTTGGCTGTTCTTGTAGTGCATGACGGAGGTGCGCGCGATCACCCCAAGGTGCTGTGGATCGAGGCTTCCCAGCTGGGTAATCATTTCCTCGGTCAGGCCATCGCTGAAATACTCCTGGCCGGCGTCCCCGGTGAGGTTCTCGAAGGGCAGGACTGCCAGCATGATTCGTCCCCCCGCCGCTTGAGAACGAACCCGGGGCCGGGACCACTGCAGGTAAGCACCAGCGGCTGCCGCCAGGACGATCGCAATCCCTAGACCGAGGGCCCAAAGCCCCGTGCGGGACTTCTCCCCGGCGGGAACGGAGTCGCCGAAGACAGGTTCGCTGGCTAAAGGCGTCCGTTCGTCCGCTGCAGCGGGCGCAGGGGCCACGCCGGTCGTTTGAATGGGAGCGATGAACCGATATCCCTTGCCGGTAACCGTCTGTATAAAACGCGGTTGTTCGGGGTCATCGTCCAGTACTTGCCGGATTTTCCGGATGGCAGCGTTGATGCTGTTGTCGGTATCGAGGAAAACGTCTTTTCCCCAGATCCTTTCAACGATCTGCTCCCGGGTTACCAGCTGCCCCCTCTGTTCCAGCAGCAACAGAAGCAGTTCCATGGGAATGCGGGGCAGCTTCAGGGATTGATCCGAGCGGCGCAATTCGTAGGCGCGAAGATCCAGCTCAAAATCGTCCCCAAACCTGACTGAGCTCCCAGATACCGCCCCACCCGGGCCCATGCGGACTCCAAACTAACGCCATGGCATTCTACATCTGTCTCGTCCATTCCGAGACTTGCTTCGTGTTTTCTGCAACTTAGTAGCAATTCATCAAGAATTAAGACAATTTTCAGATGTTTGCTATTGCCGGAAGTCTGTGGTTCCAGGCAGTATCCTCGCCAAGTTCGTGGGGCATCCCAGCGCCTTGATCCAAAAATCCAGCGATTTAACGATTAGGAGAGTGCATGAGTTTCAGCCGCCGTTTGCTCACCGCATGTCTTGGAAGCCTATTGTTTGGTTCCCTTTTGCACCTGTCTGTTGATGTTTCTGCGGCCCAAATGATCGACAACACGCAGGCCCCGAACACGGCCAAAGCGGGGATCAACAAGTCGCTACTCGACGAGATCGGAGCCGGGCGCGGCGACGTGAGAACGCCGGGGTCGTCCATCTATATCATCAACCGCGATCCGTTCCGCTCCATCCGCCGGGGACGGCAGCTGTTCCAGCGCAAGTTCACCCACGCGCAAGGCCAGGGCCCGAACGAAGGCGACGGCGTCGGCGACATCAACACGGACATCGCGATCGGCGCTGGACTGTCCGACAGCTGCGCTCTCTGCCATGGCCGCCCGCGGGGCTCGGCAGGAGCCGGTGGCAATGTGGTCACTCGGCCGGACAGCCGCGACTCTCCACACCTGTTCGGTCTGGGTCTGAAGGAAATGCTGGCCGACGAGATTACGACCGACCTGCGCTCCACCCGCGACTTGGCCATCATTCTTGCCCAGCAGATGAAGCACCCTATGACGCTGAAGCTGGTGAGCAAGGGAATCAACTACGGCTACATCATTGGGAAGCCCGACGGCTCTGCGGATTATTCGAAAGTGCAGGGCGTCGATACCGACCTGCGGGTGAAGCCGTTCTTCGCCGAGGGCAGCACGATTTCCATTCGCGAGTTCGTTGTAGGCGCACTGCACAATGAAATGGGGTTGGAGGCATCCACCGATCCGGACCTTCTGGCCGCCAGCGCCGGCGGGCGTGTGGTCACTCCCTCAGGCATGGTTCTGGACGGATCGAAAGACAAAATCCATGCGCCTCCCGCGCCCGACGCTCAGAATGGCAACGAGATCGATCCCGCCATCGTCGATCATCTCGAGTTCTATCTGCTCAACTATTTCAAGTCCGGTCACTCGCAGCAAACGGCTACGACGGACCAGGGCCGGAAAGTGTTCAAGCGCGTTGGCTGCTCGTCCTGTCACATCGCGGATCTGACGATCAATCATGACCGCCGCGTTGCCGATGTGGAGACGGTCTATGACCCGGTCCATGGGATCTTCAACAACATGTTTGCCAATGCCACGCCACTCTATTACGAAGTGATTGATGATCCCACCCTGCCCCCTCTCAAGCTCCCGCTCGGGAACTCGTTTGTGGTAAAGGACATCTTTACCGATTTTAAGCGGCACGACCTCGGCCCGAACTTCTACGAGCGCAACTGGGATGGCACGATGCAGACGACGTTCCTGACTCGACCGCTGTGGGGCGCAGGCTCGACCGGGCCTTACGGACATGACGGACGGAGCATCGCTCTCAACGACGTGATCCTGCGGCACGGCGGGGAAGCGCAGGCGGCGCACGATGCCTATGTAGCACTGAAGAGCAGCGAACAGAGCGCGCTGCAAGCGTTCCTCAATTCTCTGGTCTTGTTCCCGCCGGATGACACGGCGTCGAATCTCGATCCGGGCGATCCCACGAAATCCGGTTTCCCGCAGTTCGGGCACGGCAGCATCAAGCTGACGGTGCTGTTCAACGATCCAACGGATTTGGAATGACCCGCACTTCGGTCATTCAAGAGAGCAACTTTGGGAGAGAGCGGCATGAATCTCAGCCGCTGAGTGACGGGCAATCGAAGTTCTGACACCGTGAGCGCACTGGGGGTGAGTGAGCCGCCGTTCGGGAAGCCCGCGACCTTCCGAGGTCCCACGAAAAAAGCCTCCTGCGAACAGGAGGCTTGGGGGGAAGGGCTCGGGCCCGCTACAGATTATTTTACTTTGGGGCCTGCTGCTGATCCTGGCTCGTTGCCGGAGTGGTGTTACCGGCGAGCTGTTCCAGGTTGTTCTTGAGCAGGCTGATCTCGACGCGGCCGCCGGTAATACGCTTGGGCTTGCTCTCACCGGTGGACGCCTGCACCGGCGCATTGCCCATGCCGACCAGGTAAATGCGGTAGACCGGAATCTCGTGGTTCAGCACCAGGTAGCGCACGACCGACTCGGCCATCTTCTGCGAGTTGGAAATCGCCGTCTGCCCGTGACCCGAGGAGAAGCCCTGCACTTCGATGATGTAGCCGCGCTGGCTCTTCAGCGGGGTAGCCATGTCATCGAGCGCCGCCTTGGCGTTCTTGCTCAGCACGGTCTGGCCGGGTTTGAAACGGATCTCGGCCTGGGTGGTGGCCTGGTACTGGTCAATGTTGGTGACCACCTGCTCGACCGTGTTCAGCCGCGTACTGGCCTGCTGCGCGGTCTGCTGGGCGGCCTGGGCCCGGTTGCCGGCGTCGATCGCGTGCTGATCGGCTTCGTTCGCCTTGGCCGAAGCCAGCCGGATTCCCTGCTGAGCTCGGTCATCCGTGTCCTTGATCATCTTGGTGTTCGCCGAGGTGAGCTCATCCAGTTCGTTGACGCGGTCGCGGATGGGCTGGGTCTGCCGTTGAACATATTTCTTGCGGGCGAACGGGTTCAGGTGCCCCCAGAAACCTTCGTTGGTCTGCGGCTGCAAGGGTTCTTTGCCGGTGGCAGCGGTGGGTTGAGCGGCCGGAGCGCTCTGAGCGACAGGAG
Source organism: Terriglobales bacterium (assembly GCA_049696815.1). Taxonomy (GTDB): domain Bacteria; phylum Acidobacteriota; class Terriglobia; order Terriglobales; family Acidobacteriaceae; genus Acidiflorens. Next base: position 100,313 of record JBAVUO010000079.1, on the reverse strand, counting down.
CGTTCTGAGCGGCAGGCTGGCCCTGGGAATTGCTGGAATCTTGCTGGGCGATGGCCGGCAAAGCAAGCATCCCGGCGAGCAATAGTGCGAGCATAATGCGATTCTTCATTTTAGCTTCCTCCACGAGGAGTGGGATCTCCACTCTGGGCGCCTCTCGGCGCGTTTTGATTGCGTCAACCCCAAAAAAGGACTTTCAGAAATTGAGAAGGCAGCCGTGACGCGACGGATACCTGGAAACTGGCGGCTTTTTCAGCAACCACCCTCCTTGTTAACAGGTCTCATGCCAAATGGACCAGAGGGTCCTGTGGGAAAAGTGCTTTGTTTTCATACATATTGTACTCTGGGGAAGCCCTCAGCCGCAGGCCCAAACCGCTTTGGCGGTAATTTTGACGGAAACTGATATAAAAACTGCGTGCAAACGGACTGCCTGGGGATGGAGGAAGAATTGAAGAAATCGAATTTCCCGAAACGGGCGACTGCGGCGATAGCGCTATTTCTGGCCGGGCTATACCTGTCGGCAGCGGCGCAAGCCAGCTCTCCTAAGCCTCTGGCCTCGGCAAGGATCCCGGCCGACCGCATGACGCAGTATTCCGACCTCGCCGTGGATTGGATGCAGCAGTACCTCCGCATTGATACAACCAACCCTCCCGGCAACGAGATGAAGGGGGCGCAGTTCTTCAAGAAAATTCTTGACCAGGAAGGAATCGAGAACCAGGTTTTCGAATACCAGCCGGGGCGCGCCGATCTGTGGGCCGTCGTGCCGCACACGACAGCGCAGCCGAAGCGTCCGATCGTCTTCCTCAATCACATGGACGTTGTCACCAGCGACGCGTCGCACTGGAAGGTTCCTCCCTTCAGTGGCGAAATCGTGAACGGTTCCATGTACGGCCGGGGCGCGCAGGACATGAAGGAAGAGGGCCTGGCGCAACTAGTGGTGTTGGTGATGCTGAAGCGGGAGAAAATCGCGCTCGACCGGGACGTCATCTTCCTCGCGGTGAGCGATGAAGAAGCGGAAGGCACCGGCACCGACTGGTTCATTGCCAACCAGCGCGATCGGCTGCGCCATGCCGAGTTCCTGATCAATGAAGGCGGCGAAAACCTGCTCGAGGACGGCAAGGTGCGCTACGTCGGCGTGGACGTGGGAGAAAAGTCGCCGCTGTGGCTGCACATCACTGCCCATGGGCAGCCGGGACACGGATCGCGTCCCATTCCGGATTCAGCCCCGAACCGGCTGCTGCGCGCTCTGAACCGGCTTGTCCAATATCAAACGCCCATCCGCGTGCTGCCGGTGGTCGATGAGTTCTTCAAGACCATGGCGCCCTATGAGCCGCCGGAGCGGGCGCGGATATTTGCCGACATCAAGAAAGCAATTCAGGACAAGAGCGTGCAGCGGCTGCTCACCAATGACGAGTCGATCGACTTCCTGCTGCGGGACACGATTGCGGTGACCATGCTGGGCGGGTCGCAGCAGACCAATGTGATTCCGCCCGAGGCCTGGGCCAACGTGGACGTGCGCCTTTTGCCCGGCGCCGATCCCAAGGAGTTTTTGGATTCGATCCGGCGCGTGGTGAACGATCCGAACGTAACCGTCGAGCCCGAGAGCCCGGAGTTCCGCGTCGCCAACTCCTCTCCCACCGATACGGCGCTGTATAGCGCGATTCGGGAAGTGACACGGGCCTATTTCCCGGGCGCGCCGGTGGCGCCGCGCATCACCAGCGGCTACACCGAGAACCAGCGCTACCGCCCGCTCGGCATCCACGCTTACGGATACACTCCGTACACGGCAACGGAAGACGAAGGTTCAACCGAGCACGGCAACGACGAACGCGTGCGCGTGGAGGAACTGCGCCGGGCTCCGAAGATTCTCTACGACGTGGTGACGCGGGTGGCGGCGCCTTAGTTGCATGGGCTGATGGCCCTGCTCCACCCGCTGGCGCTCCGAGCATCTTCTGGCTATGGGTGATCATCAAGTGATCATGAAACGCTACATCTCTGCCCTTCTCCCGTTTCTGCTGACATTGCTCAGCTATGCCGAGAAAACTCCCTTCGATCTGAAACAACTGAAACTTCCCGAGGGTTTCCACATCGCCGTGTACGCGCAGGTGGATGGTCCACGCATGCTGACGTTTACTCCCGGTGGTGCGCTGCTGGTCAGCGCATCGGACGAAGGCAAGGTCGTCGCGCTGCCCGATGCGAAACACACGGGCAAGGCCGAGCGGGTCGTGACCGTTCTCCATGGCCTGAATGAGCCTCACGGGATCGCGTTCTACGAAGGCAAGCTCTACGTCGCCGAGAACGACAAGGTCCGCCGCTACGACTGGGACGAGGCGAACCTGCGGGCGACCAATCCGAAGGTCATCGTGGGCTTGCCGGGCGGCGGCGGACACTCCACGCGCAGCCTCGTGTTCCACGGTGGCAAGATGTACGTCTCGGTCGGCTCGAGCTGCAACGCCTGTGTCGAAAAAGACCCGCGGCGGGCGGCGGTGCTGGAGTTCAATCCCGACGGCAGCGGGCAGAGGATCTTCGCGAAAGGCTTGCGCAACGCGGTCGGCCTGGCGGTAAATCCGAACAGCGATACGATCTGGGTCACGGTCAACGGGCGGGATTGGCTGGGCGACGACCTGCCGCCGGAAGTGATCCTTGATCTGGGTAAGGACGGCGGCGATTTCGGCTGGCCCTACTGTTACGGCGACCGCATCCCGGACCCGAACTTCACCAAGCCCGGAGACGATCGCTGCAAGAGCGTGATTGCACCCAAGGTCCAGATGCAAGCGCACTCGGCGCCACTGGGACTGGCCTTCTATGAAGGAGCGATGTTTCCTCCTGAATACCGCAATGACCTCTTCGTGGCCTTCCATGGCTCCTGGAACCGCAGCGTGCCGACGGGATACAAAGTCGTCCGGGTAAAACTCGACGATAAGGGCCAGCCTCGGGGCGGTGCGGAAGATTTCATTACCGGGTGGCTGGCGCCGGGGGAAAGGAAGAAAGGGCGCTGGATGGGGCGTCCGGTAGGGATCGTGTTCGGCGCAGACGGCTCGATGTACCTGAGCGACGACGCGGGGGGCGTGATTTATCGGATCAGGTACACGAAGTAGCTGCTTCCGCCGCGGATCGCCTGCGCTCAGCCTCGCATCAGAACGCAGGATAGATCTCTTCATCCTCCGTCGGCCGCGAGTTCCGGCGCATTGAGGTCAAATGTATGTGCAGAAATATTAAGACCCTCTTTAATTTCGATCCGCCCGTAACTCCTGAAGAGATTCGAGCGGCTTCGCTCCAATTCGTCAGGAAAATCACCGGTTTTCATAAACCGTCGAAGGCCAACGAAGGCTCGTTCCTGGCCGCAGTCGAGGAAGTTGCCGAAACCTCGACCCGCCTTCTCCATTCGCTCGAAACGAACGCCCCGCCGAAGAATCGGGAAGAGGAGGCGGCAAGAGCGAAAGCTCGCGCCGCGGCAAGGTTTGGTGCGTGAGCGTGCCCGTCGCACATTCTGGCGATTGGCCAGAATGTGATCCTATGATCTTAGAACTCGACCGCACGTCCTACTCCCCGCAATACTTCTCATACTGCCGATAGATGAACGGGTCGGTCATGCCCGCGATGTAATCGCAGATCACACGGGCCAGCGGCTCCTGGGCGGCTTTTTCGCGGTAGCTGCGCGGTAGATCGTCGGGCTCCTCCATCCAGTGAGCGAAGAGTTCTCCGATGATGCGCTCGGCATCTTCTTTCTCTCCCTCCAACGCCGGGCTGTAGTAAAGGTTTTCGTAGAGAAAGTCTTTCAGCTGGCGACGCTCCTCATCGACGGGCGGGCTGAAGGCGGCAAGGCGTGCGGGATGGCGGCGGACGTCGTCCAGCGATCGAATGCCGGCCTGCTCAATCCGCTGCCTGGTGTTCGCGATCAGGTCGCTCACCATCCGGTCGAAGATCGTTTTGAGAGCCTCGTTGAATCGAAGCTTCTCCATTGCGCCGGGATATTGCTGGCTCGCCTCGCGGAGACAGCGATCGAAAAGCGGAACCCCACCTGATATCTCCTCGACCGCCAGCAACCTAGCCTCGTAGCCGTCGTCGAGATCGGCCGTGCTGTAGGCGATTTCGTCGGCCAGGTCAATGAGTTGTGCTTCCAGAGGCGGGCGCAGATCGAGAAGATACTCGGCCAACTCGGGATGCTCGTCGGCGCGGTAATCCCGCGAGTGCTTGATGATACCTTCGCGCACTTCGAAAGTCAGATTCAATCCCCGAAAGGAAGCGTAGCGAAGTTCAAAATCTTCGACGATGCGCAGCGCGTGCAGGTTGTGATCGAACGCGAACCTATGCCCGCGCATGGCGGCGTCGAGCGCCTTTTCTCCGGCGTGGCCGAACGGAGGATGACCGATGTCATGCACCAGGGCCAGCGCTTCGACCAGGTCAACATTGAGCCCGAGTTGGGCAGCGATGGTGCGCGAGATCTGCGCGACTTCGATGGTGTGCGTCAGGCGGTTGCGGAAGTGGTCGGAATAACGGCGGGTGAAAACCTGGGTCTTCGCTTCCAGGCGGCGGAAGGCGCGGGCGTGGACGACGCGGTCGCGATCGCGTTGAAAGTCGTTGCGGTAGGGATGCAGCTGCTCGGGATGCCGGCGTCCGCGGGATTGTTCCACGCGGACGGCGAAGGTGGAGAACATGAATCAGTACCCAGTACCCAGTACCCAGCAGGTCAAATCTTACTGGGAGTACTGGGTACTTGTAGCGACTCTACTACTTCTGGCCGGCTTAAGGGGGAGAACGTGAATCAGTGCTGTCTACTAGCAGTCAGATTTTACCTGCTGGGTACTGAGTACTGAGTACTGGGTACTGGGTACTGTCTACTTCTGCCCCTCTTCTTTCGCCAGCTTGACCTTGGCGGACTCGAGTTTCTTCTGCACCTGGGCCGCATTGTCCTGATCCACTTCCGCGGCGATGGTCCGATTCCATTCGTTCAACGCCCGCTCCCAATGGGTGGCCGCCTGTTTCAGCCGGCCGGTCTTCTGGTAGAGGTCACCCAAGTGGTCATGAACCGTGGGATCGGTATTGATCTTTTGCGAAGCCTTGAGCAGGTTCTCTTCGGCCAGTTCGTATTTTCCCAGGCGGAAATAGGCCCAGCCCAGAGAATCGAGGTAGGCGCCGTTCGTGGGATCGAGTTCAAGCGCCTTCTTGATGTCGCCGAGCGCCTCTTCCAGTTTCATGTTCTGGTCGGCGAGCATGTACCCGAGATAGTTCAACGTCATGGCACTCTGGGGGTCGGCGGCCAGAACCTTCCGGAACTGCTGCTCGGCTTCGGCGTAACGCTTCTGACGCTCGTACGTGGACCCGCGCAGAAACCACACGTACTCCTTGTCCTCTGACTTGGTGGAGAGCTGTTCCGCCTTGTCCAGAGCCTGCTCGGCGTCGGCATAGCGCTTGAGCCGCGTGTTCATCTGCGCCAGGGTGATGTAGACCTCGCGATCGTCCGGCGCGCCTTTCAGCAGGGCGTGAACGTCTTTAAGCGCTTTGTCGGGGTCGCCCATGTCAGCCTGCTGCGACGCCAGCACCATCTTGAGGCCGCGGCTGTTGGGCAGCTTCTGCACGGCTTCCGTCGCCACCTCGGTTGCTTTCTTCCACTCCTTGGCTTCGCGCCAGGTGTCGATAATCTGCTGGTAGCCCCGTTCCACGTTGTCATCGCCGCCCAGGGCGATCATCTGGCGGAAGGTTTCGGTCGCCGCCGGATTGTTCCCCTCGTCGCGATAAATCGTTCCCAGGCGCTCCAGGAAGACGGCCCGATTACTTTTCTCGCCCGTGCTGTAGTTGTTGTCGGGCTTCTCGGTTTTCTGCACCAAACCCCGCATGATCTGGACGGCTTCGTCGTAGCGCCCCTGCGCCTGATAAATGGCGGCGATGTTGTACGGGATTTCGATCGAGTCCTGCACCATGGCCGCGGCTTTTTTCAGATGGTCGAGCGCCAGGTCGAACTTCCCCTGCTTGCGGTAAATCTCGGCGATGCGCTCGTAGGTTTGCGCGTCCTCCGGGTTGGCATCGGCAATGACCTTGTACTGCTCCAGTGCCGCGTCGGTTTGGCCGTCGTTCAGCAGGTTCTGGGCCAGGCCGCGGATGGCATCGAGGTTGTCGCGGTCCAGTTCGATGGCATGGCGGTAGGCCTCGATGGCGTTCTTGTACTGCTTCTGCTGCTCGTAGGTGTAGCCCAGCGCCGAGTAGAGCTTGGCGGAACGCGCGCTGTCCGCGACCGAGCTCAGCACCTGGGCGGCGCGGGCCGTGTCGCCCATCTCGTTGTAAAGGTACGCCAAGGTGGTAACGGCTTCCTCGGAACCGGGCTCCAGGCGCACCGCGGTCTGGAATTCATTCTCCGCCTTCTGCAGGTCGTTGTTCAGGCGGTAAAGACGTCCCAGAAGCAGGTGGTCATCCACGCTGTCGGGCTGCAATTTGATGATCTGCTCGTACTGCTCGATCGCCAGCTTCATCATGCTCTGGGAACCGTTTCCCCCCTGCATATCGCCCAGCGAGCGCAGATAGATTCGGCCGAGCAGGCGGCGGGCTTCCAGGTTGGTCGGATCGCGCTTGATGATCTCCTGAGCTTCGACAACGGCGTCACGAATGCGGCCCGTCTTGGCGTAGAGCTCCGCGAGGCCAGCGGTTAGGTATTCCGAAGTTGGATCGGCATCAACCGCCAGGCGGTACTCCTCAATCGCCTTATTAGCTAGTTCGACGTGGCCGTAGGCCACCTGCTCCTCGTACAAGTGGGCGAGGGCGAAGTGATAGTAGGCGGCGGCCCGATCCGGCGCCTTGACTTTGGCGCTGGCCTGAGAACCCGCGGCATTCGCGGCCTCCCCGCTACGAGCGGGTTGGTCTTGCGCCAGCAGTACAGGCCCGGCAACCACGAGGAAACAAACAAGCCGAAAGAGTTTTTTCATGAAAAATCCCAGAATCTCCGCCCACAGCCATTGGATGCCAGAACCGCCCAAGGGGGTGTTCCTATTCTAACCTTGGCGGGCATCCGAGGGGGCGGAAAGCGGAAACACTGCGTAACGCCAGAAGTACAGGGGCGGAAGAGCAGTAGTCAGGAGTCAGTAGTCAGTAGTCAGGAGTCAGGAGTCAGTCGGTAGTCAGGACTCAGCAGCCCCAGCGGGGACCTCTGGCCAGGAGGTTCTGCTGACTACCGACTCCTGACTCCTGGTTTCCTCAGTGCCGGAAGTGTCTGACTCCCGTAAAAAGCATAGCCAGCCCCAAACGGTCGGCCGCTGCGATGGCTTCCTGATCGCGCACCGAACCTCCGGGCTGGATGATGGCCGTGGCCCCGGCCTTGGCGATCTCCTCGACCCCGTCGGGGAAGGGGAAAAAGGCGTCCGAGGCAGCCACCGTGCCCTGCAAGGGAAGCTGCGCCTTCATGGCGCCAATCTTGCACGAATCGACGCGGCTCATCTGTCCGGCGCCCACCCCGACCGTCTGGCCGTCGCGGGCGTACAGGATGGCGTTCGACTTCACATGCTTGCAGACCTTCCAGGCGAAGAGCAGCGCTCGCTTTTCCTCTGCCGTGGGCGGGCGCTTCGTCACCACTTTCAGATCGGATTCGGCCAGCCGGTGCAGGTCGGCGTCCTGCGCCAGCATGCCTCCAGAGATATTCTTCAGGACCCGGCTTTGCTGTCCGGCCGGCACCGCAACCAGCCGTAAATTCTTCTTTGCCACAAAAAGCTCCTGGGCGGCCGGATCGAAAGCGGGAGCGGCAATGACTTCCAGAAAAAGCTTGGCCATCTCGGCTGCGGCTGCGGCATCCACCGTGCGGTTCACGCCGATGACTCCGCCGAAGGCCGATACCGGATCGCATTCGAGCGCTCGCCGGTAGGCTTCCGCCAGAGTTTTGCCGGTCGCGGTGCCGCACGGATTGCTGTGCTTGATGATGGCGCAGACCGGCTCGTCGAATTCCTGCGCCAGGTCCCATGCGGCCTGCAGGTCCACGATGTTGTTGTAGGAAAGCTCCTTGCCCTGGAACTGGCGCGCGTTGGCCACTCCCGTGCCGGAACCATCGGTGTACATGGCGGCCTTCTGGTGCGGGTTCTCGCCGTAGCGAAGATCCATCACCTTCTGAAAGGCGAGCCGCAGCGTCTGGGGAAAGCCAGCGGGGCCGCGCAATTCGAAGTGTCCGTTCACGGCCACGCGCTCCAGCGTCGAGGCAATCGCGGAATCGTAGGCGGCGGTGGTGGCGAACGCCTTCTGCGCCAGCCGCCACTTGGTCTCTTTCGACAGCCCGCCTCCGGAGCGAGCCATTTCGCCGGCGATCGCGTCGTAATCCGCGGGCGAGGTGACAACCGCGACATCCTGAAAATTCTTCGCCGCGGAACGGATCATCGACGGCCCGCCAATGTCGATGTTCTCAATCAGTTCTTCAAAATGAACTCCGGGCTTGGCGGCGGTTTTCTCGAAGGCGTAGAGGTTGACCACAACCATGTCGATGGCGGGAATGCCATGCTCGGCCACCGCCGCGCGATGAGCCGCATCTTCGCGGCGATGCAGAATGCCGCCATGCACTTTGGGATGCAGGGTCTTGACCCGTCCGTCGAGCATCTCGGGAAAGCCGGTCAGCTCGGAGATCTCCTTCACCGCGATGCCCGCATCGCGCAGGAGCCTAGCCGTGCCCCCGGTGGAGACCAGTTCCACGTTCATCCCGGCGAGTTTGCCGGCGAAATCGGCCAGTCCGGACTTGTCGGTGACACTGAGAATGGCGCGCTGGATCTTGGACATGAGGGCCTCGGCTGCAGATGAGTGAAGAGGAATTCTAGCAGCAGTTCTCAGTTCTCAGTTCTCAGTTCTCAGTTCTCAGTTCTCAGTTCTCAGTTCTCAGTTCTCAGTTCTCAGTTCTCAACTTCCTGTGATCGCCGTCATTGTTATTGGTTGCCCGCTTTCGCCGGTTTTTTCTCGGGGCCGGAATAAACTCGCAGGGTCGCGGGGCGTCGAAGGCTGAGAACTGAGAACTGAGAACTGCCCTTACGTTTTCGCTTTGGCTTTGAGTTTGACGTGGCCGTTCTGCATTTCGACCGAGTACACCACGGCCTGGCAGCCGTACTGTTTGCGAATCTCGTCGGTTTTCTTTTCGACGAACGCTGCGAAGGAATCCAAACTCCCCGAGACTTTTTCTCCCGCCTTTTTCTTGGCTTCGGCCAGCGCCTTGTACAGGGATTCCACTTTTTCGCGCTCCGCGACGGCGTCTGAGCACAGCACGAAAGGCCCTGGTTCGGCAGCCGCGTTGCGGGCAACGCCATAGGCCGGGCGATGCTTCGTCTCACGTTCCTCGGGGGGCCGGACGCCCTGGACCGAGAGAATGGCGTCCTGCGGGCGACGGTAGCCTTCCTCGCGAATGCGCATCTTTTTGCGCCAGAGATCGCTCTGGATGGCGTAGCGCTGCGCCATTTCGTTGTATCGGAAACGCTGCGAGAAGCTCATGCGTGTTCCGTCATTGAACTTACGGATGAGGGCGAGCACCTTCCACTCAATGTCGGCGGGCGGGCGCTTGGTCGGGTTGTTGAAAAAGATCTCGTACTCGATCTTCAGCCGGCGCAGCTGCTGATCGAGGAGATTCATTTCCTCATCAATGGTCACAGAGAACCCCTGGCAACCAGCTTAACTGGGAAGGTGCCGTGCGGCGAGGTTCCCGCCGGACAAGCCGGCAGTAGTACCAAAGTTTGGCCGCCAGGCTTTGGCGCGGGGTTTGAGGTGCAGCGGTGAGTGCCGAGTGCAAAGGCGCAGAGCCTGAAGCCCAAAGCCCAGAGCCTGAACCCTGAAGCCGGGGTTACTTGGCGGCCATCTTCTTGACCATGGCCAGCACCAACTTGCGGTCGCTATCGTTCAGATCGACGGCATAACGGCGGATCTGGCTCAAAAAGCGGACTTCGTCGTCGGAAAGCTGGGGCAAGCCCTTGTGGCCGTTGCTTTGGCCTTCGGAAAAGAATTGCGACAGCGCCAGGTCCATGGCGCCGGCAATCTTCGACAACGTGTCGAGCGAGGGAATGGTGTGGCCGTTTTCCACCCGCGACAGGTAGCAGCGCAGCAGACCGGTACGCTTCTCGATGTCGCCCTGCGACATACCTTTTTGGAGCCGGTAATTACGGATGGTTTCGCCGATATTCATAGGTACGCGACTAACTCAGTCACGCAAAGGATGGCTGCATGGTAAACACACTAGTACGGTCTGGCAAGTGGAAATTCCTGGCCTGAAAAACACCGACTGCTTCCCCGGCTTGCATGCCCGGGCCAGCCGCGCCAGGCTCGCGATCTAACGCCGATCCGTCCGCAACGAGGCCGCGAGAAAATCCAGTGTGCGCTGCCAGGCGTCGGATGCGTCATCCGGACGGTAGCCTTGCTTGTTGTTTGGATTTTCAAAGGCGTGACCGGCGTCAGGATAGATCTTGATCTCCACCTTCTTGCCGAGTTGAACCAGAGACTGCTGGAACTTCTTCACATCTTCAGCCGGGATGCCGCGATCCTGTCCGCCAAAAATTCCAAGGATCGGAGCATTGATCTTCTTCAATGCCGCCGGCTCCGTTGCCAGGTGGCCGTAGTGGATGACCGCTGCCGCCAAATGAGGCTCGGCGAGGGCAGCGTCGAGCGCGTACCCGCCGCCCATGCACCATCCGATCGAACCGATACGGTCTTTCTTCACATTGGGTTGCGCGGCGAGGAAATCGAAGGCAGCGCGCAGGTCCCTGGCCGCACGGTCTTCGGGCACACCGCGCATCAACTCGTGCGCCAGATCCGGTGTGTCGGCGACCTTGCCACGATAAAGGTCGACCGCAAGGGCAACATAGCCCTGGCCGGCGAGCTTGGCGGCTTGCTCTTTGACCCAATCATTGAGTCCCCACCATTCGTGGATGACGATCAGGGCCGGGAACGGGCCCTTGCCGGCCGGTGTATAGAGCATGCCACTCACCGTTTCGTCACCCGACTTATAGGAGATGGCCTTGCCATCGGCGGCGAGTGCGGACACGGAACAGGCTACGAGGAATGTGAGCAAAAGAGTTTTCATACAGCACCCCTACGGTCTCTTTGTATCATGCCGCGCCAGCGACGGAGTGCGCGGCGCTGGCTGCAGGTAGCCATCAAGCGTCGGAATCAACCATGAACCTTTTGCCGGCGGGGCGCAGCGTCACACGACCGACCCCGGGAAGCCTGCCGCGTGCGTGCTAAAATCGAGTCAGTCGCTCCTCTGACCGATGCTTCCAGACATCGAAAAACTGCTCGCACTCCAGGTGGCGGACAAGGAAATCCGCAAACTCCAGGAGGAAATTGCTGCGTTGCCCGGGCGGGTGGCGGCCATTGAGGCGAAGCTGGCCGGGACCAGGGGCCACCTCGAGAAAACGCGCGCTGCGGCCAAGGCCGACGACGCCAACCGCAAGAAATTCGAAACCGCCATCCAGGACCTGCAAGGCAAGATCTCCAAGTACCGCGACCAGTCCCTCGACGTCAAAACCAACGACCAGTACAAGGCGCTGCTGCACGAGATCCAATTCGCCGAGCAGGAGATCCGCATTAACGAAGATCGCATTCTTGAGGTGATGGTCAACGCCGAGGTCCGCGAAAAAGACGTCAAGGCGGCGGAAGCGGAACTGAAGGCGGAGACCGCCGAGATCGAGAAGGAAAAGGAAGAAGCGCGCCGGGTTACCGCCGCGGACCAGAACAAGCTCGCCGAATGGAACGCCAAGCGCGACGGGTTGCGGCAGGGCATCGCGGCCGATTTGCTCCGCCACTATGAGCGCGTGATGAAGTTCCGTGGCAGCGGACTGGCCGAGGCGCGCGAGCAGAAATGCATGGGCTGCCAGGTGATGCTGCGTCCGCAGACCTATAACGAGGTGTGGATCGGCGAGAAGGTCATCGTTTGCGAATCATGCCAGAGGATTCTGTATTTTGATCCGGCCAACGAAGTGAAAGTCGAGCAGCGGGTGACTGAGGCGGCGCACGCGAGAAGGCGCCCGCGTCCTAAGGCCGATGCGGCCCAGGCCTGGTTTTACCGGCCCGACTATGCTGAGGAGGGCGAGGTGCTGATGGTCTTTGTCAATCGCGGCGACACCTCAACTAGGCGCATCTACGAAATGCACACCGGTCGCCAGTTCGGCGATGTGCTGGACCGCGAAGGCAACTACCGCTTGGCCTTTCCCGAAGATCTCACCGACTCAGCCATCCGGCTCAACGGACACTGGGAAGAAGAAGAGATGGACGCGTGGGGCGCTGAAATCCCCTCCGATGCGCTCGATGTTCTCCACAAAGATCTGCTGGCGGCCAACCGCGAGCATGGAACCCGCAAGGGACATTCCGCCTTACCGGCCGAGCATTCGGCTGCCAGCTAGGCCGCCTCCCGCACTCCAGAACCTCCCTTTCCTCGCAGTTTCTGCCGCCACTTGCGGTAAGATGGCGCCCGCGAGGTGAGCGATGACCAGAAATCACAGTACTCTTCCCACTTCCCGCCGCTCGTTTATCGGCTTGTCTGCCGCCGCTTCAGCGGCCATGGCGCTGCGCATCGTGACCGAACCGATGCTGGCGAGCGCGGCCCGGCCCAAGCCGCTGCCACTAGACGGCGTGGTCATCGATTCGAACGAGAATCCGCTGGGCCCATATGCGTCGGCGCGCGAGGCGGCCATTTCGATCGTGCCGCAGGGCGGGCGGTACCTCTATGGTCTCACCGACGATCTGAGGCAACAGATCGCCCAGATGGAAGGCGTGAAGACAGACTACGTTGCTGTCCAGGCCGGATCGACCGAGCTGTTGCATCACACCGTGTGCGCCTTCACCTCGCCACAGCGCAGCTACGTCACCGCCGATCCAGGATATGAGGGGGGACTATTTGCCGCGAACGCGATGGGAGCCCGCGTCGTCAAAGTGCCCCTGACCAAGAGCTACGCGCACGATGTAAAAGCCATGCTGGCAGCGGGAACCGATGCCGGCCTCTTTTACGTGTGCTTGCCCAACAATCCGACGGGCACGCTGACCAGTCACTCCGACATCGAATACCTCGTGGAGAACAAGCCCAAGGGATCGATTGTGCTGGTGGATGAAGCCTATATCCACTTTTCGGATGCGACCTCAGTCGTTGACCTGATCAAAGCCGGCAAGGACCTGATCCTGCTGCGGACGTTTTCGAAGCTCTACGGAATGGCCGGCCTGCGCTGCGGGTTTGCCCTGGGACGGCCGGATATGCTCGATAAGATGTACTCGTATGGCGGCGGGAACTTCATGCCAATTACGGCCATAGCGGCGGCTTCGGCCAGTCTCAAGCACCCGGGGCTGGTGCCGGAACGGAAGAAGATCAACGCCGACATCCGGGAAGAAGTCTTCCAGTGGCTCGATCGCAACGGATATGCCTACGTGCACTCGCAGTCCAATTGCTTCATGCTGGATACGAAGCGGCCCGCGAAAGAAGCGATCGACGCCATGGCCGCTCAGAAAGTGTTTATTGGGCGGGTCTGGCCCGCTTGGCCAACCTACGCCCGGATTACCGTGGGAACGGGTCCCGAGATGGAGCAATTCGAGGCCGCATTCAAGAAGGTGATGACCGGAGCGGTGACGGCCAGCGTGGGGCCGGCTTCTCCCAGCAAACAACGGATGGGTGAGCTCGCAGTCCGCTCCTAGCAGGCTGCGGATAAACCGGGCCTCTGCCGCCACGATGGAAAGCCTCGGTATAGCATCTATTCATGCCGAAAATCCCCGCCGCTCCCGCCGACCACGCGGAGCCTTCCGTAAGAATCTCCCCTAAAGGCTCGGCCCGGCTTAAGGCCGGACATCCGTGGGTCTATCGCTCGGATATGAGCTCCGCCGATGATGTACCGCCCGGCTCAATCGTCCGGGTCCTCGATATCCGCGGCAAGTTCCTGGGCACGGCCCTCTACAGCAACTCGTCGCAGATCGCGATCCGCATGATCTCGCGCGATGAAGTCGCCGACTTGCCGGCCCTGATCGCCAATCGCATTCGTGCCGCCATCGTCTACCGCGAGCAACTCGTCTCGAATACCAACGCCTACCGTATCGTCTTCAGTGAGGCTGATTTTCTGCCAGGCCTCATCGTCGATCGCTACCACGACGTGCTCTCCCTCCAGATTCTTACCCAGGCCATGGATGCCGAGCCCGTCCGCGAGATCGTGGTTGCGACGCTGGCTGCGGAACTCCAACCCGCGGGCATCGTCGAGCGCGTCGACAGCCGCATCCGCGAACTCGAGCAACTTGCCCCCCGGCAGTCGGGCCTGCTCTGGGGACAGAAAAGTTCCACCCTGGTGGAGATGAACGGCGTCCGTTTCCATTACGACGGCCTCGAAGGCCAGAAGACCGGGGCCTTCCTCGATCAGCGGGAGAACTACGCCGCCGCCGCGCAGTACGCGCGCGGCGAAGCCCTCGATGCTTTCTGTTACCAGGGCGGATTCGCGCTCCACCTGGCGCCGAAATGTTCGGCGGTGACCGGCGTGGACGGCTCGCGTCCGGCGCTCGAAATGGCGGAGAAAAACGCGGCCCTGAACGGGCGCGAGTTGGAGTGGATCGAGGCGAACGCCTTCGATCTCTTGCGGGACTACGCCGCCGCCGGGCACCGCTACAACACCATCGTTCTCGATCCGCCGGCATTCGCCAAGACGAAGCGCGATCTCGGAAAGGCCCTGGGCGGCTACAAGGAGCTCAACCTGCGCGCCATGAAGATGCTGCGCCCGGGGGGCCTCCTGGTCACCTGCTCCTGTTCATTCCACGTGAGCGCGCCCGATTTCCTCGAAGTGGTGGCCGCCGCGGCCCGCGACGCCCACAAATCGGCCCGCATCCTGGAGACCCTGGGCCAGGCAAAAGACCATCCGACGTTGCTGAATGTGCCCGAAACCAGCTATCTGAAGTGCCTGATAATCATCATAAATGATTGAAAATATTAACAACTTAATAGTTGACAATACTACGCTCAGATTTTATGCTTCCATTAAGCTAATCAGAACCTCACATGGGCTGAAAGCTCAAAACTGAATTTCAAGTAGGGGGATTTGACCATGACATTGCTTACCCGTTGGGATCCTTTCCGTGAGTTCGTCACCATCCAGGACCGCATGAACCGGCTGTTCCGTGATTCCTATGCGCCGGACCGGGAAGAGGCCCTGACCACCACGACCTTTGCGCCGGCAGTGGACGTGTACGAAGACGAGCACAACATCACGCTCAAGATCGAAGTGCCCGGAATCGACGAGAAGGACATCGATGTCCGCATCGAGAACAGCACCCTGACCGTCCATGGCGAGCGCAAGTTCGAGAAGGAAGAAAAAGAAGAGAACTTCCGCCGCGTGGAGCGTCAGTATGGCAGCTTCACTCGCACCTTCACCCTGCCCAACACGGTTGACCATGAAAAGGTTCAGGCCGACTACGACAAGGGCGTGCTGAAGATCACCCTGGCCAAGAAGGCCGAAGCCAAGCCCAAGCAGATTAAGGTGAACGTCGGCAGCCAGAAGACCCTTGAAGCCAAAGGGCCGAGCAAGGCCGCTTGAAGCCAGTGGATAGTGGCTGGTGGTCAGTCGAGGCGGGAGGCGGTGGACGTGAGCGCCTCCCGTTTGTTTTGTAATTTGGTAATACGATAATTTTGTAATTTGGAAGGCGAGTGGCGGAACTCAAATTACCAAATTACCCGATTACAAAATTACAAAATTACGCTTAGGCTTTTGGTGAGGGAGTTGATTCATGCCCATCCGTTGGGACAAATTCACCGTCAAGGCGCAGGAAGCCGTCCAGCGCGCGAACGAGCTCGCCTCCGAACACGGCAATCCCGAACTGCTGCCGTTGCACCTGCTCGCCGCGCTGATCGAGGACCACGAAGGCATTGTTCCGCCCGTGCTCGAAAAGATCGGTATCGGACCGCAGGCGGTGCTGAGCGACATCTACCAGGAAATCGAGAAGCTGCCCAAGGTGTCCGGTGGTGGCGCGGCCCAGGCGGCGATGTCGCCGCAACTGAACCAGCTTCTCGAGAAGTCGTTCAAGCAAGCCGACGCCTTCAAGGACGAATACGTCTCGACCGAGCACCTGCTGCTGGCCGCGACCGACACCAAGCGCGATCGAAATCACGGAGACCCAGCGCAGGCGCTGCTGGCGCGCCACGGGGCGACGCACGACGCCATCCTCAAGGCGCTCACCGCTGTCAGGGGATCGCAGCGCATCACCGACCAGAATCCGGAAGCCAAGTATCAGGCGCTGGAACGCTACGCCCGCGACCTCACCGAACTGGCGCGGCGCGGCAAGCTCGATCCGGTGATCGGACGGGATGAAGAGATTCGCCGCGTGGTGCAGGTGCTGTCGCGCCGCACCAAGAACAATCCCGTGCTGATCGGCGAGCCGGGCGTCGGCAAAACCGCCATCGTCGAAGGTCTGGCGCAGCGCATCGTCTCCGGCGACGTGCCCGAAGCTTTGAAGAACAAGCGCGTCGTCGGGCTTGATCTCGGCGCCATGCTCGCCGGAGCGAAATATCGCGGCGAGTTCGAAGACCGGCTGAAAGCGGTGCTGAAAGAAATCGAGGACTCCCAGGGCCGGATTGTCCTGTTTATTGACGAGTTGCACACGCTGGTCGGCGCCGGCGCGGCCGAGGGCGCCATCGACGCTTCCAACATGCTGAAGCCGGCGCTGGCTCGCGGCGAGCTGCGCGCGATTGGCGCGACCACGCTCAACGAATACCGCAAGTACATCGAGAAAGATGCCGCGCTCGAACGCCGCTTCCAGATCGTCTTCGTGGGCGAGCCCAATGTCGAAGACACGATTGCCATCCTGCGCGGGCTGAAAGAACGCTACGAAGTCCATCACGGCGTGCGCATCAAGGATTCGGCGATCGTCGCGGCCGCAACCCTTTCCCACCGCTATATCTCCGACCGTTTCCTGCCCGACAAGGCGATTGACCTGATCGACGAAGCCGCGGCCTCCCTGCGCATCCAGATCGACTCCATGCCGACGGAGATCGATCAGCTCGAACGGCGCGCCACCCAGCTCGAAATCGAAAAGCAGGCGCTCAAGAAAGAAGACGACCCGAATTCGAAGGAGCGGCTGGCGGCGGTGGAGAAAGAGCTGGCCGGAATCCGCGAGCAGTCAACCGCGCTCAAGGCGAAGTGGAAGCAGGAAAAAGAAGGGATCGCGCGGGCGCGGGCCCTGAAAGAGAAGATCGAGCAGTTGAAGCTCGAAGAGCAAACCGAAGAGCGCAAGGGCAACCTTCAGCGGGTGGCCGAGATTCGCTATGGGTTGCTGCGGCAGGCGGAAGAGGACCTGAAGAAGCTGACTGAGACGGCGGCGGACAAGAGTGCCCGCCCCACACGGATGCTGAAAGAAGAAGTGGACGAGGAAGACATCGCCCGCATCGTGTCGAAGTGGACCGGCATTCCGGTTTCGAAAATGCTCGAGGGTGAGGTCAAGAAGCTCATCAACATGGAAGACCGGCTGCGGCGGCGCGTCATCGGGCAGGACGCGGCGCTGGAGCGCGTGGCGAACGCCATTCGCCGTTCGCGCGCCGGGCTGAGCGATCCCAAGCGGCCGATCGGTTCATTCATTTTCCTCGGGCCGACCGGCGTCGGCAAAACCGAGCTGGCCCGCGCCCTGGCCGAGTTCCTGTTCGATGACGAGCGCTCCATGTTGCGCATCGACATGTCGGAGTACATGGAGAAGCACGCCGTGTCGCGGCTGATCGGCGCGCCTCCGGGATATGTCGGCTACGAAGAGGGCGGGCAGTTGACGGAGCAGGTGCGGCGGCGCCCCTACGCGGTCGTGCTGTTCGACGAAATTGAGAAGGCCCATCCCGATGTGTTCAACGTCCTGCTGCAGATCATGGACGACGGCCGCTTGACCGACGGCAAAGGCCGCACCGTCGATTTCAAGAACACCGTGATTATCATGACTTCGAACCTGGGCTCATCGTTCCTCCAGGCCGAAGGTCTGCGCTCGCCGGAAGAATTCGAGCAAGCGTCTAAGCAGGTGATGAATGCGCTGCACGGACACTTCAAGCCCGAGTTCCTGAACCGGGTGGATGACATCATCATCTTCCGCCCGCTGGGCAAGGAACAGCTGGTCAAAATCGTCGAGTTGCGCCTCGAAGACCTGCGGCGCCTGCTGGCCGACCGCAAGATCTCGCTGGAGCTGACCGACGCGGCGAAAGAACTGCTGTTCACCGAGGGGTACGACCCGAACTTCGGAGCGCGTCCGCTGAAGCGCGCCATCCAGAAGCTGGTGCAGGATCCGCTGGCGATGAAGATCCTCGACGGCGAGGTGCTGCACGGCGATCACGTGGTGGTGGACGCGGACAAGAAGGCCGGCAAGATGACCTTCAAGGTCAGCAAGCGGGTGGGGGAGAGAGAGCCGGTGCGGGCGAAGAAATAGCTACCCTTCCGCAAACGGGAACCGGCAAGGCCTGAGCGGCAACCGGCCGCAAACCTGCGAAATGTTCCACGTGGAACATTTGTATCTGCATATGTGTACGTACAGTACTGTGCTTATGCTACGCCCAACTGGAACAAAAGAAACCAGTTACTGACCGCGGCGCCCGGCGCCCTACGCGTCGCCTGCCGGCGCCTTGAACTGGTCTGCAATGTGACCCTGGGACAAGTACCACGCCACCATCACCCGCACGATGATTCCCAGTCCGCCGAAAACCAGCGCCTTCGGTTGAACCATCGCTGCCGCCGCTGAAACCAGCGGCACCAGCATGACGATCCCCGCGATTGCGATTAGCGTCGCCGCGTGCCGGACGATGTTATTCAGTTCCAGCAAACCCCACGCGATGCCTGCTCCCACAACGGCGGTCAACAGAAACATGCAAGGCCCGGCCAGTTCCAGGCCGAACAGGAGCGGCGCGCCTGCTGCCATCGAAATCAGACCGGGACGAAGCAGCATCAAAGCACCCGCGATCCCCAGATAAATTCCGCAGAGAGCGAACAGCGCCGCGATGGCTCGCACTCCGTTCGGGACCGGGTTGGCTGGGTTATCCGTCACAGGTTCTGATTCCGCCAGATTTTTTCATCACGAGCGCCGCGGTGGATCTGCATTTTTCTCTGCGTGGGCAAGAAAGCAGGTCCTTCGCTTCGCTCAGGATGACAATTCAAAATGACAATTCATAAAAAAATGTTCCTCGACAACCCAAGCCTGTGTCACGAGTTTACGGGACACGACACCAAGAACTTGGGAGAAGAATCCAATATAAGGTTGCCGTTCCGCTCCCCTAAGTTGTAAGGTACTCGGCCATGACTCAATTCTCAGTGGGGGATGGAATGAAGCTCACCCGTTATCTGCACGTGTTCATCATTTCGCTCTTTTGCATCAACATGTCCTGGGCGCAGCAAGCCTCGCCCGCGCCCCGGACGGTTGTCATCCGCGCCGGTCGCCTGCTCGACGTGAAAACTGGCAAGACGCTGACCAACCAGACCATCGTGGTTCAAGGGGATCGGATCGCTAGCGTTGGCGCCGACACGCCCGTCCCGGCCGATGCAACCGTTATCGATTTGCCCAACGCCACCGTCCTGCCCGGACTCATTGATGCGCACACGCACATCACGTTCGATCCGAATTTCGGATATTCCCGGCTGGCGATTTCCATCCCGCGCGAGGCGCTGATTGGGGCGAAGAATGCTAAACTCACGCTGGAAGCCGGCTTCACCACGATTCGCAATGTCGGCGCCGATGGCTATACCGATGTTGCGTTGCGCGACGCGATCAATGCCGGCGATGTGCCCGGGCCGCGCATGCTGGTGAGCGGTCCGGCGCTGAGCATCACCGGTGGGCATTGCGACAATAACCTGCTGCCCTTCGACTATCACGCGACGGGCGGCGGCGTGGCGGATGGCGTGGAAGCGGTCCAGCACAAGACGCGCGAGATCATTAAGTATGGCGCCGATGTGATTAAGATTTGCGCGACGGGCGGGGTGCTGTCGAAGGGAGATGATCCGAATGCGGCGCAATACACCCTAGAAGAAATGAAAACCATTGTGGCGGACGCCCACCGCCTGGGGCGCAAGGTTGCCGCGCACGCTCATGGTGCGCAGGGAGTGATCTGGGCGTCGGAGGCGGGCGTGGACTCGGTGGAACACGGGCACCTGATGAACGATGCCGCCATCGCCACCCTGAAGAGGAATGGCACGTACCTGGTGCCCACGCTGTACTTGCTGGACTGGCAGAAGGAAAATGCCAAGCAGGCCAATCTGCCGGATTACGCCATGCGGAAGATGGAGATGGTGTCGGAGAGCGGCCGGATGAACGCGAAGAAGGCGATCGCGGCGGGAGTGAAGATCGGGCTCGGCACGGACGCGGCGGTGTATCCGCACGGGCTGAACGCGCATGAACTCGCGGTGTATGTGCGATTGGGAATGACGCCGCTCGCGGCAATCCAGTCGGCGACGATCAACGATGCCGATCTGCTGGGCTGGTCCGACAAGATCGGGACGATTGAGCCGGGCAAATGGGCCGACATCATTGCCGTGGACGGGGACCCGCTGGCCGACGTGACGACGCTTGAGCGGGTGAAGTTCGTGATGAAGGGCGGAGAGGTGGTCAAGAATCGGTACGCGAAGTAGGAGATTGCAGAGGTCAGAGGTCAGATTGCAGAGGTGAACCCCGATTGCAGAAGTTAGAAGTTTAGATTGCAGAAGTGAAAAACTCTCAACACAGACCACACGGTTGAACCGGGAGATTTTACTTCTGCAATCTGCAATCTGACTTCTGCAATACATTAGAATCCTTCCTGGTGTCCATCCAATTTCAGATTGAAGCGACCCGCGGCGCGGCCCGCGCCGGCAAGCTCATCACTCCGCATGGAGACGTCGAGACGCCGGTGTTCATGCCGGTGGGGACCCTGGCTACTGTCAAAGGCATGCCCCAGGACCTGCTGGAAGAACTGGGCGTGCAGATCCTGCTGGCGAACACCTACCACCTCTATCTGCGGCCGGGCGTGGAAACGGTACGGCAGATGGGAGGGCTGCACGGGTTCATGTCGTGGGAGCGTGCCATTCTCACCGACTCCGGCGGCTTCCAGGTGTTCAGCCTCAATGATTTGCGCAAGGTCAGCGAAGAAGGCGTGACCTTCCGTTCGCACCTCGACGGCTCCTCTCACTTCCTCAGTCCCGAGCGAGCCATGGCGGCGCAGATTGACCTCGGCGCCGACATCATCATGGCGTTCGATGAGTGCACCGAGTATCCGGCCGGGCGCGAACGGGTGCGGTCCTCGATGGAGCTGACCCTGCGCTGGGCCGAGCGGAGCAAGAAGTATTTTGAGGAGCATAAAGACGAGGTGCCGTGGAGCCGTCAGCCGTCAGCCATCAGCCGTCAGGAAAAGCAGGCCCTTCGCTTCGCTCAGGATGACAACTCTAAAGGGCATTTGGATGGACAGACCCAGGCTCTCTTCGGCATTGTCCAGGGGGGGATGGACCGGGAACTGCGCCGGGAATCGGCGGAGCGAACCATCGAGATCGGCTTCGCGGGCTACGCCCTGGGCGGCCTGAGCGTGGGCGAGCCGCGGGAACTGACGCGCGAAATCGTTGCCTCCACCCTGGAGTACCTTCCCCAGGACAAGCCCCGCTACCTGATGGGGGTGGGCACACCGGAAGAGATCGCCGAATATGCCCACATGGGTGTGGACATGATGGATTGCGTGCTGCCCACTCGGGCTGCCCGTCACGGCTTGCTCTTTACCTCCCTGGGCAAGGTCGCAATCAAGCAGGCGCAGTACGCGCAGGATGAAGGTCCGCTCGACCCGGCCTGCGGTTGCCGCGTCTGCCAGCGGTACTCGCGGGCCTACCTGCGGCACCTCTATGCCGCCAACGAGCTGCTGGCGCAGGTCCTGAATACCGTCCACAACCTCAATTTCTATCTCTGCACCATGAGGACCGTCAGGGCTGCAATCTGCGCGGCGGCAGGAACGAGCGGTGTTCAAGGGGGTTCCTCGCACAACCACGGAGACCGTCCTTGACACCATGCGCTGCGTCCGGCATTCTAGTTAACTTGGGGAAAGGCCCGTTTTCTTTCTGAGCCGTCTGAGCCGAAGTCGTAGCTCGGCCTCGTAATCGGCCCACCAGGTTCAAGCCTGAAGCTGAAGGGTATCCGGCCTAAGAGAAAAGAAATTCCCGCAGCCAAGCGCGACAGAAGCAAATTGGTGCGGGGTTTTCCTCGGCCACCCCGGCGAGGGTGTTTCAGGCTGCTACGGCTGGAAGCAGGATGCTGAAAAAGCCGGAGTCGCGACGGCCGCCCCTAAAGGGGCGGCTGGAAGGCAAGGATTTGCGGCATCGCTAAAGCGATGCCCTGATACAAAACGTAAGTTTTCTAGCAGCCTGCTAGAACCGCTTCAGTCAGACAAGTTCGTTCCAGAGGATCACCGTGGCAGCACAGGTAATTTGGGCGGGTGGACGCGGCGGGTTGGCGGTGTGGTTGCAGGGTTTTGGCGGGGGCGGCCTTCTGACCATCGCTCCCCTGCTCTTTATCTTCGCCATTTTCTATTTTCTCCTGATCCTGCCCCAGCAGCGCCGGCAGAAAAAGTGGCAG
Organism: Terriglobales bacterium; assembly: GCA_049696815.1. Lineage (GTDB taxonomy): Bacteria > Acidobacteriota > Terriglobia > Terriglobales > Acidobacteriaceae > Acidiflorens. The sequence continues at coordinate 77,822 of JBAVUO010000079.1, read as the reverse complement.
GCGATGCTGGGCGAGCTGAAGACGGGCGACAAGGTTACAACCAGCGGCGGTCTGCGGGGCACGATCATGAGCCTCAAGGACGACGCGATTACGTTGCGCGTCCCGCCGGACAATTTGAAGCTAGAAGTCAGCCGGGCGTCGGTGGTGTCGGTGACCACGGCAGAGGAAGGGAAGTAGTCGATGGTCGGTGGTCGTTAGGCGCTCGCCAGGCTCTCGTGGTTTTGACGAACGACTAACGACCAAGGACGATCGACAGGTTTTTCATGAATAAGACTCTCAGTTGGAAGTTGGCGATCATCGTCGGGATCCTGGTGGCGTTCGTGTTGGGGATTTTCGGCATCCCCAGGGACTTGTCGGGGCGCGGCCTGCTGGCGGCGATGACCGACCGCATTCACCTCGGCCTCGATCTGAAGGGCGGCACGCACCTGATTCTCCAGGTGCAGGTCAACGACGCGGTCAACGTGGACTCCGATAACGCCCAGGCGCGGCTGAAAGAAGACATGAGGTCGCGCAAGATCAACTACGCCGAGATCGCCAAGCCCGATCCGGCCGGCCATCCCGACCTGCTCGTGATCAAGGGAGTACCGCCGGAGCAGAGCTCCGACTTGCGTTCCATCGTCAGCGACCGCCTGCCGGAATACGACTTGAACTCGGGTGCGGAGAACTCCTGGACCGTCACGATGAAGCCGCAGAGCCTGGCGGAACTGAAGAACCGCGCGGTCTCCCAGGCCATCGAGACCATCCGCAACCGCATTGACCAGCTCGGGGTGAACGAACCGGTGATCCAGGAGCACGGCCTGGGCCAGTACCAGATCCTGGTGCAGCTGCCCGGGGTGGATGATCCGGCCCGGGTCAAGGAAATCATGCAGTCCACGGCGATGCTGGAGCTCAAGCTCGCTTTGGGGGGGCCGTACTCGAGCGAACAGCAAGCCTTGCAGGAACACGGCGGTGTGCTGCCCCCGGATGCGATCCTGCTGGCTGGGCGTAGCATCGGCAGAACCCGTGACACCGAAGCTGAAACCGTCTATTACCTGATCACCCGGGCCGCGGCCGTCACCGGACGCGACCTGCGCACGGCCGAGCCCACCCGCGACGAAAACGGGCAGCCCTCGGTTCGCTTTGTCCTCAGCGGTGACGGTGGACGGAAGTTCTACTCGTTCACTTCGGCCCATGTCGGCGAAAACCTGGCGGTCGTGCTCGATAACAAAGTGCAGGAAGTGGCGGTCATCAAGGAAGCGATTCGCGATACCGGCGTCATCAACGGCCGTTTCACCGAGCAGCAGACCCGCGATCTAGCAATGGTTCTTCGCTCCGGCGCTTTGCCCGCCAGCATTAAGTACCTGGAAGAGCGGACGGTGGGGCCGTCGCTGGGCGCCGATTCGATTCGTTCCGGCGTGCGGGCTGCCATTGTCGGCATGTTCGCGGTGCTCATCTTCATGCTGGTGTACTACCGCTGGGCCGGGGTCAACGCCGATGTCGCTCTGATCCTGAACCTGATCATCCTGCTCGGTTTTATGGGATATTTCGGGGCCGTGCTCACCTTGCCCGGGATTGCCGGCGTGATCCTGACCGTCGGTATGGGCGTGGACTCAAACGTCCTGATCTTTGAGCGCATTCGCGAAGAACTGCGAAACGGCAAGACGCCGCCCTCGGCGGTGGAACAGGGCTTCAGCCATGCCTGGATCACCATCGTGGACACCCACGTGACCACCATCGTTTCGGCGGCCATTCTGTTCATCTTCGGCACCGGACCGGTGCGTGGTTTCGCCACCACGCTGGTGTTCGGTCTGGCGGCCAACCTGTTCACGGCAGTGTTTGTCTCGCGCGCGATTTTCGACTGGGTGCTGGGACGGAAGGGGCGCGGCGAAGCGTTGAGTATTTGAAGGCAGTCGTTAGTCGTCGGTCGGTGGTCGTTCGCAAACTTCAAACGAACGATGCACCCCGAACGACCAACGACGAACGAGCGTTGAGTATTTGAAGGCAGTCGTTAGTCGTCGGTCGATAGTCGTTCGCAAACTTCAAACGAACGATGCACCCCGAACGACCAACGACGAACGACCAACGACCGAATTTTGAAGGGACCGAACGCAGCGTGGAATTTTTTAGAGACGCACACATAGATTTTCTGGGGAAGAAGTGGTACTTCCTCTCCTTCTCGCTCATTTTCAGCGTGGCGGGAGTGTTTTCCATGCTGTTCTGGCATGGCATCCCTCTGGGGGTGGATTTCCGCGGCGGGACCCTGGTGTACGTGAAATATGCGCACACCCCCGACCCGGCCACGATCCACTCGGAACTGGATCGCGCCGGGCTGAAAAACGTCCGGGTTCAGAGTTACGGTCAGGCCGCGAATAACGAGGTTCTGATCGCGCTCGACATCCAGGAGACCAGCGAGCAGGCGCTCGACAAGGGAAAGAACCAGATTATTCAGGCGCTCGAGAGCGATTCTCCGGCGGGCAAGATGGATCTGAATAACTCCAGTTCCTTGAACATTGCCAATTACCTGCTGGAGAAGGACCCCCTCCACGCCGGGACCGACGCCAACCAGCGCTACACCGCCATGGCTCAGTCCATTGTGGGCTTTCGCGATAAGGAAAGAGGCGGCGTGCTCACCAGCCTCGACGAACTCAAGGGAGTGGCGGGTCCGGCGGTGGTGGCTTCGTTGCAGGATGGGTTCTTCCTCTCCAACTTCGGGGTGCGGAACGTCGACATCGTGGGCCCCCAAGTGGGGAAACAACTCCAGAAGCAGGCTATCCTGGCCACCATCTATTCCCTGGCGGGAATGCTGGTGTACCTGGGCGTCCGCTTTGAATGGATTTACGGTGTGGCCGCAGTGGTGACCGTGTTCCACGACACGCTCATCACCGTGGGCGCGTTTTCGTTGCTCAACTGGGAGATCTCCCTGACCGTGATCGCCGCCATTCTGACTCTGGTCGGGTACTCCAATAACGACACCATCGTGGTTTTTGACCGCATCCGGGAAAACATCAAGCTGCTGCGTCGCGACCCGCTGGCCAACATCGTCAATCGGAGCATTAACCAGACGCTGAGCCGGACCATCTTGACAGCGGGCCTGACTTTCCTTACCGTGCTTGCGCTGTTCCTTTTCGGGGGCGAAGTGCTGCACGGCTTCAGCTTCGCCCTGGTCATCGGGATTTTGATCGGAACGTATTCTTCGATCGCGATTGCCGCCCCCATTCTGGTGGCCTATCAGGAATGGCGGACAGATCGCGGCAAGAGATCCAGTGCCATGCCGGTCCGAGCGACCAGCGGACAGGATACAAAAAAGCGGAATTGAACCCCAGATGGCCGCCATCTGGCGTAGAATCAAGCGTCTGCCAGAAGAGGCAGGGTTCGGTGAAAGTGGGAGCAAAGAGGAAGCAGGTGGTGTCTAAGTTTACGTAGGGTCTGGTGTAGGAGAAGCCTTATGTTTGAAGACAGCCTTATTGAATCGGGGAACCGGCTCAAGACCAAACGCGGGGCCACCACGGTTCTGTCCTTCGTGATCCAGATGTTTCTGTTGGGAATCCTGATTCTGATCCCGCTGATTTATACCGACGCGCTGCCCAAGCAGCAGTTGATGACGTTCCTGGTAGCGCCTCCGCCTCCGCCTCCGCCGCCACCCCCGCCCGCGGCCGCTGTGGTCAAGGTGGTCAAGATGCAAAGCGAAATGGTCAACGGGCAGTTGCGCACGCCCACCAAGATCCCGCAGAAGGTTCAGATGATTAAGGAAGAGGAAGCACCTCCGGATCTGGGTGCGGGCGGCGTCCCTGGCGGCGTCCCCGGCGGCGTCCCCGGCGGCAGCATGGGAGGAGTGATCGGGGGCATTATCGGGTCGACGGCGGCGATTCCCAGGGTGGCGGCTCCGGTACGGGTGCGGGTCTCGCAGGGAGTTTCGCAGGGCCTTTTGATCCGGCGCATTCAGCCGAATTATCCGCCCCTGGCGCGGCAGGCTCGCATCCAAGGAACGGTGGTGTTGCAAGCCGAGATCAGCAAGGACGGCACCATCCAGAACCTGCAGTTGATCAGTGGGCACCCCATGCTGGCGCCGGCGGCCATTGAGGCGGTTAGGCAGTGGCGCTACAAGCCCTACCTGCTCAATGGTGAGCCGGTGGCGGTGGAGACCCAGGTCATTGTGAACTTTAGCTTGTCCGGCGGTTAGTCCCGGGCGCGGTTGCGGCGGTCCGCCTTCTCCGTCTGCGTGTTTTCCAACGACCGGAAACCAGGGTGCGATTGCACCCCGGGGTCGTTCTGCCTGCGGTTTCGAGGAAGCAGGGGTTCGGTTCCGGCCGGAGAGTTCTGGAAGGCAGGGGAGCGCCGAGCCCGAGTCGCGGTTGCGGGCGGGAGCCGGCGGCAACTAGAGAAGCGGTTCGAAGCGAGTTCAGACGAGTTCCGAGGAGGAAAAGCAACTCATGGTAGTCAACCTTGCAGCAATCGCATTTTGCAATCTGCATCTTTTCGCCGCCTGGCTGTTTGAGGAGGGTCAGGTCGGTTGGGACCCGATTTCGCTGTGGAGGCAAATGGGCCTTCTGGCGAAGGTCGTGGTTATCATTCTCTTCATCATGTCGGGGTGGTCGATCGGCGTGATGATCGATCGCTGGATGGCTTTCAATGCGGCCCGCAATCAGTCTCGGGCATTCGCCCCGGCAGTGGCCGGCGCGCTGCGCGAAGGCAAGATTGACGAAGCCATCAAAGTCGCCGAGCGCAACAAGAAGAGCCACCTGGCCAAGGTGGTGACGGCGGGCCTGATGGAGTTCAAGGCTCACCAGGACAGCCCGGGCGAAATCCCGGGGGAGACGATTGAAGCGAGCAAGCGGGCGCTGGAGCGCACGGAAGCAATCGTGCACGCCGAGTTGAAGCGCGGCCTGGGCGGTCTGGCCACCATCGGTTCGACCGCTCCCTTCGTGGGACTGTTCGGAACCGTGGTCGGCATTCTGAACGCCTTCCGCGGCATTCAACAGGAAAAGGCCACGGGCCTGGCGGCGGTCGCGGGCGGAATTTCGGAAGCGCTGGTGACCACGGCCATCGGGCTGTTTGTGGCGATTCCGGCGGTCATGATGTTCAACTACCTGACCGGCCGCGTGGAAGCGTTCGACGTGGAGATGGACAACTCCTCGAGCGAACTGGTGGATTACTTCCTGAAGCGGCGGAGCATGCGCCGGTCGTAAAGCGGGCAGGGCAGCCGCCATCCTGAGTTGCCGGAGAGGCGCCGGAGAACCGGCGCCTACTCCTCCTCATCGAGGCGGCCGACCGAAGCGCGGGAGACGTGATTCCATGGCATTAGCAAAACGAAACGAAGGGGCCAAGGTCAATTCCGACATCAACGTCACGCCCATGGTGGACGTGATGCTGGTGCTGCTGATCATCTTCATGGTGATCACGCCGATGCTGCAGAAAGGTGTCAGCGTGGATATGGCGATGGTCAACAATCCGACCACGATGCCGGACGCGGACAAGGAAGATGCGCTGCTGGTCGCGATCAATCGAGAAGGCAAGGTGTTCTTCGGACAGGATCCGATCGCGGTGGACCAGCTGACCCAGAAGGTGAAGGACCGGTTGTCGGCCAAAACCGACAAGCGCGTCTTCATCAAAGCGGATCGCCGGGCGAAATTCGGCTGGGTAGTGGAAGTGGTGGACAATGTTCGCGCCGCGGGTGTAGACCAGCTCGGTCTGCTGACCGAACAGATGAGGCAGGCAAATCTGAACCCGCCGCCGGCCGCCAAGGGCGGACAATAGAGGAGAGCAATCATGGGAATGGCAATTGGCGGCTCGAGCGGGGGCCCGAACGCAAACATGAACGTCACGCCGCTCATCGACGTACTGCTGGTGCTGCTGATCATCTTCATGGTGATTACCCCACTGACGCCCAAAGGACTGGACGCGCTGGTGCCGCAGCCACCACCGAAAGATCAGAAGCAGCCGCCGCCGCAGGCCGATCGCACCATCGTGGTGCAATTGATCGATCGCGGGCCGGGGCTGAATCCGGCGCTGAAGATCAATCAGGATGACACGACCTGGGAGAACCTGCAGGGCCGCCTGACCGACATTTTCAAGACGCGAGCCGAGAAAGTGATGTTCGTCAAGGGCGATGACAACGTGCCCTTTGCCAACGTGGCCAGCGTCATCGACATTGCGCACTCGGCGGGCGTGGACAAAGTCGGCCTGATCACAGCGAAGATTGAGGCGGGCAACTAGAGTATCCGTCCAGGGGCGAAACGAGAAGCGGGTGCAGGTCGAGGTCGATCCGGAGCCGCCGTTTGCGGCCCAGGTTTCTTCTACTCCGTGGCAAGGGAGATTCATAAAGCAATGAAAACGACTCAGAAGTTGCTGGTGATCCTGGCCGCCGGGCTGGTGCTGTTCACGACGGGGTGCAACAAGCTCCGGGCACGCGATCAGCTCAACAAAGGCGTACAGGCGTACAAGAACGCGAAATATGAACAGGCCATCGATCATTTCCAGGAGGCGGTATCGCTCGATCCCACGCTGATCAACGCGCGCCTGTACCTGGCGACCGCATTTGCCCAGCAGTACATTCCAGGCGCGGATACGCCCGACAACAACCGCATGGGCGAGCAAGCCATCGATCAGTACCAACAGGTGCTGCAGGTCGATCGTAAGAACATCAACAGCATCAAGGGCATCGCCTACCTTTACCTGCAGATGAAGAAGTTCGATCTGGCCAAGGACTATTACAAGAAAGCTTCCGAAGCCGACCCGAACGACCCCGAGCCGTACTATTCGGTGGCGGTCATCGATTGGACCCAGACCTACCAGCCGCGCCAGGAAGAGCGGGCCAAGCTGGGCATGAAGCCCGACGATTCTCTTCCCGCCAAGGACAAGAAGGTATGCGCCCTGGTGCGGGAGAAAAACACGGCCAACATTCAGGAAGGCATCGACAACTTAAACAAGGCGCTGCAGCTGCGTCCCGATTACGACGATGCCATGGCCTACATGAACCTGATGTACCGTGAGCGCGCCGATGTGCAGTGCGACGACAAGGATGCCCACGCGGCCGACCTGAAGACCGCCGACGAGTGGGTGGACAAGACCATGGCCACCAAGAAGGCGAAAGCGGAGAAGCAGCCTGGGGCGACCGGCATCGTCATGGATCAGAAACAGTAGTCTGTTCCTCTCAGAGAAGTGAGGCCCTCGCTATGCCGAGGGCCTTTTTCTTTTGAGGCTCCCGGGAAACATTCGCTTGCGTGGGTGCGACACAGCCCTGGGTGACATGGCGCACACGCAGAGTCTCTGGCCCGAGTACAGTCGGACCTTCCTTCGCGGGGTTCGACTCCGGGAGTAGAATTGCATGATCTGGAGCGTTCTCCGCCCAGGTGTCTGAGCAATGTTCAAGAAGATCCTGATTGCCAACCGGGGAGAGATCGCGGTGCGCGTGATGCGCGCATGCCGCGAGATGGGCATTGGGACGGTGGCGGTGTATTCGGACGTGGACCGGGCGGCGTTGCACGTGGGCAAAGCCGACGAGGCGTACTCCATCGGTCCGGCCCCGGCGGCGGAATCGTATCTCTCGATGGCGAAGATCCTCGACGTGGCCAAGCGGGCCGGGGCCGAGGCCATCCATCCCGGCTACGGATTCTTGTCGGAAAACGCCAAGTTCGCCCAGGCCTGCGCCGATGCCGGCGTGAAATTCATCGGGCCGACGCCGCAGTCCATGGAAATGATGGGTTCGAAGACCCGGGCCCGCCAGGAGATGGAAAGGGCGGGCGTGCCATTCGTGCCCGGTACCTCGCGGGGCCTTGCGTCGCCGGAAGAGGGCGAGCAGGTGGCCGAGCGCATCGGCTACCCGGTGATGCTGAAAGCGGCGGCGGGCGGCGGCGGCAAAGGCATGCGGCTGGTGCACAGGAGAGAAGATCTGCGTTCCGCCCTGGAAGCGGCGCAGAGCGAGTCCGAGCGCTCCTTCGGCGATCGCGAAGTCTACATTGAGAAAGCCATTGTCAATCCCCGCCACATCGAAATGCAGGTGCTGGCCGACGAGCACGGGAACACGGTCTGGCTGGGGGAGCGCGAGTGTTCGATCCAGCGGCGCCACCAGAAGGTGCTGGAAGAATCGCCCTCGCCGATCGTCGATCGCGAGATGCGGCGGCGGATGGGCGAAGTCGCGGTGAGGGTCGCGCAAGCCGCGCACTACACCAATGCCGGCACCGTCGAGTTTCTCGTGGATCAACAGAAAACCTTCTACTTCCTGGAGATGAACACCCGGCTGCAGGTCGAGCATCCCGTGACCGAGTTGATTACCGGACTCGACCTGGTCCACTTGCAGATCCGGATCGCCAGCGGAGAAAAGCTTCCCTTCAGCCAGGACGAGGTGAAGATTCGGGGGCATGCCATCGAATGCCGGATCTACGCCGAAGATCCGGACAACAACTATTTCCCCAGCCCGGGCAAGATCACGCTGCTGCTGCCGCCCGCCGGGCCCGGTATCCGGCACGATAGCGGGACGTACGAAGGCTGGACGGTGCCGATTGATTACGATCCGCTGCTGGCCAAAGTGATCGGCTACGGTTCGGACCGGCAGCAAGCGATTATGCGGCTCGAGCGGGCGCTGTACGAATATTTCGTGGCCGGAATCAAGACCAATATCTCCCTGTTCCAGCGCATCCTGGGGGACCCCGATTTCCAGGCGGGAAAAATCGATACCGGCTTTCTCGACCGCCTGCTGGTCAAGGGCAATCATGCCGCTTCGAAAGAGACACCCAGTACGGCGATTGCAGCCATTGCAGCGGCCGTGTTTGCGGTTCTCGATCCTGCGGCCGCCCCCAGCAAGAATGGACAGTCCGCCGGAGCGGCTGCGGTAGGGTCGAACTGGAAACAAAGGGGGCGTGCGGAAGCTTTGCGCTAATCCTCGATGGTTTACGAAGTCACAGTGAACGGGAAGCCACATCGCCTGGAGCTGGAAAGAGCTGGAGGCTTGTGGAAGTGCCGTCTGGACGGCCGGGAGATCGGGGTGGACGCAGTGGCGACCCGCCGCGACGTGCTTTCCATATTGGTAGATGGGCGCTCCTACGAGGTCAAGCGCGAACAAACCGCCACCGACCTGCACATGTGGGTGGGCAGCACGCGCTATGGGGTGGAGTTGCGCGACCCGCGCTCGCTGCGCGCTCGCCGAGATGGCACGGCCGATGAGAAGGGCCCGAAGAAACTGGTGGCCCCTATGCCCGGCCGGGTGGTGCGTGTGCTGGTGTCAGAAAAAGATGAAGTCGAAGCCGGCCAGGGCGTAGTGGTGGTGGAAGCCATGAAGATGCAGAACGAGATCAAGTCGCCGAAAAAAGGCGCAGTGAAGAAGATTCTGGCGGTTCAGGGTGCAAACGTGAACGCGGGCGAGGTGCTGGCGATTGTGGAGTAGGCTCTGGGCGCTAGGCTTTAGGCTCTCGGCTTTAGACTCTCGGCATTCGCGGAGTCCGCTTTTCGCCCTTCGTCTTCGCTTTCGGCTTTTCTGCCGCGTGCCTGTGCCGAAGCCGGCAGCGAAAGCCGAATGCCTAGAACTGGTTTTAAGAATGCTTTTGAGGGTTAACACAGGCGACCCTCAGGGGCTGAAGTCCGCATTATTGGCGGCTCTTGGCGGCACGGCTGAAGCCGTGCCCTTCCCAAAACCGATTTCTGAAACTAGTTCTGGGGTCTAAAGCCTAAGTCCCCTGGTCCCGACACTTCCGTCATCTAAGAACCCCGCCTCGGCCCGCATACCATTAGTTCAGGAGCGGAGGTGTCGCGTGAAGTGGCAGCGGATCTTCAGTCTGGCAACCCTGGCAATCTCGGTTTTCACGCTTTACCTGGTGCTGAAGAGGCCGGCGCCGGTGGCCAGGCCGGCGGCTTCGCCGGCGGCTGCGGCGGCCAGTGCTCAATCGTTCCAGGAAAAAGTAAGCCAGATCGATCACCCCAAATCGTCAGCGGAGCCTCCATCCGAGGTGCATATCAATTCGGCTGAGTTGAGCGCGGCACTGGCGCAGGCCTCCAGCATGATGGCGACGGCTGTCACCTCGCCGGCGAATAGAGTGTCGGGTGCTGCGGTTCCCGGGGCGTCGGGCGAATTTCCGGGGGCGGTGCCGGATGTGAAGGACTACCAGATTTCGATGGATGGGGACATTGTCCGCGGGCAGTTCCTTACCCAGATCGCGGGCAAGGACGTGTATGTAACCCTGGGCGGACACCTGGGCGCTAAAGACGGCTACGCCACTTTCGACGCCACTGAGGCGAAGGTCGGCGATCTGAGCGTGCCCGTTTCGCTGGTGAATGAAGCCCTGCAGAAGAAACTCGCCGAGCAGCGCGACCAGCTGAAACTCCCCGACAACGTCAAAGACATCAAGATCGAAAACGGCGAACTTGTACTTGTGCCGAAATAGTCGGGTGGAGAGGAAGTCGGGCGCTGATGATGGGAATGGAGTCAAAGGGCGGCGTCCGGCGTGGCGAAACCACGGCACCTTGCAAAGACGGACGCGACCCTTCGGTAGCACGATAGTTTTGCCCGGACTAGAGCCTTCTAATCTCTGTCTAATCTCGTTCTAACCTCGCCGGTTTCGAATGGTGGGCATGACCAGCCTACCGTTGGTGCCGAACCGTACCGGTCACGTGCTCGTTGCCAGTCCCAGCAGCGTCATCCGGCAGCGCGTCCTGGCCGACCTGCGTATTCCGAGCTGCCGTGTGGAGCAGGCCAGTGGAGGCGCCGAGGCTCTAGTCCGGATGGAGAGCGACTTGTGGCAGACGCTGTTTCTGGATCGACATCTTCCCGATCTGGACGCCGACGAACTCTCCGCGACCATCAGGCGACGCTTTCCGGAGACGGAAGTGGTCATGCTGGATTCAGAAGCCAGTCCCCAGCAGCCCTCGGTCAGCATTGCGAAAGAGAACGTGGCGCGGGAGAGCTGGCGGGAAGAACAGCCTGAGGCAAGCCTGGTCGCTGCCGTCGTGGGCTCCATCCTCGAAGCGCCCCTGCCGGGAATGATCGGGGCTTCGCGCAGCATGTTGCCGGTCTATCGTGCGGCCCGTCTGCTGGCACGGCGGGACACGACGGTGCTGATCAGCGGGCCGACAGGGAGTGGCAAGGAACTGGTGGCCCGCGCCATTCACAACCTGAGCGCCCGCGCCGGCCGCTCCTTTGTGGTGGTGAATTGCGCCGCGATTCCCGAGGCCCTGCTCGAATCCGAACTCTTCGGTCACGTGCGCGGTGCGTTCACCGGGGCAATGCAATCCTATGGTGGCCGCATTCAGGCGGGCCAGGGCGGCACCCTCCTGCTCGATGAGATCGGGGAGATGCCGCTGAGCCTGCAACCCAAGCTGCTGCGCTTCCTGGAGCAGAAAGAAATTCAGCGCCTGGGCAGCGCCGACGTGGTTCGAGTGAACATCCGCGTCATCTCCGCGACCAACGCAAACCTGGCCGCCCTGGTGCGGCAGGGAAAATTCCGCGAAGACCTCTACTACCGCGTCTCGACGTTTCCCATCGAGATTCCGCCCCTGCGGGAGCGTCCGGAAGACATCGTGGCACTGGCCAAGCATTCCCTGGAGAAATTGTGGTCCCGTCCGCCTGCGCCTGAACTGTCGTCAGAGGCAATCCAACTGTTGCAATCACAGCCCTGGGCAGGAAACGTGCGTGAGCTGCAGAACGTGATGGAGCGCGCCCTGATTCTGGCGGAGGATGAGCCGGTGATTCGTGCGGAGCATCTGCTGCTCGAGTCGAGTTGCCGCAGCTAGCGGTTCGCCGCCGCCCAACGTAGTGGGTTGAGCGCCCGCCTCTCCGGATGAGAAGGTTCTAAGCCGGAGATCGCGCGGCTGGCATCGATTTTGCAAGTGCCCAGTCTATGTCAACGTCGTTTCCTGTGCCGCGCGATGCGGTTGACTCCGATCATCCGCTGGCGCGGGCATTTGCGTCATTTACCGAAGCTGCGGGCTCGTTAGAGCGCACTTATGGACAGTTGCAGGCCCAGGTGGCGCATCTGCGCCAGGAACTGGACGTGACCAACCGGGATCTGGCCAATAGCCTGGAAGAGAACCGCCGGATTCGCGAACGCCTGCGCCGCATCTTGGAAGGTTTGCCCTGCGGCGTGCTGGTGATGGAAGCCGGGGCGCGCATCTCGATCCTAAACCCGGAGGCAGCGCGCCTGCTGGGCAACGCGGGGGAAAGTGGCGAATCGCTGTCTCCCGCGCACTCCGCCGCTTTAGAGATGGCGCGCGAGACCGGCGAAGAGCGCGAGTTGTCGCTGACGGAGGACACCGAAGGCGGACGCAGCGAGGGGCAGACCGTCTGGGTCGCGGTCCGCCACGCCTGGCTGGAGCCGGACCACTCGACTTCGGTTTTCATCCTGCGCGATGTGAGCGAAGCAAAGAAACTGGAGCGCGAGCGCGAGAACGTCCGGCGGCAGCAGGCGCTGGTCGAAATGTCGGCCCTGCTGGCGCACGAAATCCGCAACCCTCTGGGCAGCCTGGAACTGTTCGCCGGGCTGCTGGCCGAAGCCGATCTGGGCGAGGAGAGCCGGGGCTGGGTGGAACACGTGCAGGCGGGCCTGCGCACGCTCTCAGCCACCGTCAATAACGTGCTCCACCTGCACAATGTGCCGCCGCCGGAATGCTCAGAAATGGACATGGGCCAGTTGCTCGACTGGGCCTATGAATTTTTGCTGCCCTTGGCGAAGCAGGCGCGCGTGGAACTGCAGGTAGTCAATGGGCTGCGCGGGGTGAGGATAAGCGCCGACCGCCACCGCCTGGAGCAGGTCTTGCTCAACGTCGGCTTGAACGCGTTCCGCTTCATGCCGGGCGGCGGATGGCTGTCGATTGCGGGTCACGATCTGAGGTCCGAGGGAGTCGAAATTGTTATTCGCGACACCGGCCCCGGCATTGCCGCCGGCGACCTGCCTCGGATCTTCGAAGCCGGGTTCAGCACGCGTCCCGGCAGCAGCGGACTGGGGTTGGCCGTGTGCCACCAGATCATCGAGCAGCACGGCGGCACGATCGGCGTCGAGAGCCGCGCCGGACACGGAGCGAGCTTCCGTTTGCGCCTTCCGGGCGCTGGAGGCCAGCCATGAAACGGTTGCTGATCGCCGACGACGATGCCGGCATGCGGGCGGCTCTGGAGGCCCGGTTCGAACGCCGCGGCTGGCAAGTGGATGTGGCGGTGAATGGGAGCGAGGCGCTGACCAAGTTCCGTCATGGGCTCCATCCCCTGGTGATCACCGACGTGCGCATGCCCGGGCGCGACGGCTTCGAGCTGATGCGCGAGGTGCAAGCCGCCGCGCCCCGCACCGCCGTCATCCTGCTGACCGCGTACGGGTGCGTGCCCGATGCGGTCGAGGCCATCCGCAAGGGGGCCTGCGACTACCTGGTCAAGCCCGTGTGCTTTGAGAAACTGGAACTCGCGGTCGAGCAACTGCTCGGCCGGGCCCAGGAGCAAAACAAAGAAGTCGAGCCGCTGGTAGGTCGCTCGGCGGTTTGGCAGCAGGCTCTCGATCGGGCCCGGCAGGCCGCGGCCACCGACGCCGACGTCCTGATCGAGGCCGAAAGCGGGACGGGCAAGGAACTGGTGGCGCGCCTGATTCACCGCCTCAGCCGCCGCAGTCGAGCCCCGTTTGTGGCACTGAACTGCACCGCGTGCCCGGAAACGCTGCTGGAAAGCGAACTGTTTGGGCACGCTCGGGGCGCGTTTACCGGCGCGGTGGGGGCCCGGCCGGGCAAGTTCGAAGCCGCCAACGGCGGTACGTTGCTGCTCGACGAGGTGGGCGAAATGCCGCTGGCGCTGCAGCCCAAGCTGCTGCGCGCGCTGCAGGAGCGCGAGTTCGACCGCCTGGGTTCGAACCAGACGGTGCATGTGGATATCCGGGTCATCGCCACCACCAACCGTCCGCTGGAGGAGGCGGTGGGCGCAGGCCGCTTCCGCGCCGATTTGTATTACCGCCTGAATGTGATTCCGCTGACCCTGCCGCCGCTGCGCGACCGCGCCGAGGATATCCCGGAACTGGCAGAACACTTCGCCAGGCTCTACGGCCCGGCGGGAACGAGTGTGCGTTTGTCCCTGGGACTCATGGCCCGCTTGGCCGAACACGGCTGGCCGGGCAACGTGCGCGAGCTGGCCAACTTCGTGCGTCGGGCGGTGGCGCTCTCCGGCGGCGCAGAGATCGGCGCGGAAAGCTTCGATTACGGCAAGACTCCGCCGCGCAGCGCGCGCCCGGAGCCCGGATGGAAACCCGGCCTTTCCCTGAGCGAGATGGAGCGGCAGCTCCTGGCCATGACGCTGGATTCCACACACGGCAACCGCTCGCGCACCGCCGAAATGTTGGGCGTCAGCCTGCGCACCGTGCGCAACAAGATCCGCGAATACGGCCTGCCCCCAAGGAGCAACTATGTCCATGATTGACACGCCACTCATGCGTGGCCTGGAACGCGTGCTGGATCGCAGCAGCTTCCGCCAGCAGCTCATCTCGACCAACCTGGCCAATGTGGATACGCCGGGCTATCGCACGCGCGATCTGGGCCGCTTCTCCGGCGAGTTGCAACAGGCGATGACGCAGGCTATGGACACGACGGGCGAGGAAGCGCCGGCGTTCCCGGCGGTGGCGCGCGCGGTGCCCAATCTGCTGGAACGTCCCGACGGAAACAACGTCAGCGTGGAGCGTGAATCACTGCTCATGGCGCAGAACCAGCTGCACTTCCAGGTGGCGGTGGCGTTTCTGAAGGCCGAATTCCACCGTCTGTCGCTGGCCATCAATGGAGGGAGTTCCTCATGAATCTCTTTGGCATGCTCGAAATCAGCGGATCGGCGCTGGGCGCGGAACGGCAGCGGGCGGAAGTGGTGGCCAGCAACATGGCCAACGCCCAGACCACGCGCACGGCGGCGGGCGGTCCGTACCGGCGGCAGCTGGTGGTGTTTCAATCGCAGCGCATGCCGCGCTTTTCGCTGGCGCTGGCCGGGTGGCACCGCGAGTCGCCGGCGGTGCGGGTCGCCGCCGTCATTCCCGATGCGCGGCCGTCCCTGATGCGCTTCGAGCCCGGACATCCCGACGCCAACCCGCAGGGCTACGTGGCCTACCTGCGCATCGTCTTCGAATGCGGCCTGGTCTCCGCCGAACACCTCACGTTCCGGGAATTTCTGCAGTTCATCCCCGAAGGCACCTATCTGGCTTCTTGCAATCTCAAGCCCGTCGATGTCATGGCCTTACTGCAACTCGATCTCGCCATTGCCTTCCCCATCATTGACCTCATGCTCGGCGGCGAAGGGAAAGGCGGGAACCTGAAGCGTGAAATCACCGAGATCGAAGAGGAGATCATCGAGAGCATCCTGCGCATCATCTGCCGCGAGCTGCAGAACACCTGGCAGGCGCTCTCGCTGGAATTCAACTTCGGACGGCGCCAGCCCGCGGCGCAGGCGCAACGCCTCATGCCGCCGGAGGAAAAAAATCTTTGCTTGAGCTTTGAGATCAAGATGTCGGAAACTCGCGGCACCCTGAGCCTGGCCGTGCCCGCCGTGGTCTCCAATGCACTGCTGCGAAAAATCTCCGCCGACTACAGTTACCAGCGTCCCCGCGGCGCCAGCGAGGCGCGTCAACAGATCCAGAAGAGGCTGCTGGAGTGCCCCTTCCCGGTCGAGCTTTGCGTCCCCCATCTCGAAGTGCCCTTGGAGACCCTGGCCGCTTTGACTCCCGGCGCGGTGCTCTCTTTTTCCCGTAACGCGTCGGCGCCGGCGGCCCTTCTGGTGGACGAAATACGCTTGTGTTCCGCAATGCCGGTGCGAGTGAATTCTCGCCGCGCCGCTCGCGTCGTTACCCTTGAACCCACAACCCCTCCGTCAGGTGCACTATGACAGAAGCCGCAGCCAAAGAACCGACTCCCGAATTGAAGGCCTGGCTTGAGATCTGGAAGAGCAGCGCGCAACAGATTGTCTCCCAGGTCGCAGGACAGCCCATCTCCTTTGCCAGTTTCTCCGAGCCCTTGCCCGCCAGCGATTCCGATCTCTGGTTTACGGTCATCTGTGGCGGCGCGGTGCGCGGCGAAATGGCGCTGCGCCTGCCCGCCGGCTCCGGTCTCCGTCTGGCACAAATGCTCGCCGGAGAAACCGAGCCTGCTGCGGAACTCACGGCGGATCACAAGGACGCCCTCGAGAAACTTTTGCGTCAGGTTGCCGCACAGTCCGCAACCGCGCTTCGCTTACCCGCTGGCGAAGTGCAGTTCAACATCGCGACTTCCCCCTCCCCGACCTGGTCGGCCGCCGCCGCGGTGTGCTATGAGGGCGGCGCCGACCCCGGCCCTGCGATCTTCATCGAAATCCGGGTCAGCGCCGCGCTGGCTTCCGCCCTGGAACCGTGCGCCCAGAATCCGCCCTCCCCGCTCGCCGCGCCGCCCTCGGCCAGTTACGAGCGCCTCATGGATGTCGGCCTCGAAGTCAAACTGCGCTTCGGCAGCCGCCGCATGGTGCTGCGCGACGTGCTCGCCCTGAGCGCAGGAGCGGTCGTCGAACTCGACCGCCCTCTCCAGGCTCCCGCGGACCTGCTGCTTGACGGACGCGTGATCGCGCAAGGCGAGGTGGTCGTGGTGGACGGCAAATACGGATTGCGCGTCACCGGAATAGCCGGGCTGGAATCGGCTTCCTAGAGGAGATCTATGCGAGAGCTGTTCAAATCCCCGCTCCGGCCGGAAAAATCAGGAAAACGCTGGGAAAAAGTCTTCACCGGCTGTGGCGTGATGTCGTGCCCGGGCACACGCTCACTCTGGCATCGTTTGATCCGGCGCCAGTGCGGCACCTCCCTCGAAGGCATACGCTATTGCCACCCGCGATGCCTTGAGCCGGCCCTGCTCGCGCAGTTCTCGCGCCTGGCGGCACTCTCTGTTCCATTCCCACCGCCGAGCCGCATGCCCCTCGGGCTCCTGATGGTAGCGCGCGGCAAGGTGACCTACACGGAAGTGCTGGCGGCGCTGGAAGCGCAGCGCCGCGCCCGTTACGGAAAGATCGGGGAATGGATCGAAAAGCTCGGCTTCGCCACCGAGCAGGAGGTCACCTCTGCGTTAGCCTTGCAGTGGGGATGTCCAGTCGCATCTTCCCTGGAAGCGGATGTGATCACGCCCTCTTTGCGTTTGCCCTTTGCGATCCTGGAAACGTTCCACATGCTGCCGCTGCATCATGTGCCCGCGACCAACACTCTCTACATTGCCTTTGGCGAGCGGGTGGACCATGCCGTCCTCTATGCCATCGAAAAGATACTGCAGTGCCGTACCCAGCCTTGTGTAGGGGGACGAAACAGTATCGCCGGCATGCTCGACCACATGCGCCATCAGCCGCTGGCGCGGGAGTTCGAATTCGGTCCCATGCACGATTCGGCAGACATGGTGCGCATTGCCTCGAGTTACATCGCGAGATTTGGCGCCGAAGAGATTCGCCTCGACCGCCTCGGCCCTTTCATCTGGCTGCGCCTGCAGTCGAGGACTTCAATCATGAACCTGCTTTTCCGCTTGCGAATGGACCCTCCGCACCCGGGCTCGACCAACCTTGCGCTCTTGCCGCTCCCCTACGGCCGCTTGTCGGACTATGAAAAAGTCCATGCCAGAGAATAAGACTCAAAGACGGCTAGGCGCAGGCCGGGCGAGGATTCTTGTGAACTTTACGCCCCGCCGGGTGAAAGGGCTCCTATAGTGTGCGCTTAAACAGCGGTACCGCCACGGCCAGCGTCACCAGAGCAAAAATCGACAAATAGAACATGTCGGGCACGATCGCTGCCAGCCCGGTTTCTTTCAGCAGCAGCGACTTGAAGCCGTGGACCGAGTAGGTGAACGGGTCTACCTTGGCGATGGCTTGCAGCCACGCGGGAAAGGCCTGCACCGGGTAAATCGAGCCGCTGGGAAAAAACAGCAGGGTGTTGAGAATCCCAAATGTGGCGCGCGGCACCAGCGGATCCTCGACCCGCACCATCATCAGAAACATCATGCAGTTGAACGCCGCCGCCGTCACCACGATCATCCCCAGCAGCCCCAGCATGGTCGCGAGATTAAAAATCGTTCCCACTCCGGCAATCAGCGACCCGATCATGGTGATGACCACCCCGGTCAACAGGCCCTTGAGCGTCCCAGCGCCGTTCAACCCAATGACCAGCTCGGCCTTGGTGATCGGCGTAACCAGATACCCCTCGTGCACCCCGCGCGCCTTGTCGTCGATGTACAACATGCCGCCGCCGATCATGGCGGACACGAACATCGCCAGCGCGATCGCTCCCGGCAGCAGATACTTCATGTACTCGATGTAGGGATATAGCTCCACAATCTGCAGCGCCGTCTGCTGCAACAGCCGCGGCTCAATGTCGGGCTGGTTCAAAGCAGAGGTCAGGCCGGTGAGCGTCGCTTCCAGCGTGGAACTCATAAAGTTGTCGCTGTTATCGACAATCAGCGCGATCTGCGGATGGTTTTTCTCGTACACCCGCGCCGAATACTGCGCCGGAATAATGACCGCTCCCTGAATCTTTCCGTCGCGCACGTCTTCGCGCGCCCGCACCTCGTCGTCATAGGGGACGGCGATGAATGTCCGCGAGGTCGCCCGTACGGAATCGAACGCTTCCTTGATGCGGATCGCCTGGGTCCCGTGATCCTCATCGACAATGCCCATCTTGGCATCGCGAATTTTTCCGCCGAACGCGTTTCCCAATACGATCAACTGCACCAGCGGGAAAATCATCGACACCATCATTAGTGCCGGCGAACGGAAAAACTTGCGCATCTCGCGCTCGATAATCGCCATCGTCCGATTCATGGTCGCAACCCCGGGCTCTCCGGCATCACGAAGGCGTAGGCTTTCACCAACTCATCCCGCAACTGCCGCCCCGTGTAGTGGACGAACACATCGTCGAGCGTTGTGTTCTGCACGGTCAGCGACCGCACTGGCACGCTGGCCGCAACCGCCATTTCCACCAGTTGCGTGGTCGTGCGCGAGCCGTTGGCGGTCAACACGCGGTACATGCCCGCGCCCTCGCTCTGGACCGAAGTCACGTCGGGCAGCCCGCGCAGCTTTTGTTCCCAGTCCGCCGGAGGATGGTCGAACTGCGCCTCGATCACGTTCGATCCTGGAACGCTGGCCTTCAGCGCCTCGGGCGTATCGAGCGCGACCAGTTTGCCGTGATCGACGATCGCAATGCGGTTGCAGAGACGGTCGGCTTCGTCCATGTAGTGGGTGGTGAGCAGGACCGTGAGCTTGCGCTTCGACTTGATACTGGCCAGCATTTCCCATACCGCCACGCGCGACACCGGATCGAGTCCTGTGGTCGGCTCATCGAGAAAGAAAATCTTCGGATGATGTACCAGTCCGCGCGCAATTTCCAGGCGCCGCCGCATGCCGCCGGAGAGCGTCTTGGTCTGCGCTCCCCGCCACTTCGTCAAGTCCACCGTCTCCAGCAGTTCCTCAATGGATTGCTTGCGCTGTTTTGCCGGGACGTCATAGAGCTTCGCGTAAATGCTCAGGTTCTCTTCGACGGTCAAATCCAGATCGCTGGTCAGCGCCTGCGGAATCACCCCCATCGTCCGGCGCGCCGCATCCGGTTCTTTGGCCACGTCGTGTCCGGCAATCCGCGCCCATCCCGCAGTGATCGGGATCAGCGTCGTCATCATCCGGATCAGCGTCGATTTCCCCGCGCCATTCGGCCCGAGCAGCCCGAAAATCTCGCCCTCTTTTACCTGGAACGAGACGTCATCCACCGCCGTGAAGTTGCCGTAATTCTTCACAATGCGCGAGACTTCAATCATATTCGGAGCATCGGCCGCGACTTCGCTCTTGCCGAACTCCGTAGGGGAAACCGGCCCGCCGTTCGTCTGGTTTACGTCCGCATTCATGGCTTCCCTGCCGCCTCGGCGTTCTTCGGCCCCGCCGTCCCTTTCAGCTGCGCTGGTGAGACCAGCACTTCCGCCGTCATGCCGGGCACGTAGGCGCCCTTCGGATTGTCAAGCCGCACTTTCAACACGATCGTCCGGATATCGCGCTTGCGGCGACCCACATCGCGCTGCGTCGCGAAATCCGCTTCCGCCGCTTTGTAAAACACCTTGCCCTGCACGATGGTGCCTCCCGGCAGCCGGACGCGAAGCGCGTCGCCAAGGCCAATGTGATCGGCATCGGTTTCCGGGATTGCCGCCCGCGCCCAGGTGTCGCTGAAGTCGACGACGGTCACGATGGCTTGTCCGGCACTGACCACCTCGCCTTCGCGCGCGGCCCGGACCAGCACCGTTCCATCGACCGGCGCGTAGATTTTCGTGTATCCCAGCCGCACCTCTGCTTCTTTCAACTGGGCCTCGGCATTTTCGACTTGCGCGCGCGTCGAGGCCACCGTACTCAGCGCCGCCGTCGCCTGGTTGGTGCGCGCAATGGCGGAATTCAAATCCGCCTGCGCCGCGTTGACCTGGTCCTTGAGCGCCTGCACGCTGGCTTGCTGGGCTTTCAGGTTCATCTCCGCCTGCACGCGCTCCTGTTCCGACGCCACGCCCGCCTGCGCCAGTCCAATCGTCCGCCGGCTGTCGCTCTCGACGCGCGTCAATGTCGCTTCCGCCTGCGCTAGTTGTGCCCGCTCTGACTGCAACCGCGCCTGCGCATTGGCCACATCGCTCGTCGTGGACCCTTTCGTCGACTGCTGGGTGTATTCGCTCTCACTCACCTTCGACCGCAAACTCGAAATCGTCGCTGCCGCCGCCCGCTCCTGCGCCTCCAGTTCCGAGGGATCGAGTGCGGCGATCAAATCGCCTTGCTTGACGGGTGTGCCCTCATCGACCAGCACCTTCGCGATCCGGCCCTGGATTTGCGGGCTCACCACGATCTGGTTCGCGTCTACCGTGCCCACCAGCACCAGGTCATTGCCTCCCGGCGTCGTAAAGAAGTAATACGCTGAAGCAATCAACACGATGATGCCAAACAAGATCAGAAATTTGGTGCGCGCACTCATCAGCGATCTCCTTGCGCCTTCCGCGGATGCGTGAACAACGCTGCCGCCAGGAAGTCCATAACGAACGCCCGCCGCTCCGCGATGCGCTCCGGCGAGAGCGGATCGATCTGCATCATCGTCTTCATCACCGGCGCCGCGCTGAAATAAAAAACGATGACCGCCACAATCGACGGCAGGCAATCCATGGGATTCAGGGGACGGAACTCTCCCGCCGCAATCCCCTCCCGCAACACCTCACCCAGCCTCTGGTAAATCGGCCGGAAGTATTCCTTGGCGATGTGTTGCATATGGGCGGTTCGCTTGCCGGGGGGCCGCATCCACTCGGCCTGCACCACGCGCGGGAAGCGCGGATTGGCGGCGATGTAGTCAAAATAGGCGCCTAGATAAGCCAGCATCTTTTGCCGCGGCGGCAGGGCGCTTTCGAGCACCGGCACGACCCGCGCGCGCAGCCCGCTGAAGACGTGGTCGAGCACGGCTTCGTACAGAGCGTCCTTGTCCTTGAAGTAGTAGTAGAGCAGGGCCTTGTTGACGTGGGCGGCACGGGCAATGGCGTCGGTGCGCGCTCCGGCAACGCCGTACTCGGCAAATTCGGCGACGGCAGCCTTCAGAATGGCGGCGCGGCTTTTGTGGGGTCGTCCGCGAGTGCCCAGGCGGGTTCGAATCGGGGTAACCATGCTTAATTAACCAGTTAGTTAGATGCTACACCAGGCCGTGGCGTCGCGCAAGAGCCAGGCACGGGCACGGCCCGGGAAAAATCCAACCCCTGTGTTGACATCCTACGTTGGCGGAAGGAGTGGGTCCCGGATGAGTCTGTTTCGCAGGCCGGGTGCCGTCCCTGGCGGGACTCGAGTTGTCCCACTTCTGCCTACCCAGGACTTCCGTCCTGGGCTATCCTGTCCTGCCGCTGCGCGGCTGGAGCACGGTTCATCCCACTTTTCCGGCCGTCCTCGAGCTCTGACCCAGACTCCTGTGGGACTTATAAGCGGGGCGATTCCGAGGATGTCAAGGCTGGGCAAGGGCAAGGTTCTTGAGGCACGGACCGTTCTACTCCATGCCGCCCGCTATGGAAGGCACCAGCAGCACTTCGTCGCCATCCCGGAAGGCATAGGTGGCGCCACCCAGGAAGCGAATGTCTTCTTCATTGACGTAGATATTCAGAAAGCGCCGGATCTGGCCCGACTCGTCGCGCAGGTGCGGCTTGAGGTCGGGAAAGCGCTGGTCGAGCACCGAGAACAGTTCGGTAAGGTTCGAGGCGGCGCAGGTGACACGCGGCGTTCCAGCCGTGAGCCGCCGCAGGGCAGTGGGAATCTGAACGGTGATGCTCATCAAAAAACCTCCTGGGCGAAAAGCCCGAATGAAAATGCGATAGTCGCTGGTCGTTGGTGGTTAGTCGTTAGCACACCCGACTAACGACGAATCCGCCGCGAGCGTTTGCGCCCCCGCGAACGACCAACGACTGACGACCAACGACGGCCGTCTCCGCGACCGCAGCCGGCAGCGCAGCCGCCTTGGCCGCGAGGTAAGCCTCAAACTCGCTCAGTTTCGGAGCGATCGGCGCCTCGCTTTCGTAGCAGTCCGCAAGAACATCGGTCGTCTTGAGACCGTTGCCGGTGATGCAGAGCACGGTGGTTTCGTCGGGAAGAATCCGGTCCTGGCGAATCAGCTTGCGCGCCGCGCCCACGGTCACGCCGCCCGCGGTTTCGGTGAAGATGCCTTCGTTTTCGGCGAGCAGCTGGATCGATTTGACGACCTCGGCGTCGGAGATGTCTTCCGACCATCCTCCGCTCGCGCAAATCGCCTTGATCGCGTAGTGCCCGTCAGCCGGATTGCCGATCGCCAGCGAGCGCGCAATCGTCTTGGGCCGCTGCGGCTCGATCTCGCCGCTACACTGCTTGATCGCGGTCGAGATCGGAGAGCAGCCCGTTGCCTGCGCGCCGAAGAACTTCACCGGCTTGGGTTTGACCAGCCCGAGTAGGATCAGCTCATCGAAGGCCTTCTTGATCTTCGTGATCAGCGACCCGCCCGCCATTGGCACCACGACGTTGTCGGGCAGGCGCCAGCCGAGTTGCTCGGCGATTTCAAAGCCCACCGTCTTCGAGCCCTCAGCGTAGTACGGCCGCAGGTTCACGTTGACGAATCCCCAGGGCTGCTCGTCGGCGATCTGCGAGCACAGACGATTGACGTGGTCGTAGCTGCCGCTGATGCGGACCAGTTGCGCGCCAAAAACCTGCGTGCCAAGGATTTTCGCCGGTTCAAGATCCGAAGGGATGAAAATCCATGCCTTGAAGCCGGCGCGCGCCGCCTGCGCCGCGACCGAGTTCGCCAAGTTGCCCGTCGAAGAGCAGGCCACCGTATCGAAACCGAAGGCGGCGGCGCTGGCCAGCGCGACTGCGACCACGCGGTCTTTGAAGCTCAGCGTGGGCAGGCACACCGCGTCGTTCTTGATGTAGAGTCGCCCCGATCCGAGTTTCTCGCCCAGACGCGGCGCGCTGACCAGCGGCGTATATCCAACGGGGAGGGAGGGTTGATACCCCGCCGGCAGCGGCAGCAGTTCGCGGTAGCGCCAGATATTCGGCGCACGCGAAGCAAACAGCTCGCGCGAGACGCGCGTCCGGATCGAATCGTAATCGTAGGTGACTTCAAGCGGCGAGAAGCAGTCATCGCAGATGCTGCGCGGCTGGTTGCCCCAGGTTTTGCCGCATTCGCGGCAGCGGAGTTCGTACGTGCTCATCCTGCAACTTCTTTCTGTGACTGCGGGACGAGCCGGGGAAAAATTCCCCATCTACGACAAAACCCCTTTTCCGGGTAGGAAAAGAGGCTCGGGAGGTGCGAACAAATTCGCTAACCCCGAATCTCATGGTCCCCGTTGCCGGGCGAGAGTTGGCACCTGGCGGTCGGGATAGATGATCCCGATCCGGTTGCCGTGGCGTCTTAGGGCTCGTCCCTCAGCCACTCTGCATGAAATTCCGGTCTGCTCGAAAAGAGCAAACTTGGAGATAGATACTAGAACCGACCGAGCGGTCTGTCAAGGACGTGCGGACAATTTTTCACCGCCGAGACGCCGAGGTCGCCGAGAAATCTTCTTAGGTTTGTCATTCCGAACGCAGCGAGGAATCTGCAGTTCTCGGCGCACTCTGCGTCTCGACGGAGAGAATTCTACCGGTTGTACTGATTCCTCTTCTTGTCCTCGTGGCGCTCGATGCCTAGCTGGATCAGCCGGTCAATTAACTCCGGATACGACACGCCGGATGCCGCCCACAGCTTCGGATACATGCTGATGGCGGTGAAGCCAGGCATGGTATTGATCTCGTTGACGTAGATCTTGCGCGACTTTTTCTGTAACCCAGGCTCCATTAGAAAATCCACGCGCGCCAGCCCCTTGCAATCCACCGCTTGAAACGCCGCGATCGCGAGCTTCTGCACGGTTTTCATTTCGGCTTTCGTGATTTTCGCAGGGATCACCGCTTCGGAGCCTTCGACCAGATACTTCGCGTCGTAGTCGTAGAATTCCTTGCACGGAATAATTTCGCCTGCAACCGAGGCTTTGGGATCGTCGTTGCCCAGCACCGAGCACTCAAGTTCGCGGGCTTTGTGCTTCTTTCCGCCGACGCTCTCTTCGACCACAATCTTGCGGTCGAACTTGGCGGCCTCCTCGATTGCCGGACCCAGTTCTTTCCTATCGTGCCCTTTCGAGATGCCGACCGACGATCCCAGGTTCGCCGGCTTCACGAAAACCGGATACTTCAGCTTGCTCTCGACCAACTTCTGCACTTTCTTCGGCTCGCTCTCCCACTGGCTGCGCAGCACGGTGACGTGCTTCACGATGGGCAGTCCGGCGTTGCGGAACAGCGCCTTCATGACGTCCTTATCCATGCCCGCGGCTGAACCGAGCACGCCGGCTCCGACATAAGCAATGTCCGCAAGTTCGAGCAATCCCTGAATCGTGCCGTCTTCGCCGAACGTCCCGTGCAACACGGGAAAGATCACATCCACGTTGATGGCGCGATCGGAGGCGCGACGGAGGGTGGAGGCATCGGTCTGAAACGGCGCAAGTCCGGCATCGCGATGCGCGGGCTCCGGGGGAACGACGACCGCTTCGCCCGTAGCCAGCACGGCAGCGCCCGGCGTAGCTTCCGGATCGCCCGCCCGCAAATGCTTCTCTTGTGTGGGGCGGACACTCCCTTCGGCTTCGCTCAGGGCAGGCTTGTCTGCCTGCTTTTCGCCCCTTAACAAGCGCTCGGCGTGCTCGGCCGTGACCCAGTGGCCATCTTTGGTGATGCCGATAGGGACAACTTCATATTTTGTCTTATCGATTGCATTGAGAACGGACGCCGCCGAGAGCAGCGAGACTTCATGCTCACCGCTGCGTCCGCCGAATAAGATGCCAACCCGAAGTTTCGCCATTCTCTTCAGTCTGGCCGGACGGCGGGGCTGGCGTCAATCTCAGAGAAGGTACCACCTTGCGGCAGGAGACCCTTCCCGCGCCAAGTCGAGTTTTCTCGACCCTTCCGCCGGGATTTTGATTACAATGGGCCGGGCCTCACGGTGGAAGGGGCCGCAGTTACGAGAGTTGTAAAGGCGGTTAACGCCGGGCTTCAATCACAAAGGAAACACGGTCACGGTGTTTCCGGAATTTGGCAAAGGCGGAATCTTATGAAAAAGACTTGGTTGGTGGCTTGGGTATCGGTTCTGTTGCTGGCGTTTGCAGCTGCCGCTTGGGGGCAGGCCGCCGCAACGCCGCGCAAGAAACGCATCGCGATTATGGACTTCGATTATGCCACGGTCCACGCCGGCGTTTCGGCGATTTTCGGTCAGGATATCGATATCGGCAAAGGCATCGCCGATCTGCTGGTGACGAACCTGGTGAAGAACGGCTCGTATTCCATCATCGAGCGCAAAGCCCTCGACAAGATTCTGACCGAACAAAACTTCTCGAACAGCGACCGGGCCAATCCCACCTCGGCCGCGAAAATCGGCAAGTTGCTTGGGGTAGACGCGATTCTCGTCGGCAGCATCACTCAGTTTGGAAATGAGACGAAGAACCTGGGACTCGGGGGCGCCGGCGGGGGCTGGGCCGGCCACGGTCTGGGCGGGTTCGGCCACAAGAATTCCAAGGCGATTGTTGGCCTGAGCGCGCGCCTGGTGGATATCGACACCGGTGAAATCCTGGCGGTCGCCGAGGGCAAGGGAGAGTCGTCACGCAGCAGTACTTCCATGCTTGGCGGCGGAGGAAACTGGCACGGCTTTGGCGCCGGCAATGTAGATTTCGGCAGCAGCGACTTCCAGAGCACCATCATCGGCGAAGCCACCAAGCTGGCGACCGATCAGCTGACCACAGATGTAGTCGCGGGCAAGGACAAGCTGCAGACGCGGACCATCGTCGTGCAAGGGCTGGTGGCGGCGGTGGATGGCGGCCAGGTGATCCTGAACGTCGGCGCAAAGGCCGGAGTGAAAGTGGGCGACGAGCTAAGCGTCGAACGCGTGACCAAGGAAATCAAAGATCCGGCGACGGGACAAGTGCTGCGGCGCTTGAGCAATCCGATCGGCGTGGTCAAAGTCACCGACGTGGATGATGTGTCTTCTGTGTGCGCGGTGGTTTCGGGATCGGGATTCAAGACCGGCGACGCGGTGAAGACGAAGACGCAGTAGATCGCGTTCGTTCGAAGTTTGACGGCGGGGCCGATTTGGCTCCGCCGTTTGATTTTCGAGAGGGCACTGGCGGCGGAAAACTCTTTACCACAGAGGGCACAGGGGGCACAGAGGAACCGATTTCCCCTGTGCCCTCCGTGTCCTCTGTGGTTAGGTTTTTATAGGATTTTTTTCCCAAAGGCTGACAGCGCTAGTTCCACGGCCAGGTCCGCAGTCTGGTTGCGTTCATCGATGACGGGATTGACTTCCACGATTTCGAAACTCAACATGCGGCCGTGGTCGGCGATGATCTCCATGGCGAGGTGCGCTTCACGATAGGTTGCGCCGCCCCAGACGGGAGTCCCAACGCCGGGCGCGTCTTCGGGGTCGATCCAATCCATGTCGAGCGAGACGTGGTAGCCGGCAGTGCCGTGTCCGGCCATGCGCAGCGCCTCTTCCATGACGGCGCGCATGCCGCGCTCGTCAATGTCGCGCATGGTGAAAACCTCGATCCCGGCCTTGCGGATGTTCTCCTTTTCGTGCTCGTCCACGTCGCGCACCCCGACCAGCACGCAATTCTGGGCCCTCACCTTGGGGGAGAAATCGAAGATGTGGCCCAGTTCCGCCGGGCCCAGGCCCATGATGGCCGCCAGCGGCATGCCGTGCACGTTCCCGCTGGGGGAGGAGTCGGGCGTATTGATGTCGGTGTGGGCATCAATCCAGAGGAGGCCGATCCTCTGGTTCTTTCGCCGGTAGAATTCCGCCACGCCGGATACCGTGCCCACAGCGACGGAGTGATCGCCGCCGAGCACAATCGGCACTTTGCCGGCCTCGAGCGTCTTCAACACGAGTTCGGCGCTCTTGGTGCAGGTGGCCGTAATCTCCTTGAGGTACTTGGCGCTGGCGGCGCCCGCTTTCTTTTGCTCGGGAATGGCCACAGCAACGTTGCCGGCGTCCTCGACGGTATGACCGATGGCCTCCAGACGCGCTTCCAGGCCGGCGACCCGCACGGCAGAAGGGCCCATGTCCACGCCGCGCCGCGACTGGCCGAGGTCAAGCGGGACGCCGATCACCCGGATCTGGCGTGGGGCGATGCTGGTGAAGGAGGCTTTTGGAGTGTGAGCCATGAGTTTGTTCACCGCCGAGACGCCGAGGTCGCCGAGAAAAGCGTAAATCTTGATCTATTCAGCTTGCGGCGCGTGTCTTTTCGCCCACTCGGAGTCTGGGAATTCATTCACTATTCGTTTCAGCCCGTTCTTTAGAACTTGGACATGGAAGTTCATTAGTAAACCGACTTTCTTATTGGCTAGCCGCAGGTATGAGAGAAGCTGTGCTTCGTGAATCGGAAGCAGTTTTTCTACGGCCTTGATCTCCACGATGATTTCGTCTTCTACGACCAGGTCCAACCTGTAGCCACAGTCGAGCTTCACGTCTTTGTAGATTACCGGCAGTGGTTTTTGCTCCTCAACTTTCAGTCCGAGCCGCTTCAACTCAAAGACCAAGCAGGATTCATAAGCTGACTCCAATAGCCCCGGTCCGAGATGGCGATGGACTTCGATGGCGGCGCCGATGATACGGCGCGAAATCTCATCGAGTCTTTCATTTTCTTGCATTTCTCGGCGCTCTCGGCGTCTCGGCGGTGAAAAGTCTTACGGGTACAGGCGATGCAGCATGCGCGGGAAGGGGATGGTTTCCCGCACGTGCTCCAGGCCGCAAATCCAGGCTACGGCGCGTTCGATGCCCATGCCGAAGCCGGAGTGAGGGACGCTGCCGTACTTGCGCAGGTCAAGATACCACTTGAAAGCTTCTTCGGGGAGATTGTGCTCGTGAATACGCCGGAGGAGCAGGTCGTGCGAGGCCGTGCGCTGCGATCCTCCGATGATTTCTCCGTAGCCTTCGGGAGCGAGGACGTCGACGCAGAGCGCGAGTTCGGGGCGCCGCGGGTCCGGCTCCATGTAGAACGCCTTCACGCTGGCGGGATAGCGATGGACCATGACCGGCTTGTCGTACTGCGAGGAGAGGTAGGTTTCGTCGGGCGAGCCGAGGTCTCCGCCCCACTCGAATTTGTTTTCGAGCACGCCCTGCGAATGGCCTTCCTGCAACTTCTGGACGGCTTCGTCGTAGGTGATGCGCGGGAAGGGGGACTCGATTTTTTCCAGCTTCGTGATATCGCGGCCGATGGTTTGGAGGTCGGCGCGGCGGCGTTCGAGGCAGCGCTTGATTAAGAAGGTCAGGAGGCCTTCGGCTAGTTCCATCAGGTCGTCGAGTGTGCCATAGGCGAGCTCAGGTTCGACCATCCAGAACTCGGTCAGGTGGCGGCGGGTCTTGGATTTTTCCGCGCGGAAGGTTGGGCCGAACGAATAGACCTTGCCGAGCGCCATGGCGGTCGCTTCGATGTAGAGCTGGCCCGACTGCGTGAGGTAGGCCTGCTCTTCGAAGTAGTCCACCGGGAAGAGCGTGGTGGTGCCTTCGCAGGCGGCGGGGGTGATGATGGGCGGGTCGGTGAGGGTGAATCCGTTGCTGTCGAAGAAATCGCGGGCGGTGCGAATGATTTCGGCGCGGACGCGCAGGATCGCGGCTTGGCGTTGCGAGCGCAGCCAGAGGTGGCGGTGCTCCATCAGGAAGTCGGTGCCGTGTTCTTTGGGCGTGATGGGGTAAGGATCGGATTCGGGCACGCGCTGCACGACCTGGACGTTCGAGACATCGAGTTCGTAGCCGCCAGGGGCGCGCTTGTCGGCGCGGACCTTGCCTTCGACGATGACGCTGGATTCCTGGGTCAGGCCCTTGATGGCGTCGAAAACTTCGGGCGGGACGGCGTTTTTCGGGACTACGCCCTGGATGACGCCACTTCCGTCGCGAAATTGCGGAAAGAGGAGCTTCCCGCTCTCGCGGAGGTTGTAAAGCCATCCGCGGATGGTGACGGACTGGCCCTCGTGCTTACCAATTTCTGCGATGGTGCTGATGGGTGCGGACATAAGATCAAACTCGAGGTCAGAGGTCAGAGTGCAGTAAAATCCGTCGGGCTAAGGCCGCATCGGTTCAACCTCTGCAATCTGACCTCTTACCTCTGACCTTGCGCCCTTCTCTGCGTGCTCTGCGGTTGAATCCTTACGAATCTTCCAGTTTGCGGAAGGTTGCGCTCACATCTTCAACAGGGTTCTTTTTCTCCTCGCCCTCGACTTCGAGCAGCAGCGGCGGCGTTTGCGGGGCGGTGCGCAGCAATTGCATGGTCTGCTTCCAGTCGATTGATCCCTTGCCCGGCCAGAGGTGCGAATCCTTGTCCTTGTGATTATCGTGCACATGGGTCGAGCATATGTTTTTCTTTAAAGTCTCGAAGGCTTCGACGACACTGGTCATCATGTGGGCGTGGCCGCAGTCGAAGCAGACGCCGATGTCGTCGAAACGGGTGGTGCGGATGAATTCGACCAGGCGCTCGGGCGTGGAAAGGTCGTTGGGGATGTTCTCGACCAGGATCTGTACGCCGAGTGGTCTGGCGAAGGCTCGCAAGTGTTCGATCGAAGTCATGGCAGCTTCGAACTTCTTATCGTCGAACGATTCGTTGGGATTCCCGATGTGCTGCACCAGGAAACGGTAGGGAATATGCTCCGCAACTTCGAGCGCGCGCTTGATTTCGTCCATGGCATCGATGCGGGTGGCGCGGTCGGTGGAAGCGATGTTCACCGGCGGCGAACCGGTGCGGCCCCATTCGTAGTCGGAGTATATGGGGGCGTGGACGGAATTGAGGGGAATGCCGGTGGAGCGGAACCAGTCGGCGATTTCGCGGACGTGCTGCTTGCGATTGGCGTAGTCGAAGTGCTGGCGGGCGGCGAAGATTTCAATGGCCTGGGCTCCGGCCTTGACCAGTTCGTCGAGCAAGCCCGGATGGAGCCGTTCCTTCACATAGACGTAGGTCGATACCGCCCTCAGCATCAGTAGCCCACCGCCTTCCCGTTATTGCGTCCGTCGCTCGAGCCGAGGCGCTCGCCGGTCTTGGGGTCAACCATGATGCACTCCCCGTCTCCCCAGAAATGCTCGACCTTCAGTTGGTGTCCTTTGGAACGCAGAAGGTTCATTGTATCGGGAGAAAGGCGGTCTTCGACGAGAATTCCATCGGGGAGCCACTGATGATGAAACCGGGGCGCGTTGACGGCTTCCTGGATGTCGAGTGAGAAATCGATGACGCCCATGAGGACGTTGGCAACGGTGGTGATGATGGTGGAACCGCCGGGCGAGCCGAGAACGAGGAAAGGCTTGCCATCTTTGAGCACGATGGTCGGCGTCATGGAGGAGAGCGGACGCTTGCCCGGGCCGATGGCGTTGGCCGGGCCCTGGATGAGTCCATAAACGTTCGGGACGCCCTGTTTGGCGGCGAAGTCGTCCATTTCGTCGTTGAGCAGGAATCCGAGGCCGTCGGCGGTGACGCGGGAGCCGAAGGAATCGTTGAGCGTGGTCGTGACAGCGACGGCGTTGCCTTCGAGATCGACCACGGAGTAGTGGGTGGTGTTTTCAGACTCGCGGATGGCGCGCCGGCTTAGGTGCGCGACGCGTTCGAGTTCGTGGAACGGTGGGCGCTTCAGGTCCTTGCTTACGCTGGCATGGTTGGGATCGATGGAGTCGCGCCATGCGGCCGCGTATTTCTTGTCGATCAGTTGCGGGACGGGGATTTTTGCGAAGTCGGGGTCGCCAAGAAAGTCGGCGCGATCGTAGAAGGCGCGGCGGAAGGCCTCGGTCGTAAGGTGGATCGCCTCGGCCGAGCGGTTGCCGAATTGGGCAAGATCGTAGCCTTCAAGAAGGTTCAGAATTTCGAGGAGAGCGACTCCGCCGGAGGACGGCGGCGGGGCGCTGATGATGTCGTATCCACGATAGGTGCCGCGGACGGCCTCGCGCTCCTTAACTTCGTAGTGCGCCAGGTCGCCGGTGGTGACGAGGCCACCGCCCTTCTGGACGGCCGCCGCCAGTTCACGGGCCATGGCGCCGTGGTAGAAGTCATCGGGATTTTTCGCGATGCGTTCTAGCGTGCGGGCCAGTTCAGGCTGCTTCAGCGTTTCGCCGGGCTTGTACAAGTTGCCGTCGCGCTGGAAGATGCGCTTGGATTCGGCGAACTTGGCGAGGTCTTCGTCTTTCAGGTCTTCGGCGTCTTCCCAGGCTAGGGGGAAGCCTTCTCGGGCGAGCTTGATGGCGGGCGCGATTACTTTTTCGAGCGAGAGCTTGCCGTATTTCTTCTCCGCGTAGACCAGGCCGGCGACGGAGCCGGGGACACCGATGGATTTGTATCCGATGACGCTGAGATCTTTGATGACGTTCCCATGGGCGTCGAGATACATGTTTTCAGTGGCGGCGGCTGGGGCTTTTTCGCGGAAGTCGATAAAGTGGACTTCGCCGCCGGCTTGGCGGAGCAGGAGAAATCCACCTCCGCCAAGATTTCCTGCTTGGGGATGCACAACCGCGAGAGCGAAGCCGGTGGCTACGGCGGCGTCAACGGCATTGCCTCCGGATTGCATGATTTCTACGCCGGCCCGCGAGGCTAGTTCATGGACGCTGACGACGATGGCGTGTGGAGCGTGCGTGGGGCGCAGTGGAGCTGCGAAGAGGGCGAAGGGGACGAGGGCGAGAAAGAGGATGATTAAGTTGCGTTGAATGCGCATGGGGTGGAATGAACTTACGAGGCTAGCCTAGCGTGTTGGAGGGAGTCAAACGGGGGTGTTTGGGGCGGGCATTTCCGCCCCGAGTGAACGCTGCCTATGAGGGGGCGGGCAGAAATGCGCGCCCCACGCAAACCGTTACACCTGCTCTCTTGATTCGCCCAGGGTTACGCTTACGTCCATCTTCTTCTTGCCGCGGTAGATCGTGACCGTGACCGTGTCTCCGGCGCGATGGTTGTTCATGACCTGCGCCAGGTCCTGCTGGCTCTGAATCTTCTTGCCGTCCACGGCGACGATCAGGTCGCCGCCGATCATGATGGGGATATTGCCCAGGTAGGCGCGCTCGGTGCCGCCGTGCAGTCCGGCGCGGTCGGCGGCTCCGCCGGAAACCGCCTGCACGATCAGCAGCCCGTAGTCGGCAGCCAGCCCCATCTCTTCGGCGAGTCCGGAGTCAACCGGGATGGTGCGCACGCCGAGCGCGGGACGGCGCACGCGCCCGAGAGTGACCAGATCGTTGAGCACGGCTTTTGCCGTGTTGATCGGGATGGCGAAGCCGATGCCGGCGCTCTGGCCCACGCTGGAGGCGATCATGGTGTTGATGCCGATCACTTCGCCGTGCCAGTTCAAGAGCGGCCCTCCCGAGTTGCCGGGGTTGATGGCGGCATCGGTCTGGATTGCCTCATCGATGACCAGGCCGTCGGGTTCCTGCACCTGCCGGATCGAGCTGACGATGCCACGCGTCAGGGTTCCAGCCAGCCCAAACGGATTGCCGATGGCATAGACCTTCTGGCCGACTTGCAGGTTAGTAGAGTCGCCGAGCGTCATGGGCTGCAAATCAGTCGCTTTGATTTGAACCACCGCCAGATCATGCGACCGGTCGGTGCCGACGATGGTGGCGCGATATTTCTTGCGGTTGTGCATCGTGACCCAAACCTCGCGTGCATCCGCGATGACGTGATAGTTGGTAAGGATGTGGCCTTCTTTGTCGATGACGAAACCCGACCCCTGTCCTTCCTGTGGCACCAGGCCGTAGAAAAAGTCGAAGGTCATGACGCGCGAGGTGATGTTGACGACCGCTCCGATGTTCTTGCGGTAGACGTTGATGTTGTTCTGCTCTTCCGCGTCGAGCGACTCGCTGGCGGCCTCGGTGATCTCGACGTGCTGTGGGTGGCCGACCCAGCTGGCCGGATGCCAGCCGCCGCTGTGGTAGGTGGTGAAATAGAAAAACGCTCCCGCCAGAACCATGGCCAGAACAAGTGGACGCAGTTGTCTCATCGCCGGTCGCTCCCGAAAAGTGTACGAATATGAATTCTAACGAAAACGGCCCCCTGACGCAGAGGCCGTGGAGATAAAGACGTTCGGGAACACCAAACATCACCCGGACGTTGGGTCTGGCTTTCCCCAGCCGCCGCCGCCGGGAGTCTCAACCCGGATTCTCTCCCCAGAACGCAGGCGGGCGCTCGACTTGCTGCCTAATTCTTCTTCGGAGCCGTCCTGGCGAATGATCACGGTGCGGCCGGGAGCGCCGTCGCTCCCACCGGCCAGCCCGTAGGGGCCGCGGGAGCGCCGGTCGGCGAGGAGGGTGACCTGGGTGTCGGTCAAGACCTCGATTTCCCGCACAATGCCATCGCCACCGGTGTGCGCGCCCCGGCCTCCGCTGGCGGGACGGAGCGAATAGCGCCGCAGCCTGACCGGGTAGGCATATTCCAGCGCCTCGGCGGGAGTGTTCAGGGAGTTGGTCATGTGGGTGTGGACGCCGGAAACGCCGTCTTTGGTGGGGCGCGCGCCCATGCCTCCCGCAACGGTCTCGTAGTAAGCAAAGGGCTCGCCGGAGCGCGGATCGATGCCGCCGATGGTCAGGTTGTTCATGGTCCCGGAAGCTGCTGCCGGGATGCGATCGGGGATGGCCTGCGCTAACGCTTTCAAAAGCACGTCCACAATTCGCTGGGAAGTCTCGACGTTCCCACCGGCGACCGCGGCTGGCGGCTTGGCGTTCACCACCGTCCCGGCGGGAGCGATCACCCGGATGGGCCGCATGAGTCCCGCCGTTGCAGGGACATCCTCGCGCAGCAGGCAGCGGAAGACGTAAAAGCAGGCCGAGTAAGTGATGGCCTCGACGGCGTTGATGGCGCCCTGGACTTGCGGGTCGCTGCCCGTGAAGTCGATGGTGACGGCCGCGGTCTGCTTCCTGCGAGCGGCAGATTTCTTGCCGCGTCCGGCGACGCGAATGCTCACGGCGATCCGCACGGGGTGTGCGACGATGCCATCGTCGTCGAGGAAGTCCTCGGCCCGGTAAGTGCCGGGCGGAAGGCTGGCGACAAAGTTGCGCATCAACTCTTCGGAGTAGGCAAGCAGATCAGCGGCGGCCCTCCGGGTGCGGGCGATCCCATAGCGGGCGCAGATTTCACCGAGGCGGCGGGCCCCGGTCTGGCAGGCGGCGATCTGGGCACCGAGGTCGCCCTCCCGCTCCTCCGGCGTGCGCACATTGTTCAGCAGCAGACTGAGCACATCGGGAACCATCTGGCCGGCGCGCATGATCTTGACGGGCGGAATGCGGAACCCTTCCTGATAAATCTCCCGGCAGGGACCCATCGAGCCCGGATAGGTGCCGCCCACATCGGCGTGATGGGCGCGCGAAGCCACGTAGAAGTCGGGCCGAGTGTGGGGCGGGCGCCCTCGCCCGCCGCTCTTTGTTCCGCGGACATACACCGGCATCACCAGCGTGATGTCGGGCAGGTGGGTTCCGCCGCGGAAGGGATCGTTGAGCATGACGATGTCGCCGGACGCCATCCGGGATTGCGCCACCGCCGCCGCCACCGACATCGGCATGGAGCCCAGATGCACGGGCATGTGATCGCCCATGGCGATGACCTGGCCCTGGGAATCGAACACGGCGCAGGAGTAATCGCGGCGCTCCTTGATGTTGGGCGAGAAAGCTGTGCGGCGCAGGGCGGCACCCATCTCTTCGGCGATGGAGTGATAGAGGTTCTTGAAGACTTCGAGTTCGATGGGATCACGCATGTGAAAAAAAGAGTGTACGCCAAAGAGTACATGAGGTCAGAGGTAAGAGGTCAGATTGCAGAGGTTAACCCACCTCTGCCCTGCTGGGACCTGGGAAACCGAGAACTCGCTTTCCACTTCTGCAGTCTGACTTCTGCAGTTCTGGTTTCACCTCTGCAATCAGACCTCTTACCTCTGACCTCCGGTGCTACACTCGTCTGATTATGGCCGAAGGACGTTCGCGCGTATGGGTTTGGTTGCTGGTGGGCGGCGGGCTTTTTGCTCTTTTTGTGATCGCTGTCTTCACGCTGGTTTACCTGAGTTTCGGTGGCCATGATGAGGAAGCGTTCTCCGGGTTCGGGGACAAGATCGCCGTGGTCGATCTGGAAGGCGTGATCCTCTCTCCCAAACAGATCGTTCCGCAACTCAAGAAGTTCGCCGACGACGGTTCCGTCAAGGCCATCATCATCCATGTCAACTCGCCCGGAGGCGGCGTGGCCGCGTCCGAGGAAATCTACCGCGAAGTGAAGCGCATCCGGGAGGAGAAGAAGAAACGCGTCGTCGCTTCGATCGAGACGGTCGGGGCGAGCGGCGCCTATTACGTAGCCTCGGCCACCGACAAGATCTATGCCGACAAGGGAAGCATTGTCGGCTCCATCGGCGTGATCGCGCAGTGGGTGAATTATGGTGAACTTCTGCGCTGGGCCAAGCTGAAAGACATCACCATGAAGGCCGGGGAATTCAAGGACACCGGCAGCCCGACGCGCGAGATGACTCCCGCCGAGCGCGAATACCTCCAGAGCCTGATCGACAACATGCACACCCAGTTCATCCAAGCCGTGGCCGAGGGGCGTCATGCCAAGGAAGCGGACATCCGTGCGATTGCCAACGGCAAGGTTTGGACCGGCGAGCAGGCGTTCTCCATGAAACTGGTCGATCAGGTCGCCGATTTCGAGGCAGCGGTGAAAGATACGGCCAAGGCGGTGGGTATTTCCGGCGAACCCACCCTGGTCCGGCCGCAGAAACAGAAGCGGTCAGGGCTCGACCTGCTTTTCGACGACGTTTCCGACTACCTGCCCACGCGGGAGAAGCTTCTGGAGCAGCAGGTCGGCTTTTACTACCTGTGGAAGTAGGTATCCCACCCCCTACTTGCATAAAAGCCCTGAAATTTGAGAAGGTTATAGACAATCGAAAGAGCAAGAGCTGGGGACGGGGGACAAACCCCGGGCAGGGCAACCCCAGCCAAGGGAGCGAAGAGGCGTATGACAAAAGCGGACCTGATCGAAGAGGTGTCCAAGCTAGCGGAGCTGACCCGAAAAGACAGCGAAGTGATTGTGGAGACGATATTTGACAGCATCGTGCGTTCGCTGCGCGTGGGCGACAAGATCGAAATCCGCGGCTTCGGCAGCTTCCGTACCCGCCAGCGCAAGCCTCGGGTGGGCCGCAACCCGAAAACCGGCGATCGGGTGGAAGTCCCGGCCAAGAAGATCCCGTTCTTCAAGCCCAGCAAGGAACTGAAAGACCTGGTGAATCACAGTACCGGGGAAGCCGGGGCGGGAACTCCGGCGGCTCCCATTTCGCCGGCGATGTAATCGATGGGCAAGGTTTACTTCAGTCCCCCACTCTTTGTGTTCCTAGAACAACTGCGCCGGAACAACCGCCGTCCCTGGTTTCTGAAACACAAGCAGGAATTCGAAGAGCATGCCCGCCAGCCCAGTCTTCGCTTTATTACCGACCTGTGCTGGCGTCTGCGGGAGATCAGTCCCTGGCTGGTCGCGGATCCCAAGCCCAACGGAGGTTCTCTCTTCCGCATCTATCGGGATGTCCGCTTCTCGAAAGACAAGAGCCCCTACAAAACGCACATCGGCATGAACTTCTGGCATGCCAGCGCCAGTGAGACGGTGCATGCTCCCGGACTCTACCTGCATCTCGAGCCCGCGGAATGCTTTGTGGCCGGCGGCGTGTGGCATCCGGATGCGCGTACTCTCGCGCGCATCCGCGATGCGATCTTTTCGCAGCCGGAGGAGTGGAAGAAGGCGAAGCGTGGGCTGGAACTGGGCGGCGACAACCTGACCCGCCCGCCGCGCGGCTACCCGGCGCATCACCCCCTCATCGAGGACTTGAAGCGCAAGGACTTCGTGGCCAGCTTCGACCTTTCGCGAAGTCAGGTGTGCGGCGAGCGGCTGATGGACGATTTCCTGCGCTCGGCGCGCAAGATGGTTCCGCTGCTCGGCTTCTTGTCGGCCGCGGTGAAGTTGCGGTTCTAGCGGTTCCGTCAGCGAGACCCGGCCCGCGCGCGGCACGCCTGTTCCGCGAGGGTTTCGACGGCCGGAATGGACTTGGCGGCAGTGAAGGTGCGCTCGGCCGGCTGCCCGCCGGTCTCGATCGCCTTCATCATCATTTCGATGGCCTGATCCGCGTTGGGCGGAATGAATACCGTAGCCGCAAGCAGGTTGCGGCGTACCCAGGTCTGGCCGGTGCGGGGGAGGCCGTCGCAGCCGAGGAAAGGCACCCTCAGCCACTGCTCGCGCTGTTTGTGAGCGCATTCCTCGAAGGCTTTGCGCGCTCCCATGGCCATGGAATCGTCCTGGGCGCAGACGGCGTCAAGCTGCGTCTCGCGCGCGGTGGAAAGCTGGAGCCAGGAACTCACCGCCTTGTGCGCGCTGGCCTCCGTCCATCGGGCCTTGAGGACGCGAAGCTGCACGGTTTCCGGTTTGGTTTCCAGCAGGCCGAAGTAGCGTTGTTTCGCGGCCAGGTTTTCGCTCGGACCCTGGATGTAGAGGACCGAGCCGCCTCCCGGCAGCAGAGCCATGAGTTGACGGCCCTGAATGCGGCCAATCTCCTCGTGGTCCGAGGTGACGCTGAATACGGGCACGTGGTAGAGACGGCGGAGTTCGGCGGTGTAATCGGCTTCGCGGTTCAAAACGACCCAGCCAATTCCGGCGGCGGCCGCGGCGCCAGCCACATGCGGCAGCGCGGTGGCTCCGGCCGGTTCGAGAATGACAGCGTCCGGACGGGGCGTGGTGGAGGACTGGATTCTGGCGAGGAGTTGCTGGCTCTGCAGGATGCCGTCGTTTCCGGCGTGGACGATGTGAAGGTCAATGCCCAGGTTGCGGGCCGCGCGCTGCGCCGCCGCGGCCTGCTCGACCTGGTAATCGTTATCGTCGTTGGTGAGCGAGACCAGGAAATGCAGCTTCTTCATCGGGGGCACCGCTGCTGCAGAAATCATATCTGCGTTACCGCCTGAGCGTCGCATCACCGTGGTAACCTCGTCCCTTCCTTGAACCCGACGGGAAAATTGCGAGAAGCCGAACGGCTCTGCTGACATCCTTGTAGCGCCGGCATCCCTTCGGCTTCGCTCAGGGCAGGCTTTGCCGGCTGGCGCGAGGGCATCTTGCCCTCGCTGGTGGGGGCGAGACGCCCCCACGACAGCCGCCGGGACGGCGGCGCTACGTCTTAGCTGTCGGCAGTGCCGGGCGCGTGTTTGCTAATATGCAGGGAGAGCCCCCTCCACGCCTGCCGATCAGGGCGTGCGGTTGTTGATATTGTCAGGGGATCGGGCCCGTAGCTCAACGGTTAGAGCAGCAGACTCATAATCTGTTGGTTCCTGGTTCAAATCCAGGCGGGCCCACCAGCCTCATCGTGACCGCTGGAAACTCCGGTCTGGTTGTACGCTTGGCCATACATCTCGGGCGTTCGTCGCAGCATCCCTAGTAGAATATCCGCCAAACCTGGCACAACAGCTCAAGAGAGAAGCCCCAATGAACGCGATAGCGGCGAAGCTTGTCCTGGCTGTAGCAATTCTAGTGTTGCCTCTGCTGATCGTTGAGCCCGTGGCGGCGCAGGTCGCTGGCGCCACGCTGTCGGGCGCCGTTACCGACGCTTCGGGAGCGGTCTTGCCCAACGCCAAAATCTCGGTCAAGAATTTGGACACCGGCCAATCGACGGCCACTCAAAGCAATTCAGCAGGACTCTACAACCTGCCGAACCTCACCCCGGGGGATTACGAAGTTACCATCTCGGCGGATGGGTTCGGCACGAAAGTAGCCAAGATGACGCTTACGGGAGGAGTCACGCTGACCCTTAACGCTGCTTTGGCGGCGCCGCAGGCACAGCCCCAAGCCCCCACGGACAACCTGCCGAATGCCCCTTCCAGCAGTAAGGCCGCGCCTTCGCTACAGGACTTGGGTTTCCCTCCCGATCAAACCCAGGGAAATGCCAAGGAGCAGGCGTTGCTTGACAAACGGACGCACATGCTGAAGATGCATCAACGGCTCGGTTTGATCGCGGCGATTCCTTTAATCGCCTCGGTTGCCACCTCTGTCGGTGCGGGTGGGAAGAACACGAGCAACACTGACCGCAACGTGCATATGGTTCTGGGCGCAGCTGCGTCGGATTTGTATTTCACAAGCGCGTACTTTGCCATCCGTGCGCCGCGAGTCCCCGGAACCACCACCCGCGGGCCCATCCGTTTTCACAAGGCCATGGCATGGATTCACGGGCCAGGTATGATCCTCACACCCATCCTGGGGGCAATGGCGTACTCTCAAAAGAGCCATGGAGAAAAGGTCCATGGGATCGCTGCAGCGCATGGGCCAGTAGCCATCGTGACGGCTGGAGCG
The DNA here is from genome assembly GCA_049696815.1 of Terriglobales bacterium. Taxonomy (GTDB): domain Bacteria; phylum Acidobacteriota; class Terriglobia; order Terriglobales; family Acidobacteriaceae; genus Acidiflorens. Next base: position 38,036 of record JBAVUO010000079.1, on the reverse strand, counting down.
TTTGGGGCTGCCCTTTTGTCCGTATCGCTTAAATTCTGAGGCTTTCTATGAATGCGAAAGTCTCAGTGGTCTTCTTCCTTCTGGTGCTTCCGCACCTCGCTCCGGCCGCGGATCGTCAATGGGTTCTTGAACAATCGACTCTCACATATCACGTCTCTCACCCGCTGCACAAAACCGACGGCATCAGCCATGCAGCCCGGGGCAAGGGCGTCTGCCACGACGGACAATGCGATTTCCTGATCGCGGTACCCGTTAAATCCTTTGATTCGGGCGATAGCAACCGCGACCTTCATATGCTTCAGGTGACGCGAGGCGCGCAATTTCCCATAGTCACGCTACGCACTCGATTGCCGGAAGCGGACTCCACATCTGCAACAATCCAAGCCGATCTTGAAATCCAGTTCGCCGGCCAGGCCGTCCAGTACAAGCAGGTTCTGCTCCAGTTGATGACGCAGGGGAACGAGACCCGAGTCTCAGGAACAATTCCGGCGACGCTCTCCGATTTCAAAATCGACCCACCCACGCTCTTGACGCTGCCGGTTAAGAACGAAATTCCGATACGCGTGGAACTGACGTGGCGTCCGGAGTGACTGCCGCGTCGCCACGGTCCGGGCCCTAACCGCCAGTCAGGGTGCAATCACCCGCAGCGCGCGGGCTGCTACCGCGATCTCCACCGGAGTCTGACACACGAATTCTCCGTCCGCGTAAATCTCGAGCGGGGTCTCCGTCTCCACGCGGACCGTTTCCGCCCGCGAGAATTCCACCTCGGATATGAGCCCATGCCGCCCGAAGTACACGGTCGGGAACAGGCAAAACAGCTTGAAGCGGTTCAGGGTGCTGATCCGGATCACGTCGAGCTTGCCGTCGGCCAGATCCGCTTCGGGCGCGATCCGCATGCCGTCTCCATAGAACGGCGTGTTGGCGAAGGCAGCCAGAACCGTGCGTTTCTCCACTTCTTCACGGACCTCGCCATTCGATTGCGTCAGCCGCAGGGAGAAGTCGCGGAAGCGAAACACAGTGGGGAGCAGGCCGAGTGCATATCCACCATGGCTGCGCAGCCAGCGGGGCATCTGATTGGCGAGGCGGGCGACGGAGGAATCCAGGCCGCATCCGGCGACGCAGCAAAAGTAATGGGTACGCTCCGGCGCAGCCCCGGGAGTGATGATTCCCAGATCGATGTTCCGCGCCTGGGCCTTTCCCGACTCGAATTCACGCCAGGCGCGCAGCGAGTCTCGCACGGAGCGCAGATTCAGCGCCCGGGCAAAATCGTTTCCACTGCCTGCGGGAACCACGAGTACGGGAAGCTGCAGCCGGACCAGCGCCGGCAGATGGCGATGAATGGTGCCGTCTCCGCCAAAGAGGAGGATCGCATCGGCGTCGGCAGAAGACGCCGGGACACCCTCGGCCCATTGTGTGCCGGAGCCGGCATGGAACCGCTCCAGGTCCTTTGGCGACGTGCCCAATCCGAAAATGGCAGCGGCCCGCATGCGTTCAGCATTAGAACACACGTGCCGGTGTAGCGCCGCCCCTTCGGCCAAGGCCTCAGGGCAGGCTCGGCGGCTGTCGTGGCGGCGCCCCGCCGCCACCTCCGAGGGCAGGTTGCCCTCGGGACAGCCGGCAAGGTGCCGACGCTACAGTTCTATTTCGGCAGGCATTGCTCCATGAAGTCCACCAAGTCCCTCTTCATCTTGGTGTGCTCGGCACGATCGATGTACACCATGTGGCCGGAACCGTAGGTTGCGTACGAAACATTCTGTCGGTACTTCGCGTCCAGGTTGAGGTGGTCCATGGTCCAGTCGGCGGCAGCGAACGGCGTGGCCAGATCGTAATAGCCTTCCATCACCAGAATCTTCATATAGGGATTCTTGATCATGGCCGAGCGCAGACCGCCGGCCGTACTGGGAAAGCCTTGGACCGCGCTGCCCCACTCCCATTTCTGAAATCCACCTTCGTCGTAGGCGAAAACCTTATAGGGCATGTCGGACTTGTAGTTCAGTTCGGTGCGCAAGTAGCCGTTGAACGCTGAGGTGTAGGGCGGCAGGATGGCGGCGCCCGTCGGATCATAGAATCGATCGTCGTCCGGGTCCGGGCTGCTGAAGCGGCCGTCAAGCCGGCCGACGCGCAGCTTTTGTTCGAGAAGCAGTTCGTGGGTGAACGTGGGAACATCAATGCGCAGATTGTGGACTTCGACCACCTCCGGGCGCAGCCCGGTGTAGCGCGCGAGTTGTTCCACGATTTTGCGACGCTCTTCCGGCGTCATGGCGTCGCCTTTGCCCAAGGCGAGCGCATAGTCGTTCATCGCCCAGTGGACGACTTCTTCGCGCGTCTTGGCCATGTCCTGCGCGAGGTCCGCGGGCAGTTTGTGGTGGTAGCCTGCGATCATGCTGAAGCTTGGGACGAGCAGGATGTAGGGAAGATCGTTCGACTTGTTCCACTCGAGGGTCTGGAAATCGACGGCCATCGAAAGCAGGGTCACGCCGTTGAAGGCGATCCCGTGATCGGCGAGGTATCCGGCGACGCCGGCGGCCCGCGTCGTGCCATAGCTCTCGCCCAGCAGGAAGAGCGGCGAGCTCCAGCGCTCGTAGCGGGAGATGTAGAGGCGGATGAATTCACCAAAGGCCTGCACGTCGCCTTTCACGCCGAGAAACTTCTTGGTGAGTTCGGCGGTGGCGGCGCGGGAGTAGCCGGTGGCCATCGCGTCCACCATGACGATGTCGCTGCGATCAAGAAGGGTGTTGGGGTTGTCCTCGAGACGATAGGGGGCCGCCGGCATGAAGCCGTTGGGCTGGAGCACAACCCGCTTCGGTCCGAGCGCGCCCATGTGCAGCCAGACCGAGGCCGATCCGGGGCCGCCGTTGAAGGCGAAGGTCAGGGGGCGCTTGGCGGCGTCCTGCCCATCGAGAGTGTAGGCGACAAAGAACATCTCGGCTTCGATCTTGCCATCATCGCGCTTGATGGGAAGGCGCCCGGCGGTCGCGGTGTAGCTGAGCGTCCGGCCGTTCAGCGCGATCTGATGATGCGTGACCACCGGCGCGACCTCGGTCACGTCATAGTGTTCTTCTTTGTCTTTGTCGGCGTCAGGAGATTCGGGTTTGGAGGGCTCCGCCGGTTTGGCGCTGCTCTCCTGGGACTTACTTTCTGCGACAGCGGGAGCCGCCGGCTCCTTCTTGGCCTTTTTCTCTTTTGAAGAGGCCTGCCGGGCGTTTTCAGCGGCCGTTTCCGACTGGTTTTGTTGCGCCAACGCTGGCGCAGTCATGAACACAGCAACCATCAGCGCGAGGACAATTCGCATACACTCTCCAGGGAAAAAGGGTTGGGCGAGCATTATAACGGAGGCTCGTGCGCGCGTCCTCTTTCCACTTCTTTGTCGCGACCATCGGTCAAAGATAACCACAGAGGACACGGAGGAGCACAGAGGGGTTCAAGGTTCCTCTGTGACCCTCTGTGTCCTCTGTGGTAAAGGGTTTTGCGTCCAGACCCAAGCCACGCTTACTCGTAGCGCAAACTTTCAATCGGATCGAGGCGCGCGGCACGAATTGCGGGCAGCATGCCGCTGATAATCCCCACCAGGGTCAGAATGATCGTCGCCACCGCCAGGCTGCCCACGTTGATGTGCAGATGAATGTCCCCCGCCTGCAAGTTGTCACCGAACGCGCTCATCAGTGGTAGCGCACCCACCGTCCACGAGATGAGATAGGCGATGCCGATGCCTGCGATTCCTCCGGCGAAGGTAATGGCCAGCGCTTCGGCGAGAAACTGGAAAAGGATGTGACCGTTGTGCGCGCCCAGGGCCTTTTCCACGCCGATTTCGCGGGTGCGTTGCTGCACCGAGACCAGCATGATGTTCATCAGGCCGATGCCGCCGATCCCCAGGGTCAACGCGCCGATGAAGCCCAGCATTACCTTGAGCGCAGTAGTCACGACCGTGAACTCGTCAAAGTCCTGCTTAAAGTCGGCGATGAATACGGCGCGGCGGTCGTCGGGGCGGAAATTATGGTGCCCGGCAAGCACGGAGCGCACCACCCGCGCCAGCTGCTGGTGGTTCTGGCCTTCGTAGTCCATGAAAATACCGGTAATGTACTGGGTATCAAAAAGATCTCCCATCGCGCTGAAAGGGATCACGACCATGCCGTTGTCATTGTTATCGCCGCCCTGCACTTTGTGCTGATACACGCCCACCACCTGGAAGCTCATGCCGTTGATGCGGATGCTCTGGCCCAAAGCCGATTCGCCGGAGAACAGTCTGCGCCTGGCTTCGTCGCCGATCACCGCCACTCGGGCGTGCGCAGCTTGATCTTCTTCGCTCAAGCCGCGGCCGGTGGCGACGCTGAACCCGCGGATGCGCTCGTACACGGGATACACCCCGGTCAGGAAAAGATTGGTGAAGGTGCGCGCATCGTGCTGAATGGTCACGCCATTCTGTTTGTCGAAGATCGGGGTGACGCCCTTGACCATGGGCACTTCGTTGCGGATGTAGTCGACATCGGCGATCTGCAGGCGGACTTCGCTGCCTGCCTTGGAGCCGCCGGCTTGCAGTGAGGTGCGGCCGGGGAAGGCGCCGATTACGTCTGTCCCCCAGGAACTGAAGATCAGGTTGATGGCGTGCTCGAATCCCGAGCCGAACGCCAACAGGATGACGACGGTGGCGATGCCCCAGGCCATCCCCAGCATGGTGAGTGTGGTGCGGCGGCGGTTGTGCTGCATCGCGCCGTAGGCTTCCTTGAGCAGATCACGGGTCATGGCTTACTCCTGGCGCAGTGCCTCGACCGGTTCGAGCATTGCGGCCTTGCGCGCCGGGTAAAGCCCGGCGCTGATGCCCGCCAGCGCCAGCGAGAGCACAGCGCCGATCGCCGATACGGGCACGATCCGGGGCGTATCAAAGCCTTGCGGCAGTTGCACTCCCGAGAGCAAGCGGATGACGAGCAAGGCGCCGCCGACTCCGATGGCGCCGCTGAGCAGCGTCAGGAACGCGCCTTCGAGGAAGAACTGGAACAGAATGTTGCGGTTGGTTGCGCCTAGGGCTTTGCGCAGGCCGATCTCGCGCGTGCGCTCCGTCACCGCCACCAGCATGATGTTGATGATGCCGATCGCGCCCAGCGCCAGTGTCACCAGCCCCACGCCGCCCAGAAACCAGTCCATGGCGGTGAAAATCTTGCCCATGGTCTTCTGGTTCTTTACCGTATCCCACTCTTCCCAGATGTCTTTGTTGCTGGGGTCGAAGCCGCCATGGTTGCGGGCGACGATCTTGTGCAACTCGTCTTTCGCGGCTTCGTTTTCGTCGAAGCTGCGGGGCTGGTAGTTGATGAACGAAATCGCGTTGCCTTCTTTCGAGTTGTCGCCCTTCAGCGGAAAGAGCTCGCGCATAACATTAAACGGCACAAAGATGCGGACATTTGTGGCGTTCTGCTCCTCGCGGCCGATCATCGAGAGGACGCCGATCACTTCGAAACGAACGCCGTTGAGCAGAATCGTGTTGCCGACCGCGGGACGGCCGGGGAACATGTTGCGCGTCATCTCCCGGCCCAGCACGCAGACCCGGCGGCGCTGGTCGTTGTCCTCGTCGTTGATCCAGCGCCCAACCTGCAGGGGGATCGTCCGCACCTGGCTGTAGATGGGCGGCACACCGGAAACCTGGCCGTTGGTGCTGGTGTAGTCGCTGACCGCGCGGATGTCGTCGCGCGCGATCAAGGGCGAAATGTTCCGCGCCAGCTTCGATTCGTTCTGGATCGCCAGGTAGTCGTCGTAGGTAAGGTTGAACCATTTCGCGGAAGTGAAGCTGCCCTCCACCGCTGGCGCGCGCCCGCCGAAGAAGAAAATGATGTTCTTGCCGAAGGTCTCAAGCTGCTTGCGATTGCCGCTGCGGAAGCCCTCGCCGACGCCGGCCAGCAGCAGCAGCGAGCCCACACCCCAGGCGATCCCGAACATGGTGAGGAACGAGCGCAACTTGTGCGCCCACAGGGTGCCTAACGTCTGGCCGAAGGTGTCCAGGAGCATGCGCATGGCAACTCCAAAGTCTCGCAGCAGGGGAATGGAAGATTCGGTTCGGCCGAGCCCGGCCGCTATTTCAGTTGGACTGAGGAGAGCAGAAAGGGTTATCGGGCTTTTTGGAGCGGGCAGATGGCACCCGCCGGCTGGGACGCTGGTTTAGACATCTTGTGTCGATGCATTGTCACTGATTGTTGAGTGTTTCTATTACAGCTTTAGCTCCGCCTCAATCGTGCCGTCGTCGTAGTTGGCCTGCATATGGAAGCCCATCCTGCGGCAGATGGCCTGCATCTCGCGGTTCTCCGAAAGGACGGTCGACGTGATGGTGGTCAAGTGCTCGTCGCGGGCTATCTCGATCAGGCGGCGGTAGAGCTCAGTCCCCAGGCCCTGGTATTGGAAACGATCATCCACCAGGACCGCCATTTCGGCTTTGTCGCGCCCCCGCAGACGGCTCATGCGGCCGATGGCAATAATCTCCGGCCCGCCGCCCGCCTTCGTGTGCTCGGCCACCAGCGCCATCTCGCGGTCGTAATCAATAAAGCAGATGCGGGTCAGCCGCTCATGAGCGGTGCGCTGACTGAGCTTCAGCGGCTGAAAGTAGCGAAGATAGACCGTGCGTTCGGACAGCGCCTGGTGCAGCTTGATGAGCAAAGGTTCGTCTTCCGGACGAATCGGCCGGAAGAGCACCTCTTCGCCGTTCTTCATGCGTCCGGGACGGACGTACTGCTCGGGATAGGGCCGGATGGCGAGCCGGGGCACTTGCGCCAGCGTGGTTTCCTGCGGGTACACGATGACGCGTGCGTCCAGTGCCGTCAGGCGGTCGGCCGAGGCCAACAGAGGATTGATGTCGATTTCCTTGATCCAGCGCTGTTCCACCACCAGCTGGCTGAACCGGACCATCAGTTCCTGCAGAGCGGCAATATCCACCGCTTTGCGGCCACGCACGCCCTGCAGGGCCTGGAAGATTTTCGTTTGCTCCATGAAACGCCGCGCCAACGTGGTATTCAACGGGGGCAGAGACAGTGTCCGGTCGCCAAAAACTTCGACCAGCTGTCCGCCGGTTCCGAACAGCAGAACGGGCCCGAACTGGGCATCCACCGTGCTGCCGAGGATGAGTTCGTAACCTTCGGAGCGGCAGAACGGCTGCACCGTCACACCCAGAAAATGTCCGGCGCCGGCCTTTTCCCCTACCGAGGTTTCGATCTCGCGCCAGGCGCTGCGCACGGACGCGGCGCTGCTCAGGTTGAGCTTGACGCCGCCGACATCGGTCTTGTGGGTAATGGTGTGCGAAAGCAACTTGATCACGACCGGATAACCCAGGTCTTCCGCCTTGGCCACGGCTTCGTCTTCGCTGTGGGCTTCCACCGTGGGGACCGTGGGTATCCCGTAGCACGCCAGGAGTTCCTTGGACTCAGGCTCGGTCAGTACCGTGCGGCCGTTCTGCCGGACGCTTTGCACAATGGCCTCGGCGCGCGCGCGGTCGGGACCTTCGGCGCCGTGCGGCAGCAGCGGGGTCTCGTACAAGCCGCGTAGCAGGTAGGTATAGCGCCACATGTAATAGAAGATCTTGGCGGCGGTGTCAGGATAGGAAAAGGTCGGAATACCGGCGCGATTCAGGATCTCCATCCCCGCACTCATCTCCGCACCCCCCATCCAGCATGCCAGTACGGGTTTGCCCAGGCCTTTGGCGAACGGGGCCAGCCGCTCGGCGGTGATCGTGGGGTGGGACATTCCCTGCGGGCAGGTGATGGCGAGCAGTCCGTCGTTGTCGGGGTCATTGGCGACCATCTCGACGACCTTGGCGTAGGTGTCGGGCATGGCGTCGCCCAGGATATCCACCGGGTTGCTGTGGCTCCAGTGCGGGGGAAGCATCTGGTTGAGCTGCTCCATGGTGGAGGGAGAAAGCTCGGCCAATTTACCGCCCGCCGCGATGATGGAGTCCGCCGCCAATACTCCGGGGCCGCCGGCGTTGGTGACGACGGCCAGCCGTGGCCCCTTGGGGCGAGGCTGTTTGGAAAGCACCTCGGCCATGTAGAAGAGTTCGGCGATGGTGGTGACGCGCAGCACTCCGCAGCGCCGGAAAGCGGCTCCCAGCACTTCGTCGCTTCCCGCCAGCGCACCGGTGTGGGACGCTGCAGCATGGGCGGCCGCCGCGGAGCGTCCGGCCTTGATCACGATGATGGGCTTGTTAAGGGAGACTTCCCGCGCCGCGGAGAGGAAGGACCGCGGGTCTCCGATCGACTCCATATACATGACGATGGAATGGGTGCGCGAGTCGTTGCCGAAGTAATCGATCAGGTCGCCCCATCCCACATCGAGCATGGAACCGACCGAGACGAAGGCACTGAAGCCCACCAGTTCCTGCTGGGCCCAGTCGAGGATGGCGGTGCACAGCGCCCCGCTCTGGCTGATGAAGGCTACGTTGCCGGCGCGCGCCATGCTGCGCGAGGCGAAGGTGGCGTTCAGACCGCTGATCGGGTTCATGATGCCCAGACAGTTTGGTCCGATCAGACGCAGGTTGCTGTGTTCGATCTGCTCAAGAATCTGCCGCTCCAGTTCCTGGCCGTGCTCGCCGCGCTCCTTGAAGCCCGCGGAAATCACGATGGCGCCGCGCACTCCGCTGGCCACGCACTGGCCGATGATGGCGGGCACGGTTTCGGCGGGCGTGACGATCACCGCCAGGTCCACTGCCTCGGGGATGTCCTGCACGTTCGCGTAAGCCTTGATGCCAAGCACGCTCGACCGCTTCGCGCTGACCGGGTACACGGTGCCGCCGAAGGGGCTGCTCACCAGGCTCCACAGGACGGCGCGTCCCACGCTGTCCTGCCGGTCGCTGGCGCCAATCACCGCCACCGTGCGGGGGGTAAAAATAGCGTCCAGCGGATGGCCTTCCGAGCGCAGCACGTCGTGCGCCTTGTCGTGGGCGGGGCGCGGCTTCCCGCTCTTGTTAACTTTGCTCGTGCTCATAGGCCGTAAGTTTACTCCGGCGTCCCGCTCTGGTCTGTGACGTTACACCGGTTCCCGGTTGCTGGCCCGCCTCCGCCTCCACCCCATCAGGTCAAAACCGGGCGTGCTGGGGACCCCGGTGCCGGCTGCGGTTCTCCACCTTAGGGGCAAGCCCGCGTCGCCCCGGCTCCAACTCCGGACGTGCTAGAATTTGTTGCGCCGAAACGATTCCCCCGGCTCGGCGGCGCACCAGATCTCTCCACTCGCCAATGGCGGACTGAAAAGTGGCCCAGGACTCCAACGCTCAGAGCGCTCCCGTCACCTACGCCGATGCCGGCGTCAGCCTGGACCGGGCGAAACGCACCAAGCAGCGCATCCGGTACCTTGCCCACAAGACGTTTACTCGTGGCGTGCTGAGCGAGATCGGCGGCTTCGGCGGGCTGTTTTCCGTTGACAAGAAGTACTTGGATCCCGTGCTGGTGTCGAGTGTGGACGGAGTGGGCACCAAGCTGAAGATCGCCTTCGAGATGAAGGTGCACCACACGGTCGGCGCGGACCTGGTGAATCACTGCGTCAACGACATCGCGGTGCAAGGCGCCGCCCCCCTGTTTTTCATGGACTACCTGGCCACCGGCAAGCTGGAACCGGAGGTGGCCGAGAAGGTCGTCGAGGGCCTGGCTGAAGCCTGTAAGCACAACGGCTGCGCTCTGATTGGGGGCGAGACTGCGGAAATGCCCGGGTTTTATCCGGAAGGCGAGTACGACCTGGCCGGTTTCATCGTCGGGGTGGTCGAGCGCGACCGGATCATCACCGGCAAAGAGGTGCAGGTGGGGGACATCGTGCTCGGCTTACCCTCCAATGGCCTGCACACCAACGGGTACTCCCTGGCCCGCAAGCTTTTATTTGAAATCGCGCGCTATTCGCCCGAGACCTACGTCAACGAAATCAAGAACAAGGTCGGCAATGAACTCATGCGGACCCACCGCAGCTACTGGCCGGTGATCAAGAAGATGGTCGCGGGGGAATCCGTCGCCGCCCTGGCCCACATCACCGGTGGCGGTATCACCGAGAACCTGCCGCGCGTGCTCCCCAGAGGCACCGCCGCCGTCATCGAACTCGGAACCTGGCCCGTCCTGCCCATCTTCGAGCACCTGCAGAAACTGGGCAATGTCCCCCAGGACGAGATGCTGCGCACCTTCAACATGGGCATTGGCATGCTGCTGGTTGTTCCCGCCAAGAAGTTCAAGAAGGCACAGATTTTGCTCGACCGCGCCGGCGAAAAGTTCTATAGCGTTGGCCGAATCGTCAAGGGCGACCGCAAGGTGATGTACAGCTGAGGTTAGGCTCTGGGCGCTAGGCTTTAGGCTCCTCACCTCTGCAATCTGACCTCTGACCTCTGCAATCTTTTTCTCCGTGTCTCCGTGCCTCCGTGGTGAATAATGTTCTTGGTATGAAGAATCTCGGCATCCTCCTTTCCGGACGCGGTTCCAACTTCGTCGCGATCGCCGACAGCATTGATGCGGGGCGGATTGCCAACGCCCGCATCGCAGTCGTGATCTCCAATCGCGCCGACGCTCCCGGGATTGCGACCGCCCGCCAGCGTGGGCTGAACGCGCTCGTGATTCCGTCCAAGGGCAAAGACCGCGAGATGCATGATCGCGAAGTCGTGGCGGCGCTAGAAGAGAACAAAGTCGATCTCGTCTGTCTCGCCGGATATATGCGCCTGCTCTCGCCCTGGTTCGTGCAGCAGTTTCCGCACCGAATCTTGAACATTCATCCGGCTCTGCTGCCCGCCTTCCCCGGCCTCGAAGGCCAGCAACAGGCCTTCGCCTACGGCGTGAAAGTCTCCGGCTGCACGGTGCATCTGGTGGACGAGGAACTCGACCACGGCGCCATCATCGTGCAGAAGACGGTGCCCGTGCTCGACACGGACGACGAACACACGCTGGCCGCGCGCATCCTCGAGCAGGAGCACATCGCCTACAGTGAGGCGATCAACATTGTGCTGGGGGGGAACTATGAGGTGGTCGGCCGCCGGCTCGTGAGAGGTCAGAGGTCAGAGGTTAGATTGCAGAGGTAGGAGCCGATCGAAGAAGTCAGATTGCAGAAGTTAAAGACGTGCGAACGGCGGTGCCGATTGTATCCTCCTCCGATCGTTCGGTTTTTACCTCTGCAATCTGCCCTCTGACCTCTGCAATCTCGTCACATGATCAGTTCGCTCGTGCCCCGTAGGATCGGGTGCTGCATTTCCGCGAGCTCGTTTTTCACCATGTTCAGTCCGTACACGCACTCCTCAAATTTCTGCGAGAGCTGCGCGAATAGCGGCGCCACCTTGGCGTATTCGAAAATCTCGAACTTGGAGACGATGTAGTAGCTCTCTTTCCCGGCTTTCATCCAGTCGACGAAGCTCTCCAGGCGCTCCCGGCGCAGGCGATAGTGGTTGATGCTCTCCGGGAACATGCCGGCGAAGAACAAAGTGTAGTCGCCGATGTGTTTGCGCACCTGGCGTTCGCGGTCGAACGAAGGCGCCGGCCCATAGATGGGGTCGGATTCGAGCAGCATCTCGCCCACGTCGCTCAGCGACCTTCCCGCTACATTGCGAATCTTGAACAGCTGCTCCGCCTCGCAGAATTCTGAGAGCAGGTGCGCCACATAGCCCACGACCTGCGGATCGCGAATGCCGATCGCCTCGGCATAATGGCGGCCCACTAGGTCGATGAACAACTGCTGTAGCGGATGCGTCTCCGGAATCATTTATGGGGCCTCATCCCAACCCACTCCCGCGCCTTTTCCATCGGTGTCGTTGAACGCTTAATTAACGCAACTCAGAATCAAACGCAAGTAACTTTCGATTGCTGTATCTCCCCATGCAATTAGAACCCGGTTTGGCGAAGCAAGTTTCCCCGGCATTTTGTTGGCAAACGAAGGCATTGGCTGCCAATTCGCGGGGACTCGCACCGCGATTTCCCGGCGATGTATTCTCAAACAAAGGATGGGGAGGCAGAATGGAACGCACCAACATTGCAAGTGGCACACCGTGGGAGCCGGTCGTGGGCTACTCTCGCGCCGTCCGCGTGGGCCCGTACGTCCATGTCTCGGGCACAACCGCCACCGCGGAAGACGGCAGGATCGTCGGCGTGGGGGATGCCTACGCGCAGGCGGTCCAGACTCTCAAGAACATCGAGCGCGCTTTGGCGAAAGCCGGAGCCACGCTGCGCGACGTTGTCCGCACGCGCATGTTCGTCACCAATATCGCGAACTGGGAGAAGGTAGGCAAAGCGCACGGCGAGTTCTTCCGCGAAATCCGGCCGGCCACCAGCATGCTAGCGATCAGCGCGCTGGTCTCTCCGGAGATGCTGGTGGAAATTGAAGCGGAGGCAATCGTGACCGAAGGGAAATAGAGGCAATGGCGGAAGCCAGCGCAAGCCGGCGTCCGCCATCATGACGATCAGGGGGTCAGCGGCGGCGGCCCTTCTTGCGCGCGCCCTTTTTCTTGGCGGCCTTCCGGGCCGGCTTTCGCGCGGCTTTCTTTCTTGATGGTTTCTTTTTCGCCGCTTTCTTCTTCGGTTTTCTGGCGGCCTTCTTTGCGGGTTTCTTCTTGGCTTTCTTGGCCGCCTTCTTCTTGGCCGCCGCTTTCTTGCGCGGAGGACGGCTCCCGCCACCGCCTTGCAGTGCGGGCGCCGGTTCCATCACGGGCACTGGTTCCGGCTCCGGAGCTTCCTCGATCACGCCGGGTTCTTCTTCCTCTTCTTCCTCCTCGTCAAGGTCCTCTTCCAGCGATTCGCCAAATGCGCCGCTGTCTCCGTATTCGTTCATTTCGTCGTCCCCAACATAGAGGGTCAAATCATCGAAGCGCATATTTCCTCCTGCGTATTTGCGGCCACTGGCGCATGCGCGCTCAGGCCCAGGGAATATAAGACCACGATTTGTGAAGCTGCCCGCTGTGGTTCAACGGCGCGTGATTATAGCATGGCAGATTCACGGGCAGTATCGTGCATTCTCTCGGGATTTGCGAGAGAAATTGTAAGGGTTGGGGGAAGGCCTCGCTGGCGGGCGAAATGAAAGCGAAATAATGTGACGGCCTTGCGCTTATTCGTAAGCCAGCGCGTCGATCGGGTCTTTTTGTGCCGCCTTGAAGGCGGGATACAGCGCGCCGGCGATGGCCCCGGCGATGGCAATGAGGGTGGCGCGTACGACCCACCCTCCCGATACGACGATGCGCAACAGGGGAAGCCTCTGGACCAGGGCAGCGCGGGCTCCCAGGCTCACCACAATGCCCAAAATAATGCCGCATAAGGCCAAGAGGAGCGTTTCCCGCAGCACCAGCCGGACGATATACAGCTTGGAAGCGCCCATGGACTTGAGGATCCCGATCTCACGGGTTCTCTCCATTACGGCGGTGTACATCGCCTGGAAGATGACAATGAATCCGATGACCACCGAAACGCCAATCACAACGTCCAAGAACGCAGGAAGGCCGGGGTAGTTGGCCGGGGTCATCATGGAGAGGTAGGTGGCCATCGAGCTCGCGACGTAGCGTTCCATGCCCGGTACCTTCTTGATCTCGTCCACGACGGCATCGGCGTTGGCCGGGTCATCCAGCTTCAGATAGAAAATCGAGGCCTTGTCCTTGGCGCCGTTCAGATCCTGCAGAGTGCTGAGCGGAAGGAACTTGCGCGCGCCTTTCCCCTGTTCCACGATGCCGGCGATGCGAAAACTGTGGTTCAGGATCTCAATCGTATCGCCGATTTTCACGTGCTTGGACTGGGCGAAAAGCCCATCCACGAGGACGTCATCGGGACCTTGAAACGGCCCTCCTTTCAGGTAATGGAAGCCCCCGGAGAGGCTTTCATAGCTTTTCAGGTCAATTCCGGCAATCACTTCCAGCGCCCCGGCGGTCGAGATCTGAGTGATGACGGGGGCCACAACTTCCACGTGCGGCAGTTTCGCCAGCACCCCGCCCACCTTGATCGACATCGGGGCTCCGGTCAGTCCGACAATAAACGAAGAACCCGGCGGCATCACGATCACGTCGGCCCCGATTCCGGCCTGCCTCTGCCGCAAGTCGCTCAGGATTCCCAGCGAGAGCCCCACGATGAGCAAGATCAGGGTGACTTCCAGGGCCACCGCCACCATGCTGATCAGGGACCGGATGGGCCGGTGCACCAGGTTGCCGACGATCATTTGGTTCATCATGCTTTTTCCCGAGAACTACTTGCCGCGGTCATCGTGGCTCTTGGCCGAACTGGCGCCGGCCTGATCTAGGCGCACAACATCGGCACCCGGAGGTTTTTCCAGCACGAACTGGTCATCCGTGAGCGCGCGGTTGACGTCCAGCTTCAGAATGTTGAGGAGGATGTCGTAGTCCTCCCTCGGCCTCTCGATCTCAATCTTGCTCGGGAACTCGATCCCACCGTAATCCTTGAATTTCTGGTAGTGCGCGTCGGTGACGACGTTGCCTTGCTGGTCATAAATCCGCTGCCGGTGGGGGAGAAGGTCGGTCCGGCTGAATTCGATTTTGCGCGACAGGAACCAACCGTTCGGCCCCCGGCGGATGACCGCCACCTGATAGTTAGGTTGTTCGATGCGGTGTTTCTTCTCGTCCAGGACAGTCTCAAAACCGTTTTCCAGGACGGCGATCTCATCGGACCCGATTTCGCGCAGCAGGAGTGCGTCATAGATGTGCTGCGGACGGAGGTTTTCCAGCCGTTGCTGCGGCTGGTAGCTCTCGTTGCTGTTGGTCCCGATGACGAACTTGTTCTTGGGAGGGATCGAAACCTTAAATTCCTGCCCGTTGCTGACCATGTCGAAAGCCGTATTTCGTACCACCGGCATCTGGCCGATCATCCGCAGCATGGCCGGCTTGCGGGCCAGGATAAATCCACGGATTTCCTTATAGTCGGTGATACTACCGTTTTTTGGGTCGCCGACCGAGGCGTCTATATCAACCGTAGCCTGGAGCGACCGGATTCGCCCGGCCTGCGAGTTGACGTATTCGATCAACTCCAACTGGGTCGCGGTTCGCAGCGGGGCAGTCGACAGCTTGGTCTCCAGCTTGCGGGTCCGGAACAGGCACCCGCTGAGCGGGACTGCCAGAGCGGCCAGAAACAAAAGTGAGATCAGACGTTGATTAAAGCGATGCATTCTCTACCAATACTGGGATAACTCCTGCTCCTGTGCTTGATCTGATTAGTATAAGGCAGGGGAAGCCCCACCGCTCAGTGCAGCCTGAGGGCACGGCGATAGGCAGCCACGTTTCGGTTGTGTTCCTCCAGGCTGCGGGCAAAGCGGTGATGCCCATTCCCATCGCTCACAAAATACAGGAATTGCGTGCTGGCGGGGTGCAGCGCTGCAGCCAGCGAATCCCGCCCCGGGTTGCCGATGGGGCCCGGCGGCAGTCCGGGATAGCGATAGGTGTTGTACGGCGAGCGCACGGCCAGATCGGCGTGATGGAGGCTGCCGGTGTATGCGCCGGCCTGCAATAGTGCATAGATGACGCTGGGGTCGGCATCCAGGGCGATCTTCTTCGCCAGGCGGTTGGCGTACACACTCGCCACCAGCGGTCTTTCCTCCGGAACCGCCGTTTCTTTTTCCACGATTGAGGCCAGGGTTACCGTCCGCTGCACATCGGAGTTCAACCCCATCTGCTGGGCCACCAGCCGAAACTGGTGAACCATCTCCGCGGTCATCTCCTCCAGGCTCTGGGTGCGCGTGAACTGGTAGGTGTTGGGGAACAGGTAGCCCTCCAGCGACTTGGCTTCCGGCGCCAAGTCCGCAATCAGGGCGGTTTGAGTCTGGGCGATCTGGAGAAAATCCTGTTCTGAACCGAGCCCGGCATCCTGCATGGCCTTGGCGATGTCGAACATCGTGTAGCCTTCCGGGATTGTGACCACGTGGAAGTAGATGTCGCCGCGCGCGATGCGATCATGCACCTGCGTGAGGGTGGCCGGCTGCTCAAACACGTACTCGCCGGCTTTCAGCCTTGGTTGGGGATGCAGCCGGTGCCACAGCCGGAAGGCAAGCTCGCTGCGGATGACGCCAGCCTTTTTCAGTTCGACAGCAATGCGGTGCGTCGAATAGCCGGAATGGAACAGCAACGATGTGCTGGCCGGGGGCGTCAGCGGGGCATAGATCTGCCAGGCCGCCCAGCTCCCCAACGCCAGGGCGGCGAGCAGAAACAATGTGATCAAAGTCCGCAACACGCTAGTTTAGAAGCTCTCTTAGAATGCTACAAAGCGGAGCCTGCGGGAAGCCTTCCGGAACAAACGTCCCTTCCACCGAACGGCCGATTGCAGAAGTGAACACCGGTGTTCACCTCTGCAATCTGACCTCTGCAATCGGGTTGGCTCATTCCCCCAGCCAGTCCGCATACGGCTTCATCGATTCCACGTGGTCGAAGACGATCTTGATGGCGCCGGTGATCGGGACCGCCAGCACCAGCCCGACCGCTCCCCAGATGAATCCCCAGAACAGCAGGGCGATGGTGACCGCCAGGGGATTGAGCTTGAGGCGGCTGCCGAGGAATTTGGGATAAAGGACGTTCAAGGCGAACAGGTGCAGCCCCATGACCGTGAAAATCACCACCACCAGGTCTCCGCGATCCATTTGTCCCAGTCCGACCAGAACCGGAGGCCCCATGGCCAACACCACTCCCAGATAGGGCACCAGGCTGAGGAAGCCGCTCAGGAAGCCGATGAAGTAGAAGAAGGGGACGTGCAGAAACCAGAATATCGCCACGCTCGCCCCCGAGATGAACAAGCCCACCAGCAGGTTGCCGACAATGAAGCTGCGCAACATCTTGGCAATCAGTCCCAGCGTGACGAACGCCGTGTTCCGGTGCTGCAGGGGAAAAAGCATGACCGTGGCGGAACGGGCGTGATGTTGCCAGGTCAGCAGGAAATAGACCAGAAAAGGGATAAACGAGGCGGCCAGCAAATCTTCGGAAATGGAGCCGAAGCCGTGGGTGAATAGGTCGGTCCAGCTGGTCGCCGGCCGAAACGTGACAATGCTCTTGGCACCCGGGGTTTCCGGCTCTTGTACCGCTTCGGTCGTGCGCTGGAATTTTTCCGCCTGCGCCCGGAAAGGTTGGAGAATCGACCGGATTTTCTGTGAGTACTTGGGGAGATTGTCGGCAAAGATCTGCGCCTGGTTGTAGGAAAGGTAGGTGACGCCGTAGACCGCAGCGAGCAACAGCAGGACTGCCGCCAGCGAGGCAACGCCGCGCGGAAGGCGCAGCCGCTCCAGCCCTTCCGCGATGGGGGCGAGAACGAAGGTCAGCAGAATCGAGAAGCACAGCACCGCCAGCACCAGTTCGCCGTAATACACAAAAGCCAGGATCAGGGCAATCCCCAGCAACGTGAGCGACCAGTGATGCCTGGGCACTGCCGGCCGCGGCGTCTCGATCGCCTGCACCTGAGGCTCTTCGTTCATAAGAATCGGGCACCATTCTGCCTGACTCAGAGCAGTTTTGCACGGGCGAAGGTCAAAAACCGATCGCAGAGGTCAGATTGCAGAGGTAAGACCCCCAGATTCGAGCGTGTCGATCGCAGTAAGAGTTTTCACCTCTGCAATCTGACCTCTAACCTCTGACCTCGTAGCCTCCACCATTGACGCGGCTGGCTCGCCCAGTCAATGATCGTGCGGTGAGCCAAACAGAAGCGCCCGCCAGACGCATCCTCGCCTTGGATGTCGGCTCGAAGCGGATCGGGGTCGCGGTCTCCGACCCGCTCGGCATCACTGCCCAGGGCCTCAAGACGCTCCAGCGGCAAAACAAGCGGCGCGACCTCGAAGCCCTGGGACGGTTGCTGACCGAGTACCAGGTTCAGGAAGTCGTCGTCGGCCTGCCCCTTCGCCTGAGTGGCGCCGAAGGCACGCAATCGGCCAAGATGCGGCAATTTGCCCAGCTGCTTCAGGCTCAGTTCGGGGTTACCGTCCATCTTTGGGACGAGCGCTGGACCTCGACGGAGGCCAACCGCTTGCTTCGGGAAACAGATCTCTCCATCCAGAAACGGGGGCAGGCGGTGGACCGGATAGCGGCGGTACTGATTCTGCAATCCTGGCTGGAAGCGCACCGCTAGGCAGGCTAGCTGCGGGCTACGAGCTACGAGCAACCAGCACCGAAGAGAACCGCTTGCTCCTGGCTCGCGGCTCGAAGCTCGCAGCCGGGTCTACTATGAGCGGGGTGCCTAGCGCTACGAGGCGATTTCGCTGAGTTCAGGGAACCGTAGATGGCATTTGACCAGGGCCCGGGTCAGCAGCTGCTCGACCTGGGATTCTTCGCAGTTTCGGGAGATCGCCATTTCGCTGACCAGCAGATAGCGGGCCCGCTCCAGCATCTTCTTTTCCCGAAAGGAAAGCGACTTGCTCTGGTTCAGGCTCAGCAGGCTCTTCAGCACCGCAGCCACATCCTGCAGAGAACCGGTGCGCATGCGCTCGGAATTCTCCTTGTACCGGTCCTTCCAATCGGCCGCGTTGCTGCATTCGCCCGAGGAGAGGTAGTCCACGATCTTCTGGACCTCTCCGTTGCGCACCACCCGCCGCAGTCCGACGCTGGACACGTTATGAAAAGGCACCATCACCTTGAGACTGCTAGCGGCGATTTTCAACAGGTAGAACTTCTCGACCGTTTCACCCATTGTGCGGCTGCTGATCTGCTCGATAATTCCGACGCCGTGGTTGGGGTAAACGACCTTGTCGCCAATGTGAAAAACGCCGTCGGCGTTCATGAGGGGGCCTCGCCCGGGTACGCGGAGAACAACTATCAGTTTAGCTGGCCGGACGCCTAAAGGCAATCGGGAGAAGGGGTTCCCGGGGGCGGTGGGATCAGGGTGAACAAAAGTTCGACGCCCCGAGCTAACTCATTTCGACTGAGTCGCTTGCGCCATCGCGCTGGCAAACCGAGAACGGCCCGGCTCGCCCGTCCACCGCGGCCGGAGGTTATAATGCCGGAAACATGCCTGAGCACATCAAGAAAAAGCTAAAGGAGGAGCTGGTAGCGCTGGAATACGAACTGGCGCACGATATCCCCAAGGAGCTGAAGAAGGCCGTTGCCATGGGGGATCTCAGTGAGAACGCCGAGTACCACATGGCTAAGCAGCGCCAGGAGTACCTCAAGGCGCGCATTCGCCAGCTGGGGAGGCGGCTGGCCGACCTGTCGCTCATCAACATGAACAATATCCCGAAGGACAAGGTCGGCCTGGGCTCGACGGTCAAGGTTTACGACAGCACCAAGGGTGAGGAAGTCGAGTATAAGCTGGTGACCAGCGAAGAATCGGACGTGGCGGCGGGGAAGATTTCGACCACCTCCCCGATCGGACGCGCGCTCCTCAACAAGAAAGTGGGCGACAGCGCCGTCGTGGTCACACCCAATGGGAATCGGGATTTGGAAATTCTGGAGTTGACGACCATCCACGACGAGGCCGAGGGCGCGCCAGAAGCGAAGGCGCAATGACTTGGACCAGCGCAGTCGGCCGAGCCTGCGGCGTGCTGCTCGATGCCATCGTGCGCATGCTCGCCCTGACACGCATCAACCCCAATGTTTTGACGCTCATGGGGCTGGTGGTCAACACCTACGCTGCGTTTCTGTTTGGCTATGCCAATGGCGAGAACCAGCGGCGCATGTTCCTCTACGCCGGACTGGTCATCATCGGCTCGGGTTTTTTCGATCTGGTGGATGGCCGCGTCGCCCGCGCCTCCAACCAGGTGACCCGCTTCGGCGGGTTTTTCGACTCCGTGGTGGACCGCTACAGCGACGCTTCGCTCTTCTTTGGGCTGCTCGTCTACTACGCTCGCGGCAATCGTTTCTTCTACGTTGTACTGACGGCGCTGGTCATGATCAGCGCCATCATGGTGAGTTACGCCCGCGCCCGGGCCGAGTCCCTGATTGGCACTTGCCGCGTCGGGTTCATGGAACGCCCCGAACGCCTGGTGCTGCTGATCATCGGAGCGTTGTTCAACGTGATGGCTCCCGTGCTGTGGGTGATTGCCGTGCTCTCGACCGTCACCGTCATCCACCGCGTCGTTTTTACCTGGCAACGCACGAAAGAAATGGAAGCCCCGGCGGGGCGCGCCGCCTAATTGCAGAGCACCAAGCAATCTGTCATCCCGAGCGAAGGGCGCAGGAGCGAAGCGACTAAGCACAAGTCGAGGGACCTTGCGTTTTGTACGGCGCCCCGAGCCGCCCTCAGTGGCAATGCTAAACTATCCCCCGCAACTTCCTGCAAGGACGGAAAATTGCCAACCAATCCTGTGTTAGTCGTCCACGGCGGAGCGTGGGCAATTCCCGACGACATGGTCGAGGCTCATCTGAACGGCGTGCGCAACGCCACTGCCGCCGGATGGCGCGTGCTCGAGCGCGGCGGGTCGTCTCTCGACGCGGTGGAGGAAGCTGTCGTCGTCATGGAAGACGACGAGACCTTTGACGCTGGCCGCGGCAGCTTCCTTAACCGCGACGGCAAAGTACAACTCGACGCCTTCATCATGGACGGCGCCACGTTGCGGGGCGGAGGTGTCGGCTGCGTCGAGCACCTGCGCAATCCCGTGCGCGCCGCACGGAAAATCCTCAGCGAAAGCCCCCACGTGTATTTTGTCGCCGAGGGCGCGGAGAGAATCGCCGCCGAGCATGGCATCCCGCTGTGCCAGAACGACGATCTGATTCTTCCCCGCGAAGTCGCACGCCTGCGGGAATACCAATCGCACCTGGAAGAGCATCGCGCCGACCTGTTCGCCCCCACCATCTCGCACGATACCGTGGGCGCGGTGGCGCTGGATGGCGCGGGCAACATTGCCGCCGCAACCTCGACCGGCGGCACGCTGAACAAGGCTCCGGGCCGCCTCGGCGATTCTTCGCTGATCGGTTGCGGCTGCTACGCCGACAATCTGAGCGCGGCCGCTTCCACCACCGGCTGGGGCGAACCCATCATGAAACTGGTGCTGGCGAAGTGGGCGGCGGACCGGGTCGAGTCCGGCAACCTGCCCGCGTGGGTCGCGCCGGAAGCCATGAACTATCTGAAGCAGCGGGTCAACGGTCACGGAGGCATCATTTTGCTGGATGCCCAGGGCCGCTTCGGCATCGCTCACAACACGCCACGCATGGCCTGGGCGTTCCGCAACTCCGAGACCCAGGAAGCTGGAATGCGGTGCAACGGCTGAGGAGTTGTAGCGCTGGCGCGCGGTGCCGTTGTGGGCAACTTTTCATAAATCCATAATCCAGCCTTAACATTTCCAGTTTATTCATTCGGTGTTCCCCACCTCTCGATTCTTTACGCGATTCGACCGTCTTGGCTTGGAACCTTCAACCGAAACGATCTTAATTTTGGAGGATCACCGTATGAAGATCACGAGTTTCCTGCGCGCAGCCGGTGTCGCGGCCATTTTGGCCGTGGCCAGCTTCGTGTCCGCTCAAGTGCTTCTACCGACGGGTGCAACCATTACACCGAGCGCCGCCCCTGGGTCGGTGTTTCAACCTCTGACGGTTGCGTTGCCGGATTATCCAAACTTCGAACCGGATAGCGCCCAGACGACGGCAGTGAGCCCGGACGGCAAAACTTTGCTGATCCTGACCAGCGGTTTCAACCTGAACCTGGATGCGACTGGCAACTATCAGCCGCAGGATTCCAGCGAATTCGTGTTCGTTTATGACATTTCGTCGCCCAGCGTTCCGGTCGAGACACAGGTCGTACTGGTACCGGATGCTTTCAGCGGCTTGGTCTGGAGTCCGGATGGCACCAAGTTCTATGTGGCCGGCGGCGTGGACGACAACCTTCACACCTACGCCCAGAGCAACGGCCAGTGGGTGGAAGTCGGCACGCCGATCAACCTCAACCACAAGGGCGATCTGATGCAACAGGAGACTTTTGTCGGTCCGACCGCTGGCGGCGTAGGGATTACGGCCGACGGCAGCACCGTGATCGTGGCGAACTATGAAACCGACTCCATTACATCCGTCGACGTTGTTCACGGAGCCGTGCTCCAAGAGTACGATTTACGTCCCGGCAGAATCAATCCGCAGCAGTCCGGCGTCCCGGGTGGCGAATTCCCGTTCGGCGTCGCGGTGGCGGGCAACCACACAATTTACGTTTCCAGTACCCGCGATCGCGAAATCGATGTGCTGAACCTCACGGCCGGCGTGCTTACTGTGACCGGCCGCATCGCGGTCAACGGCAACCCGACGAAGATGATTCTGAACAAGGCTCAGACCCAGCTCTACGTGGCGCTGGCCAACGCTGATGCCTTGGCGATCATCAACACCAGTTTCAATACCGTGGTGGGCGAGGTTAACGTCAGCGCTCCCGTGGGCGTTCTGGGCAACGGGAAATTGGTGCCGAAGGGCAGCAATCCCAACAGCGTCGCCCTCTCGCCAGACGAGAAGACCGCTTATCTGACGAATGGCGGCACGAACGAGGTCGCGGTAGTGAGCCTCTCTGGCAAGAAGCCGGTCGTCACCGGATTGATTCCAACTGGCTGGCAGCCCAACTCGGTCAGCATCAGCCCGGACAGTTCCACGCTCTACGTCGTAAATGGTAAGAGCAATCCTGGCCCCGATCCTTTGAATTGCCGCTTCATCAATGCCGGCGGCAATTATGGCTCGAACTGCCAGAACCCTTCGGAGCAGAACGGCTCCGGCAACGAATACGCCTTCCAGAACACCAAAGCCGGATTCCTGGTTCTGCCCGTGCCGAGTGCGAACGATCTCGCGCAGTTGACCGCATTGGTAGCGCAGAACAACGGCTTCAACCTGCAGCTGAGCCAGCAGGATATTTCGACGATGCTCTTCCTGAAACAGCACATCCAGCACGTCATCTACATCGTGAAGGAAAACCGCACCTACGACCAGATTCTTGGTGACCTGACGAACGGCGCTAACGGCGATTCAACATTGACGCAGTTCCCGGTGTTTGACACCCCCAACTTCCATACCCTAGCTACCAACTTCGTAACTTTCGACAACTTCTACGACAGCGGTATCGTTAGCATGGACGGCTGGCAGTGGTCCACCGCCGCTCGCGCCCTCGACCTCAACGAGAAAAGCGTTGTCGTCAACTACGGAAAGGGCGGTGCCAACTACGACAGCGAAGGCACGGCACGCAACATCAACGTTGCGCTTGTAGGAATCGCCGCTCGCAAGGCGTGGCAGCCGCTCTATCCGAACGATCCCGATCTGTTGCCGGGCACGCGTAATGAAGTGGCCGCCGACAGCGAAAATGGGAAAGAAGGCCTGGGCTACATCTGGGATGCGGCGCTCGCCGCTCATCTCTCGATCCGCAACTACGGGTTCTTCCTGGATCTGGGTTCGGCTCAGGGTCTCGATCCCTACCTGACCGATCCTTGCTCCGCCAAACCGAAGATTCGGGTTGCCTTCCCCGCGCACCCGGCGCTGCTCACCAAGACCGACCCCTGTTTCCGCGGCTTCGATCAGGCTTTCCCGGACTTCTTCCGCTACAAGGAGTGGGAGCGGGAATTCGACAGCTATGTGAAGCACAATAACTTTCCGACTTTCGAAACGGTCCGCTTCAATCATGACCATTTCGGCAGCTTCGGCCAGGCTTCTTTCGGCGTGAACACCCCTGAACTGCAGATCGCCGATGACGACTATGCCGTGGGCTTGCTGGTCGACAAAATCGCCCATAGTCCCTACGCCAACAACACCCTCATTTTCGTGATTGAAGACGACCCACAGGATGGCGCGGACCACGTCAGCGGACAACGCAGCGTCGGCTTCGTCATCGGTCCCTATGTGAAGCAAAAGGCGGTGGTTTCCACTCACTATGCAACCGTCAACATGCTCCGGACGATCGAAGAAGTCCTGGGCTTGAACAAACTGAGCGTGCATGACTCGGGCGTGCCGCCCATGACGGACGCTTTTGACACCAATCAGGCGACCTGGACCTATTCCGCGTTCCCGGCGCAGATCCTCTTCACCACCACGCTCCCCATCCTCAACAAGGCCCCCCAGAACCTCGAGACCCTGCCACATCCCACGCACGACGCGGCCTGGTGGGAAGCGAAAACCAAGGGCTTCGACTTCAGCCAGGAAGACCGGATCGACTCCGATAAATTCAACCGGATCATCTGGGAGGGCATGATGGGAGACAAGCCCTATCCGACAACTCGCTCCGGAGCCAATCTGGGGCATAACGGCGCGCAACTGAAGGCTGCGACGCCCCAGCCGGAGACGAAGGAAGTCAACAAGGCCGGTTCTGAGTAGGCGCAGAGCCGCAGACCAGCAAGCATCTCGGCTGTCCCCTTATGAACGGGGGACAGCCGGGAGTATCTATAATTCATTGAGTGCTCTACGTTCTTGCCCGCATCACTTTCCGCGGGCAGTTCAGTTCGATCACAGGCAGCGGATACGAAGGCGGAACGATGCGCTCACGACTTCTTCGGCTGGCTCAAGGGGGGAACAGCCGGGCATGGGATTTGAGTAATGAAAAAGTTTGGTTATGTTTTGGTTCTCCTCTGCGGTGCGCTCTTAGTTGAATCGCATTCGCAGAGTGTGGGGACCACTGGCGTGGTGCGCGGAGTGGTCAGCGACAGTTCCAGCGCCGTCGTCCCCGAGGCGACCGTTGTCCTTTCGGCGCGTAGCACCGGCCAGCGCGTTACGCGAACCACCAACAGCGCCGGCATTTTCGTTTTCCCCTCGCAGGCCGTGGGAACTTATAGCCTCGAAGTGAGCGCGCCCGGATTCCGCAAAGAAACCGTGGAGGGCATCGCCGTCGAGGTCGGGCAGCCCACGACGGTGAACGTTCGCCTCCAGCCCGGTGCGGGCACGGAGTCGGTCACCGTAAGCGGCGAGTCTCCCCTTTTGCGCACCGAGGACTCCAACCAGAGCTCCGTCGTCGGCCGCGAACTGCTCGATGGGCTTCCCCTCAACGGCCGACGCTTCCTCGACTTTGCCCTGCTTGTCCCCAACGCCACGCCCGACGGCCAGAACGGCTTGGTAAGTTTCGCCGGAGAGCAGGGTGGCGAGGATACCGGCTACGCCAATGCCAATGGCGCGAACTCGTTTTCGGTCGACGGCGCCAGCGCCACCAGCAATTACTTCGGCAACGCCCGCGGCGGCGAGAAAGTGCCCTATATCTTCGGCGAGAATGCCATCGAGGAATTTCAAGTCGCGGTGTCGCCCTATCGGGCGGAATACGGCGGGGCCGCATCCGGCTTTGTGAATGTAGTCACGCGCTCCGGGAGTGACGCCGTCCACGGCAGCGGCTTCTACTACAACCGCAATTCTGGGACCGGCGCCAATGACGCCGTGGACAAGGCCAACGGCTTTCCCCGTCCGGTGAATATCCTGCAGCAGTTCGGCGGCAGCGTCAGCGGCCCGATCGCTACGCACCGGGCCTGGTACTTCGTGGATTACGAGCAGCAGCGCCAGAAAAATCCCATCACCGCGATCAACCCCAGTTTCGTGGGGCTGAACCAGACGGATTTCGGGGTGCCCGACGGCGTGCCACTTCCCCCGCCAAATGCTTCCTTTCCCGTTCCCAGCGATCTGGCCGCGGTCCCGGCCGATCCGGCCAGCAGCCCGGTTTACCTGCAGGACGTGGCCAACGCTTTGCACGCCATCCAGTCGAATCTTGGAGTTCAATCCCGCTTCGGCAATGACTGGTCGCTATTTTCCAAGATCGATTACCGCGACTCGAAGGACGACCGTTTCTATCTCAGTCTGAACTGGAACCGCTTCGATTCCCCCAACGGCTTCATTCTCGGCAGTCAGACCGCTCTTTTCGGCAAGAGCACGCTGGCCAACGCCTTCGTGCGCGACTACCACGCCAGCGCGGGATGGAGCCACGCCTGGGGCAGCAACCTGCTGAACGAGGTTCACGCCGGCTTTTCGCGGGACGACCAGTATTCCACGCCCACCGGAATGGTCGCTCCCGTCCTCCCGACCGTCCTGCTGACACCTTCTGGGGGCGAAAACGACAGCGGCGGGGGCAGCAACTTTCAACTCGGCAATGCCGGCTTTGCCGGCGGACGCACCAACGAAGCTTTATGGCAGCTTTCCGATCACGTCAGCTACCTGCGCGGAAAGCACACCTTCAAAATGGGCGCCGAATTCACTCACACCCACCTGACCGACTTGGCCTTCGGCGGATTCGATCCCGACGCGCAAGCGCAAAACGGCACCTTCCGCGGAACCTACACCTTTACCGACCTCTCACAGTTTGCTCTTGGGATTTACGACAACTTTTTCCAGAGCACCGGGCAGCCCAAGTTTTCTTTCGACGTTCCCTACCTCGGCTTCTACTTCCACGACACGTACCAGGTTTTCCCGCGCCTGACGCTCGATCTCGGAGTGCGCGAAGACTTCCAGGTCTATCCGCAGCCGAAAGAGAATCCAGCGTTCCCGCTGACTGGCCAGTTTCCCAATCAGGTTCGGCGCATCGCGCCGCGCTTTGGGTTTGCCTGGCAGCCGCTGGATAAGACTGTCGTTCGCGGCGGGTTTGGAATGTTCTATGAAAATCTCAACGGCCTGAACTATCGCAATGCCGTGGTCTCCAATGGACTGCTCTCGCAGCAGGCGTCGGTGCTGCTTAACTATGATTCGAGTCTGGCCCCCAACCAGCAGCTAGCGACCTTCCCCAATCAGATTTCGGATCCTTCGCTGTTCTCCGCCCCCGACATTTCGCTGGTGGACCCACATTTCCGCTTTCCCTACATCTTGCAGGGAAGCTTGCAGATGGAGCGCGAGATCCTGCGCGACACCGTCGTGACTGTGGGAACCACATGGACCCACGGCGTGCACTTGATCGCGTCCAGCGCCTACGACCTGAATCTGAGCCCACCCGCGGGCACTACGACCTATATTCTCTGCTCCGCCGGGGCCACGGACCCCAGCGGATGCGCCGGGCAGTCGATTGTGCTGCCGAATCTGGACTCGGGCCTGCAGACCGAGGGGCGCCTGACTTCCGATTTCAAACAGATCAATGCGCTGATCACGCCCGGCCTTAACAACTACAACTCGTTCTTCGTGCAGGGACAACGACGCTTCCACCACGGACTGGCCTTCCAGACCGCCTATACGTTTTCCAAGAACCTGATGTCGCATGGCGTGGACTTCAACAACCAGTTCGACTTCAGCAACACGCACGCGCCTTACCTGCTCGATCAGCGGCATCGCCTTTCGATCGCCGGGGTTTACGAACCGAGTCTCGGATCCCACCTGCAGTCGGGCCCGCTGCGCGCAGCCTTGGCGAATTGGACTCTCAGCACGGTCATGCAGTTCGCCTCCGGCCGTCCCTACGCGGCATTGCTTGACACCGCAGATCTGGCGAATTCGGTCAACAACACCGCCGCTTTGCAGGCTACGGCGAATTCCGCGCTGGGGATTAATGCGGGCAGCCCGAGCCCGTTTGCCGGCTTGAACTCCTTCTACGGCCCGTGGACACAGCAGGTCGATCTCGGGTTGTCGCGCCGCTTTAACCTCAGCGAGCGCCACGCCATCACCCTGCAGGCGCAGGTCTTCAACGTCGCCAATCACGCCAACTACTACGTTCAGAATGGAACGGGTGTAAGTGCCAATCAGTACGCCGCAGCCCCGTTTGGCAACAACCCGGACGGATCAACCAATTGCGGCGACGGAGCGAGCCCAAACCAGCAATGCTATCTCCTCCCTAACTCAGGCTTCGGAACGCTGCAGGTGATCAACTACCAGAATGGCCCAAGAATCATGCAGTTCTCCCTGAAGTGGACGTTCTAGAGATTGCATAGTCCAGAAGTAAGATTGCAGAAGTTGAGGCGCTTGCGCGGCCCGTTCGACAACTTCGCTTCGCTCAGTTGCTCAGGGCAGGCTGAGAACTGAGCCGCGCGCCGAAATCCTGAGCGGAGCGAAGGATCTCTTTTCCCTGTGCTCCTCTGTGCCCCCTGCGGTTCAGAATTTGCTCCCTGACTGGCACGCAAAACCGGGAATAACACTTGGATCGCGCGCGGGCGCCAAAGCGGTGGGTGGGGGAGGGAATTCGCCCCGAAAATCAAAAAAAGGACAGCCCGGAGCCCCCCCAAGGCCGTCCCGATAAACCCTCCCGGTTAGAAGGGCGATCTGAAAGAGAGACTAGCGGCGCTAGATTGCTGGAGTATTGCGATCCAGTGAAAATCTCGTGAATTTGCGCCGTCGGGCGCACGGTCTTGTGCTTCTCCACGCTGTGCCCGAGGTCACAAGGTACGGTGATTGAAGGCGCTGCGGGCCTCCCCCGGGCCGCTGCTATATTCGACTGAGGGCGAAGGGTTGCTAGTTGCTGCTGTGGAGGAACCATGGCCCGGAAAACCGAGCAGTCCCGCAAGCTGCATAAGCGCGCCGAACAGTTGATTCCCGGAGGGGTGAACTCCCCGGTGCGAGCCTTCCGCGCGGTGGGAGGCGAGCCTCTGTACATCGTGCGCGGCCAGGGTTCCCACATGTGGGACGCCGACGGCAACGAATACGTTGACTACATTGGCTCCTGGGGACCCCTGATCCTTGGTCATGCCGCCCCGACGGTGGTCGAAGCCGTGATTTCGGCGGCTCGCAACGGCACCAGTTTCGGCGCTTCCACCCCCACCGAAGCCGACCTTGCCGAACTGGTCATTTCCGCCCTCCCGCACATGCACAAGGTCCGCTTCGTCGGCTCGGGTACGGAGGCAACGATGTCGGCCATCCGCCTCGCCCGCGCCTACACCAAGCGGAAGTACATCGTGAAGTTCGAAGGCTGCTATCACGGACACGCCGACTCGCTGCTGGTGAAAGCCGGATCCGGCGTCGCCACCCTGGGCATTCCCGGCTCGGCCGGCGTTCCGGAGGAGTTCACCCAATTCACGCTCGCGCTTCCCTTCAATGATGTGGATGTCCTGGAGGCAGCCTTCAAGAAGTTCCGGCACCAGATCGCCTGTGTCATCGTCGAACCGGTCGTGGGCAACATGGGATGCGTGCCTCCCGCTCGCGGATATCTCGAGGCTTTGCGCGCCATCACCACGCGCGATAAGGCGCTGCTGGTCTTCGACGAGGTCATGACCGGGTTCCGGCTGGCCTTTGGCGGGGCGCAGGAGTTGTACGCGATCCAGCCGGACCTAACCACTCTGGGCAAGATCATCGGCGGCGGCCTGCCGGTGGGCGCCTACGGAGGCCCCAGCGAAATCATGGAGCTGGTCGCTCCGCTCGGTCCGATGTACCAGGCCGGAACGCTCTCCGGCAATCCGCTGGCCATGGCCGCCGGTTACGCCACGCTGCGCTATTTGCGCGAGCACAAGGACATCTACGCCAAGCTCGACAAGTTTTCCGCCGAAGTCGTTGCCGGAGTGTCGGCAGCCGCAAAAGATGCCGGCGTGAACATGTGCCACAACCGGGTCGGCTCCATGTTTACATGGTTCTTCACACCGGGCCCGGTCACCGACTGGACTTCCGCCGTGAAGTGCGACACGGAAGCCTTCGGACGCTTCTTCCGCGCCATGCTCGACAACGGTATCTACCTGCCGCCTTCGCAGTTTGAATCTGCGTTTATGAGCGCCGCCCACACCGAGCGCGATCTACAGCAGACCATCGCCGCCGCCAAGCAGGCGTTCGCGATGGCGGCTGCGTAGGAAGACGTAGCTGAGTGTCATGGGGATGTTACGCCAATTGACCCGCTAAACTCGCCCAGTTGCCAAGCCTGATGCAGCGTGGGAGGTCATCTGACGCGGCGGACGGGTTTTTGAGTGAAATCGGGAGTTACGTCAAGTTGTCACAACCTACAGTTCAGTCGAGCCGAACCGATTGGAGCACGAAGCGAAAATCCTCCATAGCCTTCTCGAAGATAGAAGCATTTGAATCGAGCAGCACGACGGTGTAAATCACTCCCGGCAATCGATGCAGCCTTCGATCAGGACGGTAGTGTGTTGGCTTCTTCGGAATTGGCGTCGGCAGTGCCCACGGCTTTTCAAACAAGAGGCCGGGAAATTCGGGTTCCTGAGCGGCGAAGCCCACGACTATCATGTGTGCTCCACCTTCCGACGTGTACATTGTGTCCGTAACGATCTCGAACGCCACGCATTTGTCGGACGGACAATACGGTGTCGTGAAGGAATGAGGCGACGGGTACTTCTTTATCAGCGATTGAACAAAGTCGTCCAGTTGTTCTTGTGGTTTTGGGGGGCGCGACAGAATCAGAATCGTGGGCGTGTCTTGGCCGGCCTTGCTAGGATACGGCCCGGTTTCAATCGTTGACACGCAGCTGCCGTTAGTCACATCCCTATTATCGATGTGCCAATGTCCGCGCGCCGAAAAACCCAAGCCGCAGATTTCACTCGCGAACTGAACCTCCGCGGTTTGTTCAGTTGCTTGCCATGCATCGCTGGCGGGGTACGTCGTGCTGGCATCGGTGGTTTGGTATCGGCTTTTCGCAATTTCAACAGCTGAGCCGTAACTGGAGGGACTCTCGCCATGATGTGTGGCGTGGTCTACTGCCCGGAGCGTGTGAGCAGGCATAAAGGACAGAGTGGAACAGTGTATGTAGTCATCCCAAAAATCGACAGGGAGTTCGCGCCAATCCCTCTGACTCTCCACGCCGAGCATTTCCTCCATGCCCGTCTTCAGTTCACTTGATTGGCACCGATGGGCTGCAAGAAACCATTCTGGCCGATAGTCTGCGGGAGCGAGCTTCTGAGCTCTCTCAAAGGACTGAACAGCGACCTCGTAGCTTTTCTTGACATCGAGGTTGTACGCGAGATGGGCAACGATCCCAGTGAGTAATAGGAACTCCTCGTTCTCAGAAGCTGAGTTCCCGACCGATCTTAGGTCCTTCAGGCTGGAGGAGAGGAGCGAGGCAACTTGGGTCTTGGGGGTGTCGTAGCGCCATTGCTCTTCCCAATTGTGTGCCATGTGTTCGATAGGCCGGACTTTAGAAAGGACAGTCTGGACTCGCTGATCTTGAGGTAGCTTTGTCGGATCAATCTGCCGAAGCTGGGCACAGGCATTCGCACTAAACGCACCCAGAAAGAAGATCAAAAGGAGTATCAGCGACCTTTGCCAACTCCTCACAAGTTGCCTCGAAAATCGTAGTCTATGGACCGGAGCCCAGTGTACACGTAGCCTTGACTCACGCTAACAGGCGATTTCACAAACTGAAAGGGCACGTATACCCTACCCGGCTGCCGAAGGCTGCCGGTTGACGGATCTCATTTCTTCCACCGTCACGAACTCATACCCCTGGTCCTTGTACCGCCGAATCAAATTGTCAGTTGCAATGACGGTCTGTGCCCGGTCGGCGCCCAGCGCCCGATGTCCGCCATCGTGCAGCAGAATCACGTCGCCGCCGCGCATCCGGCGCACAACTTTCTTCTCGATCTCCGCGGCCGGAGGCGCGTTCCAGTCGTAGCCGGTGACATTCCACATGATCGTTTCGAGCCCGAGCGAGCGCGCGATCCGCAAGGTCGCCGGGCGCCGCCCGCCAAACGGCGGACGCAAAAGGTTGGAATGTTCACCGATGGTATCTTCCAGGGCCTGGCGGCAATCAAGAAGCTGCGTGCGTGTCTCGGCGGCCGACTCGAAGATTAGCAGCGGGTGCGTGAAGGTGTGATTGCCGACCGCGTGTCCCGCCCGCGCCACCTCGCGCGCGATCTCCGGCCGCTGCCGCACGTAGCGCCCGATCATGAAGAAGGTCGCCCGCACGTCGTGCTTGGCCAGCACCTCCAACAGTTTCAGGGTATGCGGATCGTTGGGCCCGTCGTCGTACGTCAGCGCAATCTGCTTACTTCCGCGTCCGAGCCCGATAAACGTCCGCCCATACCACTGCCCGGTCGGAGCCATGGACTGGTAGCCCGCGGTCGAAGCCGCCGCCGCGGCCGCCAGTCCAATCAGAGCGGGGAGCATGAGGAGATTCTATCTGGTCGTTGGTCGCTAGTCGTTGGTCGTTAGCAAAACCAGCTCGTTGCGGGCGGCGAGAATATTCGCCAACAAACGCGACCCGCGAACGACAAACGACGAACGACCAACGACTTCTTCTTCCTGTTAACCTTTCCCGCAATTGCGTCGGAAGGCGAAGCAAGCTATCCTGCTTCCCAGTTCTCCACGACGACCCATGGCCAAGCTTTTCGAGCTGCCCCGTTACATTGCGGTGGAAGGTCCCATACGAGTCGGCAAGAGCACCCTGGCGCGAGTTCTCGGAGAGCGGCTGGCCGCCCAGCGCGTCATCGAGCCCGAAGACAATCCCTTTCTCCAGGCTTTCTATGAAGGCGAGCGCGGCGCGGCCTTCCAGGCGCAGCTGGCGTTCCTGATCCGGCGCTTCGAGCAGTTGCGCGCGCTCGACCTCGGCCCGCGCTCCAACAAGACCATCGTCGCCGACTACATTTTCGAAAAAGACAAGCTCTTCGCCTGCCTCAACCTCAGCGACCAGGAGCTCGATACCTACAACCGCTACTTCAACTACTTCCGCGAGCAGCTGCCGACGCCCGACCTCGTCATCTACCTGCAGGCCACGCCCGAGGTACTGAAGAAGCGGCTCAAAAAGAAGAACGCCCCCGGCGAGAAGGCCATCAGCGAGGACTACCTGATGGAAGTGGTCAAGGCCTACGAGCACTTCTTCTTCCACTACACGCAGTCGGACCTGCTGATCGTAAACACCTCTGAGATCGATTTCGTCGACCGCAACGAGGACCTGCAGGAACTGCTGAAAAAAGTCTCCGCCCCAATCAAGGGCACGCAATACTTCCTGCCGCTGGGCAGCGAGGAAGCGGCCAGTATGTAGGATTGTCGTCGGTCGGTGGGTGTGGAACGAAAGGACTGCAGACTCTGCTGCCCCGTTTCCGTCAGTTGTGAGGTTCCTTTTGAGATTATTACGTCCGGTTACACATACTGCGAGGATCGCTGCATGAGTGCGAGAACGCTGCCTTGGCGACACAGAGTCGACGCAGCAATTAGTTGGGGATCGGCTTTTCGGTGGGATTGATCGGCGGCACTTTGGGTTCGTTCCGCCTTTCCTCCGTATTCACCGAAAACAGCATGTAGTGATCGAAGCTGTGCCTGCGGTAGTAGCGGTGCTTGCGAAAGTCGAGGTAGATTTCCGCGCTCTTCGGGAGCCACAACTCCAAATTCTTCCCCTGGAACGGGACTGGGCCGTACTCCACGACCTGCTGCTCGCTGCGCAACTGGATCTGCGGTAACGGACTTATTAGTTCTGACTCGATCCGCACGATCTGAAATTTGTCCGCCGTGATCCAAGCCCGGCCTTTCAGCCGCAACGAATAGATTTCGCCGCCCACCCTGTAGTCTTGGATGCGGGCGGGCCGGTCTTCGCGCTGCTTGAAGTGAACCAGCCATGCCGCTTGCCCATGCCAGCTCCCCAGCCCTTCGCACCTCATCTCGAAGTTTTCCCGCATGCTCGGGTGAAATACATGAGCCAACGTGGCAAACCCGCTGGTCGCAATCTCGTCAGGAAAGTCAGCACGCGTCAGATGCTCAGCCCGGTATTCGTCCACCGCAAGAAACCCGGGCTTCTCCTCCGAGACAGAAACCACATAGTTAAAGTCTCGGGTCTCCCTCGTGGCTGGATTCCCCATTTCATCCACCTGCTGGTGCAGCAGGTGTTCGATGGCCGCAATCCGCGAGACATCACTTACCAATTCTTTTACGCGCTCGCCTGACATCTCCATTACCCTCTCATATGGACAGGCAACTCCAGCCGCGACCGGCGGCTTGAGTTCATCGATTCCCGGGGGCCGCCACGGCTTGACCGAGACCGCGAGTTCAGGAGAGGCAAGCAGAGGGTCGATCCCGGGCAAGGGCGCCGCTTTTTCCCCAGCGGTTTCAGCTGCACGGACACGGGTGGTGCTGAGTTTTTCGAGCGAGGCGATCAGGTCGCGCACTTGGGGAACGGTTGGGTTTTTGGGTGAGTCCTGCACGAAAGCTTTGAGTGCCTTGATGCCTTCTTCCTTCTTCCCCAGATTCACCAGGGCTTGCCCCAGAGCCAGATTCGCGGTGTTGGCATCGCCTTTCCCCTTTGCGATGGCCAACTCCGCCTGTTGTCGCGCCCCCTCATATTTCTTTTGGTTTAGGTAAGCACTGGCAAGTAAGTTGTGCGCCACCCAATATTCGGAATCGGCGTCCACCGCTCTTTCCAGCGCTGCCGTTGCCGCCGGATAGTCTTCCTGCATGAGCTCCACGCGGCCGAGTAACGTCAACGCCTGCGTGTGGCGGGGATTGAGATTGGCCGCGGTACCCAGATAGCTCCGCGCCTGACCTAGATCTTTTTGCTGATAGGACAGGTAGCCCAACAGATAGTTCAGATCCGGATTCGACGGTGCCAGCTTGTAGGCCGCATCCAGTTTCTTCTTCGCATCCTTGAAATTCCCCGACTTGAGAGCGGAAACGCCATGCTTGGTTTCTTTGCGTGCCTTGCCGGGCATCGCAGCATCGGCTATGTTAAGGTCCGCTGCGGCTGGATCGCGACGCAGAATGACTTCGATCGGAATGGTTTGGTACGCGCCAGCGACCTGGAGTTCCTTTTGCTCGCTTAAATAGCCGACAGCGCTTACCTCGATTTCGTATTTGCCGAAAGGCAGGTCGAATATGGCTTCCGAGCGATCGTCAGTGGTCTGCCAGTTGACGGTGCTAGTGCTCTGGTTCGTGGCCTTCACGACCGACTGCCGGTCAAGGCGAGTCCTGCCATTCCCCGCGTACACGGAAAGCACCACCGTCGTACCGCCGCTACGCTTTTCGTAGCCCCGGGTCGTGTCCGTGGTCGCGCCAGGGCTATTGAACACGTCGCCCTGCGCCGACGCGCCCGCCGCCAGAAGATGGAAGAGGAACAGAACTCCAAGGGAACCAAGAACTGCTACCCGCGCTGTGCTTCGACGGGTCATAAGAGTGGCGCTACCCAGTGTCTCACCCCGACCTGCGCTGGTCAATCCTAAGGTTGGGGTACACGTTCGTCGCACCGGGTCTGGCTGCTGCGGCGCTGCCCACGAAAGACTGGTCCAACACGCACTCTCAAGAAGACGACTGACAGCAAGCCGAAGTTGTCATTTGTTTACTTCCAGTTAGCAGCAACGTTTGGTCTCTCCGTCGGGCACGTCTGATGTTTAGAATCTCTTGCACCCCGGTAGTCCTGGAGCGTCCCCCATCGACGAACGCCCCCTTTTGCGGCTACAATACCCCCAGCG
Organism: Terriglobales bacterium; assembly: GCA_049696815.1. Lineage (GTDB taxonomy): Bacteria > Acidobacteriota > Terriglobia > Terriglobales > Acidobacteriaceae > Acidiflorens. Next base: position 3,005 of record JBAVUO010000079.1, on the reverse strand, counting down.
TCATCCAAAGACGCATACAGGCTCTATCCGGCGAGCCGGAGGGGCACTGGAGGACATCGTGAGTCTCACGCCCATCGGCGAACCTCGCCGCAAAATTACCACTGCGACTATCCGGGAAAAGAAGCTTCACCGCGATCCCATTACCTGCCTGACCGCTTACGACTACGCCACCGCGCGCCTGGTTGATGAAGCGGGCATTGACATCGTGCTGGTCGGCGACTCGCTGGCCATGACCATGCTCGGCTACGAGAACACGCTCTCGGTCACGGTCGACGAGATGCTGCACCACGTCCGCGCCGTGCGCCGCGGCACCAAAGACGCGCTGCTCATCGCCGACATGCCCTATGGCTCGTATCACGAGACCGCCGAAGAGGCTGTCCACAACGCCGCCCGCTTCATGAAAGAAGCCGGCGCCGAGGCCGTCAAGATGGAGGGCGGCGAGAAGCGGGCGGACGTGATCCGCCGCGTGATTGATGCCGAGATTCCCGTCGCCGGGCACATCGGCCTGACCCCGCAGTCGGTCAACGTGATGGGCGGCTACAAAGTTCAGGGCAAGACGCTGAACGCCATCGAGCAGCTCATGCGTGACGCGGTCGCGCTCGACCGCGTCGGCGTGGCTTGCATCTATCTCGAAGGCATCCCGCGCGAAGTTGGGGCGATGATCACGGCCGAGGTCGAAACGCCGACCATCGGCATTGGCGCCGGTCCGGAGTGCGATGGCCAGGTGCTGGTCTTCCACGATCTGGTCAATCTGACGTTGGGCCAGCCGGCGAAGTTCGTCCGCCGCTACGGCGACGCCGCCGCGCTGATCACGCAGTCGGTGCTGGCCTTCAAGGCCGACGTGGCCTCGCACCAGTTCCCCAACGACGCCGAGTCGTACCATTTGCCGAAAGACACACAGGCCGGGCTCGAAACGGTGTTGCTACGGAAGCGGTCGATCAGGCGATAATCAGGGCTAGAGAAACTCGCTTGCGCCTCTTCGCCCTATTCCTAATTCTCGGCGCCTCGCTCGCGTGCTCGCGGCCCGGCGACATCGCCGCGCCGCCACTGGACCCCGCCGCCCGGCTGCAAGCCATCCCCGCGGCCGCACCGGAGAAGTACAGGAAGTCGGCGAAGAAAGACTGGCAAAATCCGTACCTGATCATTCGCGCCGGGAGCATCGGCCTGGTTGATCTCGCGAATAATGAAATCCACCTACTTAAGCCGGACGATGTTGAGGCAGCCCTGGCGAATCTGCCCGCCTCGGCTTGGCCGTATGGCAGAGTGGTCGCCGTCGAGCAGAATGCAGGCGCGTCAGAACAGGAGAAATCGGACATCCGCAAGAACCGCGCTCTGCTGGCTGGAACTCTCGAGAGCCTGAAGGTGGAGATTTACTGGATGCCATCGCCCTAGGCCGAAAGCCGAAAGCCCAAAGCCTAGAGCCGAAAGCCGAAAGCCTAGAGCCGAAAGCCGAAAGCCGAAAGCCGAAAGCCCAGAACCCAATGAAGATCTTCCCAACCATTCACGAGGCGCGCGCTGCCAGCCGCAATGTTCGCGAGCATGGCAAACGCCTCGGTCTGGTCCCCACCATGGGCGCGCTGCATGAAGGCCACCTATCGCTCGTTCGTGCGGCGAAGGCGCAATGTGACTCGGTTGCAGTTTCGCTTTTCGTAAACCCCACGCAGTTTGGGCCGACGGAGGACCTGGCCAAATACCCGCGACGGTTCGAACACGATTGCGACCTTCTGAAGAAAGAGGGTGCGGACCTCGTCTTCGCGCCTTCCGTCGAAGAGATGTATTCCAAGGGCGAAGTCACCTGGGTGACGGTCGAAGGCCTGAGCGACAAGCTCGACGGACGCTCGCGCCCCGGCCACTTTCGCGGCGTGACCACTGTCGTCGCCAAGCTGTTCCACGTCATCGCGCCCGACGCCGCGTTCTTCGGACAGAAAGATGCCGCCCAGGTGGCAGTGATCCGCCGCCTGGTGCGCGACCTGAATTTTCCGGTTGAGATTGTCGTCTGCCCGATCGTCCGCGAGCCCGATGGCCTGGCCATGAGCTCGCGCAACGCGTATCTGAATCCCGAAGAGCGGCAACGAGCGCTCGTGCTGCAGCGCTCCTTGCACCGTGTCGAGAAAGAGTTTCGCGCCGGGGAGAGAAACGCGGCCAAGCTCGCCGCTGGTGCAAAAGAAGTCGTCGCGGACGAGCCTCAAGTTCGCTTGGACTACTTCGAGATCGTCGATCCGGATACGCTCGATCCGCTCGACGAGATCTCGCGGCCTGCGCTGGTCGCCGTGGCCGCCTACGTCGGCTCCACGCGCCTGATCGACAATACGGTTCTGAATCCCGGAAAATCCTGATTTTGTTCGACGATTCGCGCTTGACGACGGAAAATCACCGCCTCGCTAGTTCCTCCTTGGCAGGGTATTTATGAGGTGGCTTGGCGCTGTTGACATCGTTGTAGCGTCGGCATCTTGCCGGCTGTCGCGAGGGCATCTTGCCCTCGCCGGTGTGGGCGGGGACACCCCCACGACCGCCGCCGAGCCTGCCCTGAGGCCTTGGCCGAAGGAGCGGCGCTACAACCTCCGCCCGGAGACAAACGAATTTCCGGCGATGAAGTAACGCAAACGCCGCCCGGCGGACTTCACGATCCCGATGCGGGGCGTCACCATCACGCGCCGCTCGCGGTAGCCGTCATCGCCAATCTTCAGGTCCGAGCGCGCGCTCACCAGGTTCTTGCCGTTGTCGCGTTTGCGCGTGATGCCGAAGGCCTGCGTCAGCCGTCCCGGACCCGAGGTAATCTTCCGAAGATCGCGTGCGGAACCGAGCCGCACATCGCGCGCCCGGGCCATGGCCTCGATGCCCGCCACCGGCTCCAACGCCCGCAGCAGCACGCATCCCGGGACTCCATCGGGAAGGCAGGAAACATTCAGGCAGTAATGGTTGCCGTAGATGAAATACACGTAGGCGTGTCCCGGCGGACCAAACAGCACGGCATTACGGGCCGTCCTGCCCGCTGCCGCATGCGC
>JBAVUO010000078.1:0-97046 GCA_049696815.1 Terriglobales bacterium | reverse complement strand
CTCCACGGCCGGCCTGGGCGGGGCGGGCGCTGCCGCCTTGACCACGGCGGGCGCTGCCGGCTTGGCGGTGGGCAAAACTGGAGGCGCCGTTTTGGGTTCGGGGCGGGCCGGCGGGCGCGCTACGGATTCTTTCTGCTGCGTAATGGCGCGCAGCACGTCGCCGGGGCGCGAAATGTGGGAGAGGTCAATCTTGGTCTTGATCGCGTCTTCACCGCGAGCGGCGCGGGCAGACTTGGAGGTGGCCCCTTCTTCGGCATGGGCGCGGAGGTGCTTGCGGACCAGTTCGGCTTCGTGCTCTTCCAGTGAACTGGAGTGCGTCTTCTTCTCGGTAACGCCAACGAGTGGGAGAGTGTCAAGAATAGCTTTGCTCTTGACTTCCAGCTCCCGGGCCAGATCATTGATTCGAATCTTGCTCATCCGCTCTCTCGTTCCCTTCCGCCTGTCCCGCTAAGTTCGCATATCTAACCTCACGGACTCGGTGTGCATCTGTTACTGCGGTCGTACGGCCCCTGCAGGGGCTGGAAAACTTCAATGGGTGGCACCGCTAAACCACCTCACCCGGCCAACACCGGGCCGCTTGGGGGCCCCGGCGCGATGCCTTGAAACGCCGCCGTTGCTACCAGCCGGAGTTGCCGGTGCTGCGGTTAGCTCGGTTTTTCTTCTCCGGCTTCCGCGGCTGCAGGCGCGGGGGCTCCCTGGGTTTCCGGAGTCTCAGCAGACTCCGCTTCCTGAGTTTCGGCGGGCTCGGTCTCGGCGGCCAATTCCACTGGTTCTCCGGAGCTTTGTGCCGGAGCTTCCGCGACGGCTGCTTCTTCCCCGCCTTCGGCTTCCGCCGTCGCTACCGGCTCGCCGCCTTCCAGGGCGGAGAAATAATTATTGACCGCAATACTGATTTTTTCCACCGTCTTGGGGCCGATGCCTTCGATGGCTTCCAGCTGTTCCGGGGTCATGTCGGCGAGCGCCTCGACGGTGGTGATGCCGGCGGCCGTCAGTTTTTCGAGCAGACCTTCGCCCAGCCCAGGCACGTTCTCCAGCGGGGTGGCAGTCTGGGTGACCAGCGCCGACATCTGCTGCTCGACTTCCTGGCGCTTCTCTTCCTCGCTCTTGATATCAATCTTCCAGCCCAGCAGCTTGGCGGCCAAACGCACGTTCTGCCCTTTCTTGCCGATGGCGAGCGAGAGCTGGGTGTCGTCCACGACGACCTCAAGTTGCTTATCCGCGGCGTCGAGCACCGTGACCCGGCTCACCTTGGCCGGCTGCAGCGCCTTCTCAGCGAAAGTCACGGGATCTTCGTGGTACTCGATGATGTCGATTTTCTCGCCACGCAGTTCGCGAATGATGGACTGCACGCGCATGCCCTTCATGCCGACGCAGGCGCCGACCGCATCCACGTCCTTGTCCTTGGACATGACCGCGATCTTGGTCCGCTCTCCGGCTTCGCGCGCAATGGCGCGGATCACCACCGTGCCGTCGTAGATTTCTGGGACTTCGGTCTGAAACAGGTGCTGCACCAGTTCCGGCGCAGCGCGCGAAACCACCAGGGCGGGGCCCTTGGACGCCTTCTCGACTCGCGCAATCACCACCCGCACCCGCTCGTCGACGGCGAACGACTCCAGCCGCGACTGCTCTTTGCGGCCCATGCGCGCTTCCGCCTTGCCGATGTCGAGGATCACGTCCGGACCCTCAATGCGCTTCACCGTGGCATTGACGATCTCGCCGACGCGCCCGATGTACTCTTTGTAAACCGTGTCGCGCTCGGCCTCGCGCACTTTCTGAAAAATGACCTGCTTGGCCAGTTGCGCGGCGATGCGCCCCAGGATCCCCTCGGTCGCCTTCGGAATCAGCAGTTCGCCTCCGACCTCGGCGTTGGCGTCCACCTTGCGCGCCTGCTCCACCGTGACCTGAAGCTCGGGATCTTCGACCAGTTCCGGGCTTTCGACGATCGCCTTCACGGCGTAAGCGTTGATCTTGCCGGATTCCTTGTCGAGGACGGCGCGCAGGTTTTCCTGCGTCTTGTAGTACTTGCGCGTGGCGACGACGATGGCGTCCTCGACGGCACTGACCACGATCGCCGGGTCAATGCCTTTCTCCTTGCTCACCGCGTCGATGATGTTATAGAGCTCACTTGCCATTTTTGAACCTTGTAGTCAGTAGTCAGGAGTCAGTAGTCAGCAGGTGTTGAGGCCGATTTGGCTGACTCCTGACTACTGACTCCTGACTACTAAATTTCCGGCACCAGATTAGCCTTCTCCACGTTGGCCAAATCAATTTCAACTTGCGCTGCCTCGCCCTCTTTGGGGCGCATTTTGCGGCGGGCGACGCTCAGATCGAGCATCAGCCGGCCGTTCTCAAAGCTCTCGAGCCTGCCTTCAAAGTGCCGGTTATTGTTCACCGGCTGCCGCGTCATCAGCTTCACGCGATGTCCGCGGAAGCGCTCGAAATCCGCCGCCTTCGTCAGCTTACGATCGAGACCAGGAGAAGAGACCTCCAGCACATACGGTCCGCCGGGCACGGCATCTTCAACCTCGACGATGGTTCCGAATTCCCGGCTGAAGCTCGAGCAATCCTCGTGCGTCACGCCGTCAGGCCGCTCGGGCGCTGGCACCGCGCCGGGCCGATCAATGAACACCCGCAGCATGCGATGCTTGCCAGCGCCGAGGAACTCAATCTCGACCACTTCCAGCCCGCTCGAGGCCGCCACGCGCCCCGCGATCTGCCGGACCCGCTCCTGATCAAAAGCCATCTTCTCAATAACTTGCGCTCAAACCGCCCTGTGAGTCGCAGCCCAAACTAAAAAGTGGGCTTGCGCCCACTGGTGTGCTTCGACACTCCTCAGACTACGACACAACAGTTTTCAAGCCCAACTATACGCCTGTGATGGCGAAAAAACAAACCAGACCACGTATAATCCCGGCAACATTGGAGGACTCATGCGCGGTTCCTCCTGCCCCGTGCTAACGTTCTCGATGAGATCAGCGGGCACGTTGGCAACGCTTCCGCGGCGGTTAGAGTGACCATACGCAAACCCTTATGCGACATGCAATTTTAGGAGCGGGCGGAGTGGGCGGGCTGATCGGGGCTTGCCTGGCTCGTGCCGGCGAAACGGTCACCCTCGTCGTCCGCCCGGAGACACTGGATGCCCATCCGCCGAGGCTTCAGTTGGACAGCACTTTCGGAAGCTGGAGCGTGGAGGTTCAGTGGGCGTCGTCGGTTCCACCGACCGATGTCCTGTGGCTCACGGTCAAGGCCACCCAACTGGAAGTGGCGTTGCGCTCGATCACCGATGTCGGATCCATTGGCGCAATCGTGCCGCTGCTGAATGGCATTGACCACATGGACCTGTTGCGGTCGAAATACGGCCGGGACCGTGTGATTCCGGCGACTATTTCGGGCGAGACGGAGCGGGTGAGCATGGGACATATCATCCACCGTTCGCCGTTTGCGCGCTTGAACGTGTCGTCCCGGGGCCGCGGGCTGCTCCAGACGACGATCGATCAGCTCCAGAGCTTGGGTTTCACCTGCAACTTTGTCGACGACGAAGCGACGCTCATGTGGAGCAAGCTGGTGTTCCTGGCTCCGCTGGCGTTAACCACGAGCGCGTTCGATCGAACAGTAAGTGACATCGTGGCCGAGCCGGAGACGTGGCGGCAACTGCAGGCATGCGTACGCGAGGCCTGCGCGGCGGGGCAGGCCGAGGGCGCCAGGGTGGAAGCGGACGCTGTCCTCAACGCAGTCAGGAGCCTGCCGCCGGGCATGCGCAGCTCCATGCAGAAAGACGTTGCACAGGGACGGGCGCCGGAGTTGGACGCAATTGGCGGACCCATCGTGCGCGCAGCAAAGCGACATGGCTTGAACGCTTCGGTCACAGAAGAACTGATGGCGCAAATTGAACGCCGGAGGATGGCGTCACGGCAGGCTTCTTAGCCCACCCCTCTCGAGTCTGTTACGAAACTCAGCCTGTGGCTGGCTCGGTCGGAAAAGAACCACAGAAATCCAGCCCCGGAGGGGCGACCAAACTTAGCCCAGCGCTTCAGCGCTGGGAAAGGTGGGAGAGGCCAGCCAAGTCCCGGAGGGACGGCCGAGTTCTGAAACAGCCCCACTCGTTACGGACGTATCTGAAGTAACCTTGCGGCTACCCCACTCCTCCCCCAAACTTCTTCTGATGCAGGTCTCCCGCACCCATATCGGCATTGCGCTGGCAGCCGGCGGCCTGGTGGTACTGGTGTTTGTCGGCTTTCTCATGTGGCTCAACAACCAGCCGCCCGTGCTGGCGCGCTCCGACCAGCGCGACCCGCTGACCGGGATGCCGCTCAGCATCACCATGAACCCGCTGCGGGACCGGACGCTCGAACGCACTGCCAACGCCTTCATCGTGCAGATGCGCGACGGCAACTGCCGGCAGTTGCTCGCCGACTGGGAGAAAGACTACCGCAAGAAACGCGCCAAGTTCATCTGCAACTCCGAGGCGCAACACCCGCTGATTTCCTGGAACTTGGTGGAATGGGAAGACGCTCCGCCGCTGGTCATTTTTCACTACCGGGGCCAGCGCTACTCCAGCCCCAGCCAAGACGCGACCTATAAAGACCTGTTCTTGGTCACCTTGGAGAATAGGGACGGCGCTTGGGCCGTCACCAAGTACGACGCAATGTACTGAAGGCATCTCTCAACTGTCAGCTCTCAGCACTCAGAAAACCCATCTTTGCTGTATGGTGAGTCCTCTTTAGTGAGTCCTGCCGTGCGAAGGATCCGCAGAGCTTGCTGAGTTCAGGTCAAGGTGAATCGGTTGCTGCGCGCTGGCGCCTGCCGCATAACAGTTCCCATCTGAGTTATAGCCCGCACAGGCCATTGCAACATCTTTTCTCCTTGGTGACTGCGCGAACTGCCAGACATCAGCGAACTCAACTCCACTCGCGTCGGGCGACGGTGGACGCCGTGGGACCGCGCATCCGGGTGACGGCGGACAACCATCATTCGTCACCCAGTAAGCAATGTCCCTCTTGCCCGAGCTCTGCCGTATGTCCTCGGCAGTAATCACGCTGGCGCCGCCCTTCTCCTGGAACGCGACCCCGGAACAATACACGCCCGCGCGAAATCCCGCCTGGCTGATCCCATCAACCCACGCGAAAAGGTAAGTCTTTTGATCAGGCAGCAACCGCCCTCCCTCTTCCTGATCGAGAAAGATAACGGTGTGCGCAGGGAATCCCTCGCGCTTGGCCGCTGCCACTGCCGCCAGCGCATCCGCCTTACCAAGTTCCGCCGCGTTCGTTCCTAGTTCCTGGTGCAACCGTCCGTTGAAGAGCACGAGAAACCCGAAGCCAGCCGCTCCGAGTTTGCTGCGCTTTCCCGCCCATGTGTTCGTTCTTGCGCCCGGAGGATTGTTCAGCCAATAGCCGGCATAGGTAAAGATCTTGTGAAGTTCCTGGAGGTTGCCGTCGCCCGGATACTCGTTGCGATCAAAGCCAAGGTATGAGACAGGTGATTCGCCCGCGAACTCCAGCGTCTGCAGGCTTTCGGCAATCAGTACGATTTTGTCTGGGGAGTTCGCCGAGAACGCGAAGGCGATCAATTTTCCATTCCGGATCGTGCTGTAGATTCGCCCGTGCTTGACAAGGGGAGGCTCGCTGCGTTCGACGTTCGACACAACAAAATGAGCTCCCGCAATCGACAATTCTTCCGGCCGGCCGACGGGGTTAGCTCCAGCGCCCGCGGCCACCCACTGATTCATCTTCTCCTCGGAGGCCGCGTCACTCAGGCTGGAAAACTTTGAGCGCAAGTAAGTCTCAATACCGACTGAGTGCCAGTCGGGAGCTGTATCGTCCGGCCCAGAGATCATCCGTAGCAACACATCCATTGTGTTGCTCGTATGCAAGGCGGCGGCCCGCTCTTGCACAGACTCCCTGGCGTCGGAGGTCTCGTCGGTCAGACCTTTTGGCGGCGTGTAGCGAAAGCCGAGTTCCGCGTCCGAGAACACACCATTCTTAAGGGAGCCGATATCGTTGGTTTGCGACAGCAGCGGAATGCCGAGGAGAAGGAAGAAAGCGGCAAACGCGAACAACTTCTTCATGGCCGCTTATTCTAGCAATAACTACTTCTGCGGCTGATGACGACGACAACCCTAGCCGAAAAGCTCGGCAGACCAACCGTTATCCCCCAATATGCACCATCGTCCGCGACGCCGGCACGAACCCCGGCTCGCCGATGTGGTGACGCTCTTCTTTCTTCTCCACCACGCTCAAGATGAACTCGGTGAGCTTTTCGTCGGAGGCGCCGCGGCGCATCAGCTCGTGCAGATCATGATCCCAGATGGAAAACAGGCAGGTGCGAATCTTGCCGTCGGAGGTGATGCGGATGCGGCTGCAGTGGCCGCAGAACGGATGCGAGACGGGGGCGATGATGCCGATCTCGCCGACGCCGTCTGCAAACGTGTAGCGCCGCGCGGTCTCGCTATGCTGATGCGCGATTTCGACCAGCGGCAGGTACTCCGACATGCGAGCGACGATCTCGTCGAGCCTGACGACGATCTCGGGTGTCCAGACGCGATCTTCTTCCAACGGCATGAATTCGATGAAGCGCACGACCACGCCCTCTTCGCGCGCGAACATGCCGAAAGGGATGACCTGGTCTTCGTTGAAGCCGCGCAGCAGAACGCAGTTGACCTTCACCGGGGCGAGCCCCACGCGGCGGGCGGTGCGAACTCCGGCGAGCACGCTATCGAAGCCGTTGGGCACGCGAGTGATGCGGGCGAAGCGGTCGGGATCGACGGCGTCCATGCTGACGGTGACGCGGTCGAGCCCAGCGTCCTTCAGCGGCTGCGCGATCTCGGCCAGCAGGTGCCCGTTGGTGGTCAATGCGATTTCAAGCTTTTCGTCGGCCAGCGTGCGCAACTTCGCCAGTTGGCGCACGAACTCCACGATGCCTTTGCGCAGCAGCGGCTCGCCGCCGGTGAGGCGGACTTTCGTGATCCCCATTCCGACCAGGATGCGCGCCATCCGCAGGTAGTCTTCAAACGGGAGTTCGGCAAAGGCCGCGCCATTGGTCCCGGTCCGGCAGTAAACGCAGCGATAGTTGCAGCGGTCCGTGATGGAGATGCGGAGGTCGTGAATCCTGCGGCCGAATTTGTCGGTGAGAAGCAAGTCGCTGGTCGCTAGTCGTTAGTCGTTGGGCGTTAGCATTTCGAGTCGATCGCAGCGCCGAGGCATTGCGAACGACCAACGACGAACGACCAACGACTCTTATTCGATTCCGCTGCTACAGAAAAGGAGGCACCGCAGGAACAATCCTGGCGAGCGTTTCCTTTCCAAGCACGGGAGGCGCAGGCGTTTCCACCTACACCCTCGGGTCGAGCCGGCATCAAGCTGGCAAAACCCTCGCCCCCGCCGCCCATCGAACATCCGGGCCGAGGAGGTCGGAAACTGGTCCCCAATTATAAACCTGGGGGCGGCCGCAAGCTCCAAGTCGTAAGGAAAAAGGGTTTGCGAACGACCAACGACGAACGACCAACGACGGACTGTTAGACTGACCGCATGAGAGCTCTGGTCATCACTCGTTTTGGCGGGCCCGAGGTCCTTGAGATCGAGAATGTTCCCGACGCGCACGCCGCTCCCGAACAGGTCATCGTCAACGTCGAGGCAGGCGGGCTGAATTTTGCCGACCTGCTTACCGCCCGAGGAGGCTACGCGGGAACTCCGAAACCCCCGTTGGTGGCGGGGCGGGAGTTCGCGGGAGTCGAGGTTGCGACCGGGCGGCGCGTGATGGGCTACACCCAATGGGCCGCCTTCGCCGCCACCACGGCAGCCTATCCAGCCCTGCTCTGGCCGGTCCCGGAGCGGTGGAGCGCGGAAGAAGCTGCGGCATTTCCGGTGAATTTCTTCACCGCATACTTCGCTTACTGGAAGGCGGGGCTGGTCGAGAAACCTGCGGGAACGCGCGTGTTGATTCATGCGGTCGCGGGCGGAGTCGGCACAGCCGCCGTCCAGATCGGAAAAATCCTCGCTATCGAGATGTACGGCACCTCTTCCTCCGAAGACAAGCTGGCGCGGGTGCGGGAGCTCGGGCTGCAACACGGCATCAACTACAAGAAACAGGATTACCACCAAGCGATCCAGGATATGACGCGCGGCGAAGGAGTGGACGCGGTGTTTGAAATGCTGGGCGGTGAGCACGTCGCAAAGAGCGTGAAATGCCTGCGGGAGTTTGGTCGCGTAATCGTCTATGGCGCGGCCACCGGCGAGACTCCGCAACTCGACACCCGGTTGTTGTATCCGAAGGGCGCGAGCGTACACGGGTTGTGGCTGACCTACCTGAGCCAGAACCGAACGTTGATGCAATCGGCGTGGAAGCAATTATCGGCGTGGCTGGCGGAGGACAAGTTGCATCCGGTCGTCGGAAAGGTATTTCCGCTGAACCAGGCCCGCGAGGCGTACACGCTGATGCAGGAAGGGAAGAATTACGGGAAGATCGTGCTGAAGATCGGCTAGGCGCACGTCACCAGATCTCAATCGCAACATCCACCACAGAGACACAGAGTCACAGAGAAGAACCTTTATTGCTTTCCTCTGTACCTCTGTACCTCTGTGCCTCTGTACCTCTGTACCTCTGTGTCTCTGTGGTGATCTTGGCTTCCTTTGTTCACGTCCAGTTCACGAAACATCCCTCACAAAACAATGGCAGCATGTTGCACAACAGATCGCGCGCAGCATTGCTAACCGGGCGCGCGCCCGCGCGTCCAACGACCAAGCACGCAAAACAAAAATTGGGAACTTCCTGAAACAGGGATTCGTATCCTGAAGCGAACGGAGACGGGGTGGGAAGAGGGGCGGGACCGCCCTCGACTTACTCGAGCAGAATTTGAAGCAGGGTGACGGGACCGGCTCACGAGTGGTTTGGCGGCCCAGGTGAGCCGAGTCCGGGCAAAGAGAACGAGCTTGCGCCCGTATCTTTTTGCGTCACCCCGACGACCGCATTGTAGGACTTTCGCTGGAAAAGACAAGTCCCGTGTGGAAGCGCCGAACCAGCCGCCCATGGCGTCCCGGCCGGCAGCCGGGAACAAGAGGAGCATATGAAATTGAGCAATCTGATCAAGAGTGTGGTGCTCGGGCTGGCGGTTCTGCTCGCAACGAGCGCTTTCGCAAGCAACAAGGGGTCATTGCACGTCCAGGACCCAGTCGAGATCAACGGCCAGCAGCTTCCGGTGGGTGATTACCAGCTGCGCTGGGAGGGCACGGGAGCAAACGTCGAAGTCAGCGTGATGCGGGGGAATAAGGAAGTAGCCAAGACTTCGGCGAAAGTGATCGAGTTGAACCAGGCGCCCGCCTATGACACCACGGTCATCGACCGCAGCAGCGGCAAGGCGTCGGTTTCGGAAGTGCACTTCGCCGGGAAGAAATACGCGCTGGCCCTCGGCGGGACCGAAAAAGCGGAAATGGGCCGAAGCTCCAGTCGGTAACAGTTACTCCTGAACCAATGAAGCAGGCAGGGGAGGTGCGGTTTTCTCCCCTGTCTTCTTTTTTTCAAACAGGCTGCGGAGAAACCCGGGGTTTCGTATCAGGGAATCGCACCGGGGACCCCAGCCGGCGCGCTTTTCGCCGGTTGGGGTGGTTTAGAGATGCCGCATCGTGCCTCTTTTCAACTACCGTTTAGTGTGTGCGTGAGAACTACGTGTTCGCGCGCCCCGATGGACGAGAACCGCAGAATCCAGCCCCGTAGGGGCAGCATGGCCAAAGCCCCGGACGTAAGTCCGGGGTAGCAGTGGGAAATGCCCGAGTTCCTGAGGGACGGCACAGCAGTTCTAACGCACACACTCTAGGGGCGGCGGGACCCGGTCGCCCTTTCCGCAGCCTGCTAATTCAAGTTTTGTCTAATTCGAGGCCAGCACGTCGTAGTTGTAGTTCACTAGCGCGCGCTTGGGAGCCGTCTTCAATCCGCGAATGGGCACCTTCTGCTCGACCGAGGTGTTCCCGGCGATGCGTGCGCGGCCCAAGTTTAGGGTACGGCCGTCCGCTAGCTCCAGGTAGATGGGAACGATCATCCGGAACTTATCATCCACACCGGACTGCGTGACTTTGAAGCCGAATTCAACATCGCCGCTCGAGTCCTTACCGAAGGAATAATCCAGCTGGTAGCTAGGTAGTGCCGTCCCGTAAACGTACTCGTTGAAAAACCAGTCCATACGATGGTTGCCTTCGAGATCCATCTCGGGGGTCATGTGTTTCTCGACCATGGCCTTGAAGTCCTCGGTGGTCGCGGCTTTGCCGGCGTAAGTCTTCACGAAATCCTGCATCGTGGCCTTGAAGTTCTGGTCGCCCGCCTGGTGGTCCCACATCATCATGCGGATCATGTGGAGAACGTAGGCGCCTTTGGGATAGATGAGGCGGCGGGTCGTGTCGAATCCGGTGCGGGTGTTGCTCATCCGATAGCCCATGGTGAGCGGGCCGGCATCAATGGCCCGGAAGCCTTCCTTGTTCCGCTCGGTCAGGAGTTCCCGTTCATCTTTCCAAAAATCGAGATAACGTCTGGGCTCCTTGGCGTAGACCGACTGCAGGTAGAGGGCGGCGGAGAAATCGGCGAAGCCTTCGCTCATCCACTGGTCGCGATAGGAGCTGAATCCGACGGTGTGCCCCCACCATTGGTGCGCGACCTCGTGCGGAGTGACCACCTTCCAGTATCCGCGGTCGCCGAGGTCCATGCCCAGGCTGTGCCGGACAGTGGTATCGAAGAAATAGCAGATCGGAATCCAGATGAGTTGCGGCCAGGATTGCCCGAAGTTGCACGCCGTCTGCTGCGTGAGAGCCATCCGCTTGTACGAAGAAGGCCCGAAGTAGTCGCTGTAGAGTTGAACGGCGATTTGTCCTTCCGCCAGGGCCTTCTTGTTTAGGCCGGTGGTGCCCATGGTACCCAGCGCCACGGGAGCGCCCATGTGGGACCCCTGAGTGGGCATGTCGTCACTGACCTCGTGTTGTAGGCCCCTCACCCAATCCGGAGGTTCCTGGTTGGCGAAGGATTGCACCAGGTACTCTGGCTTCGTCAGCTTCGCCTCTTCCACTTTGAACCTGCCAAAGTTGAATCCCGCCACGGTTTGGGCAACTTCACTCTTCCACACAGTTAGGTTTTGGCCGCCATCGTTGTTCTCGCTGACCAGATCTCCTGTGGCGGCCATCTTCATGCCTTTGGGGATGTGGAAGGTCATGTCATACGAGGTGTACTCCCCCAGATTACCGTTGGGGTTGTTGGGATACCAACTGCTGCGAGCGACCGGGAAGTAATTACCTCCGCCTTCGTTGGTCACCGCTTCCTTCCCGCTGTAAGTGGTCGTGAGAGTGTATTTCTCGCCCGCCGCCAGGGGCTTGGGAAGAATGACGGCGAAGTCCGCGTCATCGTGCTTATCCTCCTGGATAAACGGCAAGGCCTGGCCGCCGGCGGTTACGCTGTCCACGCGCAGCGTGTGAAACAGTTCGAGGGGCACAACCCGCAAGCCGTCGATTTGCGACACGAACGTAGTGGACGCTTTCCCGATCAGGTTGGCGCTCTTCTCGATCGTGGTATCAAGCTGCTGGTGCTCGATATGGATGCGGTTCCGACTCACCGCGCCTTTGTTCGCTAAAAGATCGAGGCCCATCCACTCGCCATACTTGTTCTCGTCGTAGGTCATCAGCTCGACCTGGTCCTCCGAGCTGTGCGGATCAATCGTGAAGAGTTCCTTGCCGTTGTACCGCTTGCCATGAACGAAGGCCACGAAGAGCCCGCCGGGTGCGGGGCTGAGCACGTCCTCAAGAATGCGAGCTTCCAGGTTGAACTTGAGCTCGCGATTGTGCCGCGTGGTGTTCTGGCTGTCCTTCAGCAAGCCGGCATCGCAACCGCCAGAGGCCGAGTTGCCGGTCTTCTTGATTTCGTCGTAGGTTGAATCGGTGAAGCGGAAGACGGCCTGGCTGAAGTTCTCGCTGAACTCATCTTCCTTGGTCAACAGCTTCAGCATGCTCCGTTCGGAGGCCGACGGCGGCTGGATGACAAAGTTGCCATCGCCGACAAAGACCGCACCGGTCACTTTGCCCTGGACCGCAGCGAGAAAGCAGACGGTGCCGGAGCGCAGATGGAACGTGGCCGCCTCCCGCTTGAGCGCGAAATTGTTGACCGCGACGGCTTCGCCGCCCAACGTGATGTTGCGCAGCTGCTGGTAAGTGGGGTCGGAGTTCGGCCCGGCCGCCGGGGTGTCAGCAGAAAAAAGAGGAAGAGAGAGGAGAACGAGCAACATCCCACTGACAAAGACGCCACGGCCTACGCCCGGCATGGGGGCCTCCGATTCTGGGGAAGAAGGGCTAGTATGCACAAATTCCCCTGACGTGCAAAGGGCATCCGTCACAGGGCGGACTCTCACGTCGCTTGGTCTTGACTATGCGGGGAAGGCACCGAAGTGCGGCATTCGGCGTCTTGAAGGGCGCTAGTTTCTTCGTCCCAATGGATTGGGAGCGCTCTCGCGCTTCCTCCCAAAAACTAACCACTAACCACTGCTCTTAATACTTCGGCATCGTCGTATCGATCTTATCCGCCCAGGCCCGAATGCCGCCGGTTAGGTTATAGACCTTCTTGAATCCGGAGCGGCGCAAAAAGTTAACGGCCTTGGCGCTGCGCACGCCGGAGCGGCAGTACGCGACGATCTCGCGGCTGGAGTCGAGTTCGTTCACGCGTCTCGGCAGGTCGCCGACCGGGATGAGATATCCCTTCAGGTTACAGATCTGATACTCGTGTGGCTCGCGCACATCGAGAATGAAGACGTCGGCCTTGGC
Organism: Terriglobales bacterium; assembly: GCA_049696815.1. Lineage (GTDB taxonomy): Bacteria > Acidobacteriota > Terriglobia > Terriglobales > Acidobacteriaceae > Acidiflorens. The sequence continues at coordinate 84,267 of JBAVUO010000078.1, read as the reverse complement.
GTCTAACTTCTTTTTCAAGTCTTCAACTGAAATCGTCGGCACATCGTTCCCGGCAGGTTCTTCCTGGCCGCGAATTCCGCAGAACTCCTCGTAGTCAATCAGCTGGGTAATCGTCCGGTTCTTGCCGCAGACCGGGCAATCGGGATTCTTGCGCAGCTTGAGTTCGCGGAACTTCATGCCGAGGGCTTCCACCAGCAGAAGACGTCCAGCGAGCGACTCGCCCTGGCCGATAATCAGCTTGATGGTCTCGGTTGCCTGGATCACGCCGATCAGCCCGGGCAGCACTCCGAGCACTCCGCCTTCGGCGCAGGATGGAACCAGGCCCGGCGGCGGCGGCTCGGGATAGAGGCAGCGGTAGCAAGGGCCGGCTTCGGTGGCGAAGACGCTGGCCTGCCCTTCGAAGCGGAAGATCGACCCGTAAACGTTGGGCTTGCCGGTGAGCACGCAGGCGTCGTTGACCAGATAGCGTGTCGGGAAATTGTCGGTGCCATCGGCGATGATGTCGAACTCGCGGAACAGCCCGAGCGCGTTCGCGCTGGTGAGCTTGGTTTCAAATGTCTTTAGGTTCAGGTAGGGGTTGATCGCCTTCAGCTTGTCGGTGGCGGAGTCGAGCTTCTTGCGGCCCACGTCGTCGGTGGTGTGGATGATCTGGCGTTGCAGGTTGGTGTAGTCCACGACGTCGAAATCCACGATGCCCAGCGTGCCCACGCCGGCGGCCGCGAGGTAAAGCGCAAGCGGCGAGCCCAGTCCTCCGGCGCCGATGCAGAGCACGCGCGCAGCCTTCAGCTTCTGCTGTCCTTCCATGCCCACCTCGGGCATGATGAGGTGGCGCGAGTAGCGCAGAATCTCGTCGTTGCTCAGAACGGCTTCGGGTTTGACGTTAATGAGGGTGGCCATGGGGTCCTCGGAAATCTACGATTGCTGATTTACGATTGACGATTTTCCGCGGCGCGGATCAACAACCGATGGAAGGGCACGACATTCGACAGTTGTTTGCCACAGGGGTGTTCATCTGCAAATCCTGGCTCAATCGTAAATCGTACTTCATAAATCAACAATCAAAAATCGACAATCGGAACTGCCTCCGCCGATCGACGACACTGGCGCATATACGAAAGATGCTATCGTACTGGGCGGAGATTCGGGCCGAAACCGGGATCAGAATCCACCACGGAGACACAGAAACACGGAGAAAACACCTTCCAATTCCGAAGGCCATCGCCCGCGCGGCTTTATCCCGATCGGAGTGTTCTTCGCGTTCGGCGCGACCATGGCGGCCTATGCCGCCGTCACTCTGCTGAGGCCCGGGACATTCCTGGACGCGCTCTGGGTGCTGAACCAGCGGGGCCATGAGGGACTCACCGGTATGGGCCGACTGGCCGCACTTCCGTTCGGCATCCTCGCTCCAATGCTGTGTCTCGCGGCGGTGGGATGGTTCCGGCGCCGCCGTTGGGGCTGGGTTCTGGGGGTCGCGATCATCGCCATCAATATGGCGGGCGACGTTGGTCAGATCGTGTTCGGCGAGCGCTGGAAAGGCGCAGTGGGAGTGGCGATCGCAGGGCTGCTGCTAACTTACATGACGAGGGCGGGGGTGAGGGGCTACTTTGGGCGAGAGGGAGCTGCACGCGGCACCTGATTTCTTGCCGACCTTTTCGCGGGCGAGGGCGCCCGCGCCACACCTCTTCAGCGGACTTCTGTCTTTTCCTCTACGAATTTCTTGTCGGTCTCGTCGCCGCCCGCCAACTCGAACGAATTCGTAATCGCCGCCGTACCCTTCTGCACGCTTGTGATCACGTACGAACAACCGAACCAGTGCGCCTCGGCCAAGTCGGTCGGCGACCATTGCGCGGGATGGTCGGGATGGGAATGGTAGAAGCCGACGATATCTTCGCCGCGCTCGCGGCTCTCGCGCTGAATACGAATGAGTTCCTTCGGATCGATGTGGTAGCGGTTGTGGAGCGAGTCCGCGCGCGTGTTGCCGCAGCGCGCGATGCGGGAGACAGTCTTCGAGCCGTCGTCCTCGAAGCGCCCGAGCAGCGCGCCGCAACACTCATGCGGATAAGTCTCCTCTCCGTGGCGGCGCAGGTCGTCGAAACAAGCGCGAGGCAGTTTGAGCATGCAAGCAACGTTTTACCATGGAGTCGTGGAGACACGGGAGGATGCAAGAAAATGAAAAGAATTCCTCCGTGCCTCTGTGTCTCTGTGGTGAATTCTGATCTTAGTCCTCAGAAGTCAGATTGCAGAACTAGTTCACCACAGAGCCACAGAGACACCGAGAAGAACTTTTCAATATCCTCGATTCCCCTTCGCCGGGGTCGGCGCAGATGATATTTGCGCCGTATGCCTGTAGAATGCGCTTTCGCCGCGGGGGTCCGCCCGAGGCAACCGTCTGGCGTGATGCCGAACTGGAACTTGCTGCAGTCACGGCGGATAAAGCCCTCGTGACCAGAGTAATATGCCGGGCATCCGAAAAAGGTATATCTATACTAGGTTCTTTAGATTCGCGGCGGAAGCATTCGATTCCGGAAGAAACGAATGCAGCCGCCCTCAGGCATGGCCGCATCTAATCCGACGAAACGGAATTGAGCAAACAAGATGGCAACGAAAGTCGAACAACGCACCTACGATGACGCAGTCAGCTGGCTGCGCGACCACGGATTTGACCTGATTGAAGCTCCAGCTACGCAATCGCGCATGTTTCTGAAGAAATACACTTGCTCGGCCGCCATCCAGAAGACGGACGACGGCGGCGTAAAGATTTTCGCCTACCCGGGATACCTGATTGGAAGCGAGATCTCGAAGCTGGTTAACCGGGGCTACCAGCAGTTTCTGAAGACGGCGAAAACCGAAGTGCCGGCGACCGCCGACCACCTGAAGGCGCTGCACCAGTTTTCCGAAGAAATGAAAGAAGCGCTGGCCCTGCCCAGCCTGTACAACGAGTCGTTGGGCACGGTGAGCGAGTCCTATCACTACGATCGCATCCAGGATCGCGACCAGCCCGAAGTCGAGCGGCCCAAGCGCCCATGGGAAACAGCGGGCAAGGCCGCCGCCGCGGCTGCGGCGTCGAAGAAGACCCGGGCGTAGAGAACATGGTTACCCGGTGCTGGAACGTGTTTCATAAATAGTTCTTTGAAGGGGCGCGGCTTCAGCCGCGCCGTTTTTGCTTACATGATTGCGGGGCTTTAGCCCCTGCGGGTGCCGCCTTCTTTCCAAAAACCCATTCATGAAACACGCTGTCGTTTCTGATTGCTGGTTTGCCACTCGCGGCTGAGAATTCCTCCTCGATAGTCACGCCAGACCCTCGCGCAATCTTGAAGGCTAGCGGCCGGTCGGGATCGTACTCTTCCGTAGCGCGCTTTAGCACCAGCATGACGCCACCAGCGGCGCGCGGGGAAATCGTGTGACACCATGTCGGTGCGGAGGATGACTATGCGCGTCCGGTTCGCAGTGCTTTTTCTAGTCCTGACCCTCGTCTCGGGAGCGGCGAGCGAAAGTCGTGCCCAAGGAGCGAAGTCCGCCATAACAAATGTGTTGCAGGAGCAGACCAACGCCTGGAACCGCCAGGACCTGGAAGGTTTCATGGCCGGGTACTGGAACTCGCCCGACCTGACGTTTTTCTCCGGGGCGCATGAATCAAAGGGTTGGCAGGCGGCGCTCGACCGCTACAAGAAGACTTATCAGGGCGCAGGCCACGAGATGGGCAAGCTGGAATTCTCAAACCTGAGGATTGAAATGCTCGGGCCTGACTCGGCATTCGTGCGTGGCGAGTTCCATCTGACGATGTCCGATGGCAAGACGCCGCACGGGTTGTTCACGCTGATCTTCCGCAATTTTCCTGAAGGCTGGAAGATCGTGCACGACCACTCGGCGGGCGAGTGAGGCGAGGTCAGAGGTTAGAGGTCAGATTGTAGAGGTGGGGCCCGATTGCAGAGGTCAGATTGCAGAGGTGAAGGCGAGGGTTTTCACTTCTGCAATCTGACCTCTGACCTCTGCAATCGATTCTTACTTCTGCAATTTCCCGCGGTCCATGGCTTCGTTGGCCAGCCGGTCGGCGTCGCGGTTGTGCTCGCGCAGGGCGTGGCGGATCTCGAAGTGCTCCAGCTTCCGCACCAGTTGCTGCGCCTCGTCGTAGAGCTTGCGCAGCGCCGGATGGCGCACCTTGTAGATGCCTTTCATCTGCCGGACCATAAGCTCGGAATCGCTGACGATCTTGAGCGCCTTGACCGCGTTCGCGTGCGCGTAGCCGAGGGCGGCGAGCAGGCCCCGATATTCGGCATAGTTATTAGTCTGATGTCCGAGGTATTCGCTGAGTTCGGCAATCTTGCGGCCAGAGGCGTCATGGATCACCACGCCGTAACCAGCCGGGCCGGGATTGCCGCGGGCTCCGCCATCGACGTGGGCAGTGTGGGCGGCGGGCGCGGATTTCGGCCCAGAGAAAAGATTGTCGGAACCGGTCGAGCGCGGAGGCATAGAGCGAGTTTACAACGAGGGCAAGAATGGAAATCCGGCCTTGAAGGTCAGGGGAGTGTCTTTATGCCGGCGGTTCTGAGTGAAAATCACCTGGTTACAACAATTGATATTAACTTGCAGATTGCCCGTTACCGGTCCCAAAATCGGCAGTGGTTCGTAGATGAAACCTGCGGTGCTTTCACCAGCCAGTTCGGCAAGCCGGTGGCATTGGTCCGTGCGGCTCGTTAGGTCTTCTTTTCAGCATCGTCGGGGAAGGAGCCTTTCAAGATGGAGGGTTTCCTCCCTATGCCGCAAATCCATCCTTTGCCGGGTTCCTCAATGACTCGAACATCCGAGTATCCGGCATTTGCCAACAGTTCGCGATGCTCGTCAGCACTTAGGAACGCCATGCCTGTTAATGGGAGATATTTCTCGACGAGTTTTGCGGTCTTGGTTCTCGCTCCTTTGTAGACTTCCGCAATAACGATCAGCCTGCCACCGGGCTTCAGGACTCTTAGAACTTCGCGCATGTCACCCGGCAAGTCAGGCCACCAGAAGTGTGTTTCCACCGCCGTGACGAGATCGAAGAGATCCGCCGAAAATGGCAACTGGGACACGGACCCTTCCCGAATCTCAACCCGGGCGATATCTATCCACCGTCTATTTGTACGGTTGGCCACGGCGACGCTCTCTCGGGAATGATCAAGGCCAAAGACCTTTCCCTGAGTGGCGATGGCGGCCAATTTACTCACCGTTCGGCCTCCACCACAACCTACGTCAAGGACAGTGTCGTGCTTCTCAATCGAAATGTGAGATAAGCCCCAGTCTGTCACCTTGGAATGCCGCGAGTTCATGTTCCACAAGACGAACCGGCTCAGCCAGCCGGTCGGCTTCTGGCATTGATTTACTCGTGTGCTTCTGCTGGTCACAGTTGGTCTCCTCCGCTGGATAGTCTAGTTTAAGTGAGTCATTCAGTTGGCGCGGACAGCGGAGAATTGTGTCGGCCCATGAACGTTGCGGGTTGTGCAGTCGGCAACGCGGAAACGGGGAGCCTAGCGCGCACTTGACGTTAAATCGATTGCGCTCCTTGAGATGCAAACGACTATCGGCAGGCAAAGCGACAACAAAACTTGCCGCGTCAACGTTGAATTCATCTTCCGGTCGCCAGCCGCGTGGCCAGTCGCTGCGGCAGGTTCGCGGCCAGAATCTTCTCCTGCGCGACGCGCAGATTGTACGGGACGCGATGGAAGCTCACGACCCAGTCGTCGCTGTCGAAGGTGGCGAATCCGGCGCGCCAGTCTCCGTCGCGGGGCTGGCCGACGGAGCCGGGATTGACGAGATAGTGCTGGTCCCGGTGCAGGGGCCAATCCGAACTCTCGGCCTGGCCCACCGTGCGATAGGTGGGACGGTAACCTTCGCTGACTTCGCCCTGCGCCAGGAACCCGCCCTGCAGATGGGTGTGGCCGAAAAATGTGACTGCCACGGAATCGGTCATCAAGGGTGGGATGGCGTCGCGCAGGCTGACCAGGTATTCATCTTCGTCGAGGGCCGAGCCGTGGACAAATTGCAGCCCCGGGAGCTCCTCGATCTGCACCGGGCCTTGCGGCAGCGAACGAAGCCAGGCTCGGCTGTCGGGCGTGAGTTGGTCGCGAGTCCACAGCGTGGCGAGACCGGCGGCGGGGTTGAACTCGCCGAGGTCCATTAATCCGCTGACCGCCTTGTCGTGGTTGCCACGAACGAAGACGCGCCCCAGCGCGCGCGCGCGCGCGACGACCTCATTCGGGTTGGCGCCATAGCCGACGGTGTCGCCGAGATTGACGACGAGATCGTGCGCCGGAGCGGCGGCCAGACAGGCCTCCAGCGCTTCCAGGTTGCTGTGAATGTCGCTGAGCAGGAGGATGCGCACGGCAGAATGAGGATTATAGCGTCTTTCGCCCGGCCGCGACGGCGGATCGAGCGGTTCTGCGGATGGTGAACCCGAAGGACCTCTGCGGGCCGCCTTCAAGCGCTGAATTCTCCAATCACTTTTCCACCACGGCCCAGTCTAATATCCAAAAGCTATTGCCTGTATGAACTATCATACCGTCGGATTACAATATCTCATAGCTATCACAAGGAGCCCATGGGAGGCTCTAGGATCGCCGACGGCCTTCCGGAAAGGCCTTGGGTCGTCCCCGGCGCCGATCGTCGTCGTACGGGCCTGGAAACGCGTTCCAGGGGCATTCTACGTGCCGGCCAGAACGGCGGTTGGCGGCCGGGGAAAGTCCTGCGCCTCTCTCGATTATCTGTAACTATAAGATATTGCTCGTAAGTTGCTGATTGGACGTGCGAGGCGATTGCCCACGTCCCGCGTCCTACCGATTCAGCACCGGGCATCGCGCCCAATGCCCCGAACCGACCTCGACCAGTGGTGGCAGTTCCGCGGCGCAGGTGGGAACGCGGATCGGGCAGCGCGGTTCAAACGGGCATCCCGGGGGGAGAGCGGCGATCGGCGGCACGGTGCCTTCGATGGTTGAGAGCGGCTGGGAGCGGTCGGTGGCGAGGGTCGGAATCGCACGTAGCAGGCCTTGCGTGTAGGGATGGGCCGGGGCGGTAAAGATGCCGGCTTTGGTTCCCAGTTCGACGAGGCTGCCGGCATACATCACGGCGACCCGGTCGGCGACGTGCGACACCACCGCCAAGTCGTGCGAGATGAACAGCATGGCGAGCGAAAACTTGTGGCGGAGGTCGTTGAGCAGATCGAGGATCTGCTGCTGGATGGTGACGTCGAGCGCAGTGGTGGGTTCGTCGGCAATGAGCAGTTGCGGACGGTTGACGATGGCCATGGCAATCATGACGCGCTGCCGCATGCCTCCGGAAAGCTGGTGCGGATAACTGCGGGCGCGCTGCTCGGGGTCGGGGATGGCGACGTCGCGCATGCCTTCGACCGCGCGGCGCCACGCTTCGGGCTTGGATAGCCGGGTATGGGCGAGGACCGCTTCGGCGATCTGGTCGCCGACGCGCATGACCGGGTTGAGTGCGGTCATCGGTTCCTGGAAAATCATGGCGATGCGCGAGCCGCGGAGACCACGCATGGCTTCCGCTGGGAGCTCAAGGAGACTCGATGCGCCACTGCCGTTCTGAAAGGCGATCTCGCCTTTTACCGAAGCTGCGGGCGGAAGCAGGCCCATGACGGCCAGCGCGGTGATGGATTTGCCGGAGCCGGATTCGCCGACCAGGCCGAGAACTTCGCCGGGGACGATCGAGAAGCTGAGCTCGCGGACGGCAGCAAAAACTGACTGAGAATCTAATGGCAAGGAGGCGGGCAGGAGTGCCCGCCCCACACGGGCCTGGGGAAATTGGATCGTCAGATTCCGGACATCGAGGAGCGGGAGCACAGCGGTATGGTATCAGCGAGATCATTGAGGAGGAGTGGTGGTTTTGAGTGCTAACGCCTGGTTACAACAACTGGCGAAAATTAACTAGCGGTAGCCGAGCCGAGGAAGTTATCCTTGGCTTGTCTGGCTTGTCTCCCCTGCATTCGCTCCGCCCCGCAGGAGGTGTTATGAAGGTTCCTCGCCTGGTCTTCCTGCTCCATGTTCTGGCCTTCGCCGCCGTTTTTACGACCGTACTCGCAGCTGGGCAAAAGCCTCAAATATTCTTTGCGAAGGCAGTGGCCTACGATTCCGGTGGACCTCTGGCCGAGTCTGTCGCAATCGCAGACCTGAATGGCGATGGCAAGCCGGATCTGATTGTCGCCAATGCCTGCGGCAGCGAACCCTACTGCGCATCGCCGGGCGAGGTGGCCGTGCTGTTGAGCAATGGCGACGGGACCTTCCAGCCGGCGGCGCTCTACAGCACAGGAGCGTACTTTGCCGATTCGGTCGTGGTGGGAGATCTGAACGGCGACGGCAAGCCGGATCTGGTCGTGGCCAACGACTGTCAAGCCATTCACTACCAGGAATGTACGGGGCCCGGCGCACTAGCTGTGTTGCTCGGCCACGGCGACGGCACTTTTCAACCGGCAGTATCTTACGACATGCCGGGCAACGGAACTAGTTCGGTGGCGATCGGAGATGTGAATGGCGATGGAATTCCCGACCTGATCGCGTCCATTTCCTGCGTTGTTAGCGGGCAGAGCTGTGACTTGGGAGCGGTGGGGGTGCTCCTGGGTAATGGAGATGGCACCTTTCAGCCGGCAGTTGTCTACAATTCGGGCGTCTACTATTCGGGTTCGGTGGCGATCGGGGACGTGAACGGCGATGGAATTCCGGACCTGATCGTTAGTGGCTGCGGGGACTACAGTTGTAGCGGCTACTATGGGGAGGGCGAAGTAGGAGTGCTGCTAGGCAATGGCGACGGCACGTTCCAGCCAGCGGCGGTGTACAACTCGGGTGGCTATTACACCGGGTCCGTTGTAGCCGGAGATCTGAGAGGAAACGGAGTTCTGGATGTCGTCGTGAGAATTATGGGGCCCGAGGTCGCGGTGCTGTTAGGGAACGGCGATGGCACATTCCAGCCGCCCGTCAGCTACAACCTTGTAGGCTGGGGGTTCGACGCAGTGACAATCGGAGACATGAATGGGGACGGAATTCTGGATCTGGTGGCGATTGCCGAGTGCCGGAACTTCGCCCCGTACCGCTGCCTTGGAACTGGGCGGGTGAACGTGCTGCTGGGGAATGGCGATGGCACTTTCCAGGGGCCTTTGGTCTACAGCTCGGGCGGCTACCAAGGGTGGTCAGTCGCAGTCGGGGATGTGAACGGCGATGGCAGACCGGACGTGGTCGTGGCCAACAATTGTCAGGATAAGAAATGCAGCGACGGCTCCGTTTCATTCCTGCTGAACAAGACTTCTGATTCCACGAAGACCGCTCTCTCTTCGTCGCCCAACCCCTCGCACGTTAACCAAGCCATTACTTTCACGGCTACGATCGCATCGACTCCAGCTGTCCCAAACGGTGAAGTCGTGACCTTCTACACTCAGAACATGATTATCGGCACGAGCATGACGATGGATGGAGTCGCGAATCTGAGCACATCCTTCCCGAAGGCAAGCACGTACACCATCAAGGCCCGCTATCCCGGCGACGCTTTCCGCAAAGCCAGTTCGGGGACGGTCAAACAGGTGGTGAATCCCTGAAAGTTTTCCTTCATGTGACTTTCATCGCCTCCTCTCGGCGGTAACACTGCTCTCGACTGTAAAACTCCGGGCCGAACCCCAGTGTCCAGGATTGTTGGCGTTAAATCGCCATTACACTCATTGACCTCCAAGGCGGCGGTCTTGCGGCATGGCGCCGGCGAGCAAAAGAATCGTGCCACAAAACATCAATGTATCCGCCAAGTAATTAAGACCCTTGTCGAGGCTGGCGCGTTCCACCACTCCGATCGGCACATAGACGAACAAAACCACGAAGAGCACGGTCAAACCCAGCCACGTCGCTGCTGCGCGCGTTTTCTTGCCAACAAGCAACAGGGTACCCGCGACTGCGTAGACCACGGCGGCCATGTACGTCCAAATGGCGTGTCCGTAGAGCCACTGGGGAGTCAGCGGTTCCAGCGGAACGCCGGGAACGTGATGGCCGTGCATGAATTGCTCGAAGCTGTAAAACAGCACGGGAATTGCAACGAAGTATCGCGCAATCGTCGCGAGGATATGCGTGCCCCGCTCGCGCCACTGCCCGGTGAGGCTGGCTGCCAGCGCCAGAGGGCCGCCGCAGAAGGATAATTCCCGCAGCGTCAACACCAGCCCAAACCGATTTCGTGGATTTTGTGCCCAAGCAGGGGCGTCCATCAGCACTACGAAAAGGAAAAACGTCAAGGCGAGCAAACTCGCCGAGAGACGCGCCTGAATCCTCGTCACCAGGCTCAGCGCGGCGGCGATAAAGCAAGTGCCTACGAAGTAGGCCCAAAACAGATGCCACGGAATCCACGCCGGTACGATCGACGCGATGGCCTTGGTCAGCGTGAAATGTTCCGTGCCGAAGGCCGCGATGGGTGCCGCGTAGAAAAGCGGCCCGAACAGAATCAGCTTGTCCAATCCTCGCGCCTTCTGCCAATCGCCACGAAGAGAGATCGCGACCAGCCCGATGGCAAGAACCACTCCAAAAGAGAAATATGACCAAATCACCTGGCTGGGAATTACGAGGAGAGCCATGACCGCCCACGAATTCACTAAGCTCACGCAGATACCTTTCCGCCCCTTACCCTCTGCTTCCGCGACGATCTGCGCAATCAAGAAGGCCTTGGCTTCCCCCTCGCTGTGGGGGGCCCCAATAGGACGGGCTCAAGATCGAGGAGTGAGCAGGAAATAGCTGAATATTTATGCGCTCCGGGCCACTCGGAGCCTGGCACCTATCGTCAGTTGGCGATAAGCGCTACAGCACCAACTATGTTGATTCCGGCTCTACTGTCCCAGAATCAACGGCAACCCGTTCTTACCGCTGCCGATGACGACAATTTTGGCGTTCGGACTCTTGGCCAGGTTCTCGGTCGCTTCAATCCCTTTCCATTCCAACAGTTGCGAGCTGATGCCCTGGGCGACGATCTGCTGGAAGTCGCGGATACCCGCCGCCTCGATCCTCTTACGCTCCGCTTCTTGTTTCTCCTTCTGCAGGCGGAAGCTCATGGCCAGGGCTTCCTGCTCGGCTTGCTGCTTGGACTCAATGGAGGCTTTGAGCGTGGCCGGCAGTTGGATATCGCGGAGCAGGACGCTTTCCACGATGAAACCACGTTGACCGAGCAGGCCGACGAGATGGTCGAAGATCTGCCTGGCAACCGCCTCGCGTTCGCCCGTGTAGAGAGCGTTGGCGGAGTGCGAGGCGGTAGCTTCCCGGATGGCCGCGCGGAGGTTGGGCTCGATCAATACATCGGCGTACCCAGGCCCGAGCTTCTGGAAGACGTCGGCGGCCTTTTCTGGATTGAGATGGTAGATGAGCGACGTATCCAGAGCCATCACCAAACCTTCGCTTGAGGGTACGCTGGCCGTCTCTTTGATCTCCTGGGTGCGGATGGAGAGTTCGTGGTTGGTCTTGAGGGGATTGATGAGGTGTATTCCCTCGGGCAGGGCCTCGCCGGTGACTCGGCCGAAGAGGGTCAAGACCCCGACCGCGCCGGAATCGACCCGGGTGACCGCGGAAAACAGAAAAACCACGACCAGAAAGCCGATAACACCCAGTCCCAGAAGACGCAGGGCAGTTCCGCGGTGCACGTCTATCACGCGGCGCTCAGAAGGATCGAAGATGGTCATCGCACGCTCCCCTGAAGCGGATTCTAGAGAACGGGTGGCCTGAAAGTAAGTAACTGGGGGAGCACGCGAGATCGCAAGGTGATGCCCACAGCTATTTATGCGGCCACAAAGGAGATTTCCACAGGGTTGAAGAGGGCGAGATGGACGCAAGACGCCCTCAGGGGATAAACGGAGAAATCAGGCAAAACACGCACGAAACACCGGTATGCGACGGGGGTGAATGCTCGGGTGCACCATTCCTGTTTCACCCGCCTGTGGACGGGCTGCACTTGATTGATAAGAGGCAAGTTAAAGTCTCGTGAATTTGATTGACGTAGAAACCAGGAGGAGTAGAAACATAATCGTTCTTTGACACGTTCTGAAGTTTTCCCGGTTGGTGCAGCGTCCGGGGCTCGAGCTTAGGTCACTCCGATAGCCGCGAGGTGAGTCGGAGAGGGTCGGCAAGGGTCTATAGCTAAGCGCTGGTTGAGGAGAACAGGAGCTAATGTCGAAGGCAGGATAGAGTCCCGAGGCGTTGGACTGATTTATCCGGTTGGCGGTGAGCCCGGAGCCCGAGCGAGATCGCCGGGAAGCAAACCCGCAAGGGAGCTTTCTGAGAGGGTCAGCAAGGGTCTAAACGCGAGCTACTGGCCGAGAGGAATGAGTTCAACATCACCTCGGGACTCTCTATTTTTTGAGTAGCGAGTTGCGAGTAACTTCAGTTGTGACAGCTTGAACTCGACCTTGCGGACGCCGCTGGCGAGGTTCCGTGTATCGGACAGGGGCATCCCGTCCCTGCCTAACGGCCGCCCCCTTTTGCCCGACGCGCCAGGTGACCGACGCAGTTGGGGGTTTTGAGCGTTATCGCGATTTATCGTCAACTTCGGTCTGACGCAGGGCGGTCAAAGCCGCTGGCGCGGCTAACATCAATCGGCGATCGGTAGTACCACCAGTCGTGGTCGGGACGATAGCCGTAGCTCGCCCCAATTTCCGCTCCCCAAATACATGAATCAGTCGGAACAGTCACCTTGAAAAAGCGCTCATCCAACGCAGGAACGACCGCCTCCGCTCTGGCTCGCTCTTCGTCGCTGGCGATGGGCAGGAGTTCGCTCATGATCCGCCGAGCGTCCATGTCATTCAGGTACTCCTCAAAGATACCGTGGTAGCCTTCCTCGACGTGAGCCACGATGCGCGTCCAGCGTCGCAGAAGGTAGTCAATCCCGCCGTCACGGACGAAACGAGAGAATTTATGTTGTTCACAGTATTCGCGGACGGCGGGAGAAGGACTATCCATACACAGATCGGTTGGCGTGACAGGCCGGGCGGAGCCTTTCCCAGTCCGGCTCACGTCCAAATTATGCGCTTGCAGGCCACCTGTTGTTAACAGGACGATAGCGCTCAAAACCCCTGCCAAGACTCTGCCCGACGGCAGCGCCCCCATCCGACAGCATGGTGTGCAGGTTCGAGTCTTGCCTCTCACACTTCGGGTCACTACTCCCATCTTCAGCTCTCAATTTTTCAGTTCTTCAGCCCTGCCCTACGCACTGTTCCTGCTCGCTACTCGCTACTCAATCATGGCCCCTGCACAATCTGCAACGCTGTCGGTGTCTGCAGACGCTGGCGCAGGATCGTGTTCCTGGCGGGGATCTCGGCCACCGCATCGGCATGGACAACATAGGTTCCTGCCGGCAGAGTCGAGCCGAAGGGTACCTGGAAGTTCATTACCCCCGCCTTCAGCGCCATGTGCTGGTATCCGAGCGCGGTGGCCCGGCCGATTTCGTTCACCGCCACGATGATGACGGTCAAATCGAAGTCATCGTCTTTGGTGCCATTGGAAACCTCGACTACCCCGTTAATCTCCGTACCTTGGACTTGCGGCGACCGAAGCCACTCCAGCAGCAGCGCCGCTGTCACCTGCGCGCGCAGCTCCTTGTTGATGCTGTGAGCGGGCTGGGCCGAATCCGTCACCATCAGGGTGAAGGCGAAATCTCCCGGCTTGGACGCGCGGCCGACCAGGAAGCCAGCAGCGTCGAGGGCGATGCCGGGTGGCAGATCGCCGGAGGCCACGCTCCAGCGGTACGGCGGGACGCCTCCGCTGGCATGAAGAGGAATGTGTGCGTCGATGCCCGCGTGAAGCGGCAGACTCTGGTCCTGTATGGCAAGCGGTGGGGGTGCGGGTAATTGCTGGGCTCCTACCACTCGTGAACAGGTCGCGATGATCAGGACGATGGCAGCGATTGGCAGCAGATGGCGGGGTACGAGTGCGCGAAAATGGCCGTCCATCCGATAAGGCTAACAGCCCGCTGAATTCCAGTCACATCGGCATGTGCCACGCCCACTCGACGGGCCGTTCTGGCTCCGATAAGCTATTGAGTTTCCCCTGGAGGTCTTGCCTATGCGGGAGGCCGTGGAACGTCTGTGGCCGGAAATTCAATGGATCAGTGATCCAAAACTCCGCGAGCAGGTGACGCAAACCTGGATCAAGGCGCTGGAGAGCAGTCCCCTGAAGCCCGAAGATCTGAACCAGATTCCCTTCACCCTGCTGGTGCCAAATTGTCCGATTACGTTCATGGAGCACAAGCGCTGCGTGGTGCATATTGCGCGCGCCAGCGCCAAGGCGATGAGCGACTTCATGGGGCGGGCGCTGCCGATCGATGCGGATGTGGTGATCGCGGGAGCCATTCTTGCCGACGTGGGGAAGTTGCTGGAGTATGAGATTGGCCCGGACGGCAAGAGCCGCCAGAGCGAGCGGGGAGAGGCGCTGCGGCATCCGTTCACCGGAGTCGCGCTGGCCCTGGAGTGCGGGGTGCCGGACGAGGTCTGTCACATTATTGCGGCGCATGCCGCCGAGGGCGACCTGGTGAAGCGCACGACGGAAGCGTTCATCGTGCATCATGCCGATTTCATGGCGTTTTTGCCGTTCAAGAATGCGAAGAATGTGAAGGTCAAGTGAGGTCGCAGGTGTCAGGTCACAGGTGTCAGGTTTCAGGCGGTCATCAGCTGACGGCTGACCGCTGACGGCTGACTGCCTGCTATTCATAAGGAGAAATCGCAATTGTCTTCACCACAGGCGACGACCAAGGAAACCATCACCGCGCGTATGGCGCGCTGGGCGGCGGGGTTGGAGTACATGCAGCTTTCGCCCGACGCGGTCTATCAGGCGAAGCGATTCTTGCTGGATTCCGCGGGCTGCGCGCTGGGCGGCTATAAACAGCACGATGTGATCATCGCACTCGATGTGCTGAAAGAAGTGGCTGGGCGCGGGCCGGCGACGGTGATCGGCACGGGACAGAAGATGGATCCGGTCTCAGCCTCCCTGGCCAACGCGTTGATGATCCGCTGTATGGATTACAACGACATTTACTGGAAACAGGACCCGTCGCACCCGTCCGACCTCTTTCCGGCAGCGATGGCGTGTTGCGAGCGCGCTCTTGGTGATGGCAAAGAACTGATTGTCGGGTGTGTGCTCGGACACGAATTCGAGATGCGGCTGTGCGAGGCGGCTTTCCCGGGCATTCGCGAGCGCGGATGGCATCACGCCACCCTGACCGCTTTTGTCTCGCCTATCGTGGCCGGACGCGCCCTGCATTTGAGCTGGGAGCAGATTCAGCATGCGATTGGCATCTCGGCTTCGCGTCACTGCACCATGGGCGCCGTGACTGCGGGCAAGCTGACCATGATGAAGAACACTGTAGATCCGATGGCCACGCAGAGCGGGGTCCTGGCGGCGCTTTTGGCCGAGAAGGGCTACAGCGGCCCGGAGCACGTCATCGACGGCAAAGAAGGCCTGGTCGACTGCTATGGTCCGGAGTGGAAGCTGAACCTGCTGACCGACGGGCTCGGCGACGCGTGGCGTATCACGCAGTGCGGCATGAAGTTCTTTCCGACCGAGGCGCTCACGCATGCGCCCATTTCGGCAGTGCTCGACCTGGTGAAAGAGAACGATCTCCATCCGGAGAACGTCGAGAAGATTCAGATCCGGTCGTTGGCGCGTGCGGCGGACATCTTGTCTGATCCGAGCAAGTACGATCCGCACACCAAAGAGACGGCGGACCACTCGCTACCCTACGTGATCGCGGCAGCGCTGGTGGATCGGCAGGTGACGCCGGTGCAGTTCGAGATGAAAAAAATCATGGACCCGGCGATCCGGGCACAGCTGAAGAAAGTGGAAGTAGTGGCTGATCCCGAGATTGAGAAAGTCTTCCCGGCGCTGCAGCGGGTGATCGTGAACATCACGACCACCGACGGGCGGGCGTTCTCGAAGCAGCTGGATTATCCCAAGGGCGATCCGCGGAATCCGTTGAGCGATGCGGAGATTGAAGAGAAATTCCGGGCGCTGGCGGAAGGCGCCCTGTCGGAGAAGGCTCAGAAGAAGCTGATCCGTGCGATCTGGAGCTTGGAGGAATGCCCGTCAGTCGCAAAGCTGATGGCACTGATGAAGGCGGACGTGAAGAAATAAGCAGCGCGCGGAACGGCGAAGGCGGCGTCAAAAGCGAAGAGCAAGAAGCGCCGCTAAGGAATGAAAAATGGCTGATCTGAGAGAAACGGTCGCATCGCGCCTGGCGGCGCGTTGCACGAAATTGGCTGGCGTGGTCCGCGAGTTGGCGGCGCCGCTGAGCGACGAGCAGTTCTGGGCCAAGCCTTTTCCGTTTGGAAACAGTTTTGGCCACTTGGTGCTGCATCTCACCGGCAACTTGAATTACTACGTCGGGGCGCAGATTGCGGGGACGGGGTATGTGCGCGATCGTCCGAAAGAGTTTTCGGAGGCGGCACGGCCGTCCAAAGAAGAGGTTCTGAGGAAGTTCGACGAAGCGGTGGAGCTGGCGGTGCGGACGATTCGCAGCCAGTCGGCGGAGGATTGGTCGGCGGCATACGCGGCAACGGGCGTTGACGCGCAGAACCGGTTCGAGATGGTTCTGCAGTGCTTGACGCACTTACACCATCACATTGGGCAGATGATGTATTTGGGATTTGAGTTGAAACGTGGTGAGAACCAATGTCACGAAGAAAGGTAGGGGTCCTTCGACTCCGCAGAGGATGACAGGGTAAAGGCTGCACGTATGGGTCAGACTATTGTTGAGAAAATCGCGCAGGCTCACATGGCGGAGGGTCCAAAGCGGGCGCTGCGGGCCGGAGACTTCTTGTCGATTCGTCCGCATCGCTCGATGACCCACGACAATACGTCGGCGGTAATGAGCAAGTTCAAGGGCATCGGTGCGAAGAAGATCAAAGACCCGTGGCAACTGGTGTTCGCACTCGATCACGACATCCAGAACCAGGACGAATCGAACCTCAAAAAGTATCGCTCCATTGAAGCCTTTGCCAAAGAGCAGGGCGTGGATTTCTATCCGGCTGGTTCGGGCATCGGGCACCAGATCATGGTGGAGCGCGGCTACGTGGTGCCGGGTTCGTTCGTGGTGGCGTCGGATTCACACTCCAACATGTACGGCGCGCTGGGTGCGATCGGAACGCCGATTGTGCGCACCGACGCGGCGGCGGTGTGGGCCACGGGCGAGTTCTGGTGGCAGATTCCCCGATCCATCCAGGTCGTGCTGGAAGGCAAGTTACCCGAAGGTGCGACGGGCAAGGACGTCATCATTACGCTCTGCGGCCTTTACAACCACGATGAATGCCTGAACGCAGCAGTCGAATTCACCGGGCCGGGTGTGGCTTCGCTCTCGATGGACGCGCGGCTTTCCATTTCGAACATGACGACGGAGTGGGGACCCCTGGTCGGCTGGTTCCCGGTGGATGCGGTCACGATCGCGTATCTGCGAGGCGTTCACCAGCGGCTGAAGGCGATGGGCGTGGAGCGGTTTTCAGAGAAGGACATCGAGAGTTGGGAGAAGAGTCCGCCGGGACCGGATTCCGACGCGGTTTACGCTGCGCGCATCGTGCTCGATCTCGGCCAGGTTGCGCCGCACGTTTCCGGGCCGGATACGGTGCAGGTCATGCAGTCGCTGGCGGAGATGGAGAAGAAGAAAGTTGCGATCCAGAAAGCGTACCTGATTTCGTGCGTGAATTCGCGAGTGGAAGACCTAGAAGCGGCGGCGAAGGTGCTTAAGGGTCAGAAAGTTGCGGCGAGCGTGAAATTCTATCTGGCGGCGGCCAGCAAGTGGGTGCAGGAAGAAGCTGAGAAACGGGGTATTTGGCAGACTCTGCTGGATGGGGGCGCGCAGCCGCTGCCCTCGGGATGCGGGCCGTGCATTGGGCTGGGCGTGGGATTGCTGGAGGCGGGAGAGGTCGGGATCTCCTCGACGAATCGCAATTTCAAGGGCCGCATGGGATCGCGGGACGCCCAGTGCTATCTCGCGAGTCCGGAAGTTGTGGCGGCTTCGGCGGTGGCGGGATACATCTGCGGGCCGCATTTGGAAGCGGCGGACAAGAGTGTCCGCCCCACACGGAACATCACCGAACTGGCGGCGGCCGCGGGCGGCGCGGAGAAGGTCGAGATCCTGGCAGGCTTCCCACAGCGCGTGAAGGGACGGCTGGTGTTCATGCCGCAGGACAACGTCAATACCGACGCTATCTACGGCAAGGACTATACCTATCGCGACGACATGACCCCAGAGATGATGGCGAAGGTCGTGATGGAAAATTACGATCCGCAGTTTGCCGCGCGCACCGAGGCGGGCGACGTGATTGTCAGCGGATTCAACTTCGGCACCGGATCGAGCCGCGAGCAGGCAGTGACCTGTCTGAAGGCGAAGGGGATTGCCCTGGTGATCGCGGCCAGTTTTTCTCAGACCTATCTGCGCAACGCGTTCAACAACGGATTCCTGTGTATCGAGGTGCCGGAGTTGGTGGCGCGCGTGCGCGAGCAGTTCGCAGCGGAGATTGCCGCGAAAGAGAAGACGATCATTGCCGGGGACGAGATTGATATCGACTTCACCGCGAGCACGATCACTTGGCGCGGCGAGAAGTTTACGTTCCCGGCGCTGGGAAGCGTGCCGCAGTCGCTGGTGATCGCCGGCGGAGTGGAGAATCTGGTGGCGAAGCGGCTGGGCGTTTTGTGAAGACTTAACCGCAGAGATCGCAGAGTGCGCGGAGGAATACATAGGTCCTTCGCTGCGCTCAGGATGACAATCTTATGTAGATTTGATCTTCTCGGCCATCTCGGCGTCTCGGCGGTGAATGGGTTTTATTTCTGAGGAGCATTCATGGCGAAATACACAGTCATCACCATGCCGGGGGACGGCATCGGAAATCAAGTTCTTCCCGAATCGTTGCGGGTTTTGAAAGCGGTCGGCTTTGACGCTGAATACATCCACGCTGATATCGGCTGGGAGTGCTGGCGCAGCCAGGGCAATGCACTGCCCGACCGCACCAACGAACTGCTGACCAAGCACAAAATCGGTCTGTTCGGCGCGATCACCTCGAAGCCAAACAAGGCCGCGCAAGCCGAGTTGAAGCCGGAACTGCAAGGCAAGGGCTACGTGTACTATTCGCCGATCGTGACCATGCGGCAGAAGTTCAATCTCGATATCTGCATGCGTCCGTGTGTTGGGTTCACGGGGAACCCGCTGAACTACATTCGCAAGAAAGCGGGCGGCGGTTTTGACGAACCAAAGATTGACACGACCGTATTCCGCCAAAACACGGAAGGCATGTACGCCGGCATCGAGTGGACGAGCCCGCCGGAGAGCGTGCGCGCTGCCCTCAATACCCATCCGAAGTTCAAGGCCTTTGCCAACGTACCCGGGCCGGATCTCGCGGTCAGTTGCCGCGTCATTACGCGCAACGCCGCCAAGCGCATCGCGATGGCCGCTTTCGAATACGCGAAGAAGCGCGGCTTCAAAGGTGTGACCATCTGCGAGAAGCCGAACGTGGTGCGCGAGACCTCCGGCATGATGGAAGAAGTGGCGAAAGAAGTGGCGAAAAACTATCCTGGGATCGCGCTCTGGTCCACCAACATTGACGCGCAGCTGATGTGGCTGAGCAAGAATCCCGAAGAGTACAACGTGATCCTATCCTCGAACCTGTTCGGCGACATTCTTTCCGACGCGTTCGCCGGACTGGTCGGCGGTTTGGGCTTTGCCGCGTCGGGCAATATCGGAGATGAAGTCGCCGTCTTCGAGCCGACGCATGGCTCCGCGCCGAAGTATGCCGGGCTGAATCCGCCGATCGTGAATCCGATTGCGATGATCCTGTCGGCGGCGATGATGCTCGACCATGTCGGCGAGGACGCGAGAGCGAATCGCATTCGCAAAGCGATCGCCGACGTCGTGCGCGAAGGCAAGGTCCGCACTTACGATATGATGCGTCTGACGGGCGGGCCGAAAGCCATCAGCCAGGGCGCGGCTTCGACGGTCCAGATGACGGATGCAATTTTGGAAAAACTGAAGTGAACCACAAGGGACACAAAGGAACACAAAGGTCTTCCTTCGTGAACCTTCGTGCCCTTTGTGGTTGAGGGGCTTTCATGAGCGGCGTTGTTGAAAGCAGGTCTTCGCACTCGACCGAAGCGGGGCACTGGGGCCAGGATGTTCGCTCCGACGTGCACGTCGCCTTTGAGCCGCGGGGTAGCGGGGGGGTCGAGATCTCGCTGGAATCGAGGGTGGCGCCGTACTACGGGAACGCGATCCTCGAACAGGCGCGCCAGGCGCTGGAAGAGCTCGAGGTCAAGCACGCTCGGGTCGCGATCCACGACGAGGGGGCGCTGCCCTTTGTGATTGCGGCGCGCCTCGAGGCTGCGGTACGGTGCGCCGGGCTCGCGCTGGGGAAGCGGTCGCTGCCGGAGCAACATCCGCTGCCCGCGCCATCGCCGAAGGACCGGCTGCGGCGTTCGCGTCTCTACCTGCCCGGATCGGAGCCGAAATATTACATCAATGCGGCCCTGCACGCGCCGGACGCGGTGATCCTCGATCTGGAGGATTCCGTGCACCGCGCGGAGAAAGACGCGGCGCGTATCCTGGTCCGCAACACTCTGCGGGCGGTCGATTTCGGCGCATGCGAGCGCATGGTGCGCATCAATCAACTGCCGCTCGGGCTCGAGGATCTGGCGGAGGTGGTGCCGGAGAGTCCGGACCTGATCCTGATTCCGAAGGTCGAGCATCCGCAGCAGGTGACCGAAGTGGACCGGATGACCGGCGAGCTGAAGACGCGGCGCGGGATCATCCGGCCGATCTGGATTATGCCGATTGTGGAGACGGCGCTGGGCATCGAGAACGCGTTCGCGATCGCGGCGGCGAGCGAGAACGTGGCGGCCCTCACGATCGGGATCGAAGACTACACCGCGGACCTGGGTGTGGTGAAGACCCCGGAGGGCCGGGAGTCGCAGTATGCGCGCTCCCGCGTGGTAAATGCGGCTCGCGCGGCGGGGGTTCAGGCCATTGATTCGGTCTTCGGGGATATCGCTGACCTGGAAGCGTTGCGGCGCTGGGGTGAAGCTTCCCGCGCTATGGGATTCGATGGCATGGGCTGCCTCCATCCCGGGCAGATTCGCGTGATCCATGAGGCGTTCGCGCCGACGGCTGCCGAGATCAAGAAGGCGCAGAGGATCGTGGCGGCCTTCGAAGAGGCGCAGCAGAAGGGGCTGGCGGTGGTCAGCTTGGGGTCAAAGATGATCGATCCGCCGGTGGTGCATCGGGCGGTGAAACTGGTGGACCGGGCCAAGGCGATGGGAGTGATCCCGTGAGCGAGCGAGTCGAACTGGCGCACAATGCGGTGGGGCGGCGCGTGCCGACGATGGTGAATGGCCGGCCGCAGATCCCATTTCTGGGGGTGGGGAAATACCAGCCGCGGGGACGGAAGGCGGCGCCACAGATCCGCTCGAACAAGGATTATCCCGACACAGGCGACAAGCGCGTCTCGGACCTGGAGGCCGCGCTCGGCAAGTGCGGCCTGCGGGACGGCATGGTGATCTCGAGCCATCACCACCTGCGCGACGGCGACATGGTGGCGCTGATGGCGCTGGAGGCGGCCGCCAGGATGGGGGTCAAGGACCTGGTCTGGTTCCCCAGCGCTTCGTTTCCTTCGCAGCAGGGCGCCATCGAGCTGATGGAAAAAGACGTCATCCACCACATTGAAGGCAGCATGAACGGGCCGCTCGGCGACTACTGTACCCAGGGCAAGATGCGAGGCATGGGCGTGCTGCGCTCCCACGGAGGACGCTGGCAGGCGATCCAGGACGGCGAGGTCCACATTGATATCGCCGTGATCGCCGCTCCGGCGGCTGACTTCTTCGGTAACGCGGACGGTTCGCATGGCAAGTCGGCTTGCGGCTCGCTGGGCTTTGCGCTGGCCGACTCCACCTATGCCGACCAGGTCATCGTGGTGACCGACAACCTCGTGCCCTTCCCGTGCGTTCCTTGGCAAATCCAGGGCAGCAACGTGGATTGTGTTGTTGAAGTGGAATCCATCGGAGATCCCACCAAGATTGTTTCCGGCACGACGCAGATCACGCGCTCCCCGGACCGGTTGCGCATCGCCGAGCTGGTCGCGAAGTTCCTGCGCCACGCCGGAATCATGAAAAATGGTTTCTCGTTTCAGGCGGGAGCGGGCGGGATCGCGCTGGCGTTCGTTGAGTATCTGAAGCAGATGATGAAGGCGGACGGCGTGAAGGCGCGCTTCGTCCGCGGCGGATCGACAAAGTATCTGGTCGAGCTGCTGCAGGAGGGGCTGACGGACTACATCCTCGACGGGCAGACCTTCGACCTCGACGGGGTGCGCTCGATCGCCAATGATCCGCGGCATGTTGCGACTTCGCCGTTCACTTCCTACAACTACCACGGCAAGGGAAACTTCGCCTCTTTGGTGGATGCGGTTGTGCTGGGCGCGACGGAAGTGGACGTGAATTTCAACGCCAACGTGGTGACGCACTCCGACGGCCGTTTGCTGCACGGCATCGGCGGCTGGCAGAACTGCCTGTTTTCCGGCTGCTCGATTTTGGCCGTTCCATCGTTCCGCGATCGCATTCCGGTCATCGTGGACGAGGTCACCACCATGACTGGGCCGGGCGAGATGATTGACGTGGTCGTGACCGAGCGCGGCATTGCCATTAATCCCCGGCGGCAAGACCTGCTGGACGCGGTGAAAGATTCGAAGCTGCCGATCCGGCCGATCCAGGACATTAAGGCCGAAGTCGAGAAGATCTGCGGCGGCAAACCAGCGCAGCCGAGACTGGGCGACCGCCCCTGCGCGGTGGTGAAGTGGGTGGATGGCACGGTGCTGGATACGGTGTGGCAGGTTAGCTGAGAAATTTCGCTCAGGCGACGGGCGTCCTCTCGCTCGTCGCGACAAGCCAGATTCACCACAGAGACACAGAGTCACAGAGAAGTTCACCTTTCGCCTTCCTCTGTGACTCTGTGGTGGATTTTGGGCTTCCACTTCAATGCCGCGGCAAGAATATCCAGGAGCGGTACACTCGGACCAAGCGAAGTTCTTTTGCGGAGGTGTGCATGCGCGGGCTGGAGGCGAAACGAGTCTTGATCACCGGCGGGGCCAGCGGCATCGGCGCGGCCACGGCGGCACGCTTTCTCGACGAGGGGTCGGTGGTGTGCGTGCTCGATCGCGATGCGGATGCGCGCCATCGGATCCTGCACGAACTGCCCGACCTGGCGGGCGCGCTCGACGCCGACGTCGCGAACCTGAACCAGGTGCAGGCCGCGTTTGCCGAGGCCATCCGTCTGATGGGCGGCGTGGACGTGCTCGTGAACAACGCAGGCATCAGCATTCGCCACAACTTTCTCGGCATCACGCCGCAAGAGTGGGACAAAGTAATCGCCGTAAATCTGACCGGCGTCTTCTATGTGGCCCAGACCGCGGCGCGGCACATGATGCAAGGCGACGGCGGCGTAATTCTCCAGACGGCTTCCACCAACGGTCTGGTGGGCCAGCCCTACTACGCCGACTACAACGCGACCAAAGCCGGAGTGATCGCGTTGACGAAGACTATGGCGCTCGAACTGGCGCCCAAGGTGCGGGTCTGCGCGGTAGCTCCGGGATATGTGATGACCCCGATGCAGCGCGCTGAATATACCGACGAGATGTTCGCCGCGCTCAATGCGAAACTTCCGCTGCGCCGCCATGCCCAACCGGAGGAAGTCGCGGCGCTCTTTGCCTTTCTCGCGTCGGACGATGCGGCCTACATCACCGGCCACGTTTACACGATTGACGGCGCGGAAATCGCAGGAGGGCTGGCTAGCCGCTAACGAGGGCGCCGGAACCCCACGTCCGGGAAGTGCCCCCGAAAGTCCCTCGCCTAACCCCTCCGGAGAGCCTGAAAAGCCAACCTCTGCCGGCTCCAAAAAGAGCCCTCGCCGTGCTATAATTTACCTACGTCCAAGTCCAATTAAGTTACTGCAAATTAAGCAGTTAACGGCATAACATGTGCCCCGCTTCAGCGGGCGTTTCCTGGGACCTGAGACCTGACAACTGAGACCTGAAAAATGGCCGACGATCAGAATCCGCAACTGCCTTTAACTCCTCCGCCCGGGGGCGACGGACAAGGTCCGGGCGCTCTGAACATTCAGCCCGTCAACATTGAAGACGAGATGCGCCGGTCGTATCTCGACTATTCGATGTCGGTGATCATCGGGCGCGCGCTGCCCGACGTGCGCGACGGACTGAAGCCGGTGCATCGCCGCATTCTGTATCACATGCACGACACGGGCCTGCTGCACAACCGCAAGTACGTAAAGTGCGCCAAAGTGGTGGGCGAGGCGATGGGCAAGTACCATCCGCATGGCGACACGGCGCTCTATGACGCGCTGGTGCGGCTGGCGCAGCCGTTCTCGATGCGCTATCCGCTGATTGACGGCCAGGGCAACTTCGGCTCGGTGGATGGCGATCCGCCGGCGGCCATGCGGTACACCGAGTGCCGTCTCACGCGGATGTCGGAGGACCTGAACGCCGACATCGACAAGGACACGGTCGATTTCGTTCCGAACTACGACGAATCGACGGTCGAGCCGACGGTGTTGCCCACGCGCATTCCGAATCTGCTGGTCAACGGCTCGAACGGGATCGCGGTGGGCATGGCTACCAATATCCCGCCGCACAATCTCACCGAGATTGTCGATGCCACCATCACGCTCATCCAGAATCCAGGCGCGCCGCTGCCGGAAATTCTGAAGATCGTGAAGGGGCCCGACTTCCCGACCGCGGGAATTATTCACGGACGAGCCGGGATCCTCGAAGCCTACAAGACCGGCCGCGGCCGCTTCATGATGCGCGCCAAGGCCGCGATCGAGAACCTCACCAAGGAAAAGCAGGCCATCATCGTCACGGAGATTCCTTACCAGGTGAATAAGGCGCGCCTGATCGAGCGCATCGCCGACCTGGTCAACGCGAAGACCATCGACGACATCTCCGACGTTCGCGACGAGAGCGACCGCGAAGGCATGCGCATTGTGGTCGAGCTCAAACGCAGCGCTGAACCGCAGATCGTGCTCAACCAGCTCTTCAAGCACACCCAGATGCAGGAGAGCTTCAGCATGATCTTCCTGGCCGTGGTCAACGGCCAGCCGAAGGAGATGGGACTGGTCCAGGCGATCCGGTACTTCATCGACCATCGCGTCGATGTGGTGCGGCGCCGCACCGCCTACCTGCTGACTAAGGCACGAGAGCGCGAACACATCCTGGAAGGGTATCTCACCGCGCTCGATCACCTCGACAACGTGATTGCAATCATCCGCGGCAGCGCCAACCGCGCCGATGCCCGAGAGAACCTCGTCACCTGGTTTGCCGGCAAGAAGATTGACATCAACACCACCGGGCGCGCGCCGAAGCTCGATCCCGAGAAGCCCTTCACGGCGAAGCAAGCCGACGCCATCCTCGAACTGCAACTGCACCGCCTGACCAAGCTTTCGATCGATGAGATCGCGAACGAACTCAAGCAAGTGCGCGACGCGATCGCCGGGTACGAAGCAATTCTCGCTTCCGAAAAGAAGCTGCGCGGCGTCATCGTCAAGGAACTGGAAGAAGTCAAGAAGCTCTACGGCGACGAGCGCCGCACGCAGATCGAAGACGAAGCGGCCGAGATCGTGCTCGAAGACCTGATCGCCGACGAGCAGGTGGCGGTCACGGTGAGCCACTCCGGCTACCTGAAGCGCACTCCCATCTCCACCTACCGCATGCAGCGGCGCGGGGGTACCGGGCGCACCGGCATGAAGACGCGCGACGAGGATTTCGTCGAGCATCTGTTCATCGCCTCGACCCACGCCTACATTCTGATCTTCACCAACAACGGACGGGTGTACTGGCTGAAGGTTTACGAAATCCCCGACGTAAGCGCTGCCGGAAAGGGCAAGCACATCAGCAACCTGGCGGCGCTGCAACCGGGAGAGACCCACCGCACCATGCTGGCGGTGCGCAACCTGGAAGAAGAAGGCCGATACATCTTCTTTGCCACGCGCAACGGACTGGTGAAGAAGTCGGAACTGCGCGAGTACATGCATGTCCGCTCAAACGGCATTAACGCCATTAACATCGAGCAGGGCGACGAGCTGGTGGCGGCCGGACTGACCGACGGCAACCAGATCATTTTCCTCGCCTCGCACGATGGCAAGGCCGTGCGCTTCGACGAGAACGAGGTGCGCTCGATGGGCCGGGCCGCTTATGGCGTCTGGGGAATGGATCTGGGCAAGGGCGACTACATCGTCGGCATGGCGACCACTCCGCGAGACGAAAAGAAGGCGGAAGCGGAGGCTGAAAAAGCGAGAGTTAAGGAAGTGCCGGAAGCGACGGCCACCGACCAGACTCTTCCCCTCAAGGGATCGCTCATCCTCTCCGTCACCGAAAACGGTTTCGGCAAGCGCACTCCGGCCGCGGACTACCGCTTCGCCAGACGCGGCGCCAAGGGCGTGATCAATGTCAAAACCAGTGCGCGCAACGGCAAAGTCGCTGCCATCGCTCAGGTGACCGAAGACACCGAGGTCATGCTCATCAGCCAGTACGGCAAAATCATCCGCATGGACAGCAGCACGATCCGAGAATGCGGACGCTCGACCCAGGGCGTCCGGCTGCTGTCGCTCGAGCCCGGCGACCGCGTGGCCGCCGCCGTGGTGATCGCGCCGGTGGTAGAGGAGAACGGGAACGGGGGGCTGCCGATTCAGTAGGCAGGCGTTGGTCGTCCCTCCGGAGTCTGCGTCGAAGCCCGGGTGCCGTCCCTTGCGGAACTCGAGTTGTCCGACCCCGCTTACCCAGGACTTCCGTGGCTATCCTGTTCCGCCGCGACGCGGCTGGGGTATCGCTCGTTCCTTTTTCGTTCGTCCGTAACACGGCGGAAGCCACCTCCATCCGATCCCATTCTCTGATCGCCATCCCGAAGCTCAACGGCTCCGGTAATCTTCCCGGCTCCATGGAAGTTTGTTGAAATGGCCGCAAGTGCGGCTTCATGACTCCGGGGGGAAGCATGAACCAGACGGTCCTGTTGGCTCTGATCGTTGCGCTGGGAGTTGTGTACGTTCTGAAGAGCGCGCTGCCGCGACTCTTAGCACGAAAGGCGGCACGAGAAACGCTTTCTGAGGTTGGCCGGAGAGCCCTGGCCCGAGTGCCGGAGCAGATCATGCTGACCCGCCTGGACTCGCCGCAGGGGAGAAATCAGGCGGCCGTGGAGCGGCAGGCGGCGCCGTTGTTGCGGGCGGGGTTCACGGACCTGGGCGCTTATGGTTTGGACAAGATGCCGGAAGTATTCATTCGCATGCTGTTTCATCCTCAAACTTATGTGGCGGCGCACATCTATGACCATCCCCGGGTGGGCAGCTGGATCGAGTTCGCCTCGCGCTACACCGACGGCAGCAGCCATACGCTGACCACCCTGCCGCCCACCGGCCTCGACCATCCCGCGTGGGTGCGGACCATCCGCGCCGAGAAGAGCACTCCTACCGACCAGCTTTACCAGCAGTTCCTGACCCAACGGGAATGGCATAATATTAAGCCGGTGGCGGGCGCGGAGGCCGTCCATGAGTTTGAAGATGGCTACCTGCGGCTCATGATCTGGCGGCAGAACACCGGCATCACACCCGAGGAAGTGGCAAAGGTGGCTTTGAAGTGGGCGAAGCCTCAGGCCAAAGCGGCGGGAACCGCGGGTTGATCGGTCAGTCTCTCCGCAACTGGAGAAGGGGCGCAAGCGAATCGCGGCACCGTTTCGCTGTTGCCATCGTTGATAAGTGTTACGGCAGTAACTTCTCCGGTACCTTGGCTCTCCGTTACTGTTAACTTTGAGAGTACGGTCCCTCCCCAATCGGTGCCGCCTGACTCCGCTCGAAGCGAGCGTTTGTGCACGATAACGGACAACCAGAACCCGCTTACCAGGAATTCCTGAGCAAGCCCATTCGCGACCTGGGCCTGAAGCTCGAGGGATCGCCCGTGGAACGCTTTGTCGAGCAGCTCCATCGGGAGCTGGAGGCGAAGGGGCTGAGCAGGTTCCGCCCGGCCTGCTACCTCACCGACGAGTGGGGATGCCCTTCGGGTGAGCCGGTGATCGGCATTCCGTTCTACCTGGCGCATGCTGCGCTGGCGCAGCTCGAGCAGGAAACCAACGACCTCGAAGACGCGCGCGAAATCATGATGTATCTGCGGCACGAGTCAGGGCACGCCTTTACCTACGCGTACAAGTTGCACAACTCCCCGGAATG
The DNA here is from genome assembly GCA_049696815.1 of Terriglobales bacterium. Taxonomy (GTDB): domain Bacteria; phylum Acidobacteriota; class Terriglobia; order Terriglobales; family Acidobacteriaceae; genus Acidiflorens. Next base: position 56,034 of record JBAVUO010000078.1, on the reverse strand, counting down.
GAAGCGCCTGTTCGGGCCGTTCCGCCGGCCCTATCACGACCACTACCGGCCCGTGCCCTTCTCGCGCGAATATGTGCGGCATCTGCCGGGCTGGTACGCGCAGAAGCATCCCGATGAAGATTTTGCGGAAACCTTTGCGGTGTGGCTGACGCCGCGCTCCAACTGGCGCAAGCGCTATCGCGGCTGGGCCGCGATGGAGAAGCTGCGCTACCTGGACCGCCTGGCGCGCGAGCTGGGGAAGACCGATCCTCCGCGGCGGCGCGGCAGAACGGACATCACCGTGGACGACATGGAAAGCACGGTGGCCGAGTTCTATCACCAGGCGGCCCGGGAAGAGGTTGCGGTCACGGAGCTGACCCCGGATGCCGACCTGCGCGACCTGTTTCGCGTCTCCAAGCGGCGCAAGGCGGCACAGCCGGCCAAGGAGTTCCTGCACCTTCATCGCAAGGCTGTGATTGACAAGGCCGCATACTGGACGGGGGCGCAGCGTCCGCTGATCAAGACTCTGATGGATACGATTGAAAAGCGAGCCGACGAACTGGACTTGCGCGTGGATAAGGCGCGCGAGGCGGAACACCTGGCCGAGGTTACGGCCTACGTGACCGCCCTAGTGATGACGTATGTGACAAAAGGAAAGTTCATACAGCCGTAGAAAAGCAGGCGCTAGGCTTTGGGCTCCAGGCTCTGGGCTTGACCCGGACATTTTCCGGGAAGCCGATAGCCAAAGGCCTAGCGCCTAGAGCCCAGAGCCTAGCGCCTAGAGCCTAAGCATGGAGACTTCATGATCGGCGCAAAACTGAAGATCGCGTTGCTGTACGACGTGTGGAACGAAGATCCCGTGGCCGCCGCGGCGAAGGAAGAGCCAGCTCCCGCTCCTGCGCCCAAGACGCGCCGGAAAATCAAGAAAGTGAAGAAAGAGAAAACCGACCGCGAGGAAATCTTCGAGGCCCTCCAGAAACTCGGACACGAGCCTTCCCACCTTGAACTGGACGGCCGGCCGCAGTCTTTGCACGCGCTGGCGCGCTCGGACGCGGACCTGATCTTCAACCTGACCGAGTCCTACGACGGGGACGACACCAAAGAGATGAACGTGGTCGCCTACGTGGACCTGCTCGGGTTACGGTACACGGGCGCCGGGCCGCACGCTATTTTTCTTGCTCAGGACAAGGCGGTCGCCAAGAAGATATTCGCCTTTCACGGGATCAAGACGCCGTTCTTCGCTACTTCCTATCGGGGACGGATTGAACACGCCCATGACATATCGTTCCCGCTCATCGTCAAGCCCGCCTGGGAGGATGGCTCGATCGGAATCGACGCCGGCTCGGTGGTGAAAAACGTCAAAGAGATGATGGAGCGCGTCGAATACATCCAGGACGAATTCGACTCGCCCGCGTTGATCGAGGAATACATTGAGGGGCGTGAGATCTACGCGGGAATTCTCGGCAATTACGAGCGGGCCCAGGTACTGCCCATGGTCGAACTCGACTTGTCGCGCCTGCCCGAGGGCACGCCCAAGATCGCCAGCTACGACGTGAAGTTCGAGAAGGATAGCGAAGCCTACAAGCTGACCAAGTCGCACATCGCGGAGGATCTGGACGAAGCTACCGTGAAGCGCCTGTCGGATACGGCGCTGGCCGCCTACCGGGCGCTCAAGCTGCGCGATTACGGACGCATTGACATGCGGCTGGCCCCGAATGGCGACGTCTACGTGATCGAAGCCAATCCCAATCCGTGGCTGGCCAGCCGGCAGGAATTTGCCATGGCGGCGAAAGCTTCCGGGCGTTCGTACACCGAGATGATCGGGACGATTGTCGATCTCGCGATGGCGCGCTATCTCAACGCCGGACTCGCGAACGGGGCGGCCATGCACTAAAGCTCGCCCGCCGGGCTTCTTACCGGGCCGCGCCATTGGCCATCGGCTCCAGCCGGTTGTAGCCGCGCAGGCAGAGAATGGACTTGGGAAGCCAGCGCACAGGCGAGTTCTTTCACGACTCTCGAACGCATCCAACTCATCTCATAAACATGCTGCTTTGAGCGTTAGTGGTGAAATCGTGATTTTTCGCCTGTAACCCGGCCTAAGACTCACCTGCCGTGGAAGACTTTAAGAACCCGCCCGTCACTCCTCGTCAGGTGAGCCTCCGCTACTCCCCCGACGCAAAGAGTGGTAGTGCCGCCTTTGCCATTCCTCTGAGACCTCTTTCAGATCCCAATCACTGTTCCAATGTCAGACGCACCCTACGTACCATATTCGTCTATCCCGCTCGCGGGCATACCGAGCTATGTTTAACGAGAGCGTTTGGCGTGGTCCTGTCAGCGCCTGTGAGCCCCCGAGTCGGGTTGATGAATCGGGTATTGCGAGGGAACCGGGCTCGAGTCGCTTTCTAAGGCCGCTCCTGGAGACGCCTGATGGCACGTTATCTCTGTGTCCATTGTCACTTCTACCAGCCGCCGCGCGAAAATCCCTGGCTGGAAGCGGTCGAGGTGCAGGATTCGGCCTCTCCCTACCATGACTGGAACGAGCGCGTTGCCGCCGAGTGTTATCTGCCCAATGGCGCCGCGCGAATTCTCGACGAAGCGGGCCGGATCGCAAAGATCGTCAACAACTATGCCCGCATCAGCTTCAACTTTGGGCCGACGCTGCTGTCGTGGATGGAGCACAACGCGCCGCAGGCCTATGAGCGGGTGCTGGAGGCCGACCGCCAGAGCCAGCAATCGTTCTCGGGCCATGGAGCCGCATTAGCGCAGGCATACAACCACGCGATCCTCCCACTGGCAAACTCGCGCGATAAGGCTACGCAGATCGTCTGGGGCATGGGCGATTTCCAGCACCGTTTCCGACGAGACCCGGAGGGCATGTGGCTGCCGGAAACGGCGGTGGATCTGGAGACACTCGAACTCCTCAGTTCGGTCGGCCTCAAGTTCACCATTCTGGCCCAACACCAGGCTCGGCGGATGCGCCACCAGCCCTGGGAGGAATGGCTCAACCTCGAGGGTGCTGGCATTGATCCCACGCGCCCGTACACCTGCCACCTTCCGTCCGGCCGCAGCATCAGTTTGTTTTTTTACGACGGGCCCATCTCGCACGCGGTCGCGTTCGAAAAATTGCTCTGCAACGGACAGAACTTTGCCAACCGCCTGCTCAGCGGCTTCAATGACGACCGCCCGTGGGCGCAGTTGGTCCACATCGCCACCGACGGCGAGACCTATGGTCATCATTATGCCCACGGCGACATGGCCCTCGCCTATGCGCTCGACTACATTGAGCGCAACCAGCTGGCAACTATCACCAACTACGGTGAATACCTTGCCAAGCACCCGCCATCTCATGAAGTGGAAATCATCGAGAAGAGCTCGTGGAGTTGCCCGCATGGGGTGGAACGCTGGAAAAACGATTGCGGCTGCAACTCCGGCGGATGCGGCTCCTGGCGCCAGCATTGGCGGCGGCCTCTGCGGGAGGCAATGGACTGGCTGCGTGATGATCTTGCCACGTTTTATGAACTCAGCGCGCAGGAACTTCTGCGAGACGCCTGGGCTGCGCGCGACGATTACATCAACGTCGTGCTGGATCGCTCGCCCAGCAATGTGGACGCATTTCTTGCCCGCCATGCCGTGCGGGACCTTTCCCTCGAAGAACAAGTGCGCACTTTAAGGCTGCTCGAAGCGCAGCGCCATCTCATGTTGATGTACACCAGCTGCGGCTGGTTCTTCGACGAGCTGACCGGGCCAGAAACAGTGCACGTCCTCCAGTACGCCGGCCGCGCCGTGCAACTTAGTGAGCAGCTCTTCGGCGAATACCGCGAGGAGGAATTCTTGCGCCGCCTGGAAGCGGCTTGGAGCAACATCCCTGACTACGGGAACGGGCGCCACGTTTACGAACGCTTCGTCCGGCCCGCCATGTTGGACCTGTTGGGGGTGGGCGCACATTACGCCATCAGCTCGCTGTTCGACGGCTACCACGGCTGGAGCTCGGTTTACAGCTACCGCGTGGACCTGCAGGAAGCCCGCGTATTGGAGTCCGGTGATACAAAACTTGCTCTCGGTCGCGCCCGGATTGTCTCCAACATCACACGCGCGCGCTTCACCGTCGGCTTCGCCGTGCTTCATTTCGGCGATCACAACCTGAGCGCTGGGGTTCGCCCCTTCCAAAGCAAGAATGCCTTCCGCGTGGTGGTTGAAGAAGCGAGCCAGGCCTTTTCCAATGCTGACTTGCCGGACTGCCTGCGTGTGATCGACCGCCATTTTCGGGGCGCGACCTACTCGCTGAAGTCCCTGTTCCGCGATGAACAACGGCGCATTCTCAGTCAAATCGTCAACTCCACTATGGGCGAGGCCGAGGCCCTGTACCGCCAGGTCTACGAGCACCACGCCCCATTCATGCGCTTCCTGTCCGACCTTCACATGCCTCCGCCACCCATCTTGCGCACCACCGCCGAGTTCGTGTTGGGCAGCGCGGTGCAGCGGGCGTTGAGGGACCGGGAATTGGACCTGGATCGTATCCGAATGCTACTCGATGCCGCCCGGCACGACGGCGTCAATCTGGACATATCCTGTCTGGAGTCGGCTCTGCGCCAACGGTTGAACGCGGAGGTGGAGCAGTGGGCGAGGAAACCCGGTGATCCGGAGGCGCTGGAGATGGTGGAGGCGCTGGTTTCGCTGAGCCGCGTCCCGCCGCTGGAAGTGGATCTTTGGAAACCGCAGAACGTTTACTACCAACTGGTCGAGGCGCTTTCCGGAGCCAACCAAACGCGCATGAATGGCGCGTGGTTGGACCACTTCCGCGGTTTGGGAAGATGGCTGGGCGTGGCCGTTCCTCAACCGTCCCCGGAATTACCCTGCAGGCCGCAAGACAAAATCGCGTGACCGCATGCTGGCCAACTGACGGCCAACCCGAGCGCACATTCTTGAAATAGCGCCTGTTCCGAGAACGGCAGGGACGAGAGTTTCATCATTCCGCAAAAGGAAAAGGGCGCGACTGAAAGCCGCGCCCTTCCTGGGTCCTGCCACGCTTTCTAGAACAGATTCCACAGGTACTGGTTGTAGACCTCGTGGTGGAACTGCACCTCGGCGGCCTTGACCACAGACCCCAGCAGATGCGGGCAGCGGTCGGCGGAGGCCTGTTTCAGCTCGGCATAGCGGGCTTTCACATCTTCCCCGAGGAGTTTGGTGGTCCATTCGGCTTTGCGGAAGTCCTCGATCGCGGTGTAGATGTTGTCGGGCAGGTAGCGTTCCGCCTGCCGCAGGTTCTTGATCTTCGCGGTCGTGCCTTCCAGGCCGGTCTTGAAAATGGAGTACATCACTAGGTACGGGTTGGAGTCGGGAGCTACCGCACGCACTTCGATCCGCATGCTGCGCTCGTTGCCGATCGGGATACGGATCATGGCGCCCCGGTCCACGGCCGACGCCTTGAGTTGGTTGGGCGCCTCGAAGTGTGGATCGAGGCGGCGATACGCGTTCACGCTGGAATTGAATACCAGGCAGAGGTCGTTGCCGTGAGTGAGAATGCGGTCCAGAAACTCGTATCCGAGCTTGCTGAGCTTCTCCTCGCCCTTGGGGTCCCAGAACAGGTTTTTGCCGTTCTGGCTGACCGAGACATTGGTGTGCATGCCGCTGCCGTTCACCCCCACCACCGGCTTCGGCAGGAAGCAGGCGGTCAAGCCCATATTCCGGGCTACCTGGCGGCAGACAAGCTTGTAGAGCTGGATATGGTCGGCGGCGGCCACCACTTCGGCGTAGCTGTAGTTGATTTCGAACTGCGAGGGCGCCACCTCCGGATGGTCCTTCTCGTTCTGGAAGCCCATGGCGCGCTGCACTTCGGCCGTCGTATCGATAAACGAGCGCAGCGGATCGCCCGGCAACGAGTGGTAATAGCCGCCGGTGTTGACGTACTCGAACTTGTCCGTCTCGTGGTAGCGGCGCTCCGCCTGCGGCCCCTGGAACAGGAAGCCCTCGATCTCATTGGCGGCATTGAGCGTGTAGCCGTGCTTCTTGTGCAACTCCGTCGCAAACAACTTCAGCACGCTACGGATGTCCGCGGTATAGGGCTCGCCGTTCTTGTCGATGACTTCGCCGAAGGCGAGCACTTTGCCCGGCCCAAAGACGTCCGCCGGCCCCCAGTAGAACGCGCTCCAGTCAATCCCCAGGCGCAGATCGCTTTCCCGCTGCGCCGTGAAGCCGCGGATCGAAGAGCCGTCGAAAGTCAGGTTGTCGAAGCTCTTCAGCAGAAATTTCTTGTCGTAGTCGAGCATGTGCAGGCGGCCTTCCAGGTCGCTGAACAGCACGGTCAGCGCCTTGATGCGCTTCTCGTCGGTCAGGTATTTCAGCCGCTCTTCCTGGATCTTGTGCGGCGCCACGCGGTCCAGGCGCTGCTTCTTCGCCTTCAGATTCATCTCTTCCAGTTCGTCGTAGGGTATGGTTAGAAAATTCCGCAGTTCCGTTGACATGCTTCTCCTCGTTCGGCCTTAGAGTGAAATCCGATGGCTGGGGTAACGACATAGGCTATCGCGCCAGACCGGCAAGGACAAATAAAAACGGCTTATGCTCCCGATTAGCAGCCCTTATCCGCTTCGTCAGAATTGCATCAGGAACGGTGCAGAAGCCAGCTCCGAGCTTCGAGCTGCGAGCTTCGAGCAACCCGGAACCTGACCGCTCGAAGCTCGTAGCTCGCGGCTCGCAGCCGCTTTATCTCGAGGCGTCTCGGCGGTGGAACCGTGCCATGAAATAATGAAATTCGGAGGAAGCACCGATTGAGTTGCGCCATCTGTGGAGTACGCAAAGAGAAGCGGTTCTGTCCAGCTGTGCATGGACGAATCTGTGCCCAGTGCTGCGGCGAGCAACGCGAGGTGACGCTGGACTGTCCCAGCGAATGTCCTTATCTCCAGCAGGCCCGGCAACATGAGAAGCCTCGCGACATAGCGAAACTTGACCGGGAGGCGCTGTTTCCCGGAGTCGAGATCGGGCAAGAATTCCTCCTTGAGCAGGAGCATCTGGTCCTGGGGCTCAGTTTTGCGCTGGCCAGAAGCGCGCGGGTGAACCGGAACCTGCAAGATCGCGACCTCATCGCGGCTCTAACCTCGCTCTCCGGAAGCTACGAGACCCTGGTGAAATCCGGCTTGATCTACGAGCAGCCCAACCCCAATGTGGCGCAGCAGGCGATCGCGGCCGACGTCGAAAGCATGATCAAGGAGTACCGCGAAGCCGAGCAGAAGCACACGGGCGCCATCCGGCTGCGTGATGCGGAAGCGCTGAAAGCCCTGGTGTTTCTGCTGCGCATGGGCTTGGGCCGCACGTCGGGGCGTCCGAAGTCCCGGGCTTTCGTGGATTTTTTGTTCGCGCAATTTCCCGAGAAGCCGTCGGCCGTCGCCGCACCAGAGGAGACCGGGAGCCGCATCATAGTTCCGTAACCTGAGGTGACCGGTCTCAGGTCTCAGGTCTCAGGTTCCGTACCGCCTGCCCAGTTGGCAACCCGGCGAGCAGTTGGCGCGCCGTCTTCTTGATCGCGGGGTGCAGTACCCCGGGAGCAATCTCCGCCAGCGGCTCCAGCACAAACCTCCGCTGGTGCATCGCGGGATGCGGAATCTTCAAGCCCGGCTCATTGATCACACGATCTCCAAACAACAGGATGTCGATGTCAATGGCCCGCGGACCCTTCTCGCGCGTGCGTTGGCGTCCCATCGCTCGCTCGATGGCGAGCGCGAGATTGAGCAATTCGCGGGGTGGCATCCCGATTTCGACAGCAACCACGCAGTTCAGGAACCAGGGCTGGTCGCGCACTTCTACCGGTTCGGTTTCGTAAAACGCGGAAACTGCCTGCACCGGGCCGGCTTCGGCAAGGCGCTCGATCGCCGTGCGCAGGTTGGCCTCCCGGTCGCCCACATTGGACCCGAGCGATAGATAGACAAGGTCGGCCACGTAGTCACCTTTGGGGCGGAGGCGCTACGGCCGAGCTGCCCTGCCCGTCCGCCGGTAAAGATTTCGAAGTTGAACGCGGCCACGGGCTTCCCAGTGTCGTCGCAGGCAGTGTGAACAACCCAGTCGCGCCTAAACCCAGTCGCCCCTAAACCCAGTCGCCCCTAAACCCAGTCGCCCCAATGAGGAGCGACGGCTCATTCTACGTGATCGCTCGGCCCAGCACCTTAGTTACTTTCTTGCGTCCGGGTGCATGGCTAACATCGGAGAGACATGAACCTGGAGTCCCTGCTGATCAGCCGTGATGCGGCCCTGCTCGGAGTGTTGCGTCCGACGCTGGAGAAGATGTCGGTCAGCGTGGAGGTCTGTTCGGGGACCCAGACGGGCGAGGATCTGCTGGGCAAGCACAAGTTTGACGCCGTCATTGTGGATTGTGACGACCTGTGCGGCGGTGTCGATCTGCTCAAGGGCCTGCGCCGAACCCAGAGCAACGCATCGTCGGTGGCGTTCGCCGTCCTCAACGGCAAAACCACCACGCAGGAAGCATTTCAAATCGGCGCCAATTTTGTTTTGCAGAAGCCGTTGACGCCGCTGAATGCCTCACGCTGTTTCAACGCTGCCATGAGTTTCATGGTTCGGGAGCGGCGCCGGTATTTCCGCCATCCCGTCGAAATGCCGGTCCGAATCGCCGTGGCACAAGACTCGGGGATGACCACCACCACCTCCAACCTGAGCGAAGGCGGAATGGCGATCCACTTCACCGGAAAGCTGACCAAGGATGCGGAATGCAAGCTTCAGTTCACGCTTCCCGGATCCCATACTTCGCTGGAGCTGCCGGGCAAAATCGCCTGGGTGGACGAAGGCCACGCCGGCATCAAGTTTGTTGGAGTCCCACAGAGCTCGCAATACCAGCTCGATCACTGGCTGACCGAGCGCATCCAGGATGAACTCCCCGACCGCCCCCAACCCCACGCCACCCCGCAGTAGGTCCGCCGCTTAGCTCTCCCCAAGCCCTTGTACGAGCACCCGAATCCACCTAAGAACTTGCGCGCTGCCGGTGGTATGGCACTCTGGGAGAAGATCTCCAGAGGTGTTTTTTCATGATCAGTCTGGAAGAAAAGATCTCCCGAACCGAGCGCCTGTTGCGCCGTCTGGAAGAGGACGAGCCCTACCTTCATGTTCGTGTGGCCGCGCTGGGGAACGAGCACCGGCAGGACGTCAACGCCTTTGCCGCCCGTGTCCGCGCCCAGGCGGAGGCCGAGTTGGAGCGCCTGTTGGCGGAGCGTGGAGCACCTTACGACTGGAGCGTGCCGCAGCCGGCGGACTGAATCCAGAGCTTTGAGCTACGAGCTGCGAGCCACGAGCAAACCCCAGATTCTCGCTCGTAGCCCGAAGCTCGTAGCTGCCGAACTTACGGGACACGACACTAAACGCTGAGCCTGGCTTCGGAGCTAAACGTCCTCTCGGAAGACTCGTCGTCCAGCGTGGTTTCTTCCCAGTAGGACTCGTCGCGCAGGATGCGCGACACCAGCGCGGTGTGCATGGCATGGCCGGCGCGGTCGGCGACCACCGAGCCCAGAATCTGCCGCCCGATCAGAGCCAGGTCGCCAATCAGGTCGAGCACCTTGTGGCGGACGAACTCATCGGGGAAACGCAAGGGCGGGTTGAGCACGTCGTCGCGCGTCAGCACGATGGCATTTTCGGCGGACGCGCCCCGGATCAAGCCCTGCTGCCGCATCGCATCGGCTTCATGCAGGAACCCGAAGGTGCGCGCCGGCGCAATCTCCCGCAGGTAGCTGCCATTGGTGAGCCGCACACAAAACGTCTGCCGCCCGATCTGCGGGTGAGGGAAGTTGATGGCGTAGGAAACCGAATAGCTGTTGGCGGGATAGACGGCGATGAACTTGTCGCCCTCGCGCAACTCGATCTCGCGAACCATCCGGAGGTAGGTGCGCGCCTTGCGCTGCCGGCGGACCCCAGCTTTCTGGATCATCTCCACGAAGGGGCGGGCGCTGCCATCGAGGATGGGCAGTTCCAGATTGTCGAGCTCGACGATGGCGTTGTCAATGCCGGCGCCGATGAAAGCGGAGAGCAGGTGCTCGGTGGTGGAGATCAGCACGCCTCTCTTCATCAAGCTGGTGGCATAGCTGACGCGGGCCACGTTGCGTCCGCTGGCTTGGATCTGGAAGTCGTCGAGGTCGGTGCGGCGAAAGACCAGCCCGGTTCCCGCAGGCGCGGGCAGGATGCGCAGATTGACCGGAGCGCCGCTATGCAGACCCACTCCGCTGCAACTGACCGCAGCACGAATTGTCTGCTCGTGCGTCAAAGGGGGATAAATTAAGTCTTTTACTATGAATCAGTTTAGCGGAGGGACTGAACTTCTGTACGTGGCAAAAAAGCCACACTCCGTGGCTCTGCTAGAGCAGGACCATCCTATCTTGCTGAGACAAAAACAGATCGTGAGCAGTGCCGAGAAGGTTTCCACCCCACTTTTTCGGGTTCCGCTACGTTCGCGGCCGGTTCTTACCGCTTTGCGGAAGGCTGCATGGGGTCGTAGGTCACACCCGCTTCGAACATGGAATCCGGCAGCGCGAGGTTGTACTTGGCCACGTTGATGAAGCGTTGCTGCGACATGTCCCCGTTGAAAAGCCGGGTGATGGAATGGGGCGTCATGATGCCCTGCACTGGCTTGTAATTGTCGTAAACCACTTCTTCGGTGTTGCGCTGCTTGTCTTGGGGATCCCGCCAGGAGTAGCTGGTCTTGAGCGGCAAACCGCTGTTCTGGTCCAGGAAAAGAGTCACCGCATCGTTCTGGTTGTTGAGCAACGTGACCTGGTCGGCAGCTTTACCGTCCACCACAGCCATCCCGTCGTAGAACAAGGCGACCCCCGGATCGTTGATCCACTTGCGGCACACCCAGTCCAGCGAATGCTGGCGGCGGCGCAGGTAGGCGGCTAACTCGACCGGATCCTCTGCCGCCGTGCCCTTGTAGGTCGTCTCGTATCCTTTGAGGCCGTTGTGAATCAGGACGATGTCGGACTTGTCCTTGATTTTGATGTTGCCCACGGAAAAATACAGGAGGTATACGCTCCGCAAGTGGATCACTTCGAAACGGTCTTTCTCCGGGTACGCGGCGTAGTAGTTGTACGGGATGCCGGTACTGTTGGTGCGGCCATGAAAGAGCGGATAGTAGCGACCTTCCTCGCTCCTGTTTTGATAGGTCAGAAAGGCCTGTCCGCCGAGGACCTGGATGGTCCGGTCGAGGACGGCGCGAGCCTTGCGGGCACTGTCGGAGTCATTCAGATTGACGGCCGGCTTGGGGGCCGCAGCCTGGGCCCAGGCGAGCGAGGACAGCAGCAAGATGGCGAGAATACGATGCATTCGACCCTGCATGATTAGACGCCAGCGCGTCCATTTTGGCTGCACGCCGAGTCGCCCGTTGCGGCGCAGTTCTTCCAGGCGCCTACCCCACCAGCACCGCGCCGCCGTTTACGTTGAACACCTCGCCGGTGATGAAGCCGGCGTGGGGAGTGCAAAGAAACAGGATGGGAGCGGCGATTTCTTCCGGCGTCCCGACGCGGCCGAGAGGAATGGCGCTAAACACTTTTTTGCGGGTCGGCGGATCGCTCAGCGCCGGCGCCGACATGTCGGTATCCACCCACCCCGGGGCCACGCAATTGATGTAAATGCGGTCGCGGGCCAATTCCGTGGAGAGACCCTTGGTCATGCTGATGAGCGCGCCCTTGGTAGCGGCATAGTCGCTGTGGAAGGCCTCGCCACGCTGGCCGGCAGTGGAACTCACCAGGACAATATGTCCCGCCGGAGATCCGGGGCTCCCGGCGCGGCCGCCTTTGGCGCTCTGGGGCGCGGATCCGCCCTGCTTTTTCATCTGTGCCACGGAGTGCTTGACCAGGGAAAAAACGCTGTCCAGATTCACCGCGACAGTGCGATGCCACTGCTCTTCCGACATGCGGTCAATGGGCGCGTCTTCCGGAGGCCAGATGCCGTGGTTCGCCACCAGGATATCGAGACGTCCGAAGCGGGCGATCGCCGCGGCCACCAGTTCCTGGGCAGGTTTGGTCCCGCTTAGGTCGTATTGCACCGCGTGGCAGCTTTTCGCCCCCAGTTCGCGAACCAGATCCTCGGCCTGCGCCTGGGCTGCCTGGTAGTTGAAAACAACCTTCGCGCCCGCGGCCACAAACATCCGCACAGCCGCCGCGCCGATCCCGCGGGACCCGCCAGTGATAAGAGCAACTTTAGAATTGAGACTCAGATCCATTGAGACATACAAGTATCGCACGCCAAGAGCCGTAAATCGCACGGGGGGCGGGCTAGAGCGACAGAAGTGCAAAGCACGGATGAGACACGCGCGTAAGAAGATTGTTAGAACCGCAAGAAAGAAGGGCGGCCCACAGGCCGCCCACTGAGAACTGAGAACCAGGAACTGAGAACTGGCCCTACGCCGTGGCCGGCCGCTCACCGCCCTTGGCGGGAGTGCGCCCCGGTTCGGGTTTCAGCACTTGCTGCACGCCGTCGTCGGACTTCGCGGGCAGCGGCTTGATGGGCGGAAGGTCCTGCCCCTCGACCAGCATCTTGATCTCGGCAGCGTCCAGCACTTCGCGTTCGATCAGAGCCTTCGCGATCTTGATCAGCGTCTCGCGATTCTCCGAGAGGATCGACTTCGCCGTGGAGTACCCCGTGCTCACCATCTTGCGCACTTCTTCGTCAATCTGGATGGCGGTGGCTTCGCTGTAGTCGCGGTGTTGCGCGATCTCGCGCCCCAGGAAAATCTGCTCTTCTTTCTTGCCGAAGGTCAGCGGCCCCAGGTCACTCATGCCCCACTCGCAAACCATCTTGCGCGCCAGCTCCGTGGCCCGCTCAATGTCGTTGCCCGCGCCGGTCGACATCAGGTTCAGGAAAAGCTCTTCCGCAATGCGCCCGCCCATCAGAATGGCGATCTGCGTCTCCAGATAGTTCTTGTAGTAGTTGTGGCGATCGTCGGTTGGCAACTGCATGGTCAAACCAAGCGCCAGGCCGCGCGGAATGATCGTGACCTTGTGCACGGGATCGGAGTACGGCAGCTTGGCCGCCACCAACGCGTGTCCCGCCTCGTGGTAGGCGGTGTTCTTCTTCTCTTCGTCGGAGAGCAGAAGCGACTTACGCTCCACGCCCATGAGGACTTTGTCTTTCGCCACCTCGAAGTCATACATCAGCACCGCTTTGCGGTTCTGCCGGGCCGCCGCCAACGCCGCTTCGTTGACCATGTTGGCCAAGTCGGCGCCGGAAAATCCCGGTGTGCCGCGCGCCAGGACCGACAAATCAACGTCATCGGCGAGAGGAATCTTGCGGGTGTGCACGCGGAGGATTTCTTCGCGTCCGCGAACATCCGGACGGTTCACCACCACGCGGCGATCGAAGCGCCCCGGGCGGAGCAGCGCCGGATCGAGCACGTCGGGCCGGTTGGTCGCGGCCATCAGGATGACGCCGTCGTTCGACTCGAAACCGTCCATTTCGACCAGCAACTGATTGAGGGTCTGCTCGCGCTCATCGTGCCCGCCGCCGAGACCCGCGCCCCGGTGACGTCCGACCGCGTCAATTTCATCAATGAAAATAATGCAGGGAGCGTTTTTCTTGCCTTGTTCAAACAGGTCGCGTACCCGGCTCGCGCCGACGCCCACGAACATTTCCACAAAGTCGGAGCCGGAGATCGAGAAGAAGGGCACGTTCGCTTCGCCGGCCACCGCGCGCGCCAGCAGGGTCTTGCCGGTTCCCGGAGCTCCGACAAGAAGTACGCCCTTGGGAATGCGGCCGCCCAGCTTCTGGAACTTTTGCGCTTCGCGCAGGAATTCGATGATTTCGCGCAGCTCTTCTTTGGCCTCATCCACGCCGGCCACGTCCTTGAACGTGACTTTCTTCTGCTGCATCGAGAGCAGGCGCGCGCGGCTCTTGCCGAACGAAAGCGCCTTGTTACCGCCGGTCTGCATCTGGCGGATCATGAAGAACCACAGCGCCGCCAGCAGCACCAGAGGAGCGAGGTTCAGGATCCAGCTCGGCCAGCTGCCGTTGGTGATGTCCTTGACGTTGACGCTCACGCCTTTGTCGCGCAGCGTCTTGTACATGTCGGGATAGTTCGGTGGCACGGTGGTGTGGAAGGGTGAGTTATCGGCCTTGTATTTCCCTTTGACGTCCTGCGCGGTCACCGTGACTTCGCGGACATTCCCCTGGTCCACGTCAGACATGAACTGAGAAAAATTGACCTCTTTGTCCTTCTGGCTGTTGCTGCCGGTTCGGACCACCTGCCAGAGCAGGACCGCCGACACAACAATGGCCAGCCAGAAGAGCGCCGTTTTGGCTGTTGAATTCACCGAAAACTCCTCTAAATGCAGCGTCTTATCCGTGGTCGCAAAGACCGACGTGCTTGCACCCAACCCGATTAGATGCCGCAGCACGGAATTCGACGGGGAAAAGCTACGCTCTCATTCTAGCCCTTTTCGGGGCAAAACGGGGCACGAGAGAGAGTGACAGAAGTCACGGGCGTGCGTAGGGACAGCCGCCCTCGGCTGTCCGGCCGAGCGAAGCTCGGCAGCGCTCTTGCCCGCTCCAAGGATGCTTCTGGCGATGTTGCGCTACGCGCGCGACTGGACAGCCGAGGGCGGCTGTCCCTACGTCGTCGCCGAAAGGTGCGGCAGATTCCGTCCGGTCTGTTCCGGGCTGCCTAGGCCGTAACCGAAAAGGAAGGCGTCGTCCACCAGGAAGCCGAAGTAGTCGGGCTGCAGCGGCACCCGCCGCGCCGACTGGCGGTCCAGCAGGGTGGCCAGCTTTACCGAAGCGGCGCCGCGCGCGCGCAGGTCGCCCATCAGGAATTCGGTGGTGACGCCGGAGTGCACCAGCCCTTCCACCAGCAGCACGTGCTTGCCTTGAATGTCCAGTTCGTGGCTGAAGAAGATCTCGAGCACCGGCGCCTCGCCCTGCTGGGTCTGCTTGTAGCGTGGCTTGATGAAGGTGCAGACGACCGGCACATCCATGGCGCGCACCAGGTCGCTCATGAACATGAAACTATTTTCTAGAATTCCCAGCGCCACCACAGTCTGGCCGCGGTAGTCGTCCGAGATCTGGCGTCCGAGTTCGCGGACTCTCTTCTGGATCTGATCGGCCGAGATGACTTGCCGCAGGGCCGGGGTACGGGAAGCAGTCATGGTGAAAGCAGCCTCCGAACGTGTCCGAACACTGGATAGTACATCACCGCCGAGCCTGGCAGTTAGCCATTGCTGCTGGCGGTAGTGTCCCAATCTCAATCTAGGTTTTCTTCGCGATCTTTGCGAATGCTTTGCGTCCTTTGCGGTTAAGAGCTCTTAACCGCGAAGTACGCCAAGGATCACCAAGGGCGCAAAGAAGTGCTAAACCTCATCTAATCGGAGGCTAGGACATGACCCTGCTGGCATCGGGCAGTTCGCGCCTAGCTCTTGCGCGAGACCGCGGCGCTTGGCGATTCTCGAATCCAGAGTGCTGTCGCCGCGCCGGGCAGGGATTGCAGGCTGGCCGGGACAGCAAATCCGCGCGCCCAGACCAGGCCGATGCCCTCGGCCACGGCCACCGGCCACAGCTTCCTTTCCATGCCGGAGATTCGCCGATCGGCCAGAAGCTCCTTCATCTTCTTTTCTGACTTCGTGTGCAACGGCCAGAAACGGTCGCCCGGGCGCCAGTTGCGGATCCGGACTTCCTTCGGCAGTTGCGCGGGATCGAGCAACCGCTCACGCTCGGGTTCCGGAACGCCTTTCCGGTCGGCCAGCACGGCTTCGATCCGGATGCCGAGTTCGGGAATCTCGATCTGGCCGGGGACCGGCAGGCGATACTCGTACTCCGCCCGCCGCAACTTTTCGCGGGCAGGCTCGAAGCGAAGATCGCGCTGGGTACGGCGCAGGGCACACCCGCCGGCGAGTTCGATCCTCTCTCCCGCCGGGCCGCGGGCCAGGTCGAGGACTGCTTCGATGATGCGGAACGACACTGTCAAGCCGCTGGCATTCGTTTCCAGCCATTCGCGGACTAGGCGGCGCTGGGCGGCAAGCGGCAAGGAACGCAACCTTGCGATCTCGACGGGGGGCGGTCCCGCGTCGTTCCCCGGCGCAGGGCCGCGAAACGTGTGAATCTCCGGGTGAGTCTGATTCCAGTGTTCTTCTTCTCCGCGCGCGATTTCGGCGAGGTCGGCCAGGTTCTCGACCGCCGTGGCTCCAAAGCTCTCCTTCAGCACCGGCACCACCAGGTGGCGCACCCGATTGCGAAGGAAGTTCAGATCGCGGTTCGAGGAATCTTCGCGCCAGTTCTGACCGAGACCAAGGAGGAACTCCCCGAGTTCCGCGCGGCGAAAGCCCAGCAGCGGACGCACCACCTCGCCGAAAACCTGCCCCTGTTGCTTCAGAATGAATCGGGGATGGATCCCGGAAAGCCCCCGCAAGCCTGTGCCCCGCAGGATGCGGAGCAGGACGGTCTCCGACTGATCATCGAGTGTATGTGCCGTCGCGATTTTCGAAGCGCGCTTCGCGCGCGCGAGTTGGCAGAAGAAATCGTAACGGAGATGGCGGGCGGCCGCTTCCGTGCCCGACTCCCGGGCTGGCTCGAGCGGCGCGACCGTGGAGTGAAGTTCCAGGCCCAACTGCCGGGCCAGTTCGGCAACGAAGCGCTCGTCCTCATCCGATTCTTCCCCTCGCAGCTTGTGATTGACGTGCGCGACGGAAAGCAAGATACCGAGCTCGGCGCGGATTTCAACGAGCAGCCGCAAGAGCGCGACAGAATCCGCCCCGCCCGAGACCGCGACCGCCACACGGTCCCCCGGCCGGATCAGTTCCTGCCCGCGGATTGTCTTGAGCAGCCGCGCGCTGAGTTCGTGCACGGGGAAATGGTACCGCAGTCGTCAGCTTGCGGTACCCAGTAATACCTGGAACCTGGTTTCAAAGAAACGGTTGTTCTTACGCTCCCAGTCGGGTTGTAGGTGTAATCTATGTCTGCGTACGAGGGTATCCGTGCTGACTCCCCGTATTCTGTGTCCACCATTGTGGTTCCGATCGGCTCCGCTTCTTTTCGTATTCATTCTAGGTTCAACCTCGGCTCTGGCAGGTCAATCACAACCGCCGCCTGAGGCGGCCGCGCTGTATCAGCAATTACAGAACTCATCTGTCCTGGAGAAAAGCGCCCACCTCGAGAACATGGTGCTCCGCCGGGACCGCGTGACTATCAACTTCACGAACGGGACCGTGTATTTCTCTCCTCTCGTTGCCGGCAAAGTCCGCTCGGCGGTGTTCATCGGTACCGGACAACTGCAGGCACCTCCGCCACCGGTTGCGTTCGAGCAGGATAATGTCCGGCGCCTGTTAAGGTCCGACGACGTCTCTGCGGACTTCAAAACTGCAGTCTTACGTTTCACCGATGACACGGCTAGTGACTTTCTGAAGGCGGGTTTCCTCCAGAGCGGGGCCCTTTCAGAGCAAGCCGGACATCTTGCTGCCGAGCTTGGGCCGCGCCTCCTGAAAGAAACCGGAATGAATATTTCGGCTCGACAATTGGAATCCATTCTCAATCAGGAGACGCCCGGGGTGTTTCTGGTCCAGTTGGATGGCGGAAAGCGCGGACGCTTCACCTATCTGTTCGACCCCCAGGCGCGCATTCCGGTCACCAGCTTTGGAATCAATGCGGGGGAGAAAGGGCTCATTTTTGCGTATGACGGAAGCCTGTACTCCAATGACGTCTGGATGGCATTTCACGCCAACGGAGACTACGCCACGGGACTAGCACCGTACTCAGACACTTATAACGTTGTCGATACCGAGAGGTACACGCTGACGCTGGACCTGCTGGAGCCAAAGAAGGTCCTGGGCCTCACTGCGAAGTTGGACCTTGTTTCCCGTGTCGAGGGCCTTCGGCTGATTTCCTTCGCCGTGGGGGAAGGCCTGAGAATTGCCGACGACGAGCGCCGCAAGAAGCAGTTGCATCTTCTGGATGCGCGCCTCTCCGACGGCACTGCGCTCCCTTTCTTCCAGGAGCCGGGGGAAGGTGGCTTCAGCATTATTCTGCCCAAAACGCTGGCCGCCGGCCAGCGGCTCTCGGTGACCTTGGATTTGAAAGGCGATTTCATGATGGAGTCGCCCATCATGGCCGAGACGTATTTTCCGCGCAGCACGGAAACTTGGTACCCGCGTCACGGCTATCTGGCCCGCTCCCGGTTCGATGTGTCCATGATTCATCGCAAGAGAGACCATGTGGTAAGCATTGGAGAACTGGTCAAAGAAGGTCCTGCCCCGGGGACAAAAGATAGTGTGCTGACCGAATTCCGGATGGAGCAGCCCGTAGGCTTCTCGACGTTCGCCGTTGGGCCGTATGAAATTCACAAAGACATTGCGAAAGAAGACAACGGCAAGCAGCTGCCCATTGAGTTTTACTCCATGCCGGGGGGCCGGGCAGCGATTAAGGAAGACTTCATCCTTGCTGAAATGAACAACAGCATACGATTCTTCAGCAAGTTGTTCGGCGAGTACCCGTATCCGCTGTTTCGCGGCGTGTACCATCCGTTCAACTTCGGACAGGGTTTTGCGACCACCATCATGATCCCGGCCACCGACCGTGCTGACTACCGCACCTACTCCTTCATCGCGCATGAGACTTCGCATCAGTGGTGGGGCGACATGGTGCTCTGGCGCTCTTATCGCGACCAGTGGCTCAGCGAAGGCTTTGCAGAATATTCCGGAATGCTCTACGTGCAACTCCGCGACAAGACGCACTCCGAAAAAGAGTTGATCGAGCGCGCCCGGTACGAACTAAAAATGCCTCCCCGTACGCTCACTGGGATCGGGCACGGCCGCTTGGTGGATGTCGGGCCGCTCGTTATGGGTCATCGCGTGGAAAGCCGTGAGACAGGCGGGGCGTACTCCGCGCTCATCTATGAAAAAGGCGCCCTGGTGCTGCGCATGCTGCATTTCCTGTTCACAGACCCGCAAACGGGCGACGGCCAGGCTTTCTTTGACTTGATGAGCGACTTCGTTGCGCGCTACAAAGACAGCACCGCAACCACCGACCAGTTCTTCGCTGTGGCGAATGAACGTGTCAAGAACACACCGCTTGCCCAGAAGTATGGCTACAAAGACTTGAAGTGGTTCTATCGGCAGTGGGTGACAGAGACTTATTTGCCGTCCTACGAACTCTCGTATCACATCGAGAAAGATTCGACCGGGGGTGCGATTCTCAAGGGCGAGCTAATCCAGAAGGGGCTTCCCGAAAGCGAGACTTGGTTCATGCCGCTTCCGGTGGTCTTGCATTTTCAAGGCGGCAAAATGGCGCGCGGCTCGGTGGCTGTTTATGGGGCCCGCACGCCCATCAGCATCAAGCTGCCGCAATCGCCGGAAAAGGTTGACCTGGACCCAGAGTTGTGGATTCTCTCCGAGAAGACTTCGACTGTGAAACCATAAGCTACCCGTGTTCCGCGTCTCTCTTTAAGCCTCAATCGTCCCGAGAGGTCAAAGCTGAGAGCTCAGAACCGGCTACTGGCAACTGGGTACTGGGTACTGGTATGCTGTTTCGCAAATGTGGGGAACTTTTCGCTTGACGGCCAAGCTTCTTTCACTTGTCATGCTGGTCCCGGCCTTTGGGCCGCTGGCGACTGGTGCTGCGGGGCCGCCGCAGGCGATGCACTGCCTGCGCCATCCGGCGCAGCCCGCGATGCCGGCCATGCACTGTCACCAGGGGCTGGCGAAGACGCCGGAGTCTGCGGATCCTTCGTTCCGCGCCCTTGAGGGCTGCTGTCAGAACCACGATTGTTGTCGCGGCCTGAAAACCTCGGAATGGGCGCGACCCGCGTCCAGGCCGCCTTCCCGTCTCAGTTTCCTGATCGAAACAGCACCCGCGGCAGAGCCCGCGGTGCTTAGGCCATCGGATCTCTTCGGGCACGATTCCGCCCGCGCTCCTCCCCGCACCTACCCTTCCTAAAGCGTGTTTCATAAATAGTTCTTTGAAGGGGCGCGGCTTCAGCCGCGCCGCTCCGTGCCACCGAATGGGGGCTTTAGCCCCTGAGGGAACTGAACCCTTTTGCTTTGGTGCGGATGTCCGCGCGTCGTTGCGTGTTTTGTCCGTTCGCCTCCGCCGGCCCGTTGCGACGCGCCCGGTGGACGCAGGAGGGCGCCTTGGCGTTTGAATCTCGTGAAACGATGATTAGTCTGCTGGTGGCCGGAGCCTTGCTCCGGCCCGCGAGAATCGCTCGGGTTGTCTGCGTTGTCCTCGCCGTGGCCGGGATCGCCGCCGCCACCATTTTCGGTTCCGTGCGCGGCGTGATCCACGATCCGCAACACCGGCCGGTCCAGGATGCTGTGATCACTCTTCGTGCCGTGAATTCCGAATGGTACCGGACGGTGAATTCAGACGAATCCGGGCAGTTCCGCTTCGACGCCGTGCCCGTCGGCGAGTACCAGGTCACGGCAACGAAAGCTGAATTTGGGAATATGGTCCAGGGCGTCGTCGTCCATTCGGATACAGAACCGATTCTGCACTTCCAGCTGAGCGTGGCCCCTGTGACCGAGACGGTGAATGTGCAGGACAGCGACGGCGGCATGGTTGCGCCCACCGATTCGGTAACCCCGGCGACGCTCATTGATCGGCTCCAGGTGCAGCGGACGCCGGGGGCGGACCGCACAAACAGTCTTTCCCTGGTTACGGATTTTGTCCCCGGCTCCTACGTTACTCACGACCAGTTGCACGTGCGCGGCGGGCACCAGGTGAGCTGGCTGGTGGACGGAGTCCCCGTCCCCAACAGCAATATTGCCAGCAACGTCGGGCCCCAGTTTGACCCCAAGGACATTGACTATCTCGAAGTCCAGCGCGGCAGCTACGAAGCCGAGTACGGCGATCGCACCTATGGCGTATTCAACGTCGTGCCGCGGACCGGCTTCGAGCGCAACCGGGAAGCCGAGGTCATCCTGAGTGCCGGCAATTTCTATCAGACCAACGACCAGGTCAATTTCGGCAGCCACACCGAACGCTTTGCCTATTACGCCAGCGCGAACGGAAACCGCAGCAACCTCGGCCTGCAGACGCCGGTCGGCGAGGTCATCCACGACGCCGAAAATGGATACGGCGGGTTCGGGACGCTCATTTACAACCTGAACCCCGCAAACCAGTTCCGGCTGGTTACTTCCCTACGCAAGGATTACTACCAGATCCCGAACACCCCCGATCAGCGGCTGGCCGGAATTCAGGACGGACAGCATGAAGCGGACGCCTTCGTGAATTTTTCCTGGGTGAGGACCTTTCAGCCCGGAATGTTGCTGACCGTTTCCCCCTTCTATCACTTCAACCGCGCGAACTACGAAAGCAACCCCCATGATTTTCCCATTGCCACCACCGATGAGCGCGCCTCCCAGTACCTGGGCGGGCAGGCAACGTTCAGCGCCAAGTTCTGGAGGAACGATGCCCAGGCGGGCTTCTATGGCTTCGGCCAGGGCGACAACCAGCTCTTCGGCCTGATTTTCAACGACCAGAGCAACACGAACTTCCGCGACCGGGAGATTGCGAAGGGTAGCGTGGAGGCGATTTTCCTGGAAGACAAGATCAAAGTGAACTCGTGGCTCAACTTGCTGGGCGGAGTCCGAGAGACTCACTTCTCGGGCGGTGTCGTCGAGAACGTCACCAGTCCGCGAGTGGGGGGTTCGGTCCGAATCCCGCGGCTGAACTGGGCCTTCCGCGCCTTCTACGGCCAGTTCTACCAGGCGCCCCCGTTGATCACTGCCTCTGGACCTCTGCTGCAATTCGTCAACAACCAGAATCTGGCTTTCATCCCTCTGCGCGGGGAGCGCGACGAGGAACACCAGTTTGGCGTGACCATTCCCGTCAAAGGCTGGACGGTGGATGTGGACAATTTCCGCACCAAAGTCCGCAATTTCTTCGACCACAATAGCGTGGGGAACTCGAATATTTTCTTCCCGCTCACCATTGACGGAGCTCTGATTCGGGGATGGGAACTCACTCTGCGCTCGCCTCGAATCTGGAAGCGGGCCCAGATTCACCTGGCGTATTCCAATCAGATCGCCCAGGGAGTGGGAGGCATCAGTGGCGGTCTGACGGATTTCTCCCCGCCTTCGAGCATCTTCCTGCTCGACCACGATCAGAGAAACACGTTGAGCGCCGGGGGCGACCTCAGCCTTCCGTGGCGCGCGTTTGCCGCCACCAACCTGTACTACGGCTCGGGATTCTCTGATGGCAACAATCCGCCGCACCACTTGCCCCAGCACACGACTTTCGATCTTTCGCTAGGGAAGGAGTTCGGCGACCGGTTTTCGGGATCGGTGAATGCACTCAACGTGGCCAACCGCCATCTGTTGATCGACAACAGTCTGACCTTCGGCGGCTTCCACTGGAACAACCCGAGGGAGATCTACGTCGAGCTTCGCTACCGGTTTCACTATTGAGATTCGGGAAGTCAGATGGCGGCAATTCCAGTTTGACGCTGTTCCCGCACCCTCCGTATAATCTGGGTTATCCACACCCTGAAGACGGTTGTTGTGGGTGATTACGCGCTGGCGTTTCGGCGTGATGAGCCGGGCAAGGGACGCGCCTCGCGCGCCCGCTTTCGCGGTCTGGCTGGCCCGGCGGCGATCGGTTCGAGAGCCCAGCGAGCTGGGAGCATCCAGCATTCCCGGGACAAATCCGAAGGAGTTCAAAGGACCCAAATGATCAGCAAGTTTGTGCGAATTTCTCTGGCCGCGGTGATCGTCCTCTCGCTTTCCGCTCTGGCCCAGACCACCCCGCCGGCCGGCACCCCCGCAGCCACACCGAACGCCCCTTCGGCCAAACCGGCCGTTCCGCCCGCCACCGGCACCAAGGTGGGCACCATTAACATCGAAGGAGCCATCTTCGCCTCCAACGAAGGGCGGCGCGACTTCGAAACCCTCAACAAGAAGCTCGAGCCCAAGCAGAGCGATCTCAAGAATCAGAATGACGATATCGAGAGTCTCAAGAAGCAGCTCAACACTCAGGGCGAGAAGATGAACGACGACGCCCGCGCCGGCCTGGTCAAGCAGATTGAATCCAAGCAGAAACTGTTCGATCGCGCGGTCCAGGACGCCCGCGAGGAAGCCCAGGGACAGCAGGGCGAAATCGCCCAGCGCATTCTGCAGAAGATGGCGCCCGTGATCGTAAAGTACGCCAGCGAGAACGGCTTCGGGATCATCCTGGATACGTCCCAGCAGTGGCCGCAAGGCCCCGTGGTCTGGTACGGGCAGACGGTCGACATTACGCAGCCGGTGGTCGAGGCCTACAATCTGCAATCCGGTGTGCCGGCGCCTCCTGCTACGAGCGGGGCCAAGCCTCCCACCGGCACCGTGAGACCCGCGGCGCCTGCGGCCACCAAGCCTGCGGCGCCAGCCACCAAGCCGCCGGCAAGCACTCCGCCGAAGCACTAGCGACACCGCCCGCACCGCTTTTGTTCCCAGGGCCGCGCCAGTTCGCGGCCTTTTTCATTTCCGCTGCACGCAATTTCCCGGGAGCAGATTCTTTCGGTTGAAGCATTTCCTGGCTGACCCATCGGGAAGGTTTTCTCCGTGCCTCCGTGTCTCCGTGGTGAAACTGGTTCGTCAGTATGCAGCGATTGCGTGGTCGTTATAATCGGCTCGTGAGCGCGCCGCATCTCGATCACGCCGCCGTGCCGGAGCACCGTACCTGGGCGGAGATTTCTCTCGACGTGCTCCGCGAAAATTTCCGCGCCATCCAGCAACATGTTGGCGCCGACGTTGCGATCTGCGCTGTGGTCAAGGCGGACGCTTACGGGCATGGCGTGGTGGAGTGTGCCCGCGCGCTCGAATCGGCAGGGGCGCCCTGGCTCGGCGTCACCGATGCCGCGGAGGGCATGGTTCTGCGCAGCGCCGGCCTCAAGGCTCGGATTCTGCTGATGACCGGAATGTGGCGGGGCGAAGAGGACCTGATCGTTTCCCACCATCTCACGCCCACGGTTTGGGAACCGTGGCACATTCAGCTGCTGGAAAAGGCAGCGCGGAAGCAGAACGCTCTCTTGCCTGTCCACCTGAAGCTCGACACCGGAATGAACCGCCTTGGCGCCTCGAAGGACGCGTGGCCTGACGTGGTGGACGCGCTGGCCGGCTGCCAACATCTGCGGCTGGAAGGCGTGAGCACACACTTCGCTACCGTCCTCAACTCGCAGAAGACCAGCCAGCAGCTGGCTCTCTTCGAAGAAGGTCTCGCGGCCCTGCACGCGAAGGGACTCTGGCCGGCGCTGATTCATATGGCCAATTCCGCCGGCATCGCCGGGCGGCCGGAAACCTGGAAGACCATGGTGCGGCCGGGCATCGCGCTCTACGGCTACTCCCTTCCCGACTACTCACAGCACGCGGGGGAAGAGCAGCCCGCCGATATTGTCCCGGCTGTCCGGCCAGTGCTCGCGTGGAAAACGCGAGTCATTGCCCTCAAGGAGGTCGCGGCCGGACAGGCGATCGGCTACGGGGGAACTTTTGTCGCGCAAGAGCCGTGCCGGATTGCCGTGCTGCCGGTCGGTTATGCCGATGGCTTCCACCGGCTGCTCTCCAATCGAGGGCGCGTGATCGTGCGTGGCGAGTATGCGCCGGTAGCCGGTCGCGTCTCCATGGATCTGACCACCTCCGACGTTAGCCATATCCCTGGCGTCGAAGTCGGAGATGAAGTCGTGATCCTTGGCGAGAGTAAGGGCAAGAGCATTGACGCCCGCGAACACGCGCGGCTTTGCGACACCATCCCCTACGAGATTCTCTGCAGCCTCTCGGAAAGGGTGCCGAGAATGTATGTGTGAGCAGTTGGCGGTGAGCTGTGAGCGGCGAGCACAGCACTAGCAGTTCGCACTTAGCGATTAGCCGGATCGGCTTGTGGTGCGGTCCTTCTGCGTCTCCATATAGCTGCGAAGGACGGCATTGATGGTCGTCTGGTATCCCTTCCCGTGCCGGCGAAAGAAGGCGAGGATGTCCGGATCGAGGCGCAGGGTGATCTGCCGCTTCTTCCCTGGCCAGCGAATGGCATGACGGAAGAAGCCAGCGTCGAGTTCCGGGACGTCGGAGTAATCGATCTTCGCATCTGGCAAGGAATCAATCTTCTTCCAGTTGGTTCGCGATCGCTTCTTCGAAGAGTTCGCGTTCATGCCGGTTTGCCTTTCTGAGGGAGATGATCCGAATACAGCCCTCGTCACGTTCGGCAAACGCTACCACGGCGACTCGGCCGTGCGTGACACCAATGCCGATCCAGCGGTCCTCTCCATAGTCTTCGCGCGTGTCGGCCTGGGCGAGCATCGGACCGTCGAACATGGGAACCGCGTCGCACAAATCGAAACCATGCTTTCGCAGGTTGGTCCGGTTCTTCGGTTCATCCCACTGGAATTTCAATTGTAACTCCAAATGTAGCTACAGGCAATCCCTCCATGTTAGGCGCTCCACTCTACGACTGCCCCCCTTTCGCCCGAAAACACTCGCCTTCCACGCGGCCTGCGATACCGTTCGCTGCGGTGCCCGAGTCCTTCAGAAGCACATTTGCTATAAGAGTTGTACACGCATGCCATCGCGCTATGCCCAATGGATGTACGACTGGGAGACCCGGCTCACGTCGGTGGACAACAACCGCGTGGTGCGTCCGCTGGAGTGGGGCCTGGAGTGGGCGGAGAACTGGCCCGGCCGCAACGGCCTCGTCGCCGGGCAGACTCCGCGCGAGTGGCTGGAATTTTTCTCCCGCTTCAACGACCGGATCATCCAGACGAGCGACGACTTCTACTCCTATTGTCCGCCCTCTGATTTTCACTTGGAGCGCCGCGAAGTCCAGGTCTTCAGCACGCGCCAGGTTCCGGACCCGCGCCTCGAAGCCAAAGTCCGGGGGACGCACGCGGAATTCTTGCGATTCACCTCTCCAGTCAAAACGCCGTTTCCCGAAAATAATCTCGCCAACGCACGCTGGTTTCCCGCGCGCGGACGCCGTGCCGTGGTCTTACTCCCGCACTGGAATGCGGACGCGATCGCCTACAACGGCCTGTGCCGGGTCCTGAACTGGATGGGGATTGCCGTGCTGCGCCTGAGCATGCCGTATCACGACATCCGGATGCCGGGCGAGATCCAGCGCGCCGACTTCGCGGTCTCGGCCAACATCGGCCGCACCATCGATTCCGTGCGCCAGGGCGTGATCGACGTCCGCTGCTGCCTCGACTGGCTGGAATCGCAAGGCTTCAACCGGCTCGGCATCGTCGGCACCAGTCTCGGGTCCTGCTATGCCTTCATCGCCACCGCCCACGATCCCCGCATCGGCGTGGCCGCCTTCAACCATGCCTCCACCTACTTTGCCGACGTGGTCTGGCATGGCCAGTCCACCCGCCACATCCGCGGCGGGCTGCACGCCGCGATCGAACTCGACGACCTGCGGCAGGTCTGGCGTGCCATCAGCCCCATGGTGTACTTCGACAAGTTCTCGCGCTGGCCGCGTAATTCACTCGTCATCTATGCCCGTTACGACATGACGTTCCTGCCGGAATTCTCCCGGCAGGTGGTGGCCGAATTCGAGAGGCACAACCTGCGTCACAAAGTCGTCGTCCTGCCCTGCGGCCACTACACGATGGGCGAGACCCCTTTCAAATATATGGACGGCTGGCAGCTGGCGAGCTTCTTAAGGACGGCCTTCGACTAGGCTCATCAACTCATCTGATGTTGGCCCCTCGGCGACGTTCATACCACCTCGCACCAGGAAGCTGATGCTCCGGCGCGCTCATTCTTCTTTGGCTGCAAGGCACCCGCTCGGTAGAGCCGGCCTTTGGTGTTCGAATAAAGAACTTATTTACAATGACATGGATAAATCAATATTTATATTGATTTATCATGGTAAGGATGTAAGATAAGACTCGAACAGGGGAGGTGGGGACCAATGCCAACCACGATGACCAAGAAGTTCACTCCTGAGATCGACGCCCAGCTCTACGAGGAGTTCGTTGCGGTGGCCGAACAGAATGGGCAAACGAAGCGGCATGTTCTCGAGCAGGCGCTCAGGTTCTACCTGCACAACGTGGTTCCGTCCCAGCACCTGGTCCGCCCCGAGGTGATGGATGCCTTCGAGCAGTCGGTGGCTCGCAACCGTGACCTGTTGCAGCGTCTCGCAAAGTAAAAAGCCAAATGGCGGACTACCTTACGGTGGCGGAAGTCTACCGGATGCAGCATCGATTGATCGAGCTGTTCGGCGGTCTCCATGGTGTCCGCGATAAGGGTGCTGTTGAGGCCGCTGTTTTTCGTCCGCAAACCGGCTATTACAACTCCATCGAAGAAGAAGCGGCCGCATTGATGGAGTCGCTGGGCAACAACCACGGCTTCCTCGACGGCAATAAGCGCATCGCGTTCACCGCCGCCGATGTCTTCCTCCGGCGCAACGGCTTGTACATCGAGGTGGAAGGCCTGGATGGACACGCGTTCATCGTCGGATCGATGGAGCGGCACGAATTCCGCTTTGCCCAAATCCTCGAATGGATCCGTCAGCACGTCAAACCCATCGTTTAGTTGCATTCGTTCGCGGCCTTTCGCGGACAGGAGTGTCCGCGTCGCAGTAAAATAGCCTCCGGTACCCCCTATGAAAAACTCCGCCATGTCCCGCCCGCTCTATGAAGTCGATCCGCAGATTGCCGCCGCCATTGACAACGAAGTCCGCCGCCAGCATGAAGGGCTGGAGCTGATCGCCTCTGAGAATTTCGTCAGCGAGGCCGTGCTCGAGGCCATGGGCTCGGTGTTCACCAACAAGTATGCGGAGGGCTATCCGGCCAAGCGCTATTACGGCGGGTGCGAATTCACCGATGTGGTGGAGAACCTGGCGCGGGACCGCGCCAAGCAGTTGTTCGGCGCCGAGCACGCCAACGTCCAGCCGCACTCTGGATCGCAGGCCAACCAGTCGGCCTACGCTGCGGTGATCCAGCCCGGCGACACCGTCCTCGGCCTCAACCTGGCGCACGGCGGCCATCTCAGCCACGGGCACCCTCTGAACTTCTCGGGCAAGACGTACAAGATCGTTCCCTATGGCGTCACCAAAGAGACCGAGACCATTGACTACGATGAACTGGAAAAGACGGCAGAGAGAGAGCGGCCCAAGCTGATCATCGGCGGCGGCAGCGCCTATCCCCGGATCATTGACTTTGTCCGCATGCGCCAGATCGCCGACAAGGTCGGCGCAATCTATCTGGTGGACATGGCGCACTTCGCCGGCCTGGTCGCCGGCGGCGTGCATCCCTCGCCCGTCCCGCACGCGCAAATCGTCACCACCACCACTCACAAGACGCTGCGCGGACCTCGCGCCGGCATGATTCTCAGCAAGCAAGAGTTCGCTGCGCCCATCGACAAGACCGTATTCCCCGGCATGCAGGGAGGCCCGCTGGTGCACATCATCGCCGCCAAAGCGGTGTGCTTCCATGAAGCGATGCAGCCGGGCTTCCGCGACTACGCGCGGCAGATCGTGGCCAATGCCAAGGTCCTGGCCGAAACGCTCGCCGCCGACGGCTTCCGCATCATCTCCGGCGGCACCGACACGCATTTGATGCTGGTCGACGTCTTCTCCAAGGGCATGCTGGGCAGCGAAGCCGAAAAAGCCCTGGGCGAGGCGGGAATCACGGTCAACAAGAACGCGATTCCGTTCGATACCAATCCACCGATGAAGCCGAGCGGCATCCGCATCGGCTCGCCCGCGGTCACGACCCGTGGCATGAAGGAGCCCGAGATGCGCCAGATTGCCCACTGGATCGCCGAGGCATTGCATCATCGGACTGATGCTGCCGTGCTGGCGAAGATCCGCAAGCAGGTTCTGGAGATGGCCGAAGCGTTCCCGCTCTATGCCGAGCGGCGGGCGCGGGCGCAGGCGGAAGTACGGGCGTGATTAAGATTAACGGTGAGAAAATTCCTTGACGCGTCCTCGAAGAGAAGAACGCAGGGGTTCTTCTGCTCCACTCAGGATGACAAATTTAAGGGAGGCTGTCGCAAATCTCCTGTGCCCCTCCGTGCCCTCTGTGGTTAAATTCAAGTCGTGAAAGTCGCCATCGACATCCGTCGCATGACGGAATTCGGCGTTGGCACCTACATCCGCAACGTGGTCCGGACGCTCGCCCGCCTGGACCGCGAGAGCAAGTATTTCCTCATCGGCCTGCCCGCCAAGGTGGAGGAGTGCGGCCCGCTGCCGCCGAATTTCCAAGCTGTCCCGCTCGCCGGTGCCGACAACACTCTCAGAGGGAGTTTGGAATTTCGCGCCATCGTCCGCCGTCTGCACTGCGACGTGGTGCACATCCCGCACCTGTTCTGGATCCCGCGCGCCCTGCCTTGTCCCTACGTCGTCACCGTACACGACCTGTTGGAACACATGTACGGCGCGCACAACGGCTCCAGTCTGCGGCGCAGCCTGCACTTCCAGTTGACGCGGCGAGCGCTCAGCAAGGCGGCGCGTGTGCTGGCGGTGTCGCAATTCACCAAGAGCGAGATCGAGAAGCACTTCGCGATCCCCAGCAGGCGCATTGAGGTCGTGCACAACGCCATTGACGAGCGTTTTCTGCGCGGGCACGCCTCCCCCTCCGACCTTGAACTCATCGCCCAGCGATACCTGGTCAATTACCCGTTTCTCCTCTACGCGGGCGCCATCCGGCCGCACAAGAACGTGGTGCGCATCATCGAAGCCTTCTCCGCGCTGAAAACCGAACTGGAGAAGGAACACCAGATGCCGGACCTGAAGCTCATCATCATCGGCGACGATCTCTCCAGCCACCCCGACCTGCGGCGTACCGTGATCCGCAGCGGGGTGCAGAACGACGTGCGCTTCCTGGGGTTTGTGCCCATCGAAGTACTGCGCATCTTCTACGACGTGGCCAAGGTCTTCGTCTTCCCGTCGCTTTATGAAGGATTCGGCCTGCCTCCACTGGAAGCCATGGCCCATGGAACGCCCGTGGTCACCTCGAACACCTCCAGCCTTCCGGAGGTCGCCGGCAACGCGGCGGTGCTGGTCAATCCCGAGAACGTCTTCGAAATCCGCCGGGCTTTGCACAAGGCGCTGCTCGATTCCGCGCTCCGCGCCCGCATGGAGCAGCGCGGCTACGAGCAGGCCCAGCGCTTTTCCTGGATGACTTCCGTGGGTCGGATCTTGGAAGTCTATCGGGAGGTGGCGGGCAAAGGCGTCCACCGCGAAGCCGCGGCGGACTGAAGCATTTCTGCATAACGCGGATTACACTGCCGCTGTTACGGCTGCGCGTAGTACCCGGTGCGCGTGCGGGCCTTCAATCCTGGCTTGCCGATCTGAACCTCAATCCCGTGATATTCGTTCGGATGAGAGGCAGGTGGAGCGTTGAAAGACAACACATAGTACGCATCTGCATCCGCTGCACATCGGTCAATCATACTGGCGATGTCATTGCTTCCAAAAAGAACCTGTCCGCCAGTTTGAGTAACAAGGACCTGCAGGAATAGGTCGCCATAATCCGCTTGCTTGACCGCGGCCACGCCTTTGAGGAAATTCCGGTAAAAGGAATTCCGGCCACTGAACCGCCCCAGGGTTGCCCCCTCCGACTCGACGCTGCAGAGCGTCATGCGTGCTTTGCGCAGTGCCGTTGAAACGCCAGCGATATAGTCGAACAGCTCGTCCTGGTCCTTCTGCGTCCTTAGCCACTGAAATCCCGAGAATCCGGGCCAGCCCGGACTGATCCAGACGATCATTTTCCTGCCCGATGTCTTACTCATACTGGCGGCAAGCAAATCAAGCGCTCGGAGTGAAAGCTGCCATCGTTCTTCGGCGTCGAAGAGCCCTCCTGCGAAGATACGCAAGCCGGTTGAATTGTTGTCGAGGTATGCGATCAGCGCGTTGCCGTCGCGCGTAGGCTGAACCGGGATCTGAACGCTAACATCTGTAAGGACGATGAAGGACGTGGGTAGGGCAAGATGGCCGCCGTTTTGCCGCAAATACTTCACGAGCTGCTGGCGTGTATTGGCGAGGGAATTGAATGACAAATTGATCCCATCGACTACCAAGAAGATCTCTACCAGGTCACCGGTTTTCGCGGTAGCGCGATCCGCCGCATAGAAGGAAACGATATTCCCGGGTTGTTTGTTGTCGAGGAGCGTGAAATCCTGCGGTTGCAGGCCGGTTACGGGCTTTCCGGACTTATCTGCAACGACCACGTCGAGTATGATCGCACGACTTGCAGCGCCGCTTCCGAGAGAGGGCGAGCCGTTCAACTTGTCGTCGCGCTTTGCAGGCATCCCAGCCGCTTCCGACCGTATAAACGACTGGATATTCGGTTTTTGCTTGTCGCCCGTCGCAAGAGAGAGTGGACCGCTCTGCTTCTCGTGCCGGTTGGCAAGCATCTCAGCCGCTTTCGCTTGTAAAGCGGGATTGGAATGCCCCTGTGCAATCTGCTCGAGTAACTCTTGCGCCTGTTTCGACTGCCCCTGAGCCAGGATAAACAATGCGCGTTCCTTGAACTTTTCGGGGAGATCACCATTCAGGATTTGTTGAATCTCAGGCAGGGCGCGCAGTTCATCCTGCTTCATCACAGAGTTCATTGCCAGCAGCTTCAGGTCTTCATTCTGCTCGGCCTGGGGCTGGGTGGGCTGGCCGCTCTTAGCGCGAATTTCAATCTCAAGTGCCCCGCACTCGTCAATCCAGCGGCTCTTGGGATGGTCACGGCGCAGCTCATCGCAGGTGTTGAGCGCGCGGCTGGACTGCCCTTGCTTGTTTTCGGCATAAGCCTTCCAATATAGTGCTCCGTCAGCGTGTTCGCCCTGCGCACTGGCAACTTTGGTGAAGATCGCTACCGCATCCGACCAGCGACCTTCGTTGATCGCGCGCGTTCCATCCGAGTAAAGACCGCTGTCCTGCGCATTGGCTGTAGCTGTGTCGCCCTCCTCGACTGAGGACTTCGTTGCCGCCGAAAGGGCCTCAGCCGAAACGGATTCGGTACCGTAAGCCATCGGCGCCGCAAGCAATGAGCCGAGGAGCGCTGCTGCAAATGCACGTCTGGTTTTCATATTGTGCCTCCATGTGAGCGGACGGCTCCGCTCGGCTACTGACTCGGCACCCGGGAGCGTAAGACACGGACCTCAAAGAGCAGGCTATCGGTGCTCATTTCGCTTTGTAGCCGGGTTATGGTCGAGCCGGTCAATCCCCCCGGCTCATTCGCGAGATCGGCCAGCACGCGATTGAGGTGATCGAGAAACGTCGCCAGCGTCGGATCATCGATCTGCGTCGCGGATTGCTGGCACAGACGATTCGCCGCCAGAAGAGTCCTGGCTTGTTCCCGCATAGGAGAGATCATGTCCGCGCTACTGGCATCGGCGTGCTTCAGCTCAATCAGTAAGCGCTCCGAGCGGTCGAGATGGTCACTGAGAACCGCGAGAGTAACGTTTTGCTCCGCCTGCAGATCCTTCGGGGCCATTCTTGGCGGCTTCCTCTGCTCCCATTGGCGGCCCGCCAAGAATGCTCCGGCAACGAGCAAAGCGCAGGCGGCGGCATAACTGACCCCCCTCCACAGACCCACGTGCAGCCAACTCCGTTTGCGCGTTGCGTATGCGGGCAGCGAGTTCGAAAGCGATTGCCACACTTGCTCGCCGTACGAGGCATTGCGTGCAGGTGGTTCCGCAGCCTTCAGTTCGGCGAGGTCGCGTCTCAGCGCGGCGTAAGCATCCGTGCATTCTCCGCACTCTTCAAGGTGGCGCTGAGCGCCGGGGTCGCCCTCACCGTAGTGATGCTCGATCAGCTCTTTTTCATTTAAATGCTTCATATATTCACTCGTAACCTGGCCAGCCGACGCCGTAGCTTCTGTACCGCGCGGAATACCGCTTGTTTTGCCGCGTTCGGCGCAATGCCTAGTGCGGATGCAATCTCCTCGGTCGTAAGATCTTCCATGTGCCGCAGGACGAAGGCCGTTCGCTCGATTGGCGTCAGGCTATGCATCGCGCTCTCCTGCATGGCCCCAATCTCGCGGCTCAACAACAGGCGTTCGGGCCCGGCGGTTTCGTCTGCCACCTGCACATCCTTTTGGTCCGGGTCGGTCCCTTGGGAGATCCGGCTGGTCCCTTCGGCATTGCGACTGTTCATTCGGTCCAGGGCGCAGCGCACGGCGATTCGATAGATCCATGTGCCGAAACTCGATCGCGACTGGAAGCTCTCCAGCTTCTGATACCCGCGCAGAAACGCATCTTGCACGACCTCTTCCGCATCGGCTTCATTGCCGGTAATCCGAAATGCGACCCGGAAGAGACTCTGACTATGGCGCATAACCAGTGTCCCGTAGGCTTCTTTCTTTCCACACAGGACGGCTCGGATCGTCGCGTGGTCGTTCTCTTCCATCTAGTACATTAGACAGGAATTCTCCGCCTGTGGTTATGAGAGATTAGTTGAGGGGTAGTCGCCTGTGCGGAAGCTACCTGCAAAAAGCTGCCGGAGCTCTGCTATCCCACACCGAACGTCGACCTCCAGCCAAAAACAGTGGGGGTTGGTTCTACGGGAACCCGCCCCCGTTGCTCCCGGTATAATGGCGTTGCAACAATGAACCCCGCTTCGCCTGAGGCCTCGCCGCCGCAAAACCAGATCATGAGCCATCCGGCGAGCCTGTTCTCGGATTGGCGCGTCGCCATCCTCGTTCTCACCGCATTGTGGCTGGTCATCTACATTGTGGGCCTCTCCACACCCGCCCTGCTCGATGACGCCGACTCCATTCATGCCGAAGCGGCGCGCGAGATGGTGCTCCGCCACGATTGGGTCACCCTCTACTCCAACGGCATTCGTTATCTGGAAAAGGCGCCGCTGCTTTACTGGACCGTGGCTTCGAGCTATACCCTGTTTGGCGTGAGCGAGTGGAGCACTCGCCTGCCACTCATGCTGGGCGTGCTCGCCACCATCCTCGCGACCTACGGACTCGGGCGCTGGACCTTTGGCGCTGAAGGAGGCTTGCTCTCGGGCGTCGTGATGGCGACCTCCATCGGCCCTTATATTTTCACCCGTTTCTTGCTCCCGGATGTGCTCGTCGGACTCTGGCTCGCGATCGGGTATTACTTCTTCCTGCATTCTCTGGAGGAAGCTACGCCCTCACGCTGGACGTGTTGGGGATTCGCCGCCACCTGCGCCCTGAATGTGCTGACCAAAGGCCTCATTGGACTGGTCTTTCCCGCGGCGGCCATTGGTCTCTACCTGCTGCTGACCGGGAATCTTCGCCACCTGTTGAAATTGCGCATCGTTTCCAGCACCCTGGTCTTCCTGGCGATTGCGGCTCCCTGGCATGTCCTCGCCGCCATCCGTAATCCAGCCCAGGGGCCGGTGCGAGGCTTCCTCTGGTTTTACTTTGTTAATGAACACATCATGCGCTTCCTGAACAAGCGTGTTCCCCCGGGATACGACACGGTTCCGCTAGCCATCTTCTGGGGTCTGTTGCTGGCCTGGCTGATGCCCTGGAGCATGTACCTGCCGCAAGCGCTTCGCGATGTTCCGCTGCGGCTTCGCAAATTGCGAAGCAAGCTGGATCGCACACAGCGAGCGAACCTTCTGTTTTTCCTTTGGGCCCTGGTGATTGTGGTCTTCTTCAGTTTTTCCACGCGGCAGGAGTACTACACGATTCCTGCCTCGCCGGGCATGGCGCTCCTGATTGGCGGGTGGCTGGCGCGCGAGGCAGCTCTGCCGGCTCGCGACACCGACCGGAAGGCGGGCAGGATATCTTCGACGGTGCTTTTTGGCTTGGGCGTGGCGGGCTTTGTGACCGGCATCTACCTGCTTTCTGTTTCCCACTTGCCGGTGCCGAATGCCGACCTTGCCGATTTGTTGAAGAAGAACCCCCAGGATTACGACTTCTCGCTCGGTCACGTGCTGGATCTGACGCCCCGGGCGCTCGGGGCCTTTCGTGGCCCGTTGCTGGGCGCTTCGCTCGCGCTGCTGTTGGGGACGGGCCTGAACTGGTTTTTCCGGCGGCGCGGCCGTCCCGCTCACGGGAACATTGCACTCGCTGTGATGATGGTCGGCCTGCTCGCCTGCGTGCGCGTTTCGTTCGCTACCTTCTCGCCGATTCTCTCCTCGTACAATCTTGCGGCAGCGATTCAACGCCAATTCCGCCCCGGCGATGTCATCGTGGTGGACGGCGAATATCACAAAGCATCGACGCTCAATTTCTACCTGGGCGTTCCGCTGCGCGTGTTGCACGAACCGAGCGGCAACCTCTGGTACGGCGCGAAATTTCCAGACGCGCCGCATGTTTTTGAGACTCCCGAGTCGTTCGCCATTCTGTGGAACGGTCCCACCCGCGTGTTCCTGTGGACCGACCAGGACGATCCCCGGGAGTTGCGCGGGATGAAGTCTTTCCGGTTAGCTCGGAGCGGGGGAAAATCGATTTATAGCAACCGGCAGCCAGACGAGGCTCATCCGTGATTCCGTTTGTCCATCTGCTCGCCGCGCTCGGCCCGCTGACCAAATTCCTGCTGATTGTGGCCGTCATCGGGTCGCTGAGTTCGACCGTTTATCTCGTGATAGTGCTGGTGGCGGCGCGGCGTTACCTGCGGCTGGCCAAAGATCAGCGGCGGGCCGCGCTGGCAACGCCCGATTCGGAGCTACCGCCCGTGAGTATCTTCAAGCCGGTCCACGGACTCGAGCCCAAGCTCGCCGAAAACCTCGCCAGCTTTTTTGAGCAGGACTATCCCAACTTCGAAATCGTGATCGGAGCGCGCGATGCCGGCAACTCGGCCCTGGGCGTTGCCCGCGAAGTTTGCGCCCGCTACCCGCACATTCCGAGCCGCATCGTATTGTCGGGCCCGCCGACCTGGCCCAATGCCAAGGCGTTCTCGCTCGACAAGATGATCGCCGATACCAGAAATACCTTTCTTGTCTTGAGCGACAGTGACGTCCTGGTCGGGCGCGATTTGCTGCGCCATGTGGTACCGCCCCTGCTGAATCAGAAGAACGGCGCCGTGACCTGTGTTTACCAGGGCGTCCCCGCCGGCGATTTCGCTTCGTTGCTCGAAGGCCTTGGCATGTCTGTGGAAATGACCTCGGGCGTTGTGGTGGCCGACATGATGGAGGGCATGCGCTTTGCCCTGGGCCTGGTCATTGCGGTCCGGCGCGAAGTGCTCGACGCGATTGGGGGAATCCGGACGACAGCCGATTACTATTCCGATGATTTTGTTCTCGGCAACGAGGTTTGGAAGGCTGGGTTCAAGGTCGTGCTCTCGCACTACTGGGTCAACCACGTGCTGCTGCCGCGAGGCTGGCGAGAAACCGTCGGGGACCAGCTGCGCTGGATGAAGAGCACCCGCTATTCGCGCCCGGCCGGGCACGTGGGTTCGGGTCTGACTTATGCCATGCCGTTTGGGCTGGTGGGTTGGATGGCGGCGCTGGCGGGCGGCCTGCCCGCGCTCGGATGGGCCTTGCTGGGCATTGCTTTCGCCAACCGCGTCATCCAGTCCGTCGCGGTCGGGTGGGGCGTGGGTCGCGACTCGCGCGCGCTCAAGTTCTGCTGGCTATATCCTCTGCGCGATCTCCAGGGTTTCTTGACCTGGCTGGTCAGTTTCATCAGCCGCGACTTCTACTGGCGCGGCGAGACCTACCGTTTCGGCAAAGGTGGCAGGATTACTCCAAAACTTCGGCCCGCGACTTTTGTGAGTGCCGCGCCGCCGCCGCATTAATCTCGTACCACGCCGGTTCTCAAACTCTGCGAATCAAGTTCCTCACCACAGAGGACACAGAGGGCACGGAGGACACGCGGAATCAGTGACGGTTTCCCCTGTGTCCCTCTGTGCCCCCTGTGGTGAAGACTTTACCAAGTCACCGCCCTGCAGCCTCCCGCGAACGACCCACCAGCTTGCCGTCTTTCAAATACAAACGA
Organism: Terriglobales bacterium; assembly: GCA_049696815.1. Lineage (GTDB taxonomy): Bacteria > Acidobacteriota > Terriglobia > Terriglobales > Acidobacteriaceae > Acidiflorens. The sequence continues at coordinate 19,274 of JBAVUO010000078.1, read as the reverse complement.
TCGCCCCGCCAGGAAATCCGGTCGCCGAAAAAACTCATCGCCCAAACCAGCGGCGCCATCAGGTCCCGCACAGGTAACAGGAGAAAGTCCCGCATCCCTCCCCCGCCGCCCAGCACCACCCGCGCAGAAAACCATGCGACCAACACCCGTGCCGTTACCGTGACGGCGAACAGCAGCCAGGCCCACGCCGCTCCCTGAGCCGCCAGCACCAGAGCCAGCGCCCAGGGCAGACCGAATGTCAGCAGCACCCCCACATATCCCCAGCGCCGCGCATCCCGGATCGTCCTTGCCCAGCGCATCTGGTGCGCAAAGAACTGCCGCAGCGAGTAGGCAGGCAGAAATGTGTCCACCACTACTTCGCTCAGTTCGACGCGTTTCCCAAGCCCCGCCATGCGCCGCCCCAGCTCGTAATCGTCGGCCAGGTAATCGGTCAGCCCTTCGAATCCGCCGATCTTCTCGAGATCATGACGGCGGAAGGCCAGCGTCGAGCCGAGCCCGAAGCGCAGCCCTTTTTCCAGAAACCTGGCGCTCAGTACCGCGGGGACGAAATCGGTGCTGACGCTCAGCGCCTCCAGGCGCGACCCCAGCGTGCGCCCCGCCACCGCCCGATACAGGCAGGTCACCAGCCCGACGGAATCGTCGGCCAGGGGAGCGATCACGCGCCACACGTAGTCGGGTGGAACGCGGATATCGCTGTCGTTGACCAACAGAACTTCATGCCGCGCCGACGGCAACATCTGTGCCAGGTTGCTGACCTTGGGGTTGGTTCCCAGATCCCGGTCGCACACCACCAACTCGATCTGACGCTGGGGATATTTCTCCTGTAAGCGGCGCACCTCTCCGGCCGCCGGATCCTGCGCATCGCTCACCCCAAAAATCAATTGGTAATCCGGATAGTCCTGTTCGCAATGACTGCAGAAGCTTTCCCAGATTTCCGGATCGATGCCTTTCAGCGGTTTCAGAACCGAAACCGGAGGCGGTTGATTCTCCGGCAACGGACTTTTCAGGACCTTCCTCCGGCGCTTCAGGAAACTGCCAATCCCGCACCCGCAAAGCGCATAAAAGCCCAGGCACGATAGGGTCCCAAGCGCGGCCACCGCCTCCACTAGGGTTTTAGCAGTTCCGTTCAGGCGTGATTCTCCATTGCGGCCCAAGGGCCCAAAGCCTCCTAGAGCCGAGAGCCTAAAGCCTATTCATAGCGCAGCGCTTCGATCGGATCGAGATTGGCCGCCTTCCAAGCCGGATAAATCCCGAACACCAGCCCCTCGGCGGCAGCGGCAAAAAATCCGAAGCCCGCCCAAAACACCGACATGGTAGCAGGCAGGGAATCCCACACCATGCGGATGGCGTAAGTGACGATCGCGCCCAGGAGCACGCCCAGGATCCCCCCGATGGCCGTGAGCGTGATCGCCTCGAGCGTGAATTGCAGCAGCACATCGCGTTTGCGGGCGCCAATGGCCTTGCGGACGCCAATTTCCCGCGTGCGCTCGGTAACGGACACCAGCATGATGTTCATCACGCCCACGCCGCCTACGATCAGGGCGACGCTGGAAACGGCGAACATAAAGATGAACACCGCCCCGGTGATCTGGCTCCAGACGTCCGAGAGCGAGTCCTGGGTGAAGACAGCGAAATTATCCGGTTTGTCCGCGGGCACCCGGCGGCGCCGCCGCAGCAGTTCGCGCATTTCGTCCACCGCTTTGGGCATGTCCGCGTGCGACGTTGCCTTGACGCTGATGAAGTGCTGCTTGAGTTCGGGATGCAGTTTGCGCAGCGTGGACAGCGGAAAATAGACTTTGTTGTCGTCCGGATTCTTGCCGCCACCGAAGGCGCTCTTGACTTTCTCGATCTCCCCGATCACCTGGAACAGCTGTCCTTCGATATTGATTTCCTTGCCCACCGGATCGGCGCCGGCAAAAAGCTCCTCCGAGGTGTCCGCGCCGAGGATGATCACCGACGCCCGCCGCTCGTCATCGATCTCGTTGAACCAGCGTCCGGACGTCATGTTCAGATCGAAGACGTCTTTGGCCGCCGCGGTGTCGCCTTCCAGAATCGTCTGCTTGGCCTTGCGGTCGCCATACTTAACCACGTACGTGCCGGTGCCAAATTGCGGCTCGAAATAACGGACACCAGCGGTCACGGCCTTGATGTGCGGCAGGTCCTTCATGGCTTCCGCATCTTCGAACGTCAGTTCTTTGCGAGTGCGCAACTCTTCGGTGGGCCGCCCGAATGTAATCGGCAGGTGGAAGGCAAAAATGATATTCGATCCCATGCTGCTGATCATGCTGTTGACGTTGTCATTGAGCCCGCGCACGATCGATGAAATCCCGATGACCACGGCTACCCCGATCACAATACCCAGCACGGTGAGCCCGGAGCGCATCTTGTTGCTGCGGATGGTGGCCAGCGCCATCGCGATGATTTCGCCGAATTCGCTTTTGGTCATCATGATGAGCTACTAGCCTCTAGCTCCTAGCTAACAAATGCTGCTTGGCTCCTTGCCGAATACTAGGCCTTAGGTTTCAAAACGTAAGGCCGCGATGGGATCGAGCATCGCCGCCCGGCGCGCCGGGTACACGCCGAAGAAAATACCTACGCTGGCGGCAACCAACAGTCCCGCTGCGACTGCCCAGAGCTTGATTACGGAGGGCATTCCAACCGCGAGCGTGACCCCCTTGGCCACCGCGATGCCCAGCAGCACGCCAATCAGACCGCCTACCATCGCCAGGATCACGGCCTCGATCAGGAATTGCAGCAGCACATCCGAGCGCCGCGCTCCCATCGCTTTGCGAATCCCCACTTCCCGGGTGCGCTCGGTGACCGAGACCAGCATGATGTTCATGATCACGATCCCGCCCACCACCATAGAGATGGCGGCGATGCCGATCATGGCGACGAAAAACGTCCCGGTGAGGTTGGACCAGATGGTCAACAGGCTGCTGTTGTTTTCCATGTCAAACGAGTCCGAACCGCCGGCGGGATCATGCCGGCGCGCGCGCACGATCACTCGCGCTTCGTCCATGGCGCCGTCCAGGATGGGGCCGGTTCCGACCGCCTTGGCGGAGATGCGCATATTGGTGTTGTGACCGCCGTACTGTTTCATCCAGGACGTGATGGGCATGAACACATAGTTGTCCAGACTTTGTCCTAGCGTACTGCCCTTCTTCTTCCCCACCCCGATAATGCGGTACGTCCAACCGTCCACCCGAATTTCCTTCCCCATCGGATCGACGCCCGGCATCAGGTTATCGACGATATCGGCTCCGACCACAACGACGGGCGCGTTATTGTCCAGATCGGACTCTCCCAGCATGCGGCCCGAGTCGAGGTCAACGTCCTGGGTGACCGCTACCGACGGCGTCATCCCCTGCACTATGGTGTCGGTGAGAGCCTGCTCGTTATATTTGACATGGCCGCTGTTGTTGCGCGCGTAGGCCCCCACGTAGGCGCAGAGTTTGCAGCCCTCCCGCACCGCCCGGTAGTCGTCCATGGTCAGGTCTTTGCGTTTCTGGCCTTCGATGAAGTGCTCGACGTTCGTGACCGCCGGCGAAACTTTGAACATGATGAACACGTCCGCGCCCAGATTGAAGATCCGCTCGGCGACATAGGAATTAATCCCGTTGACGAAGGTCACCACGGCAATCACCGCCGCCACTCCGATCACCACGCCCAGCAGAGTCAGCGCCGAGCGCAGCTTGTTCGCCCACAGCGACTGTGATGCGATCTTGATGGCCTCGGAAATGTTCATGAATTAGGCTCTGGGCTCTAGGCTCTGGGCTTTCGGCAGCCCCAGGCAAGAGTTTAGCAGGACAAGGCCGGGCAAAACCTCGGGCCTATTCGGCACCCGAGAGCCTAAAGCCTAAGGCCCAGAGCCCAAAGCCTCAACCGCCTGCACTATAATCAAGGTGTTGGCAGCCGGACCGGACGGTCGCTGTCGCCCTCACGGGTGAGAGAGGAAAGTCCGAACTCCGCAGAGCAGTGTGCCGGATAACGTCCGGGAGGGTGGCTTCAAATCCACTCGACGGAAAGTGCCACAGAAAATACACCGCCCCGCCGTCGCTGTGATTTCGTTGCCTCTTTGCGCGAGATTGCTGCGACGGCGGGGTAAGGGTGAAAAGGTGCGGTAAGAGCGCACCGCCGCCGCAGCAATGCGGTGGGCAGGGCAAACCCCACACGGAGCAAGACCAAATAGGGAGGAAGATCCGCTTCGGCGGGTCGCGTGCTGGCTCGGCGCGCCACCACCTCCGGGTAGGTCGCTTGAGCCGCGCAGCAATGCGCGGCCCAGAGGAATGACCGTCCTGCCGGGCGACCGGCAGACAGAATTCGGCTTACAGGTCCGGCAGCCAAGTTCTCTCACCGGGTCCCGTAATTCAAAACCGGTGGCGCGTATCCGCAGGGGAACCGCGGGCCGCGGCCTATGGGTTTCAAACGCAATCTCGTTCTCAGCCTGTGCTTCGGAATTGCCGGCGGACTGACTGCCTACACGCTTGCCTGGGGCCTGTTCGTCACGCATCCCGAGCTGGGGATGGAGGCCGGCGGCGCCCGCTCCATTGCCGCCTGGACCGCCCCGCTAGTTTTTCTCGGAAGCCTGATCTATTTCGCCGTCCGCCAGAGCAACCGCCGCTGACGGTTCGAACCTCTGTGATCGGACTTCTTGCTTCGACGGCCCGCAACCGGACTTCTGATCTCCGAAATCCGCCCGCCTTTCCGAGCGCGCGAACTCAATCTATAATTAAGAATTCGGCACGGGGCAGCGCCGCTCACCGTGGCTCCCACTCGTGATTCCACAACTCTAAGGAGAACTGCATGTCCGCACCCAGCCGCCGCCCCGAGATTCGCCGCCGCCGCACCCGCAACGAAAAGGTCCAGAAGCTGCGCAAGCGTCTCGCTGCCGCCTCTGCCTCCACCGACAAAGACCGGCTCACCGCCAAACTCCACCGCCTGGAGTGGAACTCCCCCGGCAACCCCCTGCTCAAACAGGGATAGCGGGATGGGGATAGAGGGATACGGCAGAGGGATACGACCGGCGCCCTCATCCCTGCGGACTGCCCGCGCTTCGCGGAATGTGAGCGTGCGCATGTGGGCGTGGGAATGTGAGCGTGAGAACGAGAGCATAGGCGGCCCCACTCAGTCAGTCATTCCCGTTCTGACGAGTTTTTCCAGTTGCTGCTCGCCAACGACCTTCACGCCCAGCTCCCGGGCTTTGTCGAGTTTCGATCCCGCGTCGCTCCCCGCCACCACGTAATCCGTCTTCTTGCTCACCGACCCCGAGACGCGCCCGCCGGCATCTTCAATCATCTTCTTGGCTTCATCCCGCGTATAGCGCGCCAGCGTGCCCGTCAGCACAAAGGTCTTGGCCGCGAGCTGCGTGCCCTTTTCTTTTTTCTGGCCGGTGAACACAAGGCCCGCCTTGCGCAGATCGTTGACCATCTTGCGATTGTGATCGTCAGCGAAGAACTCGACGATGCTCTCGGCGATGCGCGGGCCGACTTCATTCACTTCCTCCAGGTCTTCTGCGCCCGCCGTCATGACGTCATCGAGCGACCCGAAATGCTCGGCCAGAAACTGTGCGGTGCGCTCGCCCACGAACCGGATCCCCAGTCCATAGATCACCCGCTCCAGCGGCAGTTGCTTCGATGCCTCAATCTCCTCGAGAACGTTCTGCGCCGACTTGTCGCCCATCCGCTCCAACTGGAGCAGGTCGTCTTTCGTCAGCCGGTACAGGTCAGCGACGTTTTTCACCATGCCGCGCTCGGTGAGCTGGTTCACCAGCGCCTCGCCCAGCCCGTCAATGTCCATCACGTGCCGCGACGCGAAATGCAGGATCGTCTCCCGCAGCTTCGCCGGGCAATTCGCGTTCACGCAGCGATGGTCGGCCTCGCCCGGCGTCCGCACCACGTTGCCTTCGCAGACAGGGCAATGCTCGGGCATGTGAAAATTCTTGTGTCCGCGCGGATGCTCCTTGTCCTCCACCACCTTCACGACCTTCGGGATCACGTCGCCGCCGCGCTCCACCTCCACCCAGTCGCCGATCTTCACTCCCAGCCGTTCAATCTCGTCCATGTTGTGCAGCGTCGCGCGAGAAACCGTCGTTCCCCCGATCGGGACCGGTCTGAGCGCCGCGACCGGCGTCAGTTTCCCGGTGCGCCCCACCTGCACCAGAATGTCCTCGATCTGCGTGACGCCTCCACGCGCCGCGTACTTGTACGCGATCGCCCACCGCGGAGCTTTGCCCGTAAAACCCAGTTCCCGCTGCAGCGCCGTGCGGTCCACCTTGACGACAATCCCGTCAATCTCGTAGGGCAGGGAATCGCGTTTGGCCTCCCAGCTCTGGATGAACTTCCAGACCTCTTGCAGATTCTTCGCCAGCTTGCGGTTTGGATTCACCTTGAAGCCGACAGCCTCCAGCGCGTCCATCGTCTCGGAGTGGCGCTCAAAGTACGTTCGCCCGTCCTTCAGCAGCATGTACGGGAAATAGTCCAGCCGCCGCTGCGCCGTGATGCCGGGCTCCAGTTGCCGCACCGTCCCGGCGGTCGCATTGCGCGGATTCGCAAACACCGAAAGGCCCTGCCGCTCACGCTCTTCGTTCATCTTGCGGAAGCCCGCGAGGGGCATCAGCATCTCGCCGCGAACTTCGAAATCCGCTGGAATCCCTGCCTTGTCCAGCTTTTTCCGGGGAATCGAAAGCGGAATCGACCGCACGGTGCGCACGTTGGCGGTCACGTCCTCGCCCTCGTTCCCGTCGCCCCGCGTGATGCCGCGCTCCAGATGGCCGCCCGCGTAGCGCAGCGCCAGCGACATGCCGTCCAGCTTCAGCTCGCACACGTATTCGACATCGTTCCGCCCGCTCAGCTCGTGCACCCGCCGCTCCCAGTCGCGCAGTTCTTCTTCGCTGTAGGCGTTATCGAGCGAGAGCATGGGCGAGGAATGCTTCGCCTTCACGAACCCCTCGCGCGGCTTGCCGCCCACGCGCTGCGTCGGCGAGTCTGGCGTGATGAGATCGGGATGCTCCGCCTCGAGCTTCTTCAGCTCGTTGATCAGCTTGTCGAACTCGGCGTCCGTGATCTCCGGATCGTCGAGCACGTAGTAGCGGTGCTCGTGGTAGCGGATCTTCTCGCGCAGAGCTTCGATTTTCTTTTCGAGGGCGGAGCTGGACATGACTGGGAAATTATAGTGCGGGGTGGGAAGTTCTCAGTTCTCAGTTCTTAGTAAACCCGCAGCGCCAATTCAGATACCCCAACGGTGGCACCAATGAATACCTGAATTTTCTGAGAACTGAGAACTGAGAACTGGCTACTGTCTTTTCGCCTTCCGGATCCGCCCCCGTCCCAGTGCGCCGCGCCCCACGCTCGACGGAGGCTTCCTCATCCCCTCCAGCAACTCTTTCAGCACCAGCGCGTTATTGCGCTTCTGGTTACGCGACCCGTACAGCAGCGTGAGCCTCCGCTTGCCTTCCGCAAGATGATGCAGCTTCTCCACGGCCGCCGATGCCTTGGGGCTCGCCAGTTCTTTAAGGTACCGTCTGCGAAACAGCCCCCATGCCTCAGGATTGGCATGGAACCACTGCCGCAGTTCGGTCGAGGGCGCCAGGTCCCGCAGCCAGAACTTCACCGCGGCCTCTTCTTTTCGAAGCCCGCGCGGCCACAGCCGGTCCACCAGCACCCGCACCCCGTCCGCCAGAGAAGCATCCTCGTAAACGCGTTTGACGGCAACGGCCATCGGTTCCGTATTATTATCCTACTTTGGAGCCTGGCGCGCGGGCATTCAGCGCATGTGCTCTAAATCCGGCACCCACGACACGGTTAGAATCATGAGCTTCTACTTCTGCAATCTGACTTCTGACTTCTGCTACCGCTTTTCTCCGTGTCTCCGTGTCTCCGTGGTGATATTTGCGCTTCTGGCCCTCGCCGGCTGCGAGGTCGAGCGCCGCAAGTCCGACGCCGAACTCGGCCTCAACCCGCAACAGACCGCGGGCAGGCAGCTCTACGACAACTATTGCGCCCGCTGCCATGAGCCCTACTCCTCTCGCGGCAAGAAGGGCCCGAGCATGAAGGGCGTCTTCAAACAGCAGTACTTGCCACTCAGCGGATTACCCGCGAACGATGCCCGCGTCGGCGACATCATCATGCACGGCCGCAGCAAGATGGAGGGCTTCGGCCAGGTCATGACTGACCAGCAAATCCAGGACCTCCTCGCCTACATGCACACGCTGTAAAGGAGCATGAGCTGACTGCGTACCACAAATTCAGCGCTGTAGCAGTGATTCTCCTCTTCAGTTCTGCGAACATGTCCGCCGCCGATGCAAAGGGCTGGTATCAATACTGCTGTTTTCATAGGGAATTCCATTTCACGCGGTGTTCAGGATGTGCCAAGGGAGAGGAACTCCGGATCCGGTTGAAAGCTGGGGGAATGGGAGTGGGTTTTCCTTTCGAGTTGTGGCTGGATAAATGGTGGGGACAAACCAAAGCCGGGACTGTCACAGGTTGGCTGTGCAATAGTGCCGGAAAATGCGAGGAAACGATCAAAGCGGACATCCAGGTGCATAAAGTTGCCCGCAGACATGTGCTCGGGAAATACTTCTCCGAGCATGCAGCCGGGAAATACGTGATCGACCTCAACGGCGGACATTTCGAAGGACAATTCACCGCAAAATACAAAAAGAGGATTCCTCCATGCAGCTGCGAATGAAGGCCGTATCCTCTCGGTTCCTTTCCGTGTCGGTCATGGGATAATTTTCTTGATGCCAAACGCGACGCAATCCGCGCTTTATCAAAAGCTTCCTTCAACCGACGATCTTTTGCGTGAGCCACAAGTGCAGGCATTGATCGCACGCGAAGGTCATATTGCCGTAGCTGAAAGTGTGCGCGTCGTCCTCGCCCGTCTTCGCCGCGAAATCGCCGAGGGCCGCCTCGACGAAAAGTCTCTCGACCTTGCACTGGGCGGCCTCTCCCCTGCCGTCGAACGCCAGCTTTGCCAGTCGCTTCGCTACTCCCTGCGCCCCCTGATCAACGCCACCGGCGTGATCCTGCACACCAATCTTGGACGCGCCCCTCTTGCACCCGCCGCTCTCGACCACATCCGCGAGACCGCCGCAACCTATTCCAATCTGGAGTTCGATCTCTCCACCGGCGAGCGCGGCAAGCGTGACGTCCACGTCGATCGCCTGTTTCGCAAACTGCTCTCCGCCGATTCGGCAGATGAGCGTGTGGGGCCGGGTTTCCAACCCGGCCAAGCCGAGCGAAGCTCGGCAGCCATCTCCACCATCGTCGTCAACAACAACGCTGCCGCCGTCCTGCTCGCGCTCAACTCGTTGGCGGAAGGCGGCGAGGTCATCGTCTCGCGCGGAGAACTGGTCGAAATCGGCGGCTCTTTCCGCATCCCCGATGTCATGTCGAAGTCGAATGCGACCCTGCGCGAAGTCGGGACCACCAACCGCACCCGCGTCGCCGACTACGAGCACGCTATCGGCGACCGCACCCGGCTCCTGCTGCGCGTGCACCGCTCGAATTTCGAAATCACCGGCTTCACCGAGCAGCCCGCCCTCGAAGATTTGGTCGCGCTCGCCCGCCGCCGCAATGTCCCGCTCATGGAAGATCTCGGCAGCGGCGCCCTGTTCGACCTGCGCTCGGTCGGGATCAACGGCGAACCCGGCGTGCTCGACAGCCTGCGCACCGGAGTCGATGTGGTCACTTACAGCGGCGACAAGCTGCTCGGCGGGCCGCAAGCGGGGCTGATCAGCGGCCGCGCCGATCTGGTTACCCGCATGCGTTCAAACTCGCTGTTTCGCGCCCTGCGTACCGACAAAATGACCTATGCCGCCCTCGAAGCCACCCTGCTCGCCTACGTCAAACGCGACCACGACGCAGTACCTGCCCTGCGCATGATGCGCCTCTCGAAAGACGAGATCGCGCGCCGCGCCGGGGCTGTCGTCTCACAAATTCGGTCGGCGCAGGCCGGGCTGGCCAAGTCCGCGAAAATGACGCTGCACCTTCTCGACGGCGAGTCCGTGGTTGGCGGTGGCGCGGCTCCGTCGGCCGTGCTTCCCACCCGCCTTATCGCACTGACCCACGCCGAACTCAGCGCCGACGAACTTTGCGCCCGCCTCCGCGCCTCTGATCCTCCCATCATCGCTCGCGTCGAAGAAGGGCGCGTGCTGATCGATTTGCGAACAGTGTTCCCGGAGCAGGACGGTGCCCTTGTGACGGAGATTTCGTCTCTGTAGGCTCAGTGGCAACCCTCTACACGATCGGCCACTCGACACGCACGCTCGATGAACTCGTGTCGGCGCTCAAGGCGCACAGCATCGAGACGCTGGTGGATATCCGCGCTTTCCCGATGTCGCGCCGCCTGCCGCACTTCAACCGCGAGTCGCTGGAGAGCGAATTGTCCAAACGCGGGATCCGCTACGTCTGGATGAAGGCCCTTGGCGGATATCGCAAGAGAACGCAGAAAGATTCCCCTCACACCGCCCTGCGAAACGCCAGTTTCCGGAATTACGCCGACTACACGCTCACGCCCGAGTTCGAGCAGGCTATGGACGAACTGCTGCGGCTCGCCGAGCAATCTCGCACGGCGTATATGTGCGCCGAGCGCGTCTATTTCCGCTGCCACCGCATGATCGTCTCGGACTGGCTCGTCGCCCACGGACACGAAGTCCGCCACATTGACGCCGAGGGCCCCGCCCGCCCGCACCAACTCACCGCCGAGGCGCGCGTGATCGGCGGCCAGATGATCTATCGCGGCGACCTGTTCAACTATTGAATCATTGAGTCATTTAGACATTGAATCATTTAGTCATTGATTCTCAATGATTCAATACCTCAATGATTCAACGACTAAATCATCCAATGCCTCAATTGCCAATTCCAGATTCCCCATTGACAATGGACACATGATCGTCGGCACCGGGGTTGATATCGCTGAAGTCCACCGCATTCGCGAATCCATCGAACGCTTCGGTGACCGCTTCCTCCACCGGGTCTTCACCGAGGGTGAGATCGCGTACTGCGAGCGAAAAGCCAGCCGCTTTGAAAGCTACGCTGCCCGCTTTGCGGCCAAGGAAGCCGGCATGAAGGCCCTGGGCACGGGATGGAACCATGGCGTCCGTTGGCGCGATGTTGAAGTCGTTCGCCCAAAGGGCCAGCGTCCCACCATTCAGTTCCACGGCCAGGCCGCGGTCTTCGCCGAAAAACTGGGCGCGCGCAACATTGCGCTCTCCATTACCCACACCTCCGAGCAGGCCCTCGCCCACGTGATCCTCGAAAGCTGAGTCGCTGAGAACCGAGAACTGAGAACTGAGAACTGATCTTCTGCTATTCTGGCCAGCCGCACTCATGGGAACAAAACCACTCTTTCCCGCAAGCGAGACCTCCGGCTCGACTCTTGCCGCCATCGCCCTGACCAGCTTTTCCGCCCTGTTGCTCGAACTGGCGCTGACCCGCCTGTTTTCCGTCGTGCTCTTTTATCATTTCGCGTTTCTGGCCATCTCGGTGGCGCTGCTCGGCCTGGGCGCCGGGGGCGTCTTCGCCCACCTCTGGAGGAACTGGCTGACCCGCTTTGCCACGCGGCCTCTGGCGGCAACGCTTTGCACCATCAATGCCGTAGCCATCTTCCTCGCGCTCGAGGTCGTTCTCCACGTTCCGGTATCGCTCGAACTCTCGCGCTGGAATCTTCTCCGGCTAACCGCGCTTTACCTTGCGTCGGCGGTTCCGTTCTTCTGTACCGGCCTCATCTTCTCCGCGGTCTTTGCGAGGGAAACCCGTCACGTCACCCGCCTCTACGCCGCCGATCTGCTGGGCGGCGCCACCGCCTGTCTTGCGGTGGTCCCGTTGCTGAACTGGATCGGCGGCCCGAATGCGGTTCTGTTCTCTGCCTTGGCCATGGCGGGTGCGGCGATTGTTTGGGGACGTGGATCAGACTCGCAGGCTTCGCTCGGACGGGCGAGTCGCCCGTCCGGACTGCCGGCGGGGCGCCGGCGCTACGGTCGTGAGGCGCTTTCGCCGCGCACGCTTCCCTGGATCGCCGGTGCCGCCCTCCTCGTCCTCATTATCGTCAATCACTCCGGCCGTTGGATTGACGTCATTTACGCCAAGGGCATCTTCCGCGACCGCTCGTGGGTCGAGTTTGCGAAATGGAATGCCATCTCCCGCGTCGAAGTGGACCGCCAAGGTGACGCCAAGGCCGTCGTCATTGACGCCGATGCATCTACCTACATCATGAACTGCGACCTGCGCCATTGGCAGGGGAGCGTGTGGGAGAAGAACCTGATGTCGGCGCCGCCGGCGCTGGCCAACGTGCTGCGTCCGCACGGCGACTTCGCCATCATCGGCCCCGGTGGCGGTGTGGACGTTCTGCGCGCCCTCGCCAGCGGCAGCCCCAGCGTGACCGGGATCGAAATCAATCCCATCATTGCCGACACGGTGATGCGCGAGCGTTACGCCGATTACTCCTACCACCTTTATGAGCGTCCCGAGGTCCATATGCACGTGACCGACGGGCGGTCGTTCATTCGCAACTCCCACGCCGTGTACGATGTCGTCCAGATGACGCTGGTAGACACCTGGGCTTCCACCGCCGCCGGCGCCTTCGCGCTCAGCGAGAACAGTCTCTACACCGCCGATGCCTTCCGTGAATATTTTCAGCATCTCAAACCGGACGGCATGATTGCCGTTACCCGCTGGGAGTTCCGCCAGCCCCGCGAAGCTTTGCGTGTGGTAGCGGTGGCCATGGAGGCGCTGCATCAGCTCGGTGTCCGGAACCCGGCGCGTCACTTCATCGTGGTCTCCGAGGGGGATCTTGACGCCGACGGCATTCCCGTCGTCGTGCTGGCCAAGAAATCGCCATTCACCGCAGAAGAAGAGGCCGCGGTCGCGCGTCATCTGGAGCGGTACGAAGCGCTCGACCTTCTCTATCTGCCGTCTGCCCCCGGCAACAACCCCTTTTCCGCGCTGATTGCGCGCAACGACCCATGGGCCTTCGCCCGCGAGTATCCGTTCAATGTTTCCCCGGTCACCGACAATGCGCCCTTTTTCTTCTTCACTCTGAAAACCGGGCAGATCCTGGGCGAGCAGAGCCTGCGACAAGGCATCGATTGGAAGGTCAACCTGGGCGTAGTAGTGCTCGGCATGGTTCTGCTGATTTCCCTCGCGGCGGTGCTCGCCTTTCTGATTCTGCCCATGCTTTTTGCCGGCCGCGGCCCTTCTCGCCGCCGGGTTTCGCTGCTCTACTTCGTGGCCATTGGTCTGGCCTACATTCTGGTCGAAATCGCATTCATCCAGCGGTTCGTCCTTTTCCTCGGCCATCCGACGTATGCCCTGACGGTCGTCATTTTCCTGTTGCTGCTCGCAAGCGGCGCTGGAAGCCTGATCTCCCGCCGCTGGCTGCCCTCGCCCGCCCGCGTCTGGCTGCCCCTGCTGCTGCTGGCTGGCGCGCTCTGCGTCTACGTCACTGTTCTGCCCGGCATCCTGACCGCCTTGGTTGGGGTGCCCTTCGCGCTTAAGCTCGTGATCAGCGGCTTGCTCCTCATTCCGCTAGGAGTTGCGATGGGGATGCCTTTCCCGACAGGGCTGCGTGCCCTGGCTGCTGCAACCGCCGGGACTGCCGGCAACGCCGTCGAGTGGGCTTGGGCGATGAACGCTGCCTCCAGCGTGCTCGGATCCGTGCTCGCCATGGTGATCGCCATCCACTGGGGCCTGAACCTGACCTTGGCCTGTGGCGCTGCTGCCTACCTGGCTGCCGCCGCCCTCTCGCGCACCCTCACTCCGGCGCGGCTGGCTGCGAAACCCTGAAATGTTGGACCTTTTTGCTATGATGATGCTTCTGTCGTTTCCGGACCCCACGTGCCCAGTCAAAAGCAATTGAAATGGTCGCAACTACGCGTCGGACTCACCGTCCTGTTCGCGAGCATCACGCTCGCCATTCTGATCTTCCTCATGAGCGGCACCGGCGGCGTCTTCACCAGGAAGATCGTCCTGAAATCGTATTTCGACAATTCCGGCGGCCTGCGCGTCGGCGCCCCCGTCCGTCTCGAGGGTGTGGACATCGGCAACGTTACCAAGATCCAGATCGTGTCTGGCAAGCCCATGACTCCGGTCGAAGTCACCATGAAGGTCAGCACCCAGTACGCCTTCAATCTGCGTAAGGACTCCGTGACCACGCTCAGCACCGCCGGCGTGCTGGGCGAAGTTTACGTGGACATCGACAGCGCTTTCGCCAAAGGCCCCGAGGTCGTGGACGGCGACACGCTCGCCACCCACGAAACCGCCCAGATTCAGGATGTGGTCCGTGCCAGCCAGAGCACCCTCCAGAACATCGACTCTCTCATCAAGCGTCTGGACCGCATTGTGGCTTTCATTGAAAGCGGCCAGGGCTCGATCGGCAAGGTCATTTACGATCCCTCCTTGTACGACCGGCTCAATGCCACCGTGAACGAGTTCAAAGGTCTGGTGGATGATGTCAAGAGCGGCCAAGGCTCGCTCGGCCCGCTCTTCACCAGCGATGAGGCCTATAAGAAAGCCATTGCGGCCATCGACAAGCTCAACGCCGTGATTGACGATGTCCAGCAGGGCAAAGGCACCGCCGGCAAGCTCCTGAAGGACCCCGCCCTCTATGACAATGCCAACCGGACCATTGCCAACGTCCGCCAGATGACCGACGACATCAACGCCGGCAAAGGCGCCCTGGGCAAGATGACGCGCGATCAGGAATTCGCCGCCAAGCTGCAGACCACCATGAACAACTTGGCGGAGTTGAGCGATCGCTTGCAAAAAGGCGAGGGCTCGGTTGGACTGCTCTTCAAAGATCCCGCACTCTACAACAACAGTAATCAGATGCTGGTGGAAACCCGCGAGCTGGTCAAATCCATCCGCGAGAATCCCAAGAAGTATCTGACCTTCAGGGTGAAGGTTTTCTAGCGCCCTGAGTCAAAAGTCCGTCTCTTAAATCGCCCGCTTTGAAACGGCGCGGCTTTCAGCCGGGCCGTGGGCGGTGAAAAGTGATTTTCGATACGGCCGGACGTGCCGCTCTCGCTTCCGGAACCTTCCGGACTACTCGTCGGTTAGCAGGGACTTGCCGCTTGCACTCGGAGGGGAAAATAACATGGCATCCCTCGTTTCTGATGAACGGTTGGGATGCCAATGGTTATCGGTCACTAGGTAACCTGTAACTCTAGTCTGATGCGGCGCACCAGTCTGTGACGCCCGTCACCGGGCCGACCCTCAGTCGTGTAGCACGACGTCCAGCAGAGTACTGCGGACTTCCAGCCCCCCGTTGTAGTCAATGAAGCCCATCTTCCGGAATCGATTCATGAAGAAACTAACTCGCGCTCGCGTGGTGCCGACGATCTCAGCCAAGGCTTCATGGCTTATCTTCGGGAGCACAGGTTCCAATCTGTCTTCTTTGCCAAAACGAGTAAGCAGCAAAAGGGCCCGGGCCAGCCGTTTCTCCGCGGAGTTAAAGAGTTGATCGACCAGGTCCGCCTGAATCTGGCTGTTCCGGACGACTAGAGCCGTGACCAGCAGATCCGAAAACGCGTGTTCCTTGTGCAGCACATCGAGCATCACCTTCTTTTCAATTCTGAGTACCGAGCAGGCAGTAACGGCGACCGAAGATGTTGTCCGCAGAGGATGGTCGGAAGTGATCGACTCCTCTCCCACAAAATCGCCTCTCGCCAGCAGCGCGACGGTCGCCTCTTTGCCCTGCTTGGACACGACGGTGAGTTTCGCCCGTCCCTTCTGAATGTAGAACAACGCATCAGCCGGATCTCCCTGGGCGAAGATCGCGCTTTTCGCGGGATATTGCAGGATGGTTCTTCCGAGGCCGGTCCTGGAAAGGAAGTTATGGACATCAAATTTTCGCCCTTTGCGATGGGACATGGCGACCTCAAGAAGCGTCTCTTGTGTAATTGTTAGGCCCCACAGACACGTTTCTGACTCTTGGTTTATTTGTATGAAAAAAGCCAATCCATTGTCAACCGGGTAGTGCTACAGTTTGCAAACTGTAGCACTACCGTCAACCGGCTGGGCGCCGCAGGCGCGCCGTATAGCGCGTACCGATTCGTCGCATTCACAGAGATCTTGCGAGAATCACGATGCGCAACCGGCACTTAGCGTCCAGAAAGCAATCCTGGCACTCCGCCCAAACACGCCCAAACACCTGGATGAGTAATAGTGTGCAATTTTGAACAGACAGGGCCAGGGCATCCCGGCAAAATATTTGGAAATTCTCCAAGGGATGTTGGGGTTGTCTAAAGCAACTGGAAGCGGGCCAAGTGCGGTAGCTCAGCCTTATTGCGCCGTGATCTCCCTTCTCCACGGCGAGGCTGGGCTACCCGCATTGGGAGGCTCAAGTGGGCCGATCCTATCGGACGCCGAAGCGGACGATCCGCGTCGACGACGATGAGAGGTTTCCCCCGGGTAGGTGAGGAGCATCCATGAACTCGCCCTACGGTCTGCCGGCTGAATGTCTTACCTGTCACCTGCAATCCGACAATTTCTTCTGCGCCCTCTCGCCAGAATCTCTGAAAGCTTTTAACCAAATGAAACTTGCCGCGGTTTTTCCCGAAGGTGCGGTCATCTTTGTTGAAGGACAAACCCCGCGTGGAATCTTCATGCTTTGCCAGGGGCAGGCCAAGCTCTCTACCACTTCGCGTGACGGAAAGACCTTCATTTTGCGGATCGCGAAGCCGGGAGAAGTTCTCGGCTTAGACGCAGTGGTTGCAGGGAAGCCTTATGAGCTGACCGCGGAGACGATGCAGCCCTGCCAACTGAATTTTGTGCACCGGGAAGACTTCCTTCGGCTCCTCAAACAACACAGCGATGCCTGTCTGCAGGCCGCTCAGCACATCAGCCGTGACTGTCAGTACGCATATGATGCGATCCGCTCCATCGGGATGTCACACCCAGTCGCCTGGAGGGTCGCGAAATTCCTGCTCGCATCGGCGTCGGACGGATTTGTCACGGATGGAGTAGTCCGCGCCAAGCTCGCGCTGACCCATGAAGACATTGCTCAGCTGACGGGTACCAGCCGGGAAACGGTAACACGCGCACTGACAGAACTTAGAAAAAAAGACATCGTCGAATTGAAGGGCTCTACTTTGATCATCCACAACAAGCCCGCGCTGGAGCAGCTTGTGGAGGTCTAAGTGGCAGGAGTGTGGCGATGCTTGCCAAGTGTGCGAAACCTTCAGGTTCCGCGTCGTTTCGTCATCTCGATAAAGGAAGGCTGTTTCCTCCAGAAGAGTTCGCCATGGCATATGACGGGGAGGAGCGCGATGACGTAGTTGCGGCCGCTTCCAGCTGTCCCGTGCCCGAGTGCAGTTCGCTCGTCATTGAGTACAGGGCAGCTGGCAGCAGTGGGCCCGGCCACCAGGAAGATTGGGAGTTTACGTGCTCGCGTTGCGGAATGGAGTTCACGGTTGCCCAAGGTGAACTAATTTTTCAATCGGTGCCGAAGCAATGGCTCTCGGCGAACATCCACATCGTGTAGGCCAGGATGACGCGTGATGGAAAGGGGAGTTGCGAGTCGAACATTCGGTTTGGTTTTCCGCCGTGCGGAAATGGAAGGGCAGCTCTGCCGTGTTCGTACACCTAGGTCACCCTCCCCGTAGGCAGGGCTGCCCATTTGTTGGAGGTTCCAAATGGCTCGAGCGTGTCGAGGATCAAGGAGATCGCTCCTCTGTATCGATGATAGTCAGGCGATTTTGGAGTACGAGAAATCGCTGTTCGAAAGATCGGGATTCAATGTCGTTACCGCCGTATCCCCGCGACTAGGACTGAGACTTGCGACGATGTCCAGCTTTGACGCAGTGCTTCTCGATTACCAGATGCCAGAAATGAATGGGCGCCAGGTCGCTCTTGCGATCAGGCGTATCAGACCGGAGACTCTGGTTGTCATGTTTTCCGGCAGTGAAATCCCGGAGGAGACTCACAAGCTGGTCGATGCGCTCATACCCAAAGCTGGAGCAGCCGGGGAATTGCTACCGACTGTCACTCGACTCTGTAACCAGCGCCAGTTTGAACGGCAGTGACCTAACCTGGGTCGCGAACCAGCGCGCCCAAAACTCCACCGCAAGGGGCAGGTTCCGCCCCGGTTGACATTCTCCTCCCCGCCCCGTCCCATCCACCCACTAGGATGTCAACAGCCGAACCACGGTTCAGACTCCGGGCCACTATCCACTATCCACTATCCGCTGCTACTCTTTCCCCGTGACCCTGGTCGAAGTCCGCAACCTGACCAAGATTTTCGATCTGTCCGAGTCGGCCTTCGGAGCCCGTTCGCGCGGCACTGTCCGCGCCGTGGATGATGTCTCGCTCGACATTCGCGAGGGCGAAACCCTCGGTCTGGTCGGCGAATCCGGTTCCGGCAAGAGCACGCTCGGGCGGCTCATCCTCCGCCTCATCGAGCCTACCTCGGGAACCATCCGCTTCCAGGGCCAGGATCTCCACCACGCCACCGGCGCCGAACTTCGCCGTCTGCGCCGTGAAATGCAAATTATTTTCCAGGATCCGTTCGGTTCTCTCGATCCCCGCTTCCGCGTGGAAGACGTGATCGCCGAACCTCTCATCATCCATGAAAGTCTCAGCCGCGAAGCCCGCCGCCTGCGCGTCGCGGAGTTACTCCGCGCGGTGGGAATGGACGATTCCGCCCTCCGCCGCTATGCCCACGAATTTTCCGGAGGCCAGCGCCAGCGCATCGGGATTGCCCGCGCCCTGGCACTCCGTCCCAAATTCATCGTGGCCGACGAACCCGTCTCCGCCCTCGACGTCAGCGTCGGCGCCCAGATCGTTAATCTCCTCCGCCAGTTGCAGCGCGAGTTCGGACTGACCTACCTGTTCATCTCGCACTCCATGCCGGTCGTGCGCTATCTCTCGACCCGCATCGCCGTCATGCATCGTGGCCAGATCGTCGAAGTTGCCCCCACCGCGCAAATCACCGCCCAGCCCCAACACGCCTACACCAGCAGTCTTCTCGCGGCCACGCCCGAAATCGCGGCTCAATAATTCCTTGTTTAACCTGTTGTCCCGGCGCGCGAACGAAACTACAATATGCCCCTGTTCAAGGAGAAGCGATGGCTACCACCGCCGCCGTACCGCCGCAGGAACCCGCTCCGCTCTCGCAAGCACAGCGCCTCGTCAACACCTTCATCGCGCTGACCGGTCCCCTTTTCCTATAACACTTTCAAGGTGAGTTTTCGGCAGCTTGTGAGCTTGGCAGATCGCCATTCAGAGCGATCTGACAAGCGAACTCACTCGGTGTCCGTTCTCCCAGAGACCTGT
>JBAVUO010000077.1:0-6131 GCA_049696815.1 Terriglobales bacterium | reverse complement strand
ATGGGTTTCGCGGAACCAATGATTCGAGAGGAGGCATCGAGAAGGACGTGGTGAAGGAATATTCAGGCGGTTCGGTTCCGTCCTGAATGGCTTTTGCGAGAATCTCCATCGCCTGTCCCGTAAGCGGTGGAATGTGAATCGTCGCCGTGAGCCATTTTTCGCGTACCCAGGCTTGGCCCGTCGCCGGCTGACCATCACATCCGGTAAATGGTAAGCTCAGCCATCGCGAACGCTCTGCTTCGTTGGTAATCTCCTGAAAAGCTTTGCGAGCGCCCATGGCCATCGAGTCATCCTGCGCGCCGACCAGGTCAATTGACGCGCTTTGTGAAGTAGCCAGTTTCAGCCAGGACTGCACAGCCCGCCCGGCACTTTGCTCTGTCCACCGTGCCTTCAGCATAGCCACTTGAATGTTCGACGGTTTCGTCTTCAGCATCCCGGATGTACGTTCTTGGGCCGAGGCACTCTGCGAAGGTCCTTCAATGTACAGAACAGAACCGCCTCCGGGCAGCAACGCTGCGAATTGTCTTCCTTGAATACATCCAATCTCGAAGTGATTGGAACTGAGAGCAAAGATTGGTGCGGTTGCCGCCAGGCGGAGATTCGACAAATAATCCGGCCTCCGGTTCAGGACCGCCCAGCCGATTCCGGCGGCGCTGGCAGCCCGGGCCACCTGAGGCATGGCCGTGCTCCCAACCGGTTCCACCACAATCGCATCGGGTCGGGACTCAACCGGCTTTTGGATTGCCTTTAGAAGTTGCGTGCTCTGATTCACCGCGTCGTCATCGGCAAAGACGATCTCCGCATCGCTCCCCAGTTTGCGCGCGCTATCTTTTGCGGATTGGGCTTGTGCCACTTGGAAATCGTTCTCGCGGGTGTGAAGAGATACCAGGAATCGGAGCTTTTTCATCATGTCGCGAGTGTGTCCCTGACCACCTCTTAACGATACACCCTCGGCAATCCTGCCAGAAAATGGCCCCGGAGATTCCCCCGGCACCCAGAGAAGCGGAAAAGGAATGCTTTTTCTCGGGTTGTTGGTGTAATCGCGATGTCACGCCAACAACATCGACTCGTGAGTGCATGACTCAAAGAAGGCGAGAATTGGACCGCATCGACCTCTTCCACAGCACGCTACCAATGAGAACCGCTTCCGCCATTCCGGCTGCGGTTAACGGAAGGCCATGAGGCCCCCTGCTGCCCGGAGGCAGACTCTGCTCGATGACGACAACCGCAAGCACGTGGAGCAGAAAGATAGGCACTAGATTTTGCCAAAACACTCTGCGGCCCCACGCGGGACGGAGCGGGATAATTACAGCCGTGAAAACGATAACGGTGTAGACGATTGCATTTTCCTATTTCTGACTGACGCCGACACCCTGTCCATGAGTGGACGGATTCGGGCTTCGCTGATGCGCAAGCCGCACGTGGCGACTAGCAGCGCCAACTCGTACTCGGGTTCGGTGCCTAATCGTCGTCATCCTTCTCAGCGACCCCATCGATCACCAGACCTTTCTGTTTCACATACGGCCTGGGCATAAGCATTTTCATTGGTGCCGAGGGGACCGTCGTAAGCATGTCGCTGAGATCATTCACTGAGGCGTTGCAATCAGTTAGCAGACACGGCAGTTGAAAGACGGTTTCGACTTCCTTGTTCATCGAGTCGAAGCTATAGAGCTGATGGCCGATGTATCCCGGCTTGGCATAGGGGGAGATCACGAGCAAAGGAACCCGCAGACCGTACCCAAAGAAGTCCGCCGTCGGCGGCACGACATGATCGTAAAACCCGCCCCAATCATCCCACGTCACCAGAATCAAGCTGGAAGACCAATAAGGGCTGCGCATGATGCAGTTGACCTGTTGCACGGTCCAGCCTTCCCCGTTGGAAATCGAGGCAGTTGGATGCTCGCTGTAATATCCCGGCGGCGTGATCCAGCTCACCTGGGGCAGCTGACCGTTGGCCGCATCGCTGCAAAACTGGCTGACCGGAACGTCGTTGTTGCGCTGTGTTCCGTACCACAAGTTGTCATAGTAGCTGCCGAAGTTCCATTCATAGCCGCCCTTCTTGTCTCCTGGTTGTGGGGCATAAATCCGCCACGTAATCCCAGCCGCATCGAGCAGGTCACCCATAGTAGCCATGGTGAAACAGGGCGGTTGGAAATAAGTTTTTCCGGTTGTTGGGTTGATCGAGAGTACTGTGGCCCCCCGCGCTGCGGCATCGCAGCCTCGGCCGTATAGCCGTACGTTCGAAACGTTGATCGCAATACCGATCGAATTCCCCGAACTCTCGCTGAACTCATACATGCGGTTGGGAAAGGTGGGCCCGGCAAGCTGCGCGAAGAAGTTGTCAGCCAGAGCGTAAGTCTGCGCGTAGGCCCAATAGTTCGGAATCAGCGACGGTTGGGCCTGAACGTAAGCGTTATAGGTATTCCGGCAGACTTGATAGAACCCATCCATCTTGCCGTTGTCAATGTCTTGGTGAGCATTCATCCAGGAATGCGTGCAGTTCTTTGGAGTGTTGCTCATTGGTGTCAGCGAGATACCGGATTGAGTTTTGGTGTCGCCTTTGGTTGCGCCGTTCGCTCCGGGAAACTGGCCGAAATAGTTATCGAAGGAGTGGTTCTCTTTCATGATCACCACAATGTGCTGGATCTGCGCTTCAACCGCTAAGCTCATTGTTGTGAAGGCAATCATCACCATTAACCGAATATGTTTCATCGCGAATCTCCTCTTTGACTTCATCCAGAATTTCCTTTTTGAACCCCAAGAACGGCTGCCGTTGTACAGGCGCGCTTCATAGGATCCATCCGTCGCAGATTCGAGGATCGGGTAGAGGAAAAGGCCCGGCTCGGCTACCGATTAGGGAAGGGAGTTTCGCGGCAGTCGAGAACAGAGAAATTGTCCTCCCATGCAGTTCAGCGGTCAAGAGGAAAGGGGCCTTGCAGACGAGTCGTGCCCTTGCCAAAACGGGGATGTAAAGTCCGGGATCTCATGCGGCATGGGTGAAGCTGGCGGGGAAGAAGTCTCTCTGCTGCTTTGGTTTACGGTTCTTCTTCGCGCTTGGTGACAGTTTGGCTAAAATAAAAGATTCCGCCCTCCGGCCCGGAGGCGCTGTCTGCGAGAGAGCTTCTTGTCCCAGGCCAACGCAAAACACGACGGCACACGCCCCGTCGCGCCGGTTTACTGGCGCGTCGAGGGGAGCCTGCTGGAGTTGACGACGGTCCGGGCCGATCGCGTTTTTTTCCTGGTTGCAACTAGACCAACCCACTAGCCACGGCCAGAATCCTTGCCTTCAGCGCCACTCCGGTATATCGTAAGCAGCTACTGTCGGCCCGAAAGTAGAGCCTTCCCCCAGCCCAACTGGTTTCCAGTCAAAGCAAGGCTCTGGGAGGTAACATGCGTTGCAACGCTCTCAACGGGAACATCCGCGCTGGATCGCTGGCTTTCAGCCGTATCACAACGTGCGATTTACGGGTCTTCCGCTCGCTCAGCTACGCGCACCCGTTCACTCATACCGTCACTGCAATTTTCTTTTTCCTGCTTTGCGTTTTCCCGGCCTTCGGCCAGACCGCCGTCTTGACACAGCATTACGACAACGCCCGCACCGGTCAAAACACTCAGGAAACGATCCTGACTCGCGCCAATGTCAATGCGGGGCAATTCGGAAAGCTCTTCACGCAAAATCTGGATGGACAAGAGGCCGGCCAGCCGCTCTATGTTCCGGCTGTTTTCATTCCGGCGGCGAATTCCACCCACAACGTCGTGTACGTCGCCACGCAGCACGACAGCGTTTACGCATTCGATGCCGAAAATAATCAGGGAAATGCGCCGTTTTGGCAGGCGAATTTTCTTGATCCGGCGAATGGCATCACCACGGTTCCGCTGGCGGATGAGCACTGCAATGTGACCGGATACACGGAGTTCGGCATCCAGGGCACGCCGGTCATTGACCTGACCAGGAATGCCATTTATGTGCTGGCCATGACCAAGGAGAATGGAACCTATGTTCATAAGCTCCATGCCTTGGATCTGGGCACGGGAGAGGAACTGTTCGGCGGGCCAGTCACGGTTATTGCCTCGGTCACAATCGACAACCAGCTTTATCCCTTCATAGACAGATACCAGCAGCAACGTCCCGGGCTATTGTTACAGAACGGCATTGTCTATATCGGCTTTGGTAGCCCCGGTTGTAACATCAAAACCGAAATGGGCTGGGTGATGGCATACGACGCCGGGACGCTCCAACAAGTTGGGGCGTTCAACGATTCTCCCGGGGTTGATGCTTCGGCGATCTGGATGTCGGGCGCGGGACTGGCGGGAGATGGGGCGGGGAACGTCTATTTTAGTACTGGGGATGGTCTGTTCGATGAGGACACCGGTGGAAACCACTATGGAGATAGCGTCCTTAAACTCAGCCAGGGCCCTGGCGCCCTGAACCTAGGGGACTACTTCACTCCATACAACCAACAGTATCTGCAGATTAACGACCTCGACCTTAGTTCCGGCCAGGTTCTACTTTTGCCCGAAGGGCCCGCCGGCAACTTCACGCTCGCGGTTGATAAGAACGGAACAATGTACCTGCTGGACCAGGACAATTTGGGTCAGTTCAATCCCTTCGGCGACACCCAGATCCCGCAGGAACTGGCGGCTCCCGTATTGGGCGAGGTTCACGCCGGACTGACTTACTGGAACAACACTGTCTATGTCGCGGCCGAGCAGACGCCGGTCATGGCGTACTCGTTCACCAACGGCCAGCTTTCTTTGCAGCCGATCTCGCAAGCCCCGAAAGCGACTGCCAATCCGACGGGGGGCATTGTCTCCTCCAATGGCGCGAGTGATGGGATATTCTGGTACGCCACCTTTCCCACCAAGAGGCTTTTTGCTTTCGACGCGACCAATCTTGCCATAGAGCTTTACGACAACGGGATGGCAGGTTCACGCGATGCGCTCGGTCCGGGGGTTCACTTCGTGATGCCGATCGTGGCCGATGGCAGGGTGTACGTTAACGGCAAAACCCAGTTAACGGTCTTCGGCCTATTGCCTGTCATTGCGGCCGCGGGTGGCAACAACCAGACCGGAGTCGTTGGGACAAAGCTGCCTGTCGCTTTGCAGGCGGCGCTTCAGGATCCCTACACCGGCCAGCCGATTCTGACTCCCGGCATTCCCGTGACTTTCAGCGCGAGCGGCAAGGTTGGCTCGTTCTCGAACCCACACGCCATTACCGACAACTCGGGGACCGCCTCGACGTTCTACACTCTGCCAGCTAAACCCGGGACCTACACCATTACAGCGTCCAGTCCCGGCTACGCCAGCGCGACCTTTGTAGCAACGGCAACCCTGGGCAGCCCTGCTACGTTGGCGATCGTCTCTGGGAATTCGCAAAAGCAACCTGTGACATCGCTGTTGCCCCTTCCGTTAAAGGTCAGAGTCAAAGACGCGTCGGGCAACGGAGTTCCCGGAATCCTGGTGAGTTTTTCGGACGGAGGCGCGGGCGGAACGCTATCGTCGCCGACTGCCACCACGGACTCTTCCGGTTTTGCGAGCACTTCGTACACTACCGGTACAAAATCGGGTGTGGTTGGGATTACCGCCTCCGTGGCGGGACTGACTCCGGTGGTTTTCAAAGAAACTGTGCTGGCCGGGCCGGCTGCCGCCCTCATCCTCTATTCGGGTAACAACCAGACAGTCAAGCCAGGAACCGCCACGCGGAAGCCGTTGCAGGTCATTGTCGAAGACCAGTATGGCAATCCGGTACCGGGGATTTCAGTGACCTTCGACGACGGGGGCGCCGGAGGCAGCTTTTCGCCTGATCCGGTGGCAACGAACTCGAAGGGAATCGCTGGAACGCGCTACACATCCCCTACAAAAACCGGCACGGTGACCGTCACCGCATCTTCGACCGGCCTCGGTTCCGTTTTGTTCACGGTTAACGTCAACTGAGAACAGCAGAGAGACTGAACCGCTGAGGACGCAGAAAACGCAGACATGGAGTTGCCAGAACGATTGTTGACGTTAACAGGCGTGGTTGTTGAAAAAGGGCTTGCTCGGAGCTGGAAGTTGGCGGGTATTGAGTACCGCACGCGGGAAGAGTGTCTTGCGAGGGTGGGGACTAAGTCGTTGCGGGAAGGGGTGGCCTT
>JBAVUO010000076.1:0-83088 GCA_049696815.1 Terriglobales bacterium | reverse complement strand
CTCTCGACTAACTGCCGGATCAGCTCTTTCCCGGCCTTCCCCATTCGCTCCAGCAGCGCCACGGGGAAAAAGCACGGTGTCTCGGAGACGGGGAATGGAATTTCCATCCCGCAGCGCTCGGCCATCGTGCGCTTGAGGCGGTCGTACTTTTCAGGAGTGAAGCCCTCGTTGAACGCTTGCCGATAGAAAGGAATCATCGAAGCACGTGTGGGTACGGGGCACCCTCGCCCGTTCAGGCCGAGCAAATGCTCGGCACCTTGTTCTTTTCTCTGCGCCCTCTGCGTCTCTGCGGCGAAGGCTCTTACCCGAAATTTCCGTTTTGGCTGTCCGAACGTCGATTCCCCAGGGACTCGCTTCGCTTCGCCCTCTCTACTTGAGCCATCGGCACAGCGTGCTCAATGGACGTATTCGATCTCCGGATACTCCGGTTGGCTCTGGAGCTTCGAAGCAGGCGCTCCTTGCAGGTATACGTCAAAGAAAGTTCTGATGTAGTGCGCCGTCACAGCGACTTGGCGGCGGCCATCGAGGCGCACAATGCCTAAGGTCCGCATCACGCGCATTACAAGTGGACTCTTCAACATCGCTCCGTCGTCGCTGAACATGTAGTGACTCGCGCCTCGGATCATGATCAGCAACCTGCGGTCACTGGGCAGCCGATCGTAAATGGAGTGGATGTTCGCCTTGACCGGGCGGGTCTCCGCATCGGGCTCGCTTTCGTGGTCGCTCAAGAGAAACATGAACGGCTGAGTGACGCCCTCAGTGATGACACTGCCGAGGGGAGCCCCGTCCACGTCGATGCCCGCCTTGCACCGAGAATCATCATGACAGAACTGCAGGGCTGTAGCACCACCGAGCGAGTGGCCGAACACTCCGACCCGCTGCATATCGAGCCGTCCCAGGAACCTGCCCGAGGGATCAGACGTGTTCAGTCGTTCGAACTGATCGAGTGCAAAGCCCATGTCGGCGCTCCATGCCTGGACCAGCTTGTTGGCGAGTTGCTCCTGCCGAGACCCACTGACCAGGTCAGCATTGTTCTGAGGTGCCCTCGCAATCACCCTTTCGTCGGGGAACACCACCACGAAGCTTCGATAGGGTGCGTCGAAACCCACCACCACATAGCCGTGACTCGCAAGGTCTTCGGCAAGGGTCGTGTAATTCGTCGTCAGGGCCGCAAGTCCCGCTCTCATGAGTACCACCGGATACGAACGATGCTGAGGCG
Organism: Terriglobales bacterium; assembly: GCA_049696815.1. Lineage (GTDB taxonomy): Bacteria > Acidobacteriota > Terriglobia > Terriglobales > Acidobacteriaceae > Acidiflorens. The sequence continues at coordinate 81,869 of JBAVUO010000076.1, read as the reverse complement.
ATACCTCCGCGTCACGAATACTATGCGCGCGGACCCGCAACAAATCCCGCGTCAGGAATTGCGTGAGCAGCACGCCGCTCTGGCGTTCAACAGCGGTCCGCCATGGTGCGGGTAAGTAATCGTCGCCCGTCTGAGACGGTTGTCGAGGCGCTGCGGGATACCAGATCCAGGCAAGAAGCTCCCGCTTGGTACCCGGCTGCGGCGCCAGTGGTTCCGCCTGCGCGGCGTCGCTCCAAACGTACTGCGTGCGGCCGACCGCGAACGGGCCAGTAGGCGTGGGTAGCGTCGTCTCCCTGTTGTGGTCCAGCCAGAGCAATCCCAGTAAGATTGCGATTCCAACAACAGGGAACAGGGCCACCACAACGATAGTCTTGATCACGCGCATGTTTTTCTTACGCTTCTATCAAGAACTGCCCGCCCCGCATGATCTGCTCGCCATCCACCCAGATATCGAAATTGCGCCCCACCACATCAATATGCGTGGACGAATACCACTCCGCTCCGGTATGCGCCCCATACGGGTTTCCGAACGCAACGTGCACGCCCGGATACTTCTCGTCTTGCAGAATCTGCCCAATCACGTCCTTCAACTCGATGTTCGTCCCGATGGCAAACTCGCCCACGCGATCGCTGTTCTCGTCGGTGTGCGTGTACTTCCAGAAATCGCTCTCCAGTTCGCGGTCGGCCGAGTGCGCCTCGACCACGCGATTCCCCTTGACTTGGATGGTCAGCGGATTCTCCCGCAGATTCCCGAACTTCGCGCACAGATAATCCCCGACCACGCCGTCAATCACGAACGTGCCGTTCACCTCTCCCGGCGTCGTGAAGATTTCTCCCCCGGGCAGGTTTCCCCACTTCTCTGGACTGATAATGCCGCTCGTCTTCACCCAGCGGTAATTCGGATTCAACTCCGCCACCAGATTCGTGCCTGCGGGAGTCTTCGCCCGGATCTGCTTTGCCACGCGCACGCGCTCCACCACCTTGACGCTTAGCCGGTCCACCTTCAGAAAATCCGCGCGCATTCCCTCCAGCATGATCTGCCGGTTGATGTTGACCATGTGCGCGTGCCGGATCTTTCGCCGGTTCACGATGTCGGTCATTTGCATACGCGACTTCAGTTCATTCGTCTGCGCTTGCACGGCAAAGATGCTTACCTGGCTGGTCTCCAGGTCTTCGGCGATCGGGTGTGGTAAGTCGGTGAGCGGACGCGGCGCCACGTCTTCCAGCACCCACGTCCGGTACCGGCAGCCCACGCTTTCCAGTTCGTGCACCAGCGACGCCGCGATCTCCAGGCTGACCTCGTCGGTGATGACCGTGGTCTTTTCGCTCTGCTGCACCCGCAGGCACACCTGCACTGCGTTGCGCGCGCCCGGCGTCAGTTCGGGATCGAAGGGCAGTTGGTTCAGTTGTCGTTTGGATTGTTCTTCTGCGGTCTTTATCAAGCTCATCAGACGGCCTTGGCTGCAGGCAGCGTGCTTACTTCGTCCACGCCCACCTTGGTCTCTTCAATGATGTAGTCCACCACGGCTTTCATGTCGCTGGTTTCGCTGTACACTCGCAACTGCCGGTCCGCGCCCGTTCCCATCTTCATGATCTCGCGGATGTGCCCCACTTCTTCCCGGCAATCCAGTTCGTCGAGCACGTCGTCCACGAATTCCAGGTACTCTTCGATCAGTTCGCGCTCCGGAACTTCCGTCTGCTTGCCGAAGTCGATCAGCTTCCCGCTGATGCCGTAGCGCGCCGCCCGCCACTTGTTCTCCATCAGCAGCGACTTCCGGTACAGCCGGAATCCCTGGTTCGCCGCGTAGAGCTTGTAGAGCTTCGCCACCGTCGCCTGGATGAGCGCCGCCAGCGCAATCGTCTCCTCCACCCGCATCGGAATGTCGCACACCCGGAACTCCAGCGTGCTGAAGAACGGATGAGGCCGGATGTCCCACCAGATCTTTTTCGCGTTATCGATGCAGTGGGTCTTGATCAGCAGCTTGATGTAATTGTCGTACTCGCCCCAGCTTGGGAAATAGTCCGGCATGTTGGTGCGCGGAAACTTGTCGAACACCTTGCAGCGGTACGATTTCAGGCCCGTATCCATGCCCAGCCAGAACGGCGAATTCGACGACAGCGCCAGCAGGTGGGGCACGAAATAACGCGCATGATTCATCAGCTGGATGGCGGTCTCGTGGTCCTCGATGCCCACGTGAACGTGCAGCCCGAAGATCAGGTTCGCGCGCGCCACCAGTTGCAAGTCCTCGACAATGTTTTTGTAGCGTTCGTCGGGCGTGACTTCCTGCAGGCGCCAGTCGGCAAACGGATGCGTTGCCGCGGCGGCCAGCCGCAGCCCATTCTCCCGCGACAGCCGGATCATGTCGCGGCGCAGCTTCTTCAGTTCGTCTCTGGCCTCCTTGATGTTGCGGCAAACCGACGTCCCGACTTCCACCACCGACTGGTGCATCTCCGCCTTGACCCGCTCCTGCAACAGCAGCTTGCCCTTCGCGATGATCTCGGCGTGAATGTGCGACCGCAGATCGCGCGTATCCGGATCAACCGTCTGATATTCCTCTTCGATCCCGAGCGTGAAGGATGGTTTCATCGCGGCGCCAGAACCCTGCCAGGTGGGAGACGCTGGCCGAAGTCCTACAAGTATAGCGGATCGTGTGTGGGGACGGGTCTCTGACCCGTCCGGTCTAACCCTTCCCCACGACCTTCTTCCTCGGCCTCGGCGTGCGGATGTCCACCCACCGGGGCCCGCTCAGAAACGACGCCCAGCGCATCTCTTCAAACGGCTTCTCGTTGCTCAAAGCCTTCTTCACCGCCAGTTCCGCCACCGAATTCACAATCCACTCAAAGTTCTCTTGCCCCACCGACGTGACCTCAGCATCGGGCGCCGGATTCATGAAATCAATCGCATACGGCACGCCGCCCTCCACCGCAAACTCGACCGTGTTCAGGTCATACCCAAGCGCCCGGCACAACGTCAGCGCGTCTTTCTCGACCCGCTCTTTCAATTTCGGCGACGGCGCCGGATTCCCCTTCACGTATCGTTCGTGATGCGGCGCCTTGGGGTCGTAGCGCATGATATGCACCTTCTCCTGGCCGACCACGTAGCAGCGGAAATACTCTTCAAACTCCACCCCGTGCTGGAGCGTCATGCACAGATCGCCGGTCTGGTTGTAGTGGTGAAAGAACTCATCCGGAGAATGCACCTTGTACACATGCTTCCAGCCGCCGCCTGCGTATGGCTTCAAGAACGCCGGAAAGCCGACATAGGCAAACACCTCGTCCCAGTTCAATGGATACATCAGGTTGCGCATCGACTGGTCCGTCGTATCCGGCGGATGCTTCTGATGCGGCAGAATCACGGTCGGCGGTATCGCCACTCCCAACTTGTGCGCCAGCGCATAGTTGAAGAACTTGTCGTCCGCCGTCCACCAGAACGGATTGTTGATGACAATCGTGCCGTGCAGCATCGCGTTCTTGAGGTAGGCGCGATAGAACGGAATGTCCTGCGAAATCCGGTCAATGATCACGTCGTATCTCTTCGGCGCATCCATCCGGATGCCGCCGATCTTCACAAACTCCGCCGTCACGTCCGCGACGCTCATCGAGTTAATCTTCTCCACCAGCGTCGGCGGAAACGAGTTCTCCATGCCGAAAATGATGCCAATCTTTTTCATAGTTCAACTCCAGCATGCGAGTAGCGAGTATTTCAAAGTGCATCAACTCGCTACTCGCCTCACGCTACTATGGTTGGTTTCAAAAATGCTCTCGAGTGTTAAGAACGCAGCCCTCAGGGGCTAAAGCCCGCATTTTTTGCGGCTCGGGCGGCACGGCTGAAGCCGTGCCCTTCCTGAAACCGATTTGTGAAACCAGTTCTAGAAGTACTTTCCTGCCATTCTCTGCCACAGCGGCCAGTCATGCTTGCTGTTATCGCCCCAGATATCGAGCCAGTGCGGGATCCCTTTCGCGTGCATGATTCCCGCCATTTTCACGTTCGCATCCAGGCACATGTCCCAGTCCGATGTCCCCAGGACAATCTTCATCTGCCGGTACCGGCTGAGGAACCACTCGTCGCTCATCCGCGGGAGGTAATCCGGCGGGTGATTGAAGTAGCAGTTGTCGTCGTAATAGCCGTCCAGAAACTGCTTGATGTCGAACGACCCGCTCATGGTCACGCACGTCGAGACTACATCCGGATGCTTCATCGAAAAATTCAGCGCGTGGTACCCGCCGAAACTGCAGCCCGTCACCGCGATTTGCGGGGCCCAGTTCTTCCATTTCAAGAACGGCAGAAACTCGTCGATCACGTAGCGCTCGTACTGTACATGCCGCCAAATGCGCGCCCCTGGATGCGCGCCCTTGTTGTACCAGCTCTCGCTGTCCACGCTGTCCGGGCAGAACACTTGCAGCTGCCCCTCGTCGATCTTTGGCGCCAAGGCTCGGATCATGCCGGCATCCTCGTACTCGAAGAAACGCCCCCTCGAGGTCGGGAACACCAGCAGCGGCTGCCCGGCGTGCCCGAAGACCAGCGCTTCCATATCGCGCTGCAATTCATGGCTGTAGTTCTTGTGATATTCGCGGTTCATGCAGAGGAAGGATTGTACCCGAAGCCGCCGACGCGCGGCATTTCATCCGTATGCTGCGATCCGTGGGTCGCTCATAGAATATGCTCATAAGGAGGATCTGCCCCTGGAGATGAGTGAAAGCAGTGCAGGCGCCAGCGCGAGCTGGTGGAGAACCCCGCTCTTACATCGAGTGGTAAAACTGCAGGAACGCGAGGAACAGGTATTCCTCATCCTGGCGCTGGTGATTGGCGCCTTGACGGGCCTGGCGGTCGTCGCTTTCATCGTGTTGACCGAGCGACTGGGCATGCGGTTGTATCCCCCGGGGGGCGCGGCGTGGCGGCGCCTGCTTTTTCCGGTCGCGGGCTCGTTGGGAATCGGTTACTTGCTGTATCGCTACTTCCCCGACGCGCGAGGCAGCGGCGTTCCGCAGACCAAAGCGGCATTGTTCGCCCGCGAAGGCCGTATCACGCTGCGCACCGTGCTCGGGAAGTTTTTCTGCACGTCGGCAACCCTTGCCAGCGGAATCCCCCTGGGACGCGAGGGGCCGGCCGTCCAGGTTGGTGGGGGCATCGCTTCGGTACTGGGGCGCAATCTTGGATTGAGTGCCGAAAAAGTGAAGGCGCTGATTCCGGTCGGGTCCGCGGCCGCGATAGCCGCCGCGTTCAACACGCCTCTCGCGGCAGTCCTGTTTGCGCTCGAAGAAATTGTCGGAGACCTGCACGCGCCCATGCTCGGATCGGTGGTTCTCGCCTCCGCCGCATCATGGATGGTCCTCCGGTTGCTGCTGGGCAACAACCCTCTGTTCAAGGTTCCGCAATATCAACTCGTGCACCCGCTGGAGTTCGCAATTTATGCGGTCCTGGGGATTGCCGGTGGGCTGGTTTCGGTGGCCTTCACAAAACTCCTTCTCGGTATGCGGGTGCGCTTTCTTCGTTTGTCCGCGACGACAGCGTGGTGCAACCCCCTGGTGGGCGGCCTGTTGGTAGGCCTGATCGGATGGTTCGTGCCGCAGGTGCTAGGTGTGGGCTACGGCTATGTCGGCGACGCCCTGAACGGAAACATGGCGCTCAAGCTGATGGCGTTGTTGGTCGCTCTCAAGCTCATCACCGTCACCACCAGCTACGCATCCGGCAACGCGGGCGGTATTTTTGGCCCGTCGCTGTTCATCGGAGCGATGCTGGGCGGCACAGTTGGCACCGTGGCGCACCGGTTATTGCCCGCCTACACCGGAACGCCCGGGGCTTACGCGCTCGTCGGAATGGGCGCCGTCTTCGCCGGCATCGTCCGTGCCCCGATGACATCCGTCCTGATGATATTCGAGATGACGCAGGACTACGCCGTGATTGTCCCCTTGATGATTGCAAACCTGGTGAGCCTTTTCATCTCATCACGACTGCAGCGGAAGCCGATCTACGAAGCCCTGGCAGTGCAGGACGGCATCCACTTGCCGACGGCGGAAGTGCGCCAGCGACGTGGCCAGCGGCGGGTGATGCGAGTGCTGCGCCCGGCGATCGAGTCATTACCGGCCGACATTACGGTTCAAGAGGCCCTGCCACGAGTTCGCTCGAGTCAATTCCGAACCTGGCTGGTGACGAATCAGCGAGGTGTAGTCGGCCTGATCAGCCTTTCGACGCTCGAACGAGCGGCTGCGGAAGATGGCACCCAGCATTTGGATGCGATCCTCGGTGCGCCTGCCTTCCCGCACGTCCATGCCGACCAGGGACTGGATCTCGCGCTCGAGCGTATGGAAGCGAACCACGTGGAAATCTTGCCGGTCGTGAGCCGCGCGGATGTCCATCAGCTTGTAGGGATCGTGACTCTGCGGGATGTACTGGATTGCTACGGAGTCAGCCCGGGACCTTGACAGCGGATCGAGCCCATCACCGTTACAATCCTGGGATCATGAATGGGGCCAGTTTTACTGCTGTTTGGGAATTCCAGGTCAAACCAGAAGCCGTCTCCGCCTTCGAAAGTATTTACGGACCCGACGGCGCCTGGGCCCAACTGTTCCGCCAAAGCCCCGACTATCGCGGAACTGAGCTGATCCGTGACCTCGACCGCCCCGGACGTTATCTCACTCTCGATCATTGGACCTCCCGCGAAGCATTCCAGCGCCTCAAGCAGGATCTCCACGTCGAGTACGCAGCGCTCGATAAACAATGCGAAGGCCTGACCGAAAGGGAAGTATTCCTCGGCAATTTCAGATCGCTCCCTGCCCCGGAAGCAACGTAAGTTGAATCCGCCTCCAGAGTATTTTTCTTTGCGGCCTTTGCGAATCCTTTGCGCTCTTGGCGGTTAGGTCTTGCTTGCAGAGCCCAGAGCCCAGAGCCTTACAATGTCCTCATGCGGGCCTTCATTCTCGAGCACGCTAGCCCGGTCGAACAGAATCCTCTTCGTGAGGCCGACCTCCCCATTCCAATACCCGGCCCTGGCGACGTGCGTGTCAAGGTCCACGCCTGCGGGCTTTGCCACACCGACCTGCACACCGTGGAGGGCGACCTCCCACCGCACAGGCGGCCGGTCGTTCCCGGGCACCAGGTCGTCGGCTGCATCGACGCCCTCGGTGCCAGCGTTACCAGCCACAAAGAAGGCGACCGGGTTGGCATCGCCTGGCTTCACTCCGCCTGCGGCGCCTGCGAATTCTGCCGCCGCGGACTCGAGAACCTCTGTCCCAGCGCCCAGTTCACCGGCTACGACGTGGATGGCGGCTATGCGGAATCGACCGTTGTGCCGGCCGACTTCTGCTATCCCATCCCGCCCGCCTTCTCCGACGAAAACGCCGCTCCGCTGCTCTGCGCCGGCATCATCGGCTACCGCTCCTACCGTCTCGCCGGCGTGCGCCCCGGCGAAAACCTCGGCCTCTACGGCTTCGGCGCCTCAGCCCATCTCGTGATCCAACTCGCGCGCTATCAGAAATCGAACGTCTTCGTCTTCACTCGCAGCGAATCCCATCGCGCGCTCGCCCGCGAACTCGGCGCTGTCTGGACCGGCCGCGCCGAAGACACCCCACCCGAACTCCTGCACGCCGCCATCATCTTTGCGCCTGCTGGGAGCCTTGTCCCGCAGGCCCTGCGCGTCCTGCGCCCAGCCGGCACGCTTGCCCTCGCCGGCATCACCATGTCCGAGATCCCCGCGCTCGACTACGCGCTCCTCTATCACGAGAAGACCGTCCGCAGCGTTGCCAATAGCACCCGGCAAGATGCCCGCGAGTTTCTGCAACTCGCCGCCGAAGTGCCGCTCCAGACCGAAATTCAGGTCTTCGATCTCGGCCAGGCCAATCAGGCCTTGCGAGCACTGAAGAACAGCGAAATCCGCGGCGCCGGCGTCTTGCGGGTGTCGTTGGCGTAGGAGTGGACGATCGCCGGATCGCTAGAGGCTATCTCATAATGGACCAAAGCTGTGAACCGAATCTTCCCGCAGGGGCTAAAGCCCCGATGTTTAGCGGCGTCGGACGGCGCGGCTGAAGCCGCGCCCCTTCAAAACGGACTTATGAGATGGCTTCTAGTGGGAATGGCACGCTTCCGGGCTCGGGAGGATTCAGTGCCGATGATTTTGGCTCCTACAGAAGGACTCTGTGCTTCAAATCCCGCGCCGCCTGCGCCACATTCTCCGGCTTGCCGAGATCGCGCCAATCGTATTCATCGGCGCGAAAGGCGACGATTTTTTCTCCGCGGGCAGCAAGACGCAGATAGGAAGGGATGATGGAGAAACCGCCTTCCTCCGTCAGCATCGTCAAAAGACGAGGCGAAATTACGTGGATGCCGGTGAATGCCAGCGCCTTGACGGGCTGGGAAGATGGAGCAGATTCAGTTTTCTGATCGCGCCCGGAACGCCGGCCGCAAAGCTGAAGCTTGTCGAAGAGCAGGTATCGAGACGTCTCGCGGTCCTGCACGGCTAGGGTGGCGAGAGCCTGCTGCTCCTTATGAAACTGCACCATGCGCTGGAGATCGATTTCGCTGAGGACATCGACATTGTGCAGAAGGAATGGTTCGTCAAGCCCGCTGGGATCCTCAAGAAAAAACCACGCAGCCTTTTTCAGGCCGCCGCCGGTGTCGAGCAAGACTTCCTCGCACGAGACCTCAATGCGCATGCCGAAGTGATCGTGCTGCTTCAGATAATCGACGACCATGTCGGCGAAGTGATGGACGTTGACGATCACCTCGCGGACCCCGAAGGCGCGCAGGCGGGAGAGCGTGATCTCCAGCAGAGTACGGCCGGCGATTTCCACCAGCGCCTTGGGGCGATCATCGGTGAGGGGCCGCAAGCGCGTGCCCAGGCCGGCAGCCAGGATCATCGCTTTCATGTTATGACCTTCATTGGTCCAGACTCTCCAGCCCCAGATGCCGCACCACCACCTCCACCCCGTGGCTGCCGCGCAAACGCTTCGCCAATTGCTCTGCCAGATAGACGGAACGATGCTGGCCACCGGTGCAGCCGAACGACACCATCAAGTTCTTGAAGCCGCGACGCTGATAATCGCTCACGCTCGCCTCCACCAGCGAGGCGGCGCTGGCGAGAAACTGATGCACGCTCTCCTGCCGATCCAGATAATCGATCACCGGGGCGTCTTTACCCGTTAAAGTCTTGAAGCGCTCTTCGCGGCCCGGATTTGGAAGACTGCGGCCATCGAAGACGAATCCGCCGCCATGCCCGGTCTCGTCGTGCGGCAGGCCCCGGTGAAAGGAAAAACTGAAAATCCGGACGATCAGATGGTCGGATTCGGGAGCCAGACTCTCCAACTTTTCTGACGCCAGCATGCTTCTGAACGCATCAGTGAGCGTCGGCAGCGCGACGGGCAACTCCACATTGTGGAGCAGCCAGCGCAGGTTCTTCAGCGCGTACGGCACGCTTTGCAGAAAGTGGGCCTTGCGCTCATAAAAACCGCGAAAGCCATAAGCGCCCAACGCCTGCATAATGCGGACGTAAACGTAGGCATAGTAGTGCTGCATGAAGGTTTCGCGGGAAAGCTCGATCAAGGCGGAAACATGGCCGAGATAATGATCGAGCAGCTGCTGGCGCAGTTCCGGCGGCAGGTCGGCCTTGGCATCGTACAAAAGAGAAGCGATGTCATATTGCAACGCGCCTTTGCGGCCGCCTTGATAGTCCAGAAAAAACGGCTGGCCGTCGCGCCACATGACGTTGCGGGATTGAAAATCGCGATAGAGAAAGTAATCGCGGCCGGTGCTCAACAGGAACTTCGTCAAGCGGCTGAAATCGTCTTCCAGCGCCTGCTCGTTGAAGGGGATACCGGCGAGCCTCAGAAAGTAATACTTGAAATAATTCAAGTCCCAGGCGATGGACTGGCGATCGAAGCTGGCGCGCGGATAGCACACTTTGTAATTCAGATCGCGGCCGGCTTCAATCTGAAGGCGCGGTAGCACAGCCACAACTTTGCGATATGCTTCCACCGCTGGGGGAGTAATGTTCTCCCCGGCGCGATTCTCCGAGAGAAACTCAAACAGCGTCGTGTCCCCCAGGTCTTCTTCCAGATACGCGCCGTGGCTCAAGTCTTCAGCATAAATTTCGGGCACCGGCAGACCGTGCCGGCGAAAATGTCTGGAGAATTCCAGGAAAGCGACGTTCTCTTCCCGAACGCCATACAGGATGCCAATGGCGCTGCATTTTTCGCCGGCCAGCCGGATGATCTTGCGCCCAGACCCGCCCAGTTCGCCCTGCAACGGCTGCATCCGCCCGGCCGGGGTGTGGAAATGCTGCTCGAAAAGCTTTTGGAGAACTTCCATGGATATGATTTCCAGCGATTCAGCCTTGGCGAATCACCGAAACTGACGGTGCTCTGACATCGCTGATTCTACATTTGCGCGGGGGCATGCGAAACCGGGAGTGTTTCTCGCCCTGGTTTTGCTGACTGGCCTTGATTCCGCGACCGCCGGGCCCAAACGAGACCCCGAAGTGGGGCATGACTGAAGTAACCGGCGACGGCACCGAGTTCTGCTATACTACTCGTGACGCTATTGCCACGGTTTGCTCGTCACGCGGTGGTCCTTCGTTGGATCAGATTCATCTCCGCCTTTCCTGCCCGCCGTTTCGTTCAGCGCCAAATCTAAAATTGAATGTGAGCGGCATGGAAACTCCAGACGTGTGTCTGAGTGTGTGACAACAAGCCCCTCCAGAAAGAAAACAATCTAAATGACGACATTTTCGGAACTGCCCCTGTCTGCTGCGCTGCAGCAGAAGCTGGCGGCAGCTCAATTCCTTAACCTCACACCCATTCAGGAGCGTGCGATTCCACCTTGCCTTGAGGGCAAAGACGTGATCGGCACGGCGCAAACCGGCACCGGCAAGACGCTTGTGTTTCTGATTCCGATCATCGAGATGCTGGACCGCGAATCGTCGCGTCAGATTCGCGCCCTGGTTTTGCTGCCGACGCGAGAACTGGCGATGCAAGTCCACGAACAATACGAGAAGCTGCGCAGCAAGGCCGCGCCCAGAGCGGCGCTGGTGATCGGCGGCGCATCGGAGAAGGCACAAATTCACAGTTTGCGCGCGGGCTCCGGACTGGTCATTGCTACGCCGGGAAGGCTGCAGGACTTCATCGATCGGAGAGTGGTCGACCTGCGGTACGTGAAGATACTCGTACTCGACGAAGCGGACCGGATGTTGGATATGGGCTTTCTGCCCTCGATCCAGCGTATTTTGTCGGTACTGCCACAGAACCGGCAGACGCTGTGTTTCTCAGCGACCATGGAGCAGTCCGTTGCCAGGCTGGTGAATGACTACATGCGCGAACCGGTGCGCATAGCCCTGGGCTCGGTGCTCAAGCCGGTGGAGAGTGTACAGCTGAAAGCGTACGAGGTGCGTCCGGGGGAGAAGATGGACGTGCTTCGACAATTGCTCTATGAGGAAGAGGGACAGACGCTGATCTTCACTCGCACCAAGCGCGGCACGCAAAGGCTTGCCAAAGAATTGGTGCGGGACGGGTTCAACGCCGCCATGATTCACGGCGACCGCACGCAAGCGCAGCGGAGCGGCGCATTGAGCGGATTTCAGGAAGGCCGCTTCCAGGTGCTGGTGGCAACCGATATCGCCTCGCGTGGCTTGCACGTGGACGACGTTGCCCACGTGATCAACTACGACGTGCCCAAGATGGCCGAGGACTTCATCCACCGCGTGGGCCGCACCGGGCGGGCTGGAGCGCAAGGCCTCGCTTCGACGTTGGCCGCCGGGGCGGAGGTTCTAGAGTTGCGGCAGATCGAACGCACGCTGCAGTTGCGGATCGAACGCAAGCAAATGGATCCGGCCGCCGAGGAACGCCCGAAGCGCGTGATTCAGAACACTCTAGCCAGCCGGACGCTGACCGCACTGCCGGGCGAAGTTTTTGTCTAGAAGAGGAATGAGAGCGCCGGAGCTCAAGGCTCCGGCCATTCTCTTGAACAGTCCGCGGTGAGACTCGAGCGCCGAAATCCAGCGCCTGAAGGCGTGTTCATAAAGCAGGACTTCGGCTTGCCTGAAGGCATGCCCTGATACGGATCTTATTTGCACCACGGGCTGTTAGGCAGTTACTGATCGGTGCCCTTGTGGTTCGGCACCGATAGCTCGACCGCGCTCGGCTCGTCGGATCCAATGTTGAACAGGGCTGCCTGGGCGGCAGCGTGTTCGCGCAACTCCTGCATCTCGTCCGCGCTATCCAGGCTGCCTTCCGGCTTCTCCTGCTTGCGCTGGACCCTGCGCTCCGCCTTGTCCCGCTGTTTCTGCTGCCGTTTTTGCTCTTTCTGACGCTTGTTAAACGTTGATCGGCCTCGTGGCATTTCAATCTCCCAATATCTATTCTTTTCCTATTGCTCGCTGGCGAGCTGCCGCCTTGGGCTGGATCCCGGGCACGCCGGAAAAGCTACCAGCGGGGCTCGCGCGGTTGGCGCGCGTGGCCACGGTAGTCATCGCGTCCCCGTCCCCCTCCACCGCCGCCAAAGCGCTGTCCACCGCCCTTTGGCCGATCCGACTTGGGCTTGGCCTCGTTGATCGTCAAGGTGCGTCCCCCCAGTTCAGTTCCATTCAGCGCGGCGATCGCCTTCTCAGCTTCACCGTCATTGGTCATTTCCACAAACGCAAAACCGCGCGCGCGACCCGTCTCGCGGTCGGTCACGATGCTGACCTTTTCGACCGCACCGTGAGGTTCGAAAACGGTTCGCAACTCCGACTCGGTTGTACTGTGGGGCAGATTGCCGACATAAAGATTCTTCATTGCATTTCCTCTTTCTGTAATTCAGGCAAAAGCTGAGACCAAGCTGCGATGCGCTTAGAGTACCGCGTTTCAAGATCACGCACCGGCGCGGGTCTCTCCCGCATCGCCTGGGAACGAGCGTGGGACCGGGATCGCACCGCGGAGATCCGGCGCGAGGCTTCCAAGATTCCCCAGCGCTGCGGGAGACCTTCCGGAAGGTCAGCGGAAAGCGCTGCTCTGACGTCCCCCCAGTGGCCTGGATCGTCGTCCGGCGGAACGGACGGCCCTCCGTCGGCATTCGGCAAATCGGCGAGGTAGTCGGGCTTGCCCACCAGGAACGCAAGTTGCTGAGGTGGTGTGGCGCTGCGAATGTCGTCGCAAAACTTGTCCCGGTGGCCCAGCTCATTTTCTACGTTAATGAGAACCAGGTTGTACAGGGCAGCCCGCCACCAGGACCGCGCCTCACTGATATCGGCGGCACAGTCGACGTCCATGCCAAGCTTTCTCATGGTCTCAGCGCGCAGGTCGCGCTTCACCGGCGAGGCGTCCACCAGCAAAACGCGCTTTTTCTTGAGCAGACTAGGTATCGTTTCCGAAAGCGGCTGCGCAACGATAGACGTGGTCATACGGACACCGCCTTTAGCTTCGAATCGCTTGCTGGGGTTGTCGGCTGGTGCGTTTCTGCCAATCGCTTCATCATTTCTCGGTTCCGATTCCGCCGCGCGATCTTCTGCTTCCGTTCCCGGTGAAATCTGGATTTGTCGCCGTTGCGTCCGGACATCATGCGCTCCTGTTCATTCGGGCTGGTTGACGAACGCTCGGGCCGCAACACTCCTGGGGCAAGGAACTTGAGGTTACCGGGGTTCGGATTTTGTGATCAAAAACGGCGAAGCCGCGAATAAAGCCAGAGTCGCCATGTCGAGTATGGGAACGAGAGCATGGGAAAACTGACCGCTCCGGAATGGGGTGAACACTCCCAGAGTTCCCAGAAAGAGCAGCCCTAGAATGAACTTGCTGCGGGAAAAACTCCGAACGGCGAGGAAGATCGATCCCGCAGAGACAACGAGACAAACCGGCATCCGATAGTCCGGAGAAGAGCGCCATAACACAGCCATCGCCAGTGTTGCCATTGAGATGAGCGTGATGAACCTCGTCAAAATGCACGTCTTTCGCCTGAGCAGTCGTTTCCCACCGAGGCACTGAGTGAATGGTTCAGGAACTGGCGCGGATACAAATCAAGACGCCTCTCGATCTCTCAATCGCGAAGGCGCTCTGCTGATGTGTCTTCGAGGTTAAGCAATTCAAGTATACGCTGTTTGCGGGCATCCTGCTGAAGCATCGCTGGCAGCGACGGGGGGAAAACGGACCTTTAGCCCTACAACCATCGTTTCTCTTTTTCAGAGTGCTGCCGGAGCATGGATGCCATGGGCCTTCCGCAATCGTCTTGCTAATGATGAACTTTGCGTATATGATAACGTGGTGCGTTAGACCGAATCGGTCGTGAGCAGCTCTCGCTTTATCAGCTAGTAACCTGCCAGCACTACCTCCGAGTCTCTCCAGCGTAAATCGAGCGAAAGGAATACCCGTATCAACATGGCAGAACAAGGAACAGTCAAGTGGTTCAACGACGCCAAAGGCTACGGCTTTATCAGCCGGCAGAATGGCGAAGATGTTTTTGTGCACTTCTCGGCGATCCAAGGCGGCGGCTTCAAGAGCCTGCAGGAGGGCCAGACGGTGCAATTCGACGTGACCAAGGGGCCCAAGGGCTGGCAGGCTGAGAACGTCCAGGCGGTCTGAGCCGGCAACTTTTGCAAAAGGCGATTTCCACGGAGATCGCCTTTTCCGCTTCCCGTCCAAAACTCCATCGTGACCCGACGCGTGACTCGGGGAGTAGAGATCGCCGGCGTCACCAAGTCTGAGCGATGAACATCAGGGCCGAGCACGCTGCCCGCAGCGCCAGAATCTCTCTTAAAGGCAAGCTGCAAAACGGAGTCTCTCTGACACACGACGAATCCAGCGCTTCCTACGTCATCATCCGCCATAACGTCCGGACCTATCAGTCGGCTGGGGTCGTCGAGGTCGTCAAGGGTCGGCAGAGTGCAGAGACGGCATTGAAGAAGTTCAGAGAGTGCCAAAGCGCACCGGACTACCACGAGGGCTGGCGCTACTTCTTCGAGAAGACCGACCTGAAAGCGGGAATGGACCCCGCACACGCCACGGACCTTCGCCAAGCGGACTTGGAGAGTCGAGAATCCAAGTACGGCAAGGAATGATCACTGTCGTTGGCCTTTGACGTGGCGTATGGGAGAGGCGAAGTCAGGCTTCGCTCACACTCTTAAGCTCCGCCCACATTCGATCCCGCAACAGTCTCAGCCCTGCGGTTTCTGCCCCACGCCCGATCCTGCTCCTTGCCGGATGGAATCCCTCGCAGATGGGGTGTTCGGTTCCAAGATTCTCCCCACAGCCGGGCGTCCCCATTTCAGACTCGGCTATCGCGACCGACCGCTATTGACGGAAAAGGTCCCGAGGTATCCTGGGAAAATAGGCTGCACCGATCGGTACTTAGGACGAAACCGGAGACCGTGAAATTACTGCATCCACAAGTCCGTGCAAGTTGCTGGAATGTTGGCGTCCCCGACGGGATTTGAACCCGTGAGACTACAGAATGGCCCGCTGATTCCAAAGCACTTAGGCCACGCCAACCACTAAATCAAGCCCTCAAAATGGGCAGTTTTGCGGCGTTTTGCGGCGAAGCTGCGGCGAAGTTTACTTTCCCAAAAACCTTCTCGTTCGTAGCCAGAAGGCGGAAATCCTATCTCGTTGACCTGGTTTCGCTTACGAGTTTCCAGGGCGCGCTCAATTGGACCCCAGGGTCCAATTGTAAAGAGACCCAAATCAAATCCGCTCGCCGGAGGTTGCCTCACATCTTCACTGCGCGGAAGAATGAATATGGTAAAAGCACGAGAAAGAAAAAGTCTCGCAAAAAAGATAAAGTGTCACGTTCTCTGATTGGAGAGGTTTAATGGCTCACAAACTCCTTGCTGGGCTCATAGTCGTAGCACTCACAACCATCGTCGTTCCCTCCCACGGGCAAGTTACAAGCAACGTACTTCTTCGGACATTTCTGATTCAAACGTCCAAGCTCGCCTAGTTCGACTGATTCCACCGCGATGCGACCACCACCGCCGGATGGGCATTCAGCGGGGAGATGTCGATATAGAAAATCTTCTTCGCATTGCTGACCATGAATGTGTTGCCCCCAAACGTTCCGCTCCCATCGGCATTCCAGGTGTAGTGGAACAGGTCGTAGGAGAGCACCGGGATGAGGGCGCCTGGCAGACTGAGATCAACATACGAGCCCCCACTCAAATTGCCACTTAGGTCCGCGAAGCCGACTCCTGTGAACGCGGCAGACTGCGGATCAAGCAGCTCGTTCACCGCGATCCCGTAGTTGCCGTTCACAGGGCTGAACTGATAGCCCGGCGGATAGCTGCTTGTCTGAAATTCGACCACCCCAGAAGCCGCTGATGTCCCGGTGCCAAGCAGATAAGCGGTGAGTCCGTTCGAATCGGAGGCCAGGTATCCGATGGCGGGAATAGCGGTTCCGGAGAATGAGATGCGGCCGGTGTTCGGGTCGATTGCATACTGCCCCGAGAGAGTGGTGGTATTTGCTGTTCCGCCGCTGCGTGTGTATGCCGTGCCGCTCAGCGCACTGACGCCGTCGAAATGCAACACGCCGATATCTAGATCCGCAGTCGCAACTACCGATCCTGACAAGCGATAGATCTGGCTGTTGCTGAGGGAAGCCTGGGAGAACGGCCCGATGCTCGACGTCGCCTCGCCCGAGATCAACGGCTGAGCGGCAGAAGCAGGCGCTTCCGAGTTGAAGACGATGTGATTGGCATCTACAAGATAATAGATGAGCTTGTAGGTAGTTGCGCCGATGCCAAGCGTCGCCGTGCCTCTCCCATTCGTGTCAGCGCTGCTGAAACTGCCGCTGCCGCCACTCAGCGGGCCAGCGACCGTGCCCGAATCGTTTACATCTGCCGTGATATTTGTAAACAGCCACGTGCCCGCGGTGGCCACGCCCGCCAAGGCAAAGTGACCGCCGCTGACATCCCATCCGGAGAACCGAAACGCATAGGGACCCGCCGGAGAAGTGGCAAATGCCGTACTGTCCTGGATGCGAATCGAGCCCGCGCCGCGTGTGCCGTTCGTGTCGTCCCATGCAGTGACACTGGCATCCAGCACAGAGGCGGTGTTGGGATCTTGCGTAGTCATAGAAAGCCGGAACTGAGCGCTGGTCGTCGCCGTATTCAGCGTCAGGCACCCGCGTCCAACGTTGTCAAATCCGATGGAACTGCCGGCGGCGAGCGGCTGCGCCAACTGCGTTCCGCTGTGGCGAATGATGTCTTCGACGCCACTGGTCAGGTTCCCGTGACTGTCGGAAGTGAAACTGCCGGAGAGAGTCAACGGGCCGTCTGCGTCAAACCCGGTGAAGACAAAAGCATACGGACTGCCGGCTACAACGTTATTGCCGGTCGCCATGCAGTCGGGGTCGTTGCCACTCGGTCCCAGATGAATGATCTGGGCGTTAACGACCACGGGCGTTGGGAAAACCGCCTGTGCGGGAACGGGAGACTGGCTGTCTTCGACCAACAGGGCAAAGAGCGACGTTGAAACGTCCGTTGGAGTTCCGGAGATCACACCGTTTGAGGAGAGCGCGATTCCGGGAGGCAAAGGATTGCTGCCGGGAAAAAGCGACCAGGTATAGGGCGGCACGCCTCCACTTGCTTGCAGCGCGGTTGGCACGTATGGCTGGTTCAAGAACGTGCTCAGAAGAGTCGGCGTGACCACCTTCAACTGGGCGGGAGCGACATTAACGTTGAGTGGCGCGCTGGCTGTGTTACCGGTTGCATCGGTGACGCTGGCCGTGAACGGATAGACACCTAAGATGGTTGGGCGCCCGGCGATCACGGTGGAATTCTGCGGTCCTGGTTGCAGGCTTAACCCGTTTGGAAGCGAACCGCTGGTGATCGACCACGTGAAAGGACCGAGCCCACCGGCAGCCGTCAATTGGCACGGGATCTGGGTGACACCGGTCACGCCAGGGTTGTTCGGACCGGGCATCTCGATGCAGGTGTAGTCCGTTTTCAGAAAAGCGACGGCGAGATCGGACGATCGGGTGGCGACGGACAGTGGGGGATAGATGGAGACGGGGATCGCCACCGACCGCGTATTGTCGGTCACGGAAGTTGCTGTGACCGTCACCTGCAAAGGCGAAGGCAGCGGCGACGGCGGCGCGTAGGTGGCCTCGAAAGCCTGCTGGACGGGCAATGTTCCGGCGGGATCGCCTTTGACCACGGGCGCAACCGACCAGGTCACTCCGGCGTTCGATGGGTCATTGGTCACCGTGACCTTGATGTCGAGCGTCTGATTCCCGTCGACTCCCGCCGGACCCACGGGTGACACCACCAGAACGTTGATGCCCGGCACGGTGCAGCATCCGCCCCTTGGGGAGCTACCGCCGCCGCAGCCGACGGCAAAAGCCAGCGCGAGGATGAGACCTGGACTCCACCATTTCACGAATCGTTCTCCTGCTAGAAGGAAAGTTTCAAGGCAAACTGCATGGTGCGTGGCCGGTGCGCATTCACAGGATGCAGGAACGCGTTGCCAGTCAGGCAGTCGGTTCCGCCCCCGGGTTGCGGGTCGCCGGCGGCGCTGTAGGACTGTATTCCGTAACAGCTAATCGTGTTGTTGGCGCCATTGCCGAAATTCGGACTCGGGTCATACACGCGGAACTGGGTGTGATTGAAAACGTTGAATACCTCGCTGCGGAATTCCAGATGTGTTCCTTCGGTTACCCGGAAGGCCTTCATCAGGGTCATGTCAAAATTCCATCGGCCGGGATTTCTCAGCACATTGCGGCCGGCATTGCCGAACGTCAGACCGCGCGGGGCGGCGAAGGCGGCGGGATTCCCCAGTGCTGGGCCAAAACTCCTGGGATTGTTGGCCCCCACGGGAGCGGAGGAGTGAACATCGCCGACGACGTCGGGGTAGGAAGCAACCGACGAGATTCCGCTGGCCACGCCAGCATTGTCGGGAACGGAGATTCCAAGTTCGCCGTATCCAGCGTTGATCACGGTGAACGGAGTTCCACTCTGAAATTGGGTTACGCCCGAGAGCGACCAGCCGCCGAGCACACCCGAAGCAAAGCGATCGAAGAAGCCGGGGGTGGATGGGGTCTCATCGGCGGGTTCGTCATTGGCCCATGCGCGCAGCCGGTTGGAGTCGAATTTGAAGGACGGCAACGTCCATACATAGTTGATGTTGAGCAGATGGCGCTGATCGAAATTCGAGCTTGCCCGGTTGGCCGCAACCACCAGGGGATTCACGATCGTGGTGTCGTTGCGATCCGATGAATCGTCGATCGAATGGCTGAAAGAGTACGACATGTCGACGGTGAGCGGACCGCGGGTGCGGCGCAGGGTTGCCTGGAAGGCGTGATAGTTCGAATCGGCGATGTTCTCGAGCGAGAAGATCTTCTGGATCCCGAGGTACGGACGATACGCATTGATCGGAAGCAGTTGGGATGAATTGAAGTTTTCGCACGCGGCCAGCAGGTTCAGATAAGCGGGATCGCCTTTGATGATCGGCACGCCGTTCACTGCGAATTTCGGCTTATCAATCGATCCAAGATTCGAGCAATCCGAAACCCCGAGAAGAGCAGAGTTGCTGATAATCGGCTGGTGGGGACCGTACGGGTTTCCGTTGAGCAGAATCCCACTGTCCGACCCAGTCGGCGGGGAAGGAAGCGCATTGGGCTGTCGCACCGCAGTCAAGTGCGTTCCCTTGCTGCCTACATACGCGACGCTGACGACCGTGTTGTGGGTGAGTTCACGCTGGATACTAAAACTCCATTGCTGCACGTAGGGCCAGATCGCTTTGCGGGGGATCGAAGTTACGTCGATGGGATACGCGCCTGTTCCTGAGTTACACAGATTTGGCCCTCCAATTCCACCGATGCACGGGTAGCCATCCGTACCAATGGAGAAGGGGCGAATCTGGGTCATCGTCAGGTTGAGGGGAGCGCCTCCCACCAGCGAGCCGGTGTTGGCCTCGCTTCCCGTGCCGTGCTCGAAGAAGACGCCATATCCGGCCCGAATGGAGGTGCGGCCGTCGCCACGTGGATCGAAGGCAAAGCCGATGCGCGGGGCGGGATTGAACTTGTGTGGCTGCATACAAGTGGGTGGCACACCGGACGCAGCCGTACCGCACTCCACCAGCCCGTTGGTGAGGTAAGGGGAAAGATCGGTTAGATCAAATGTGCACGGGGCCGGGGACGTCGGACACAGTGGGATCGGCAGGGCCTTGTGCTTGTGGAGCAGCCGGCCATCCTGAGCTAAATGCAGAAACTGATCCGGCTGCACATACTTTGTGGGATCCCAATTCCAGGCCTGCTGGTTGTTTTCATGGTAGTTTCCGAATATGCTGAAACGGATTCCCAGGTTCAACTGCAGGCGCGAATTGACTTTCCAATCGTCTTGGATGTACGGCTCGTAGATTTCGTACCGGTTGTGATACTTGATCTGGGCGCTGTCCTGCTGGTACGACTGGATGTCGCCGAGCAGTAAGTTGGCGTATTCGTTCCCTACCGTTGCCGAGTTGAAGTTGCTGAACGTCAGCAAGCCTTGTACGTCCCCGGTGTTGGGGCCGTTGGTCCCATTGACTTCATTGCGCTGCCCGAGGATCACCTGGATTCCAGCTTGCACACTGTGCTTGCCGATGACCTTACTGATGTCGTCTTTCGCGCTGTACGTGGGATTCGAAAGCAGCCATGGGGCGTATCCAGGATCTACTTTGAAACCACCGCCGTAGGCCAGATTGCCGGGCGTCAGAAGAATGCCGGAGAGTTTATCGCCGAATCCGTTGTTGAAGAGGTAGCCCTGGCAAGTCCCCACGGAAATTCCCGGCTGGCAATCCAAACCAGCAGGCCGGGTGATATTAACGCCGGTGGCGGGACGAGTTGTCATGCTGATATGCGACGCGGTATAACTCACGACCACTTCATTGAGCAGGCTGTTCGAGATCGTCTGGGTCAGGTGGGCCAATGAGCTGGTACCCGGCCCAAACAAGCGCCCTTGCACGGTCGGAAAGCTGTTACGAACGAATCCCCAGATGGGGCGCGCCTCGGTCGTATCCCAGGAATCATGAATGTAGCGGAAGCTGACGCGCAGTTTTCCGTTGGGTTTGAGATCGTGGTCGATGCGGAACAGTTCCTCGCGCCAATAGGTGGGCTGTGCGAAAGCGAAGTCGTAGCAGGAGCCAATCGTGGAGTTGCACCCGACCGAGGCGTTAGGCAGAGGAATCATGCCTGCGCCAGCGCCCGCGAGGGCAGTTCCGACCGGGCTGACGGCAGGGTACTGGCTGAATCCAACGTCCTGGTAGCCGACGATGTTGAAGGGAAATGTCGAGTTTCCCTGACCCGGCGCGCGTGGGCAGTCCGGGAACTGCGCGGGATTGAAGGTGACGACCGCCAAGCCGGGCGGAATAACCGGACACACGTCGCTGAAATCCGCTCCCGTGTACTGTTGCCCGCTGGCGTTGGTGCGCAGCGACGGCCGCTCCGCTGCGGATGGCACGGCCTGATTAAAGTTGTTGTCAGTGGGGTCCTTTTCCAACCGGAACTCTTCAGAGAAGAAGAAGAATGTGCGGTCTTTCCGTGGATAGATCTTCGGAATCGTAAGCGGGCCGCCGAGGGTAAATCCGAAATCATTCTTTCGGTAGAGCGGCGCGCGGGTCGTTTGATCGAAATAGTTTCTGGAGTTGAAGATTTCGTTACGCCCGAAGTAGTACGCGCTGCCGTGCAGTGACGTGCCTCCCGACTTGGTATCGACCAGGATGGTGCCCGAGGCGCTGCGGCCATACTGAGCGCCGTAGTTTGACGTCATCACCTTCAGTTCGTTGATTGCCTCCAGGCTGGGATAGACTACCAGCGTGCTCTCGCTGCCATGAATGCCGGCGTGGAGCACGTCGGCGCCGTCAACGCTGAACGTGTTGTATTCGACGCGACCGCCGTTCACGCTGAACTTCACACTACCTTTCACGCCCACCAGAGCCTCGTCCTGCCCGCTCTGATTGCTGACGCCCGGCGCAAAGGTCAGCGTGCTGACAAAATTCCGCCCGTTGAGCGGGGTCGCTTCCACCTGCTTGGCGGTGATGGTTTCGTTGATTTCGGCGCTGTAGGTTTCGACGTGACCGACGGTGTTACCGACCACTTCTACCTTTTCCGGGCTGGCAGCCGCCGGTTCCAGGGTGGCATCCATCTCGATTTCCTGGTCGGCGTTGAGCGCCAGCCCTTCGGTCGTGAAGTCTTTGAACCCCTTAACGGAAATCCTCAGGGTGTAGGTGCCGGGGGCGACGTTGAGGAAGTACTGCCCCTTGCCGTCGGTGGTGGCAGTCTGGCTGACGCCGGTTGCGTTGGAGATGGTGATGGTCGCGCCCGGCAGCACCGCATTCGACTGATCCGTGACGGCTCCGTAAGCCTGGGCCTCTCCCCGTCGATGCGGGGAGGGTTGCACCGGAGCAGCCAGGGTCGTGGCCGGAACGCTCGGAGGCTTCACCCCAGGCGGCGGTTCCGGAAGTTGAACCACTGGTGGTACGAGATCTGGGCCGACCGGAACTTGTGCCAGTGACTGCGGAACCGAAACCAAGAAAAGGAGAAGGACGGCTCCAAGGCACACGAACAATTTCGAGCTGTTCACGATGAAAACACCTCGGATCAGGAGGACCTAACAAGTACCGGAGAATTGTTACGGCAATGTGACGCAGCGGTTAATTTCGGATGAATCAAGGCGCGCAGCTCTGCGCCAGGGGCGCGGCAGGCTCGCGATTTGTGAATTCCAATTGCGATTCCAGAATTCACCGGTTCTTAACGCGGCCGTAATGTTGGCGTAACACTCGGCGCAGAAAGTTGCCAGGCTGGAGAGATCGTCTGGCAACGGGAGTCGTGTGGTTATGAGGCTGCGCGCATGTGGGTTCGCGCTCTTTGTGCTTTTCTCTTCTGCGCTGTCGATGGCGCAGACCCAGGCAATTGTCACCTTCGCACACCTAAAGGATCTTGAATACATCGGCAATTTTTATGACGGAGGCGCAGGTCCGAACTTCGGTCTGCAATTCACCGCAAACGCCCAGGCCATCATTTCGGCCAGCAAGGGCGGCTCGGGGAATTTCATTAACAATCCGGGCGGGTATCCGGTGATGTTTTTTCAGACCGGGCAAAGCGTCACGATGACGGCCACCAACGGCATACAGACCGGTTTGTGGTTTTATTATTCCGCGCTCCAGGCTGGTGTGGCGACGGTGTATTCGGGGCCGAACGGCACCGGCAATATCCTTGCCAGTGTCACGCTGACTCCTAATAACTCCGGCTGTACCGGTTACAAGCTTTGCGTTTGGTCTCCGGTTGGAGTGCCGTTGAGCGCGACTGCCGGCTCGATTAGTTTTGCAGGCGTCCCCGATTACCTTGCGATCGGCGACATACACCTGGGCCATGCGCTGCCCACGTCGACTGCTCTGACTTCTTCTCAAAATCCGTCGGTTCAAGGCGATCCAGTCACCTTTACCGCCACCGTTACGGCCCTCGGAACGACTGCCGTTGGCAATGTCACGTTTAAGGCCGCCAATCAGGTAGTCGGGGTAGTTCCGACCGTTAGCGGAATGGCATCGATCACATTGTCTTCATTGAAGACAGGTTCGACGCATATCAACGCGAAGTTCCAGGGCACGGGATTCGGTAATAGTGCCGCGATCTTGGTTCAAGTCGTGAACTAGCAATCATTCGCACACTGTGGATTTCCGAGCGTTGAATCGTGCGCAACGACCCAAAATTTAATCGGCGGTTCACATTGGCGTCATGTGCGCTTAACAGGTTTGGTTGATAGTTCGGGGGCACGAGAAAGCCACGAAAACTCTTGTTCTCCCCTGAGTTTGGTGGCGAGAGAGCGCTTCTGGTTTCCATGAAAGTCCGGCACCCACAGTCTCAACCGCAAGAGAAGGGCGGGTGTTGGAGCACGCGTGAATTCCGGAAACTGGCGCTCTAAACCAAAACAGATGTCGGTGAAAGTCCTTAAGGAGAAAATGGCGATGAGAGGAACAAGATTGGTGCTCGCGGCGCTCTGCGTGGCCGCGATTTTCGGAATGACTGCGGTGGCCAATGCTCAGACCGTGCAGTTCTCGGGCGTTGGCTCGTCGGCGCTCTTCCAGACGATGGGTGTAGTTGCATTCAACGACCTTTGCTTTCCAGCCGGGGGAAGTCCGCACTGCCACCATTGGTCGGCGAAGGGCAAGACCGGCGGCGGGAACAACTTCGCCCAGATCGTGGACAGCCGCGCTTCGGGCCAGATCCCACCGGAAGGTGGCAACCTGATCGTGGTTTGGAATGACAGCCCGCTGACCATTTGGGCCTATCTTGCGGTCGATACCATCGTTGGCAACCGGGCTTTCTTTGCGGTGCCACGCACCACGCTGCAGATTGACTCCGCGGCCGAATCGACTGCCGGCCAGAACCTGATCAGTTCGATTCTGTTCGTCGACAGCAGTGGCGATGCCGCGTCCCTGCCGGCGAATGTCTGGTCGGCGGTTCAGACCGCGTTCACCGCAGCCGGCTCCGACATCCGGCCCGAAGATGCCAAACTCGGTACCAACCGCGCACTGGCAAACTACGACCCGCTAAAGGGCGCTGGCCTTGGTTACAACCAGAACACCGCAAATTGCACTCCGAATGCTTCGTTTCCAAATCTGATCGGATGCTCGATGCTGAGTTCCATCCCCGGTGGCGCCAAAGCCACCCCGGTCGCGTACAACATCACTGGCAAGGATCCTTTCAATACAACGCTCGCGGTTCCCAAGTATAAAGTGCTTGATGTGGGTGCTTTCCCTCAGATCATTCTCTTCAATGGCACCAACGCTTCCGGACTTGGCGCGTTGGACGGCTCCGGAAACCCGCTGTTCAAGAACATCAACCACTTCGTGCTGGCCTCGTTGTACAACGGCTCGATCGGCAGCGCGGAGGACCTCGATCTCGGCTTGGCCGGCAACACCACGGCGGTCACCAGCTGGCTGCGCGAGCCGCTCTCGGGCACGATGAACACGTTCGAGTTCTCGATTCCGCGCACGGTTGCAATGCAGAAAAATTTCCCAAAGATTGCCTCTCAGGAAGCGCTCGTCAACATGGCGAACCCTGGCACCAACCCGTTGAACTTGGCGGGTCCGGGCGGATCGGTTCGCAGGCGTGGGATTGGCAATGGCGAAGTCACCAACGGGGTTAGCGGTGTGGGCGGTGTGCTGAACACAGCCGACAGCGTCGCTTATGCTTTCTTCTCCTACGGTAACGTTGCCAAGTTCACCCCTGCCAGCAAAGTGCACTACGTGGCCTTGGACGGGGCTGATCCCATTAATGCCGAATACGGCCCGTACACCTTTCAGGGTACGGCATACACTGCTGGACAGCCTCCCATCTGTAACGCGCCTTGCGGCGACACGGGTGGTGGACCGGCGGCTGGAACCTCATACCCCAACGTACGCAACGGTTCTTACAAGGACTGGACTATTGTGCGCATCGTCACCGATGCGTCAGGCCCCAACTTGGCGAACGCGCAAACTCTGGTCACCGCGGCTCAGGCCGAAGTCGACCACCTGGTGCCGGACTTTGTCCCGGTCGTTTGCACGACCCCGGCAAAGTGCGCGGGAGAGCCTGGTCTCCAGGTGTTCCGCTCGCACTACGCGATTCCCGGTGTCGCACCCAAGCCCAGCAACGGCAACGGAGCCGAGAAGCCGGAAGCGGGCGGCGATATCGATGGCGGTGTGTTCCCAATCCAGGCAGATGTGGACTTCTTCAACGATTCTGGCAAGGTCTCGCAGTTGACCGGCTATCGCGACTAACGCAGCGGTTCAGTTCACAACCTCAACCGCGGGGCAGGCTGAGCAAGGCGCCAGCCTGCCCTGCTTTCACTATGACGCTGGGAGCGGAATTATCCGGCGCAATGGCGACAGTGCCCAAGAGAATCTAATCTGCATGAAGTTCAGCACGCGCATCCTGGTTTTCTTTCTTGCTCTGGCTATAGCCACATCCTTCGCACAGTTGCACGTGGTGCCGCCACCGGCGCCGCCCGACCCGAAACTTCCTTCCACTTCATCGCACGAGGACTTCTCCACAATTGCCTTGGACAAGAGCGATCTGCGCGCCGATCCGCCGGAGTCAGGGGAGAGAGATGAGGAAGCGGAATTCGTCCGGGAATTCATTCATGTGCAGTGGCGCCCCGGAGACCCCATCTACCTCTATGTAGTTCGTCCCAGGAACGTGCCGAAGCCCGCGGTGGTGCTCTATCTCTATGGGCACCCGTCGGACACCGACCGTTACCAGAACGACGGATGGTGCAAGCGCACGACCTCCGGTGGCTACGCGGCGGTGGGCTTCGTGCCCGCGCTCACCGGCCAGCGCTACCACGACCGGCCCATGAAGGAATGGTTCGTGAGCGAACTGCAGGAATCGCTCGGCAAGTCGGTTCACGATGTGCAAATGGTATTGAGCTATCTTGCCCAGCGGGGCGACGTCGACATGGACCATGTCGGCATCTTCGGAGCCGGGGCTGGCGGCACAATCGCCACCATGGCGGCTTCCGTAGATCCGAGGATCAAAGCGATCTATCTGCTCGATCCGTGGGGCGATTGGCCGGTGTGGACGGCGAAGTCTGAAGTGATTCCGGAAGAAGAGCGCGCCCGCTATATGCAGCCGGATTTCCTCAGGAGAGTTGCTGATTTCGACCCCGTGGTGCTGCTCCCCAAACTGAAAACTCCGCATGTGCGGTTGGACCAGCTCAACGATGACTTCTCAGCCACGCCGGAAGTAGCCAAGCAGCGCATCGAGAAAGCACTTCCCGCCGGGGCAGAACACCGCCGCTTTGAGGATGGAAAGGAGTTTTACAGTGCGACATCCGGCGGGCGCATTTTCGACTGGGTCAAACTGCAGGTCAAAACTCCTGACTCAAAAAAGCGCCCATCCGCTTCGGCGCGTTCGCAATTGCCGGACACAAACGACCAGCAGGAACGCGCTGACAAGCGATAGAGACGAGATTCAAGAGCGCTTCGATCGTGCAGGGTAGTAGTTAGGTTGTAAAGCAGAAAGCTACAAGAAATGCGGCACAATTCAGGTCCGTACCTCAGGTGCATTAATGCCAAGACCTTTCATGTTGTGGACGACGGTTGGCATCCTTGCCATGCTTTGCGGTTGTGGGGGCAAGAGCGGGATCATTGGAGGCGGCGGTGGCGCCGTCCTAACGTCGATCGCATTAGCGCCCACAAACCCGACGGTTGCATTCACTCCATCTCCGCTTGCCACGCAACAATTCACGGTCACCGGAAGTTACAGCTTTGGCGCCCCTAAGGACATCACCAGCCAGGTTACCTGGGGCAGTTTGGATCAAACCGTGGTCACAGTGGACAACGGCGGAAAGGCGACCGCGGTAAAGCCGGGGCGAGCGATCGTCACAGCGAGCATTCAAGATCCCACATCGCTGAAGGTGTTTCAGGCAAACACAATCGTCACGGTGGTCGCGCAGCTGACTGCGATCAGCATCAGTCCTTCGAGCGCCCAGATTGCAAACGGCACGGCGCAGCAATTTACGGCTTCCGGGACGTACAACGACGGGACTCATCCTGACATCACGTCGCTAGTGGCGTGGTACTCGTCGCAGCCCGCGTGCGCAACCGTCAGCACTTCGCCGGGGACGCAGGGCTTGGCGCTGGCCGTGGCTCCAGGTTCGACCAGCATCTCCGCATCGCTGGGAACGGTCAGCAGCGGTGCTTCTTCTCTGACTGTGTCGAGCGCGAATCTGGTCTCGATCTCGGTAACGCCTGCCAACCCGACCGTGCCGCTAGCGAGTTCGCAGCAACTGGTCGCCACCGGTACGTTTGACGACGGAACCAAGCAGGATCTTAGCCGCGATGTGGCTTGGACACTTGGGAATGCTCACTCGCGTGTGGCAAGAGTTTCTGCCACAGGAGTGGTTACGGGTCTTGGCTTGGGAAATGAGACCGTCGTGGCGACTGTTCCCTCTTCTGGGATGAGCGCGAGTACCGGCGTTAGCGTCGATGAAAGCTCGGTCGCCGGAATCGGTGTGATTCCGGTGGGGATGGTGATGTTTCCTGGGGCGCTGTTTCCGGTGCCCGTCATGGCGAACGGGACAAAGCAGCAGATGCGGGCCATCGCGACCTTCAAGGACGGCAGCACACTTGACGTCACTGACATTCCGGGGATCGTCTGGATTTCCGCGGACACGGCGGTGGCGGATTTCATCGGAACGGACAGCACCGGCCTGATGACGGCGACGGGTCCGGGATCGACCAGCATCACGGCAGCATTGGGAAGTCAGCAGGGCAGCACCTCCCTGAACGTTTTGACGGCGGCGCTCCAATCGCTGGTGGTGGCGCCGAACAATGCTCAGGTCGCGTTGGGTGGGATTCAGAATGTTGTCGCGTTGGCTACTTTCCTGGCGCCGGACAACCTCACAGTGTTCCAGCAGGACGTTAGCAACGTGGCCAATTGGAACGTCGACACAAATGCGCAGTTTATCGATGCGAACGGAGATGCGAGCGCACTGCAAAAACTAGCGGAAGGAACGGCAACCGGCACCGCGAATATCACGGCCACCTTCTCGGTCCCCGGAAGTAGCACGCTAACCGGGTCCGCCGCATTGAATGTCGGCAGCGGCCAGCTGGGCACTATCAGCCTGGTACCCGGAAGCGCCGCTTTTCCACTGGATGGCAGCCGCCAGTTCCGGGCGACGGGCAATTATACCGACGGAACACAGGTGGACCTGAGTCTCCTCGCGACATGGGGGTCGTCGGAGGAAGCGATCACGACCGTGAGTCCGTTGGGATTTACAAACGGCAGCGGCCCTGGCCAAACCAATATCAGCGCTAGCTTCCTCAACCCGGCGACAGGATCCGCTGTAGCCGGTTCCGGTTCGGTAGTGGTTAACCCTGGAGCCCTCGCGAGAATCGATATCTGCGCTGCAACCGTCGCCAACCCGATTGTGAACTGTCCGCCCCTCGATCCCTTCCCTCCCCCGCCAGCGATCAGCTTTGTGAACCAAACCCAGTTCGGCCTGGTGGCGATCGGTACCTTCACCGATGGGAGCCGGCAGGATTTGACCGACGCCGTGCGCTGGAGTTCAGCCGAGCCCGGCGCTGCGACGGTCAGTAACGATCCTGGTATTCCCGGGATCACAACCGGAGTCGGCCGGCGCGGAGTCATGACCGGCGGGATTCAGGGAGGCACAGCCGTCGTAACGGCCACGGCCGACGGGATCAGCGGCAGCACGACCGTTTCGGTGAGCACGGCAACGCCGCAGTCGTTGGCCATCACGCCGGCGAACGGTATTGTGGCGCTGGGAATTCCACAACAGTGCAAGGTCACGGGATTGTTCAGCGACGGCTCGCAGCAGGATGTCACCCCGTCGGTCGAGTGGAGCAGTCTGAATCCTGATATCGCCATCGTGTACCCCGGCGGTCTTGCGTATACGACGGGGAAGGGGATGGCAAACCCTTCGCAGGATCCGTCCCGTCTGGTGGTGGCCACGGGCTTAGTCACGGTCACCATGGTGAATCCTTCGACTACCAATGTGTTCCCGTGGCCGATTGGATCGGTCTTCCAGTTTCACGGACTGACCGTAAGTTCTGGAGACGTTTCGCTGCTGAACGATACTCCCTTTACCATTCTCACGGAAAGCGATCCTGCGGACAGCCAGCATATTCAGCCGTGCAAGCCCGGACAGGACTGCGACATCAGGTTCGCTCCGTCGTCGCCCCAGCCCGCCAACGGAACGTACACCGTGACCGGAGGAACTGCGCAGGCCTCCGCTGTCATCAACGCCACGTTGAACGTCGTCGTGAACTCCACGTTGACCCAATTTTCTGGCACCACGACGTTGACCGTGCAGTAAGCCTAACGCGCTCCGGACTCGCGGACATGCCCCGGTGCGCGGTCTGCACAAGTTTTAATCTGCGGTTCACACCCCTGTTACGAGTGCGAAACATGCGAGGAGTAACCCTTCTTGCGAGTCTCTTCGACGTCAAGGAAGAGCCACATCAGGAGGGGAGGAGTATGTTTTCTCGGATTCTTGCGAAGTCCAGGCGTATTGCCGGTGCCGAGATTTTCGGCCTGTGCCGCCCGCTGATCGCTCTTGTGGTTTGTGGAGGAATGGCTTTTGGACAAGTCAAACCATCCCTCAGCTCGGCAGACTGGGGAGCGGTAACCACCCCGGTGTACAACCAGGCCGAGAGCAATCCCTTTTATTCCAACGCTGAAATCCTCGCCGGGCCGAACAAGTTCGGCAGCTACTATGCGGGAGTTCTGCCCAACGGCAGGAAAGTCACGCCGGCGGGCACCAGCATCCAGATCGGCATGAACCCGCTCGGCGTCGCACTGACGCCCGACGGGAAGTACGTGGTGACCTCCAACAATGACGAGCGCGAAGGCGGGTACAGCTCGTACCAGAGCCCCATCAACCTGGGCGGATACTCGCTCACCGTGATCGACCCCGCCAACTTTA
Organism: Terriglobales bacterium; assembly: GCA_049696815.1. GTDB lineage: Bacteria > Acidobacteriota > Terriglobia > Terriglobales > Acidobacteriaceae > Acidiflorens. The sequence goes on along the minus strand of JBAVUO010000076.1, from coordinate 51,519 downwards.
CCGTGGTGTCGCAGTTCCAGACCAAGGCGAGGTTTTTCATCGGCCTGCAGATCAGTGGCCCGGCGGGCGGACCCTACAATGTTTGGGCGGCCGGCGGCCCGGACAACGATGTCAAGCTGTTCTCGCTTTCGTCGAGCGGCGTGCTCACCCCGGGTACTCCTGCCGACATCGTCATTTCTCCCACCCTGCCTGGGAACGCGGGATACGTTTCGAACTACATTCCGGGCGCGCCCCTGACGTCGTCTACCGAGCTGCCTTCGGGCTTTAGCAAAACAGGCGCACAAATCACCTTCCCGGCTGGAATCCAGCTCAGCCCGGATGGCAATTACCTGTATGTTGCCTGCAATGGCGATCAAAGCGTAGCGATCATCGACACCCAGACCAAGGGCGTACTGAAGCAGCTCCCTGCTGGCGCCTTCCCCTACGGGATTGCGGTCAACGCGGCGGGAGATCGCATCGCGGTTTCGAATTGGGGCATCGGGGAGTATAAGTTCGCCAATCCTACCTATGACCCCAACACCAACCAGCTCATTGGACTGGGCACCACCGGGGCCAACACCCCGGATGGCTTCTACGTGCCCCCGGTAACCAAGGGCAAGTTCCCGCTGACCTCCTCGGTGCACGTGTACGCCGCCAAGGGCGGTTTTGCCTCGCTCGCCGCGCCGAAGTATGGCAAGTACTTAGGGAACGCACTGAATCTCACCGGAAACAACGCCATCGGAGATGTTCATCCTTCCGCCATGGCGGTGGTGAAAGGCAGCGACGGAACTGAAGTTCTCTATGTGGCCAAGAGCAACGATGACACGCTGACCCGCATCGTGATGAAGACCGGCGCCCTCGTTAAGCCGGACTACGACCTCGGCTCAACCTTCGTCACATTCCTCAACAACGTCGGCAGCAAACTGACGCTGGCCAAGGGCGCGTATCCCAACGCCATGGTGGTCTCGCCCGACAACACCCGGCTGTACGTCGCCGAAGCCGGCATCAACTCGGTGGCCGTGCTCGACGTCACGGATCCGCTGAATCCGAACGTGCTCGGCCGCATCCCGACCGGCTGGTATCCGACGGCTCTGGCCATTAGCCCCGATGGCAACACTCTCTACATCGCCAACGCTAAGGGCGTTGGGGAAGACATCAACCCCAACATCGATACCAGCGGCGCCAATGGCCAAGTTCCGCCGCCCACCGGGCTTGGTTCCGACAGCCGTGTGGACAGCAACTTCATTTTTGGCAGCCTGCAGCAGGTGGACCTGACCAAACAACCCTGGGATTTCACTACCGTCCAGGCGAACAACTTCGCCATGCAACCTTCTGTGGATACCTCCGTCGTTCCTGCCGGTGGCACGAGCGGCTCGGCGCGCATCAAGACCGTGATCTTCATCCTGCATGAGAACAAGACGTTCGACTCCATGCTCGGGAACCTGGGCTCGGTATTCGGCAATTTTGCCGGCACCACCTTCAACAATATCGATGGCTCGCCCTATACCAATGGACAGTTCTACGGCGTTTCTTTCAACACTCAGGTGCTGGCGGCAGCCTTCGCCACCGGGGTCAACTACTACTCCGATTCGGAGGAAAGCGATGCCGGACACCAGTTCTGCGCGTCGGGCATTGCCAGCGACTACACCGAAAAGACGCTGCTGGTGAAGAGCGGCCGCGGCCTGCTGGTCAACAAGAACTTCGAGCCGGAGGACTATCCGGAAGGCGGATACATCTTCAATAACCTGGCGCGCTGGAACCACTCGTTCAAGGATTACGGCGCCTTCGTCCGCATTGACGGCACCGACACCGGCACAGGCGTGCCCACCACGAACAACGACCCGCTCAGCGGGAACCTGGGCTTTCCCACCATGCTGGCCGACAACTTTACGCTGTCGAACCATCCCGTGGTCAACGCCGGCGACGTCAGCACCCAGACCCAGGGTCTCGGCCAGTCCTACTTCCTGAAACTGCCGGTTCTGGGCATCCTCGGAACGAACAACAAGAACGGCACTCCGCGCCTGGACTTGAACTATCCGGGCTACAACTTCAACATTTCCGACCAACGCCGGGCGCTCGAATTCATCCAGGACTTCGACGCCATGGTGAATGCGGGAACGCTGCCCCAGTTCATTTACCTCTACCAGCCCAACGACCACACCGGCGGTGTCCAGGCGCCCAATGCCGGAGCGGTGGTGACCAACGGTCCGCTGCAGGAGGTCGGCGACGGCGACGTTGGCCTGGGTATGGTGGTGCAACACATCATGAAAAGCCCGATCTACTACAACGCGGCAAAGAATACCGGCACTGCCATCTTCATGACCTACGACGATGCGCAGTCCTCGCTCGATCACATTCATCCGCACCGCACGCCGCTGCTAGTGATCAGCCCGTTCGCCAAACTTGCTTACCTCGCGACCCGCCACTACTCCACGGCTTCCGTAGTGAAAACCGAGGAACTGCTGTTGGGTGTGCCCGCCAACAACTTCGGTGACCTGCTCGCCACCGACCTGCGCGACATGTTCCAGCCGACCTATAATGGCATTACCGCCGACCAGATCAACTTCAACCTCGATCCCAATAACGCTCCTTCCAAGGAGGGCAAGAAGATCTGGGCGTTGGTAGACAAGCTCGACACTTCCGCTCCCGATCGCGACAGCCGCCGTTTGGGCGTCCTCATCCGGCTCTCGATCAAGGCAGACGAACTTCACGATCAAGCCACGAAGAGCAAGACGCTCGAGAGTGCCGCTTACCAGAAACAGCAGAACGAACTCTACGAGCAGGCTGTGAAGCTGGTCAGCAGCGCCGCCGCGGCTGACAACGACGACTAACTTTTCCCCTCGTTAGAACACCTCGTGGCCTCCACTCATCAAGAGTGGGGGCCACTTTTTTTCGAAAGGAACCCCGGCGATTGAAACCTCGTAAGCACGGTCTGAGACCGTAATCCTGAATGTTGGTCGACGGATTGCGTTGCGCCGGTCGCACCGCTTCTCCGGCCGCCCTCCCCAAACATCGGTCTACAATGGCTCGGGCAATGTTCCGCAGAACCCTAAGAAACGTGGGTTGCCACTGGCTCCTCCCGCTCGCCCTCTGGTGGCCGCTGTTGCTGGGTTCCGCTTGGCCGCAATCGGTCGTTGGCTTTACCGGGTTACGCGCCGCAGTCCCGCTGCTGTGCACCGAGAATCATCAGGCAGCACGCACTCGTGTCCGTGGCACGGGCGTGATTGCGGACTCCGGCGGGACGCTGCTCACGGCAGCCCACGTCATTCAGGAGGCGCGATCGGACTGCACGCTGAGCGTGATGATTCCCGACGATGAGTGGAGCCGGTTCCGGCAGCTGCATGCCTTCCTGATCGGAGACTGCCGCCTGGACCTGCCGCTTGACTTGGCGTTGTGCCGGATCCATCCGGCGGAAGGCAGCCGCGACTGGGGCTATGTGCGGGCGGCACGGATACGGGCGCGGGCGGCGGTGCCGGGCGAAGCGGTGTGGATCACGGCGTTCACCGGTTGGGGTCTGTCGCCCCTGACTCCTAGTGGGCGCATCCAAGGGCGAGAGATCTACCAACGCCGCGATGGGTGCTACTGCGACTTCGCCACCGACATCACGGCTACCGAGGGGATGAGCGGGAGCCCGGTGATCTCCATGCAAGGCGAGGTGATTGGAATTCTTACCCTGGCGGGCGCAGGAAAATTTCGCGGTGTCTCCTTCGGCGCCAGCCTGGAGGAAGCGGCGGACTTTCTGAAGGCAGAGGGCCTTGCTACGACGCCGGATTTCCGGGGTGCGAACCCTCTGCTGCCGGAGAGACGGTAGGGGAGCAAGGCGCCATTCAGTTGCTATGTTCGCCGGGACATCCTGCACCCGATACGCGAGCGGCTAGGGATTCCCCGCGGTGGCTTCCATGCCTTCCGGCATGGCCTGGGCACCGCATTGATGCAAGCAGGCCTCAGCGCGCGTCGTACAGCAGCAGCTCGGCCACGCTGACCTGCGAATGCTGGCGCGCTACGCGCATGTGGTTCCACAAGATCAACGAGCAGCGGTAAACCGCACCGCGGACGTGTTTTTGCGGCGTTCTGCGGTGAATGTCGAAGCTAACCCGTTGAGAATAAACTGAGTGGTTGGCGTCCCCGACGGGATTTGAACCCGTGTTACCGCCGTGAAAGGGCGATGTCCTAGGCCGGGCTAGACGACGGGGACGATCTTGGATTGTAGGTGGGTGCTGCGCCGCCGAATTTCATACTAACAGGGAGCTTTTTGCGGTGTCAAAAAACCGGGCGCCCTTCGATTTCTTATTCCTTTCTCCACTCGCGAACTCGGCTCCAGGGCGAATTTCTTGCGCTGGTTCCTATTCGTAGCGCAGCGCTTCGATCGGGTCGAGGCGCGAGGCGCGAATGGCGGGCACCATGCCGCTGACCAAGCCCACGGCGCTGAGGATCAGGACCGCCACGATCAGCGTGCTGGGGTTGATCATGAGGCGGATATCGCCGGCTTCGGCGTGCTTGGCCATGGCGCTGTACAGCGTCAACCTACCGACGGAAAGCGCCACCCCATAGGCCAGGACGATCCCGAGCACCCCGCCCGCCGCCGTGATGGTAAGCGCTTCCGCCAGGAATTGCAGGAAAATGTGGCGCCGCCGCGCCCCGAGCGCTTTCTCGACGCCGATCTCGCGCGTGCGCTGGGTGACCGAGACCAGCATGATGTTCATCAGGCCGACGCCGCCGATCCCCAAAGTGATGGTGCCGATGAAGGTAAGCAGGATCTTGAGGCCGAAGGTGATGACCTCGAACTGGTGCAGTTGGACCATCAGATTGAACACCATCAGCGCGCGCCGGTCCGCCGGATTGAATTTGTGCTGCGCAGCCAACACGTAGCGCACAGACTGTTCGAGCGGCTCATATTCGTTGGTCTCGTAGTTGAACCAGATGGAGTCGAGGTAGTGAGTGTCCTTGACGTCCCCCATGGTGGTGAAGGGCACGAAGATGAGCCGGTTGATATTGTTGTCTCCCTCTTGCATCTTGGGAGAATAAATGCCGATGACTTCGAAGCTGATACCATCCACGCGAATGCGCTCGCCGATGGCATTGCGGCCAGAGAACAGCTTATCCTTCACCTCCTCGCCGATCACCGCCACGCGAGCGCGCTGCATCTGGTCCTGCGCATTGTAGAAGCGGCCCTGATCGAGGCTCATGGCTCGGATGGAATAGGTATTCGGGTATTCCCCAATTACGTTGAGGGTGTACGACCGGGTGTCGTACTGGACGGTTGCGTCTTTGTCGCAACTGGGAGTGATGTGGGTGATCTGGGGGATGTTGCTGGTGAGCAGGTCGACGTCGTCCAGCGTCAAACGGAGCTGCTCCCCGGCTTTCTGGCCTCCGGCCTGCATGGTGGAGCGGCCGGGAACCACGATCATCATCTTTGTGCCGAAGGCGGCGAAGATGTTGGCAATCGCCCGCCCGAAGCCGTCGCCGTAGGCGAGCAGCATGACCACCGTGGCAATTCCCCAGGCCATGCCCAGCATGGTCAGGGCGGTGCGACGCCGGTTGTGCCGCATAGCGACGTAAGCTTCCCGGAAAATGTCGCGGAGCATCGCTTTACTCCTGCCTCAGCGCTTCCACCGGTTCAAGATTCGCCGCCTTGCGCGCCGGGTAGAGGCCGGCGGCCACGCCGGCCAGGGTCAGGCTGCCGATCGCCAGGATCGCCGTCTTGGCGACGAGGCGCGGCGGGTCGAAGCCTTGCGGACCATTGACGTTGCCCAGGGCGGCCATGAGTCCGCCCGCGAAGGCCATCCCAATCAGGCCGCTAACCAGAGTCAGGAGAATCCCTTCCACGAAAAACTGCAGCATGATGCTGCGGCTGGTCGCGCCCAGAGCTTTGCGCAGTCCGATCTCGCGCGTCCGTTCGCTGACCGCGACCAGCATGATGTTGATCACCCCGATCGCGCCCAGAGCCAGGGTCACCAGCCCGACGGTGCCCAGGAACTCGTTCATGGCGTCGAAAATAGCCCCCATCATCTCGGCCTGCTTGACGGTGTCCCAGCCTTCGAAGGCATCTTCGTCGCGATAATCGAAACCGTGGTTGCGGGCGACGACTCTGCGGACCTCGTCCTGGGCGAGCAGGTGATCCGCCGCCACCCAAGGTTGATAGTTGATCATGGAAATCGCGTCGTGCGCCTCTTCTCCTTTGAGAGGGAAATAGGTATTCATCACCTGGTAGGGAATGTAGGCGCGTGCATTGGTGGAGTTGTCGTCGCCGCGGCCGACCCGGCGCACCGTGCCCACCACTTCAAAACGATGCCCGTTGAGCAGGATGAACGAGCCCACGGCGGGGCGGCCCGGGAACAGGTTGCGGGTCATTTCGTCGCCCAGAACGACCACGTTGCGCTTCTGGACTTCATCGAGGTCGTTGAGCCAGCGTCCCTGATTGACTGGCAGAAAGCGGATTCCGCTGAACTGCGGTTCGGCTCCGGTGAGCTGGCCGCTGGCGCTGGCGAACTCGCTGACGGCGTGGATGTCGGTGGTGGTCAGAACGGGTGTAGCCGCGCGAACATGGGGCGCTTCGTTGCGAATGTCGAGGTAATCCCGGTAGGTGAGCCGGTACCTGCGAGCGGAGTTCATGCTGCCCTGTACCACCGGAGCGCGGCCCGGGAAGATCATCATGATGTTTTCCCCGTACTCGGAGAGTCCGCGCTGGTTGCCGGTGCGGAACCCTTCTCCCAGACCGACCAGCAGAAGTAACGACCCCACCCCCCAGGCAATGCCGAACATGGTGAGAAACGAGCGCAGTTTGTGCGCCCAGAGAGTGCGCAAAATCTGCGACAAGATGTCGCCCAACATCGGCATAAGATCAGCGGCCGCCTGCTGTGATTCTACATTCCCAAGGCGCGGCCTCACAGGCCGGTGGTTTGGCGTATTCCGCCGTCTAATGGGACAATGAGTTCATGCAAAAACCTTTCACCATGGCGATCCATCTATTGGCGGCTGGGATGCTGCTGCTGGGGAATGCCCAAGCCCAGCAGACTCCGGCGGCGAAAACCCAAACGGCTCCTGCAGCCAAGAGCCAGAAGGCTCCGGCCACGAAGGCGACTCCGGGAGCAGCGGCCAAGAAGCAGCCCGCCGCGCCCCTCACAACGCTCAAAGACCGGTTCAGCTATGCCCTCGGGTTGGACCTTGGGACAAACCTGAAAAGGCAGTCGGTGGAAGTGGAACCGGACATTCTGGCGCAGGCTCTGAAGGACGCGCTGGCGGGCGGCGCGACGCGCCTGACGCCCCAGGAAGCGCAGACCGCGCTCAACGAAATGCAGGGCGAACTGCGCAAGAAACAACAGGCGAAGATGGAAGCAAACAAGGCGGAAGGCGAAGCATTTCTGGCCGCGAACAAAGCCAAGGAGGGCGTGGTCACGCTGCCCAGCGGTCTGCAATACAAGATCCTGAAGGAAGGGACCGGGGCCAAGCCCACCGCGTCGGACTCGGTCGTCTGCAACTACCGGGGTACGCTCATCGACGGCACCGAATTTGACAGCTCCTACAAGCGCGGGGAACCGGCGACGTTTGGGCTCGGTCAAGTCATCAAAGGGTGGACGGAAGCCCTGCAGCACATGCCGGTGGGATCGAAGTGGCAGCTGTTCGTTCCGTCGGACCTGGCGTATGGCGAGCGGGGCGTGGGCACCATTGGACCCGACTCGACTCTCATTTTTGAAGTGGAACTGCTCTCGATCCAGAGCAAGGAAGCGGAGAAGGCCCCGGAGAAGGCTCCTGAGAAAGCCCCGGACAAAGCGCCGACCAAACCCCCAGACAAGCAGTAACGCGGCGCCCGAGAGAAGCCTGACACGGTCGCAGGAAGCGCGAAAGCCGCGCGCTCGGCTCGGCGATTCCGGATCTAGCAACCGTGAAACCGCTCTAGGTGATGCTCACCTCGGTGTATGTGCCGTACACTTGCCGCAGCGCCTCGCAGATTTCGCCAACCGTGGCGTACGCGCGGACCGCGTCCACGATGTAGGGCATGGTGTTGGCGTCGGAGACGTTGCCGTTGGTCCCGGCGGAAGGAGTCTGGGCGGCGGCCCGCTTCAGCGCGTCCAACCGGCGCTCGACATCTTCGTTCGACCGGCGGGCGCGCAGCGCCTTGAGTTTCTTCTCCTGAGCGCGCGCCACCCGTTCGTCGATGTACAGAATCTTTGGCGAGCCTTCCTCGATGACGAAGTCGTTCACGCCGACGATGATCTTCTCGTTGGCTTCGACGGCGCGCTGGTACTGGTAGCTGGCTTCGGCGATCTCCTTCTGCGGATATCCCCGCTCGATGGCTTTGACCATGCCGCCCATGGAGTCGAGCTTCTCGAAGTAATCGAACGCACCCTTCTCCATGTCGAGAGTCAGCTTCTCGACGAAGTATGAGCCGCCGAGCGGATCGACGGTGTGGGCCACACCGCTCTCATGCGCAATGATCTGTTGGGTGCGCAGCGCGATGCGGGCGGCTTCTTCGGTGGGGAGGGCAAGCGCTTCGTCGTAGGCGTCGGTGTGCAGGGACTGCGTGCCTCCTAGCACCGCGGCCAGGGCCTGCAGAGCGACGCGCGCGATGTTGTTCATCGGCTGCTGCGCGGGCAGCGAGACGCCGGCGGTCTGCGAGTGGAAGCGCATCAGGCGGGTGCGGTCGTGCTTCGCGCCGAAACGGTCCTTCATCAGGCGATACCAGATCTTGCGGGCGGCGCGGTACTTGGCGATCTCTTCGAAGAAATCGTTATGGGCGTTGAAGAAGAAGCTGAGACGCGGGCCGAACTCGTCCACGTCGAGGCCGCGGCGGCGCGCCCACTCGACATACTCGACGCCGTCGTAGATGGTAAAGGCCAGTTCCTGCAGCGCGGTCGAGCCGGCTTCGCGGATGTGGTAGCCCGAGATCGAAATCGTGTTGTACCGCGGCGTGAACTTCGAGCCAAACTCGAATGTGTCAACCACCAGCCGCATTGACGGCGCGGGCGGGTAAATGTATTCCTTCTGCGCGATGTATTCCTTCAGGATGTCGTTCTGGATGGTGCCGGAAATCTTCTTCCAGTCGGCGCCCTGCTTTTCCGCCACCACCAGGTACATCGCCCAGAGCGCGCTGGCCGGGGAATTGATCGTCATTGAGGTGGTGATCTTTTCCAGATCGATGCCGTCGAACAGGATTTCCATGTCTTCGAGCGAATCGATGGCCACGCCGCACTTGCCAACTTCCCCTTGGCTCGCCGGATGATCGGAGTCGTAGCCCATCAGCGTGGGCAGGTCGAAAGCCACCGAGAGTCCGCCGCCGCCGTGCTCCAGCAGATACTTGTAACGCTGGTTCGTTTCCTCCGGGGAGGCGAAGCCGGAAAACATGCGCATGGTCCAAAGCTTGCCGCGGTAGCCGGTCGCGTGAATGCCGCGGGTGTAGGGTGGCTGGCCGGGATAGCCCAGATGCTGCTCGTAGTTCCAGTCGGCGGGAAGATCGGCCTGCGTGTAGAGGCGGCGAATGGGGAGGTTCGAGATCGTACTGAAGCGGGCGTGGCCGCGCTCGTCGAGGTTGGTGCCCGTCGGGGCGCCGATGGGCTTTTCGGGAGCCTTCTCCAGCGTCGGGGCTAGGGTCTTGTCCGCCCACTCTTTTTCGGACAGTGCGGGATGGCGGTTCTCAAAGACGTCAACAATCGGGCTTTCGGCAACGGCGGGCTTGTGCGGTTTCTTCTCGGACATGCGGTTTCCCACGCTCGGTCTGATGATAGAGGAGGGGATACGGTGCGACAAGGCAGGCGACCGACCGAGCGGTTGGGAAGCACCTCACCACGGAGGAGGGTAGATAGGTTCCCGTAGAGACGCAGCTTGCTGCGTCTCTGCACGCCAAAACCTGAGACGCAGCAAGCTGCGTCTCTACATCACCTTTCATTTTGAGCAAAGCGAAGAACCTGCTTTCGCCCGCGCCACCTCCCACGCCTTCGCATATTTCCAGGAGACATACACGGCGTGGTAGAGGTGCAGGAGCAGACCTTCGCGGCCGTCGAGGAAGCCGAGGCGGAAGAAGTAGTTGTAGATGAATGTTGCGAGCGGCCGCAGAACGATGTCGAACACGCTGAATCCGCGATAACCCTTGGCGACGACCATCTCCGCGCCCAGCGACGAGTAGCGGTTCATGTGCTCGATGTAATCGGCGAGCGTGGGGTAGGAGTGGTGCAGGAGGGCGTGTTTGAGTTTCCCAGAGATCCCTTCGATAAGCTTGGCGTCTTCGTGAACCAGACGGTCTTCGAAGCGCGCGGTGCCTTTGCGAAACAGACGCAGTTTGGGATCAGGCCAAAAGCCGCCGTATTTGATCCATCGACCAAGAAAATGATTCTTGCGTGGGATGAGAAAACCATTCAGGTCATCTTCGTCGAGTCCAATTGCGAGACCGCGATCTCTTAGTTCCTTCGACTCGGGATCGCTGTCCACCGGCATTCCGTTTTTCTGCCATATTGGAATCGTGCGCAAGAGCCACGAGATTTCCTCGACGAGTTCCGCGCTGATTTCCTCATCCGCATCGAGACTCAGAATCCAGTCGCCCGTCGCCTTCTCGATCGCCGAATTCTTCTGCGCGGCGTAGCCCTTCCATTCTTCAACGAAGACTTTTGCGCCGAACGATTTCGCGATCTCGACGGTGCGGTCGGAGGAACCCGAGTCCACCACGATGATTTCGCCCTTGCCGTCGACGACGAGCGGTTGGACACTTTGGAGCGTGCGTCCGATGTTCCCTTCTTCGTTGTGCGCGATGATGACGACCGAGAGGGTCACGGGGAGAGGATACTAGCAGCGAGTCGCCAGTCGCCAGTAGTTCGCGCGTATCAGGCCAAGAAAAACGCCGGACCACAGGTCCGGCGTTTCCACTGACGGCCGACTCCTGACTCCGGGCTACTGCTGCGGCGGGCTCACCGGATTCTGCTGGTCCACCGGCCGCGGCGCCACATACGGCACGCTCGGCATCTTCGTGACCTGTCCGCGCTCCGCGTCCGCGATCTGGATCTGGGCATGTTCGAGGAGCGACCCGGTGGCCCGATCCAGCTCCAGCCGCGACTTTTCATACGCCGCCTTGGCCGAGATCAACGTAGATTCGGCCTGGGTCAACGCCGTTTGGTTCTGCAGGACCAGCGTCGAGGTGGACGCGCCCAGGGCGTACTTCTTTTGTTCGGCGTCCAGCGACTGCCGCGCCAACTCCACGGCGGCTTGCGCCGAAGCGACGCTGGCTCGATTCTGCTGCACCCCGAACTGGGCGTTGCGAACCTCGATGCGAACCTGATTTTCAAGCTGCTGAATCCGCAACTGGGCTTGCCGGTATTCGAGTTCGGAACGCACTTGCGTTGCCTGGGCGGCGCGGTTGCGGATCGGGATCGTGAGCTGCAATCCCACGCCCTTGTCGGGAGCGGTGGAATTCACCAATTGATTCAACGCATCACCGTAAGAGCTAGTTGGGACGGGTTGGCAAGTTGAAGGGTTCTTTACACAGACGTAGTTCGGATTCTGTGTCCCACCGAAGCCACTGCCACCGTAGTATGCGAAGAGGTCCACGGTGGGCAACAGCGAACTGCGGATGGCCTTGTTACTGATTCCGGTGTTGGTTAGGTTGATGCGCGCTTCCGCCAATTCGGGACGATGGCTGAGCGCATCATTCACCAGGTCCTGAGTGGGGACGACCGCTTCCTGCGCCGGCAATTCCATGGTTGAGGTAGGAATGACTTCGGCGTCGGCCAGGGCCGGGTCAACGAGAGTGCGGCTGAGCGCGTTCTTCATTAGCAATTGCTGCAGTTGCAGATTGGTCAAGGCGACGGTCAAGGTTTGCTGATCGGTTGCGACCGTGCTTTGCGCCCGGACCACTTCGATCGGCGCCAGCGTGCCGATCTCGACCTGTTTCTGCGTGTCGCCCAGGGTCTTCTTCGCGAAGGCGAGGTTGTCCTGTTGGACCCTGACGTTCTCGTACGCGAAGACCAGGTCCCAGTACATATTCTCGATCTGGTCGACGGTGGTTGTGATTTGCAGGCGGAAGGCCACATCCGAAATTTCACGATTGTTCTTGGCGATCTGAATGAAGCGAGTATTTGGGGCGAATCCGAAGCCCTGCAATAAGTGCTGCGTCAACTGAAATCGAAAGCTGGGATTCAGGGCCGGAACCAAGGCGGTATACGAGCTGTTGGAGGCTATCCGGCTGTTGTTAAAGCTGACCGCCATATTCGTACCCCATTGGAATCCCTGGGTGTAAGCGAAATTGGCGGTTCCGGTGTTCTGATTAGAGCCGCAAAAGGGGCTGGTGCAATCGATCTTGAGGCGATCGATCTGCAGCGTACCCGTGAGGATGGGATCGAAGCTGGTGATGAGCGGGCCGCTGCCGAAGGTTGACACGACCAGGCCGCCGGTGCCCGTGCCGGCGCCACCGGCCGCGACCGAGGTTCCGCCCTGGCCCGAGCCAACTTGTGTGCCGAGTCCGCCTACTCCGCCGCCGGGTGTGTTCTGCACGACGCCATTGTTCACACCGAGAGTGCTGGCGCCGGCTTTGGCGCGCCAGAGGTCCGTGTCGGCAATATTCAGGTTATAGCGGGCGATCGCGATATCGAGGTTGTTCTCGAGCGCCAGCGCTACGGCGTCGCTCATCGAGAGGTACAGCTTTCCATCGCGCATGAGCTGATCGATGCGTGCGGTGTTGGCCAGGTTCGGGGGAGCGACGTTGCGCACGGTGTAGGGCGCAAGCGGATTCGCGAAATGCGAACGCGGCTGCGAATACTCCTTCACATCAAACGGCTGCGATGTGGACGGCACGGCCTTTTGGGCTTGCATCTGCGCCGACGGGGCACTGGGCGTGGACGACGAATCCTGCGCCCACCCCGCAGATACCATGAGGACGAGGACGGCTACAAAAACGACGGCGACCAGCCGGAAAGCCGGGGAAAAAAGAGAACGTTGCATTCGCTTCATCTCCATCGGTCAGCCTAAGCGGAACTGACGAGGTTGTGAGGACGTTTTGTTATACGTAGAACCCGTGGCAGGAGTTCCCTGGCATGCGCGCAGAAGGGGACCTGTCCATTGATCCGTAAGTGAAATAGTATAGCTGACGCGCGGTCGGCCTTTCTGCGACGGCCGGCGTAAAACTTTGTAAATACAAACGATGACGCTCTCGCGCCCCAGGACTCAGAAAAGAACGTGCGCAATCTCAGGTTGATCCTTTCCTATGACGGCTCGGAATTTTCCGGCTGGCAAGTGCAGCCGGACCGGGCAACCGTCCAGGGCACACTGGCCTCAGCCATTGGACGGCTGACCGGAGAAAATGTATTGCCCCAGGGTTCGGGCCGGACCGACGCCGGCGTTCATGCTCTGGCGCAGGTGGCGAGCTTCTCGACCGCCTCGGCGATTCCGGCCGGCAACTGGATTAAGGCGCTGAATGACCTCCTGCCCCCGTCGATTCGCGTGCTGGAAGCGAGCGAGGCCGCAGCGGACTTTCACGCGCGCAAGTCGGCTCGGGCGAAGACCTATCGTTACCGAATGTATCGCGGGGCGATTTGTCCGCCGTTTCTGGCGCGGTATGTCTGGCATTACCCGTTCCCGCTCGAAGAAGATGGGATGGCCGAAGCGGCTGTCTTGGTTGTCGGCGAGCACGATTTCACTTCCTTTGCCGCCGTGGATCCGGAGCGGGTCGAACGCCTAACGACCAAAGAGAACCTGAACCACAGGGGTCACGGGGGAACACAGGGGCAAACGGAAAACCAGGAAACAAATGTTCGCACGATCTTCTCTTCCGCGTGGTCGCGTGAGGGCGATGAACTGATCTACACGGTCCGCGGCAACGGATTTCTTCACCACATGGTGCGCAACCTGGTCGGGACTTTTCTGCTGGCAGGGAAGGGAACGGTGAGCCTGGAAGGTTTGCGGCGCATCCTCGACGCGCGCGAGCGCACTGCGGCCGGGCCGACCGCGCCCGCCAGCGGCCTGTATCTGGTTGAGGTGGAATACTGACAGAGACAGCCAACACCAATGCAAAAAAAGATGAAGGCGGTGGCGCACCCGTTCCGCGCCGCGTACACTCTTCCGCAGATGGCCACCGACGTCCAAGTCGCCGTTCCCCGCATTGCCTCGGTCAACCCCGCCACCGGCGAGGTTCTCGGCGAACTGGACTGCTCCGGCTCCACCGAAGTGCGTGCTGCGGTGGCCCGGGCGCGAACCTCGCGGCCGGACTGGAACGCCTGTGGCGTCCGCAACCGCGTCAGGGTCTTGCGGCGCTTCCAGCAGATCGTTCTCGCCCGAAAGAACGACATTGCGCGGCGCATCACCCAGGAGGCCGGCAAGCCCTTCGTCGAGTCGTTGCTGACCGAGGTGCTGGTCGTGCTCGATGCCGCGCGCTTCCTGGTCGAAAACGCCTACTCTGTTCTGCGCGAGGAAAAGCTGCCCCACGGCAACCCGGCGCTCAAAGCCAAGTCGGGACGCATCCTGCACGAGCCGTATGGTGTCATCGGGATCATCTCGCCTTGGAACTATCCCTTCTCGATTCCCGCCACCGAGGTCCTGGCGGCGCTGGTGGCCGGCAATGCCGTGGTTCTGAAGCCCTCCGAGTTCACACCGCTGATCGCGCTCCAACTGCAATCGCTGCTGCGCGAGGCCGGAGTCCCCGAGGACGTCTTTCAGGTTCTACCCGGCGAAGGCGAGACCGGGGCAGCGCTGGTGAAGAGCGGAATTGACAAGCTGGTCTTTACCGGCAGCGTTGCCACTGGCCGCAAGATCGCACAGAGCGCGGCGGAGCGCCTGCTTCCCGTTGTGCTCGAGCTTGGCGGCAAGGACGCGATGCTCGTGCTCGAGGACGCCGACCTCGATGTGGCCTCGAGCGCCGCCGTGTGGGGCGCATTCGTCAACGCCGGCCAGGCCTGCCTGTCGGTGGAGCGGTGTTATGTCCATGAGAGTCTCTACGCGTCGTTCGTGGCCGCCTGCGCTGCCAAAGGGCGCAAACTACGCGTCGGAAACGGCATGGACGCCGCCACCGAAGTCGGCCCCATGATCCACGAGCGCCAGTTGCGGGTTGTCGAGTCGCAACTGGAAGACGCGCGCGCGCGCGGCGCCCGCGTCCTCGCCGGAGGCATGCGGCTCCGCGAATTGGGCCCCAATTTTTTTGCTCCCACGGTGCTCGCCGATGTGGACCACAGCATGCGGGTAATGCGGGAAGAAACTTTCGGCCCGGTGCTGCCCATCGCATCCTTCCGCGACGATGCCGAGGCCGTGCGCCTGGCCAACGATTCCGACTACGGCCTGGCGGCCAGCGTGTGGACGCGCGATCGCGCCCGCGGCGAGCGCCTGGCGCACGACATCCAGGCCGGCACAGTCATGGTCAACGACGTCATGTCCTGCTTCAGCATCAGCGAGGCTCCGCATGGCGGCGTGAAGTCAAGCGGCCTGGGACGCACCCACGGGCGCTGGGGCCTGGACGAAATGGTGCGCGTGAAGTACCTCGACTCCGATCTCGTGCCGCGTATGAAAAAGGTCTGGTGGTTCAGCTACGGCGGCGAGTTCACCGGCGAGATGCAGAGCTTTCTCGATCTGCTCTACGCGCGCCCTCTGCGCGAGAAGCTGAGAGCCGCAGTCCGCTCTTGTGGCGCATTGTGGCGGCGCAAATTGTGAAGCAGTTCTCAGTTCTCAGAAGACTCAAGAAAGCTGACAGCTGACAGCTGACAGCTGTCAGCTAGGAGCTAAGCCATGTCCGATGAACGCACCTTGTTACGCCACACTCTGGCCACGCTCGCTTATCGTGGAGGCAAAGCGATCCGCGGCGCATCGCCCAGCTTCGCCGGCTATCGCTGTGGTGAAACCTCGCGCACGCCGGGCAAGATCCTTGCTCACATCGGCGATCTCATGGACTGGGGACTTGCCATGGCCGAAGGCCGGCGCGAGTGGCACGACTCCGCCCCGCTCGCCTGGGAGAAGGAATGCGAGCGCTTCTTCGCCGCTCTGAAGAAGTTCGACGACTATCTGGCTTCCGGAAAGCCGCTCGAAATCTCCGCCGAGAAATTGTTTCAGAGTGCGGTGGCGGACGCGCTCACCCACGTCGGCCAGATCGCGATGCTGCGCCGCATGGCCGGCGTTCCCATCCGGGGCGAAAACTACTTCGTGGCGGATATCAAGGTCGGCCGGGTCGGCGCCGACCAAGCGCTGCCGCGCAAGGAGTTCGACTAGGAGCTGTTTGATATGGCTGTGCCCATCGAGATTGAGGAAATTCCAGGAGCGGCGGAACTTCATGATTGGTTTGGATATTGGCCCGATTTTCACGACGCGGAAATTATCAGTTTGCACTTGAATCGCAAGGGAATCTCGTCTCTCCGTGTGCACGCATGGGATACGACGAAAGAAGTGGATGAAAAGGGCCATTATGTGATGGCGAAGCACATTGTCGTCGAGTTCGTTCTTGAAAATGTGTCTGAGCTGGCCCTGAATGGTTTCAGTCAGCAGAACGTTATTTCCGGGCTTGATATTGAGAAAATCGGTTCGGGCTTCCGACTAACGCTCGGTGAATGTTATGGTTTGGCTGGAAGCATCGAGGCCGAGAGCGTGTCCATCCGCATCAATCCGGGTAAACCTTCGTGACACTCCCCTAACGTTCTTGGTCTGAACGCTGATGCTGGGTAAAATAATAGGGTCGCGGCCTTTCCAAAGGCGTGCAGGAGATTCAATGGCTTCCGGCGAAACGGCAACGGCTGTCACGAGCACGGTCCCGCAGCTTCCCAACCACAAAGTCAAGATCAAGAAGCCGGGCCAGCGCGCCTGCAACGAGAAAAACGAAAAGGGCAAGTTCTGCGGCGGGCACTTAAAGCACTGGTTTTACATCGCGGACGTGCTCGAGCAGGAGTGCGGCTGCGTCGAGAAAGCCTGGGGCGCCGACCGGGAAGTCTATCGCTGCGAATTCTGCCAGACGCTGTACCTGCCCAATCCAGACGACGCGCGCGGGGTGAACGTCGCAGGAACGGGGCAGCTTTCGGTGTTCGGTTTGACCGTGCCGCCGAAGGAAGAGAAGAAGGCATAGAGTCGCTTTTGGGGTCGAGGTGGGACCGCCGGCGCTACCGGTGAACTCGAGCGACCACACCCTGAGCGAAGCCGAAGTCCTGGCCTGCGTGCAGGCGGCGCATTGACCAGCGCCAATTCTCAGCGGTACAAGTTATCCTTCCATTTCCATGACATCTCAGCCGGCAGAAGCGCCGCAGCCATCCAGGGTCCTATTTCCGGCGATCCTGGCCGTCACCGCACTCCTTTGCCTGTTCGAAATCGCCTGGTTCTGGCGCTACTGCGGGCGCAATATCACCGCCGACGCCATTTCCTACATCGGACTCGCTCGCCACCTGCTGGACGGACACTTCATCGCCTCGTTGCACGGATGGTGGAGCCCCCTGATCTCCTGGTTGATCGCCGCCGCCGGACTCTCCTTCCCCGATCTGACCTTTGCCGGACACCTGGTCACCATCGCGACTCTGCTGGCGCTGTTCCCACTGGTGTACTGGCTGAGCTACAGGCTTTGGAAATCGCAACTCGCGGCCGCCATCGCGACTCTCTGGTTTGCCTTGGCTCGCGGGGTGGTGGCCATGGGGGTCTGCTCCATCCTCGCCGACTTCCTGCTGACTGGCATTGTCTGCGTCTATTTCATTCTGTTGCTGAAGAGCCTGCGCGACGACCGCCCCCGAAACTGGCTGCTTCTAGGCGCGGCCCATTCTGCAGCCTTCCTGGCAAAAGCTATCGCCATGCCGTGGCTCGCTCTGACCACGCTTCTAGCAGTGCTGCTGACCTACGGAAAATCCTGGCGAAGGTTCGCCGCCGCCGCTCTTCTCGCCTTGCTTCTGCCCGCATGCGCATGGCTTGGCTACGGCAGCCTGCTCAAGCTGAAGTATGGTTATTTCACCACCGGATACCAGCTTCGCAATAACCTGATCGTGGACTCCCGCCGCCACCTCCACCCGCCTGACCCGTACCAGTTCTCCGAGAGTTCCCATATCTACGATCAATACCTTGTCACCGAAGTTCCACAGCCGGAGTTGCGGGCGTTCCGCGTTTTGAACCCCGGGCTGTTTCCCATCCTGCTCAGGAATGAGAGCCGCAATCTGCCGGAGGCCGTCAAACAGGTGATCATCCTGCTCACCCCCGGCGGGGTGCTCTGCCTGTTGCTGGTACTGTGGCGGCTTTACCGTTACCGCGACCGTTTCCCTACCGAGTTCCGCTTCGTCGTGCTTGCCATCTTCAGCTCGGCCACGCTCCTGCTCACCTACTGCATGCTGGCTTTTGACACTCGCTACGTGCTGCCCTTGGTTCCAGTGCTCATGGCGGTAGGGACCTTGCCCTTGGGAACGGGCACAGGGGAATTTGACCCGCTGTATCTCGGCCCTGGCCTGCGGAAGATGCTACTGGTTCTTCTCGCGGCTGGCGCGTTGTTCTTCCAGCTTTATTGGGCTTCGCCGTTCCGCACCATGAACCGCGATTTCGAGTCCGCCTGCTACAACGGCGCGCGCGAATTACAGCGCCGCCAGCCGGAGGGAAAAACCCTGGTCACCGTCGGCGAGGGTCCATTCCCCGATCAAGGGGTTGGGCGCGAGGCTGGTATCTACACCGCCTATTTCGCTGGCCGTTCCATTGTTGGCCTCAACGTCGCTCTCCCGGATGCGGCCGCGATTCCGGACCTGTCGGAAAAGATCTCCGCGTGCCACGCGAATGCCGTGCTGATCTGGGGGGACCCTGCCAGCGGCCGCTATCGCCTGCTTCTGGAAACTCTCGCCCGGAGTTTCCCGGTCGAGTCCAGCGCCCCGATCACCGACCCGCAAAAGGGCGAAGTCGGGACAATCCTCTTCGCGCAGCGCTAGCAGGCGTGAGACCCACTCGGGGGTTAAGCGCCTTTCCCCAGTGCTCCTGTGCGTCCCCTCTGGTCAAAAATCTCTCCGCGTGAAGCCTAAGACCTAAGCTACTGATCGGTGCCTACGAGTTGAACGGCGTCAATCTCATTCCACCCGGGTACGACGTTGGTCGCCAGCGTGACCTTGACGCGCTCGGTTTTGAACGTGGTCTTGGGGAATTTCACCATGAGATAGTTCAATTCCGTCGTCGGATCGTTGCCTTGCCAGACGGCGTGGGCTCCGCCCTGCTCATCGTAGACTTCAATTTTGATCACCGCCCCCGAGCCACAGGACTCGCGTACCCGCACCTCAGTGGCGTGCACCGGTTTGGGATATTTCAAGTCCAGCCATTCAATGCCGCCATCCTGGGTTTTCGATGTCCAGGCGTTTCCGTCATCTCCGTACTTATCAACGTTGGGAGCGCCAGTCGCCTGATTGGCCGACCAACTGGCTGTGCCTTGGGCGTCGTTGTAGCTGGAGGACGCGGTGGCCTGAATCGCCCACTGGCCGTTGGGATCTCTCTTGATCTCATCTTGTTTCAATGCCCATTCGGCAGCAGCCAACTTGGCGGTGGTTTCAGCGGATGCGGCGGCGTCCGCGCTACCGGGTGCAGTAGCGCTCGCACCTGGCGCCGTGGTTGCGGGCGCGGCGTTCGTGTTCGCGGTCGGCTTGGTGGCGGAGGTCTCCTGCGTGCTGCTGGTCTTCTTGCAGCCGCTTAGGAATACAAGCAGAAGAAAACAGCAAATCACTTTGGGATGGATTCTCATTGCATGCTCCTGGTAGGACGGTAAGAATCTTACATGACATTCCGAGCATGGCCAAAGGGACGGGGGAGCGAGAGAGCACGAATGCTAGACCTGTGGCTCACTCCGGCTCCCGCGCCAGTTCCGGGCTTGGAGCCGTCTCGCCTTCCAGCTCCTTCTGCCGGGCGGAGCGCTGCTGGTTGAGCATCTTTACCGCCACCGCCAGTTCCTCGCGTCCTTCCTTTTCGCGTCCCATGCGAACCAAAACCTGGCCGCGCAGGTAGCGGGCGCTGGCATTCTCCTTGTCCAGACGAATGATCTCGTCCAGCTCCGCGAGGGCCGCGGGATACCGCCGCCGGTGCTCTTCGATCTTCGCCAGTCCCATGTGCGCGCTGACCATGCCCGGGTCCAGCTTCAAGGCCTGGCGATAGTTCTTCGCCGCCGCGTCTTCGTTCCCCAGCGTGGATTCTACGTTCCCCAGCTGCTCGTAGGTGAAGGGGACGTCGGATTCGATCGCCAGGTCCTTCTGAAACTCGGCCCTCGCCCGCTCGTACTCCTGCTGGTGGAGGTAAACCAGCCCCAGGTTGAAGTGCACGAAGGGCAGCTTCGCGTCGGCCTGAGCCGCCGTTTCCAACTCTCGCGCCGCTTCGTCGTACTCTCCGCGGTTGATGTGTGCCTTGCCCATGATCAGGTGGAACTCGGGCGTGTCCTGCCCGATCTCGGCCAGCCGTCCGTACGCCCTCTCCGCCAGCGCCGTGTTCTTCACCTTCTCTGCCGCTCTTCCTAGCACGTAAAGATAGTTCAGCTGGTTCGAGGCCTGTCCCCACAGCGGTTCGAGCGCCCCGACCGCATCCTGCCAGCGCTCATTGAAGAAATAGCAGAGCCCTAGCAGGTGCCGCGCCTGGTAGGAATCCGGGACGTCTCGCACCACCGACTCGAAAGGCTTGGTAGCAGACGAAAAATCGTTCTGGCGGAAGTACACCAGGCCGATGTTCAGCCGGATCCCCGCAATGTTCGGGGCCAGCTTCTCCGCCTTGCGCAGCATGGCGAGCGCCTCGGGCCACTGCTTGCGCCGCATCTGGATCACGCCCAGGTTGGCGTACGCCCCGGCTGCCCGCGGGTCGGCGGCGAGCACCTGCCGGAAGTCCCGCTCGGCATCGTCCAGCTTGCCCTCGCGCAGCGCCGCTTCTCCCGCCGCAAAGAGCTTCTGCGGATTCTGCACGGCTGGCGGGGACGCTTTCGCCGGGGCCGCGCTCTGCGCTCCCACTCCAGGCGGCAACAGAAGCAGGATCGCAATCGCCAGTCTTCGAGCCGTTCTTGACACCCGATTCACCGTGCTGTAGTGTCCGCCAGCAAGAGCCTGAAATTCAAGCGGCATGGCACCTGCTGATTCCAAATCCGCTTCACCGCCGGGTTCCGGCCGCCGGCCCGAGCCCGCGCCCCGCCGTTCCAGCTCCACCGCCGTTACCATTCGCGATGTCGCCGAGCGCAGCGGATTTTCTTCCGCTACCGTCTCCATCGTCCTGAATAACGCCCCCCTGGCCCGTTATATTCCGGATACCACCAAGGGCCGCATCCAGCGCGCCGCCGCCCAGTTGGGTTACCGCCCCAACCTGTTCGCCCGCTCGCTGCGCAGCCGCCGGAGCCACACCGTCGGGGTGATGGTCTTCGACATGACCGATCCCTACTGCACGCTGGTGCTGCGCGGCATTGAAAACTGCCTTTACCAGTCCTCCTTCCTTCCCATCCTGACCGACGTGCACAACGAGCGCAGCCGCTTCGAACGTTATTTGGAGATGCTCCTCGACCGCCGCATCGAAGGACTGATAGTGCTGGCCAACTGGCTGTTCGTCGACATCAACGTTCTGGCCGACCTGGAGAAAAGCAACATTCCCACCGCCATCGTGGGCATGGAATTGAAGAACGATAACGTCAGCTCCGTCATCGTAGACAACCTGCTGGGCGCGCAGGCTGCCCTCGAACACCTGGTATCGCTCGGCCATCGCAAGATCGCTTTCATCCGCGGCCCGCACCAGTTGTCGGATACCCAGCCGCGCTGGCGCGGCGTGCGCACCCTGGCCCGCGAGCGCGGGCTTAAACTCGATCCCAAGCTCATCGTGGACCTGCCCGAATCCCGCGATCCGTTCTCCAGCTTCGAAGACGGCTACAAGTTGACCGAAGAGTTGCTGCACCGCCGACATCCTTTTACCGCCCTGATGGCCTTCGATGACATGAGCGCCTTTGGCGCCATCCGGGCGCTGGCCAAGGCTGGGATCAGCGTCCCCGGGCAATGCTCCGTCATCGGGTTTGACGACGTGGCCCCCGCCGCCTTCTACCAACCCGCCTTGACCACCATTCGTCAGCCGATGGAAGTTATGGGCGCGGCGGCCGCCACGCTGGTGGTGGAAGCGATCAACGCCGTGCTGGAGAAAAAACCGGCGCGGGCCACCCACCGCAAGGTAGCGCCGGAGCTGATCGTGCGGGAATCCACCCAGCGCCTGCAGTAGCCGCGCCGGACACGAACCCTGCATTTTCTCTTGACAGCAAAAGGCACCTGGAGCACTATTGACACGTTTTAATACAGGCATTTGACCGGGTTTAAAGATGGAACGCCGGTAGCGCCGGGGACCCGGACCGCATCGGTTCCGGCGCCAACCAGTTCCGAGCAGGGCTCCAGGCGGTTCTTCGGTGAGAGCGTCTTGTTGAGGACTGCCCGGTATTTCTTCTGCGCCAAATCGCGCCGCGACTTTGGGTTGGGAGGCCGTTCATGAAAAGCAGAAATGCAATTCTCAAGACCGCGCGGAATTTTCTTTCGGTTTGTATTTTTCTTCTTTGCGCGGGTTCTGTTGCGCTTGCCCAAGCCGGCAGGGGCAGCATCAGCGGCCTGGTCTCGGATTCTTCGGGGGCGGTCGTCAATGGCGCCCAAGTCACCGCACTCAACCATGCAACCGGAGTCGCGCTGCACACCGTTACAAGCGAGGCGGGCTTGTACAGTTTTGTATCGCTCAACCCTGGCCTCTATGTAGTCACAGCCAGTCAAAAGGGCTTTGAAAACGTCGCTCAGGACAATGTGTTGGTAACTGTGGATCAAGCCACCACCGTGAATATCGCTCTGCGAGTCGGCAGCGTGACCGAGACAGTGACGGTGTCGGAAACATCCGCACTCGTGAATACGAGCAACTCCACCGTGGGCCAGTTAATTGACTCAGCCGCCATCGATCGCGTCCCGTTGCTCACACGCAATGTCTTTGATCTGGTACAACTGAGCGCCGGCGTGACCCCGGCCAATGGAGCGCCCAATTCCTCCAGTTCGCAGGCCATCATCGACATCTCGAACGGACGCCCGGGAATCGATGTCTCGTCGTACACCATCAACGGCGCCATCCAGGGATCTGTTTACTATATGCTCGATGGCAGCCCGCTGGGCGTTGCCGAAAACAACATCGCCGCCATCCTCCCGGCAATGGAAATTCCCGAGGATGGCGTGGAAGAGTTCCGCGTCGAAACCCAGAACACTCCGGCCTCCTATCAGAGCGGCGGCGCGGGCGTCATCAGCTTGGCCAGCAAATCCGGCGGCGACCAGTTCCATGGCGATGCCTTCGTGGTTCTCCGCCCGGATGTCCTTGCCGCCAACGAATACTTCAACAAGCAAGGCCAGTTATTGGCCGGTACGCCCAACCAGTCGCCTGCCTTTCATCGCTACCAGGAAGGCGGCGCCATCGGCGGCCCCATCCTGCACAAGAAGCTTTTTTTCTTTGCGGATTATGAAGCCACGCAAGAGAAACTGTACGATAATTCAAGCATCTTTACCGTCCCCACCACCGCGGAACGGAACGGCGATTTTTCCGCCGACAACTACACGATCTATAACCCGCTGGTTCCCGATAATCCCGGCGGAACGCGGCAGGAGTTTCCCATCCACAACGTAATTACCAGCTATACCCCACTCAATCCAACCGCGGTGGCGTTTCTATCCCACATGCCCAAGTGCAACTATCCCAGTCCAGCCACTTGCGATGCAGCCACGGACGAACATCTAAACAACTTTCAGCTTCCGGGTCTGGATCCCATAACCGCGCAGAGATTCGACATTCGTGTGGACTACTACAAGAGCGAAAAGCAGCGCCTCTTCACCCGCTTCTCCTTTGCCCGGCTGTCCACGAAGGGGGTCAACGCCTTCGACAATGAGTGGGATCCGAACTACGCCCAGAACATCACCAACGCGCGTAACTTCATCATTGGGGACGACTTCACCCTAGATCCGACTACGGTCTTGCAGCTACGCTACTCCTTTACGCGCCAGTATACGGCTCAGGGGGGCGATCCTCGACAGAATGGCTTCGACATCACCACGCTGGGATTTCCCGCGTCGCTGGCCGCGGCCGAGGCGTACAAAACCCTCCCCATCGTGTTCTTTAACGACGTGGGAGGCGGCGTCGGCGGCACCGCGAACTACAATACCTTCGTTTTTGCCAGCATGAACCACGATTTCAACGCGACCCTCACAAAGGTAGTGGGCAAGCACGAACTCAACTTCGGCGCGGAATATATGAGAAGGCTCATGAATGTGGGCCAGCCGCCCGCACCCTCCGGCTGGTACTATTTCGATAACTCCGCTACCAACCAAACCACACCCTCAGGCGCGGGAGGGGGAGGCAGCGACTTCGCTTCCTTCCTCCTGGGCCAGGGGAATTCATCAATCGAATCGGTGGATTTCACGCAAGATCTCTTCGCCGCGGAAGCTAGTCCGTATTACGCGGCCTTCTTCCAGGACACCTACCATATTAGGCCGAATCTCACCATCACCGCCGGGCTCCGCTGGGACATCTTCGGCGGTAAGACGGAGCGCCATAACCGCCTGGAATACTTCGATCCGACTGCCGTGGGAACGGATCCCAACACCGGGCTACCCTTCACCGGCGGCGAAGTATTCGCCAGCAGCGGCCACCGCTCTCCGTTTACTACCAATCTGACGAACTTTGCTCCGCGCCTGGGCGTGTCATGGCAGCCGGCGAAGCACCTGGTCGTTCGCAGCGGCGCCGGCTTCTACTTTGGACCAAGCGCACAGATGGTCGGCAGTGCCACGCTGAACAGCGATGGATACTCGACAAGCAATAACTGGAACGCGACTTGCACTCCAGAGGGCTCCAGCAATACGGTGATCAACAGCGACGGCGTGTGTGCGCCGGGCGGCGCGGCGAGCATCACCGGCCCCTATTCGCTGAGCAATCCGTTCCCAACGGGCCTTGTTCCACCATCCCAGTTGCACCCGAGCGGATTGACGACAGGCCTCGGCGCGAATCTGAGCACGATGCTGCACTCGCAGCGTTCGGTGGAAACCTATAACTTCAACTTCGGCCTGGAGTACGAATTTCCACACCAGATCGTTCTCAGCGCCGGCTATGTAGGCAGCAGGGGCCTCTTCCTTCCGATGTTTGTAGATCTGAACCAGCTCACCCTGAGCCAGATCAATCAGATCGCTAACAGTCCCAACGGCTACGACCCTGCAGGATTTCTGGCGGCGCAGCCTTATCCGCAATTTAGCACCGGCAGCATCAGCGCAACCAACCAAACCAACGGTGTCATGGTGAGTGGCTATCCTGGAGGAGATTCCGAGTACAGCTCCCTGCAGATGAAGGTGCAGAAGCGCATGACCAAGCACTTCACCACGCTTGCCTCCTTTACCTGGGCCAAGCTGATGACGGATGACGGCAATCCTCCGCTGGGCTTTGTCGGTTCTCATGCCGGGTCGGTTCAGGACTGGAGGAACCTAAGATACGAGCATTCCGTCAGCCCGCAGGACGTGAAGTATCAGTTCACATGGCAGGCATCTTACGACCTGCCCGTGGGCAAGAACAGGGCGGTCAATCTGAACGGAGTATCGAATGCCATCCTGGGCGACTGGACGGCCAATGGTATTTTCTACTGGAGCAGCGGTATTCCCATCGCTTCGCCGATGGTGGGGCAATCGCCAAACCCAAATGCACAGACCATCTACCTCAATCAGCGGGCCGATATGATCTGTGATCCCAGCAAGGGTGCGCCACATACCATAACGCAGTGGTTCACAGCCGACTGCTTCGCAGTGCCTGGAACCGAAGCAACCGGCAACCCGGCTGACGCTAACCCGTTTATTCCGGGAAATGCGCCAGCGTATCTTGATCACGTCCGCACTATGGGAGCTAAGAATCTGGATCTCGCACTCTCCAAGAATTTCAAACTGGGCGAGAAGCGGAATCTCCGCTTTGATATATCTTCCTATAACGTCGCAAACAAGGCGCAGTTTGCGGCGCCGAATGTGCCCGCAGCTGATAGCGGGTGGACGGCTGCCGCCGGCTTCGGCCAGATCACGCAGACTTCCAACTCACCGCGTCAATTCCAGTTTGGGGCGAGATTTACATTCTGATCCATTGGCTACCAGGCAAGCGGCGGGATTTGCCGCGAGTACTCAACCAATTGCTTCGTCAGTCCGCTACGCCCGCGCGCATGCGTTCCGGACTGAGCACTGCTAGACCCTTCTCCAGGTCGGCGATCAGGTCTTCGGCGTTTTCGATGCCCACCGAGAGCCGGATCATCTGCTCGGTCACGCCCATCTTTCTTCGGATTTCCGGAGAAATCATGGCATGCGACGTCAGCACCGGGATCGACACCAGCGAATCGACTCCGCCCAGGCTGGGCGCCAGGGTGAACAGGTTGAGCGCCTCGGCGACGCGGCAAGCATCCTCGCCGCTGCCTTCGACCTCGAAGGCGACCACGCCTCCGGCCCCCGCCATCTGCTTCTTCGCCGGCGCATAATCGGGATGATCCTTCAACATCGGATAGTGCACTTGCGTCACCTTCGGATGCCGGCCCAGAAACTCGGCAACACGCAACGCGCTTTCATTCTGTCTTTGCACGCGCACCGCCAGGGTCTTGATGCCGCGCAGCAGCAGGAAGGCCGCGTGGGGATCCATGGAGCAGCCAAGGGTGGTGCGCACGTGATGGATCTGGTCAATCAGGTCGCGGCGTCCGGTGGCGATGCCGCAGATCAGGTCGGAGTGTCCGCCGAAATACTTGGTTCCGGAATGCAAGACCAGGTCAATACCCCACTCCGCCGGGCGGCAGTTGATGGGGGTGGCGAAGGTGGAGTCAATCATCGAGACCAGGCCATGCTGCCGCGCCAACGCCGCAATTCGTGCCAGATCCACAACGCGCACGCAGGGATTGGTCGGAGACTCGACGTAGAGGATCTTGGTGTTCGGCCGGATGGCCTGGGCATGCTGCTCGATATCGTTGGTATCCACGAAGGTGGTCTCGACGCCCAGCCTGGGCAGCCATTGCGAGAGGAACTTGGTTACCCCGCCATAGATGTCGCGCTGGGCCACGATGTGGTCGCCGGCCTTAACCGTCGCCAGGATCGCAGTAGTAATCGCCGCCATGCCCGACGAAAACAGCAGCGCCGCATCCGTCCCTTCCAGTTCGGCGATGGCATTTTGCGCGACGGTATGGGTGGGATTGCCGTAGCGGGTGTAGAAGCGGTCGGTACCGGTGGCGCGCACCTGTTCGCGGTTGTCGGTGACTTCGAAAGTGGAAGTCTGGTAAATGGGCGTAGCCAGCGGGCCGTTTTTCTTGTGCAAGCTGGCTCCGCCGTGAACCGCCTCGGTTTCCTGCCGGAACTCGTGTTTTTTCATCTCTGTACCTCAACGTAAGGCTGCTTGACCCAATGCGGGCGGCCCCATGTTCCGCCACGCAACGCGGGAATTCCTTTAGACTACCCGCGCGGCCGGGGAAGGGGCAAGGCGCAAGACGAAGTGGAAGAGCTGGGCGGCACGCGAAGCCGAGGGGTTCTGCTAAACTTCTGTTTTTGCTGTCTGGCGGAGAAATCATGGCTATTCAGCGGGTCGGAGTGATTGGCGCAGGCACCATGGGCAATGGGATTGCGCATGTGTTCGCGCGGTGCGGATACAACGTCGTCCTGTGCGAAGTCGAGCAGCGGTTTCTCGATCGCGGCCTGAATACGATCAGCAAGAATCTTGATCGGGAAGTTACGAAAAACAAGATCACGGCGGCCGACAAGGCGGCGGTGCTGGGCCGCATCACGCCGGTTCTCGACCGGGTGAAGCTCAGCGAATGCGACTTGGTGGTCGAGGCGGCGACGGAGAAATTTGAGATCAAAGCGGAAATCTTCCGCGACTTGGACCGGCGGGTGAAGCCGGAAGTGATCCTCGCCTCCAACACTTCTTCCATTTCGATTACGAAAATCGCGGCGCTGACGAAGCGGCCGGACAAAGTGATCGGAATGCACTTCTTCAATCCCGTGCCGGTGATGAAGCTGGTGGAGGTGATCCGGGGTCTGGCGACCTCGCAGGCGACGTTTGACGCGGTGCGCGACCTGGCAATCAGGCTGGAGAAAACGCCGGTGGAGGTAAACGATGCGCCGGGCTTCGTCTCCAACCGAGTGCTCATGCCGCTGCTGAACGAGGCCATGTATGCGGTGATGGAGGGTGTGGCGACGCGAGAGGCGGTGGATGAGGTGTTCAAACTGGGCATGGCGCATCCGATGGGGCCGCTCACGCTCGCCGACTTCATCGGACTCGACGTCTGCCTCGACATCATGCGGGTGCTGCATGACGGGCTGGGCGATCCCAAGTACCGGCCGTGTCCGTTGCTGGTCAAGATGGTGGATGCAGGTTGGCTGGGCCGAAAGAGCGGACGCGGTTTTTATACGTATTCGTAGAGGATGTGCGGATGACTACGGCTTGGGGCGGCATTCTGCCGGAAGGACAATCCGGCGGCGACCAGGTTTACTATCTGCTGGCGGCAGCCTTCGGTATGTTGGCAGGCTGGATGGACATCAAGGTCGGCGACCTGCTATTCACCGCCATGATCGTGCTTGCGGCCTGTATGGTGCTGGGCTACCTGCGGCCGAAGAGGCCCTGGCGCTGGGTGGTATTGATCGGCATCTGCGTGCCCCTGGTGGAGTGGCTGGCCTATTTCCTTATGAAGCAGAAGCCGCAACGGGCGCAGGTTTACGAATCCTTTCTTGCTTTCCTGCCGGGAATCGCGGGCGCGTATGGCGGGGCGCTGGGCCGGGGCGTGGTGGAGAATCTGTTCGCGGACAAGTGAGAACACCGGGCCCGCGGTGGGGAAGCAGCGAGCGAAGGTTCCGGATAACCGAAAAGATACTCCCGTTCCACAGCCGTCAAGAGTAAGCTGCGGCTATATGGCGGTGTCGGTCTCGTTGCTGGCGAGCGGCAGCCGCGGCAATAGTGCCGTGGTGGCTAGCAGCACAACGCGCATCTTGGTGGATGCCGGTCTCTCCTGCCGCGAAACCTGCAAGCGGATGAAGGCGGCCGACCAAGACCCGCACTCGCTTTCCGCCATCCTGATCACGCACGAGCATTCGGACCATGTCGCGGGCTTACAGCGGCTGGCAACCAAGCTTAATGTACCGGTCTTTCTGACTGAGCCGACTCACCACGCCTGGAACAGGAGTATGCGCGACGAAAAGGGCGCGATTCCGGAACTTCCGAAATCGGAACATTTCTCTGCCGGCCGGGGCTTTCGCGTGGGCGATATTGAGGTCATGCCGTTTACCATTCCTCACGATGCGGCGGATCCGGTGGGCTTCACGTTCCGCGCGGAAGGCGTGAAGATCGGCTTTACCACCGATCTCGGCTACATGCCAGTCAGCGTGCGCAAGCATCTAAGTGGTTGTCAGGTGCTGGTGCTGGAATCCAATCACGACCTGGAGATGCTGCGCTCCGGACCCTACCCGTGGCCGGTGAAGCAGCGCGTGATGAGCCGGGTGGGCCATCTCTCCAATGACGCTCTCGCGGAATTCTTCTCCAGCGACTATGATGGGGAAGCGGCATACGTGGTTTTGGCGCACTTGTCGGAGCAGAATAACCATCCAGAAATCGCGCGGGCGGCAGCGGAACAAGCACTTTGGGGCCGCCAGGGCCTGTGGCGCAACCGCGTACTGCTGGCCAGCCAGTCGGAAGCTCTGGAGCCGATCCGGCTATAGCATTCTATGAGCCAGTGTGTTGAGCCCATCGTGGGGAAGATCCTTGCCGGATGGCGTTACGACATTTCCGGCCTGGCCCCGGAAATGCGCGGGGACTACGAGCAGCATTTCAGGGATTGCCCGCACTGTCGCAGCCGCCAGCAACTGCACCGCATCATTGACATTTCCCTGATCGTACTGGCGTCGCTGTCGGCGGCGCTGTTTTTGCTGGCGTTCGGGGTCATCCGGCATTTCGGCCCGCGACACGCCTTCTGGCTGGAAGTGGCCGCGCTGGCGGGGTTCGCTTTGTCGGCGCTCATCTGGCTGGTGGTGGCCGTGGCCACTCCGGCGCCGATGGCGGTCGTGGACGCGGCCAAGCTGGGCGCGCGGCATGTCCATGATCGTTTGCCTGCCGAGATCCGCGACCGTCTGCCGGAAGAATTGCGTGCCAAGATCACCGGGTCCTGAATCTCGGCGCAGTGGTCCTCCGGCAGTCCTAGTCCTAGAATCGAGGGGCAATGGATCCCGTTTTGCGGCTGCTGCGTCTTGCTCAAATCGCCATGCTGGTGAGCATTGCGCTGTACGTGTTCGTCGGAGAAGCAGCAGCTGGCCGAGTTGCGGCGCCCAACACCACGATGTTTTACGCCATTTCGTTTGCTTCCATCAGCATCGTGGGTGTGATTTTCGTAATCCGGCGGACGCTGGTCCTTCCGTCCGAGGTCCAGCTGCGCGAAAAGCCCGACGATGGCGTTCTCCTGGCACGCTGGAGAACCGGATATGTGTGCACCTATATTCTGTGCGAGGCGCTGGCACTGTTCGGATTGGTCCTGCGCATGGTGGGGTTCACGCTCGCCCAGGTCTGGCCTTACTA
Source organism: Terriglobales bacterium (assembly GCA_049696815.1). Taxonomy (GTDB): domain Bacteria; phylum Acidobacteriota; class Terriglobia; order Terriglobales; family Acidobacteriaceae; genus Acidiflorens. The sequence continues at coordinate 21,081 of JBAVUO010000076.1, read as the reverse complement.
TGTGGGCGGCTTCGCGTTAATGCTGCTTTGCGTGCCTCGCCGGCCGCGTGCCGAAGCGAGCTGATCGCAATCAGGTGGAGATCGAGTTTTGTCCATCCAAGACGAGCAAGAGCTGAATTGCCTGCGCGAGACCGGCCGCATTGTGCGGCAGGTACTCGAAGCCATGAAGGCCGAGGTTCGCCCCGGGGTCACGACTCAATATCTGGATGAGATTGGCGCCCGTGTCATCGCAGAGAACGGCGCGCGCTCCGCTCCGGCCATGGTCTACCAGTTTCCCGGTGCGAACTGTATCAGCGTGAACGATGAGGCGGTTCATGGCATTCCAAGCGACCGCAAACTCACGGAGGGCGACCTGGTAAAGCTCGACGTCACCGTGGAAAAGAACGGCTACATGGCGGATGCCGCGATTACCGTTCCGGTGGGGCGAGTGGGCGCGCAGGCCGAGCGCTTGGTCGCCTGTGCCGAGCGCGCGTTCCAGAAAGCGATGCTGGTGGCGCGGGCCGGGTTCCGCGTGTTCGAGATCGGCAGAATCGTGGAGCGAGAAGTACGCAGGGATGGATTTGCCGTGATTCGCGAGTTGGGCGGGCACGGCATTGGACGCGCTATTCACGAGCCTCCACGCGTGCCGAACTACCCCGACCCCCAGGCCCACCAGATCATGAAAGAAGGCTTGGTCATCACCGTGGAGCCGATCATTACCAGCGGGTCTGGCCAGGTCTTCACCGACAAGGACGGCTGGACCATTCGGACCAGCGATGGCAAAATCTCCGCCCACTTCGAGCACACGCTGGTGGTCACGGCGGCGGCGCCCATCCTGCTCACCGCTGGCTGAAATTGGGCTGTGATCGAACCGTTGACCAGAAGACAGCTTCGGGGTAAAGTTCAAACTGCAAAGGCTTGTCCCCCCGCAGCCCTATCGCATGAGATTCGCATTTTTCAGACTCGCAGTCCTATTCCTGTCTCTTGCCAGCCTGGCTTGGGCCGCGCCGCCGCAGTTTTCCGCGCAGAAGCGCGTGGGGCTGACGACGGGCGATCAATGGGAGCCGGCGCTGGCCGCCGATGGCTCCGGCCGGGTGTATGTGCTTTACCCGCAGTATGGGCGCGTTCCGGGCTGCAAGGACTGCCGCGTACCCACCATGCTGCTTCTGGTCGGCAACGACAATGGGAAGACCTGGCAGGCTCCGCACGTGATGCTGGAGTCGGGATCGGGACAGTATGACGCGCAGATCGTAGTGGACCCGGCCGACCGGCGTACCCTCTATGCCGCCTGGCTGCAAGGTGGAAAACGCGAGGTGATGGTCGCCAAGTCCGTGGACTCCGGCTCCACATGGACGTTCGCCGTCGCGGTCCGCGGGGCGGCGGAGCTCGATAAGCCGGTGCTGGCCGCGCGTGGTCAGAATGTCTATGTCGGCCTGAATCACGAGCAGGACGTCTGGGTGGCTTATTCGCAGGATGGTGGACGCAGCTTTACCTCGACGCGGGTCAACGCGGAGGGGCGTGAAGGATGGTCCTTGCTGGGCGGCGCCACCGTGGATCCGGCCGGCAACGCCTACCTGGCATGGGCGTCCTACTCCAAGGCGGGTGGGGCGCGCGGTCCGGTCAACCTGTACACCGCGAAGTCGGCGGATGCGGGCAAGAGCTGGACTTCAACTCTGCTTGACGTTTCGGCGGCGGCGCCGGGGTGTGACAGCTACGATTGCGGCGAGGCCTTCCTGGGCGCGCAGATCGCGCTCGCTTCCGATGCCGGCGGGACGCTGTATGCGCTATGGAGCGCGGGCAGCGTGCGCCTGGGTCCGCAGGGCGTATACTTCTCCGCCTCGACCAATGGCGGCGAAAGCTGGCTGCCCCGCGTGAGCCTCTCCTCCGCCGGGTCGGGAGTCGAGCACGCCTTCCCGGCGATCGCCGCCGGGAGCGCGGGCGACGTGCGGGTGGCGTGGATGGATTCGCGCAAGGCTCCGTACTGGAATACCTTCTACCGCAGCTCCAGCAACGGCGGCGCGACCTGGTCCGATGAAACCCGGGTCTCCGGCTTTGTCCGGGGATTTCGCTACATCGCCAAGGAGGGCTTTCGCTTCCCCTTCGGGGACTATTTCGGACTCGGCATCGACAACCACGGGGATACCCAGGTGGTGTGGGGAGAAGGATTGAACTACCAGTCGCCGGGGTCGATCTGGCATGCGAGCGGGCGATAGACGCTTGGGGAGAAATCCTATTGCGAATCCAGAGTTAATTTAAGTTTCTAGGAAATGATGGCACTCTCTGAATTGGGGAGGTAATGCGCAAGTCAGCTCGCATCTACGCTAAGGCGACTCTCTTCATAATGTCCGGATTGTTCTCCGTTCCCACGCTTGGCTACGGAGGGTATTTGCTCGCTTGCTGGATTCGTATCCACACATCCAATATCTACTATGCCGACTATTGGTATGCGACTATCGGTCTGGCATTTGTCGCAGTTGGATTGCTTAGTCTCTGCGCCGCACTCTACGGAGCATCGCGTCGAAGCTTTTACGGTCTCTTGTTTGTCGCACCTGTTTTCCTAGGGTTGTCGGCGATGATCAACATTCCCGAGTTGTTGCCGCACGCCTACAGTAGCATTGCGGATTCCAATTATCTCTCCGGTGTGAGAGCATTCCTCGAGGACTGGTACGAAAACAACCACCGATTTCCCACTAACGAATCTGAGTTCCAAGAAGCGTTGCGGAAAGGACCAGCTGCCTGGCAATACCGTGTCGATCCCGTTCCCGCGAGCAGGTACATGCAACGAGGAAGTCAACTGCCATACCAAATCGTTGTTGTAACCAATGCGAACGCTCCGAAAACAGCGGATGTATCGCGTCGGCCAGGAGTGGTTTATTACTGTGTTTCTAGCGATCTGCAAGAGTTCTGGGTCACGATGACGAGGTTGCAATCGGACTTAGCAGTAGCCGCGTCTCTAAAGCCCTTTGCAGATAGGCCGGAAGAAGAATACTGGGTCGTTCATGCCGCCGGCCACGACTATCCAGCCCGGAAACAATGAGGCTTGACGTTAGCAGCCCTGAATAGCCCCCTACCCCAACCACGCCCAGCTAGTCGGTCAGCAGCCCGCCCGTGACCTCGCGGATGCGCTCGATGCGGTGCTCACGGCAGTAGGCAGTCAGTGCGTCCACCAGCTTTTCCGAGGCCACGGGATCGAAGAAATTGACCGTTCCCACCTGAACCGCGCTCGCCCCGGCCAGCATGAATTCGATGACGTCGGCAGCGGTCGTAATCCCGCCCATGCCGATGACCGGAATCTTGACCGCGTGGGCCGCGTCGTAAACCATGCGCAGGGCAATGGGCTTGATCGCCGGACCGGAGAGGCCCGCCGTCACGTTGGCAATGCGCGGGCGCCGGGTTTCGGGGTCGATGGCCATCGCGAGAAACGTGTTCACCAGCGAGATGGCGTCCGCCCCCGCTTCCTGGGCGACATGCGCCATCTGGGCGATGCTGGTCACGTTGGGTGAGAGTTTAACGATCAGCGGTCGTGCCGCCACGCGTTTGCAGGTCCGCACCACCTCGTCGAGTAAATGCGGGTCGGTGCCAAACTGGATGCCTCCCTGCGCGGTGTTCGGGCAGGAGACGTTCAGTTCGTAGGCGGCAATGCCCTCGCCTTGGTTCAGAATCTCGATGGTGCGCTCGTAGTCCTCGCGGGAATAGCCGAAAACATTGGCGAACACGACGACATTTTTTTTCTTGCGCAAAGCGGGCAGCTTCTCCTCGAGGAAAGCTCGTGCCCCGATGTTCTGCAGCCCGATGGCATTCAGCATCCCGGCCGCAGTCTCGAAAAGCCGCGGGGGTGGATTGCCCGTCAGGGGCTCCCGGGAAAGTCCCTTGACGACGAATCCGCCCAACTTCTCGAGGTGGACGATATCTTCAAATTCGACTCCATACCCGAAGGTGCCGGACGCGGCCATGACCGGGTTTTTCAGCTCAATGCCGGCGACGCTGACGGTCAGGTCGGGATTGCCGGTAGGCGTCATGGCGTGTCTCCTGCAGGCGCCGGAGCGGCTTTGCGCGGGGCTGGAAGTGCCTCGGTGAGCACGCGTCCCGTGGCCTGCGCCGGGGCGTTGATTCCGAGCAGCGAGGCCAGCGTAACCGCGAGATCCACCGGTTCGGCATGCGTGCGGTACACGCCCGGCTGAAAGCCGAGGCCGTAAAAAGCGAGCGGCACATGGGTATCGTAAGAGAACGGCGTCGCGTGGTCCGTGCCCTTCTTCCCGGCAACGAGAAACGGCGACGGGATCCCCATGACGTACCATCCGCCGACCGGCGAGTAGCTGTGGGCGTAGCGCCGTCCGGTCTCGGTATTGGGAACTTCCCCACGCGCAAGCTGCGTTTTCGTGAAGTATTGCAGGAACCCGGCCTGCTGCATGGCCTCGCCCGCGTCGGTCTCGGCGTCGGATTCCCTCCGTCCTGCGCTGGCAAACGCGTCTTCGTTCAGCCAGGCCAGCGGGTAATCAAGATCGACGAGGTACTCCGCCTTCTTGGCGTATTTTTTCGAAAGCAAGCCGTTGATCTTTTCGCGGAGGTTGTTGGCATCGAAGTTGGCCGCGGGCAGACGAAGTGTTTTCGCGAACTCCGGCAGAGGGGCGATGCCATGGTCGGCCGAGAGCACCATCCAGACGTTCGCCAGCCCGACCTGATGCCCAAGGAAGTTGATGAAGTCCGCCAGTTGCCGGTCCAGTTCCAGGGCCATGCTGTGCATTTGGGGCGAATCCGGTCCGGCCTGGTGGCCCAGGATATCGTTGGCGGAGAGACTGATCGAGAGCAGATCGGTCACCGGCCCCGCTCCCAGCTTCTCGTACAAGACCAGCTCTCTCGCGAATTCGAACTGGTAATCGTTGGCGAAAGGGGTGGCTCCAACCACTTCATAAAAGCCCGCCGGCGCTCCGTCCTTGCCGGCGCGCGGGGAGGTCGAGCCCATCACTTTCCCGTCGCGGTCCTTCCACTCCCGGTTCCAGTACTTGTCGGTGCGATGGCTGCCATTGAAGTTCCGCACCCAGTCAGGAAGATCCTGCCGGTAGTAGGTCGAGGTGATCCAGACGCCGCTTCTGGGATCGATCCAGTATGCGCCATCTCCGGAAAAGCCCGCCGGCAGGACGGCGGCGCGGTCTTTCAGCGAGATCGCGAACACGCGAGCCTGGCCGCCGGTGGCCAGCTTCAGTTCATCGCCCAGGGTGTCGCTCAGCAGGTTGCGGGGCGAAGCTCCCGGCCCAGTGCTTTCGACGCCGACCAGTTTTGTGGCGCCGTCTTCGACCGAGGTCACGAGTTTCTTCTTGCGCGGATCCCACCATTCGTTAGCCAGAATGCCGTGCCCGCTCGAATAGGCTCCGGTGAAGAGCGTGGCGTGGCCGGGCGCGGTGCGAGTGTTGGCATAGTCGTAATTGCAGTCGGTGAAATAGGCCCCGCGGTCGAGGAACACGCGGAAGCCCCCGTCGCCGAACTGATCGCGGTAGCGTTCGAGGTAGTCGCCCCGGAACTGGTCGATAACGATCACCACCACCAGCTTGGGACGGGCGTTATAGGCGCTGGCAGCGGCGCAGACACTACAGACCAGCACGACCAGCAGAGTGCGCCAAGACCGGGGAAGTCTCATCGCGACTTAGTTTACAGGAGAAAAGACGGAAAAGACGTTAACCGCAGAGGACGCGGAGAGCGCAGAGGTTTTCTGTCTTTCTTCTCTGCGGTCTCGGCGTCCTCTGCGGTTCAAGCTTTTTGACGTTTGCGACCTCGGCCGCGGCGTCGGCGTGCATTGCATCATCGTTTTCAGCTAAAGTTAGAGCAATGCTCGATCTGAACTTTGTCCGCGACAACCTCGCGCTGGTCGAGGAAAAGCTGCGCCAGCGCGGAATGAATCCTGCCGAAGTATTGAAAGACTTCCGCTCGATTGACGCCGAGCGCCGCCAGGCCATCACCGAGACCGAGTCTCTGAAGGCGCAGCGCAACCGGGCATCCGAAGAGATTGCCAAGCTCAAGAAGAGTGGGCAGGATGCCGAGGCGCAGATCCAGGAGACCAAAGATCTGCGCGAGAAGATCCAGCAGCACGAAAAGAATGCCGCCGAGCACGAAGCGCGCCTGAGGGAAGTTCTAACTGCGCTTCCAAATCTCCCGCATGTCAGCGTGCCGGTGGGCACGAGCGCGGAAGACAACGTCGAAGCCCGCCGCTGGGGCGCGCCACCACAGTTCGATTTCAAGCCGAAGCCGCATTGGGAACTGGGCGAGCAGTTGGGAGTGCTCGATCTGGGGCGGGCCGCCAAGCTGTCGGGAGCGCGTTTTGCCGTGTACTGGGCGCTGGGCGCGCGCCTGGAGCGGGCCCTGGCCAATTTCATGCTCGACCTGCACACCCGCGAGCACGGATACACCGAGGTGCTTCCGCCGTACATGGTGAACTCGGATTCCATGTATGGCACCGGCCAACTGCCAAAGTTTGCCCAGGACTTGTTCCGCGTGCCGCACGGCGACAAGGAACTCTGGCTGATTCCCACCGCCGAAGTGCCCGTCACCAATCTTTATCGCGACGAAGTACTCGACGGAGCCCGGCTTCCGGTCTGCCTGACGGCCTACACGCCCTGTTTTCGCAGCGAGGCCGGATCGTACGGCAAAGACGTGCGCGGCATTATCCGCCAGCACCAGTTCCAAAAAGTGGAGCTGGTGAAATTCTCCCGTCCCGATAATTCCTACGACGAACTGGAAAAGCTGACCCGCAATGCCGAAACCGTGTTGCAGAAGTTGGGCCTGCACTACCGCGTGGTCACGTTGTGCACCGCGGATATGGGATTCTCCGCGGCCAAGACCTACGACATCGAAGTCTGGCTGCCCGGGCAGGGCTTGTTTCGCGAGATCTCGTCCTGTTCCAATTTTGAGGCCTTCCAGGCGCGCCGGGCCAATATCCGCTATCGCCCCGAAGGCAAGAACAAGACGGAGTGGGTACATACGCTGAACGGAAGCGGCCTGGCGGTGGGCCGGACCTGGGTCGCGATCGTGGAAAATTATCAGCAGGCCGACGGCAGCGTAAGCATCCCGGAAGTCCTGCGACCGTATATGGGCACCGACCGCATCACGGCGGCGAAGTTCTGACCGCCGCCCGGGAGCGCGAGTTGCTATCGCACGAATTCCCCAATAGACTGGCAACGCCCGGAAACAGCAGCCGCGCGAGCAGACTCTCTTCCCCATGAGCGCGATCTGGCGCACAATTCGCGGATACATCCTGTGGTCGTATGAACGCGGCACCCTGCACTACGACGTCATGGTCACGCTGATTCTTCTTTTCGTCTTCGTTTCGCCTCACTACGTCAACTTCAAGGACAAACCGGTGGAGCGCAATCCGCATCCTACTGGAGTAGTCGTAATTCCCGACGCGCAAGGCGGATTGGTTTACCAGATCGAGGCGTCGGCGGTGAACGCCGCTCCCGGCGCCGACGTGGGTCAGCAGCTGGAACAGATCATCGAACCCATCTCGGGTGCGGTCGCCATCACAAGATATGAGGTGGTCAAGGACGCTTCCGGAAAGGTGCAGGGCTACAAGGTTTGGGTGGAGAAGCAGTAGAACGTTTCCCCCGAGGATCGGGCGCATGAGGACCGTGCTCAAGCTGTTGTTGGTCTGTCTGTTTCCTGCGGCGGTTGCCTGGCCGCAGGCGAATCCCGCCGGCCTCGACCGCATCCTGACCCAGATGGATGTGGCGGCCCACAACTTCCGATCCACCGAGGCCAGTTTTGTCTGGGACCAATACCAGAAGGTCATCAACGACACCGATTCGCAGAAAGGCAAGATCTATTTCCGGCGGGAGAACAAGGAAACGCAGATGGCCGCCGACATCACCGATCCCGACCGGAAATACGTTCTTTACAGCAACGGCAAAGTGCAGGTGTACCAGCCCAAGATTGACCAGGTGACCGAATACAGCCCCGGCAAGAACCGCGCCGATGTCGAGAGCTATCTGGTACTGGGCTTCGGCGGCAGCGGGCACGACCTGCTCAATTCCTACGACGTAAAGTACCTCGGAGCGGAGACCGCCAACGGCACGGAGGCGGCGAAGCTGGAACTGATTCCGAAATCGCCGCGGGTTCGCAATATGATCGAGCGCATTCTGTTGTGGATTGACCCGGCCCGCGGGGTATCGGTTCAGCAGCAGTTCTTTGAGCCTAGCGGCGACTACCGTCTGGCCAGGTATTCCGACATCCAGATCAACCAGAAACTGCCCGAGAACGCCTTCAAGCTGAAGACAACCGGCAAAACCCGGTTCATCTCCCCCCAAGGATAGGCAAGCCACCAAATTCCTCGGAAGAACAGGCAATTTCGGAACCAGCAGAATCAAGCTGTAAAAAGGGGTGGGGGGGCGATATACTGCACGGAAACAACCAGCAATCAGCCCTTGGCGTTTAGCGTTCCGAGCCATCGACCGAACGTGGGGCTGCAGAAAGTCGAGTTGGCATGGCGAAAGTGTTCACCATCACGGTTCCTCCCGACCTGGGACGAAAGAAGCGCGAGCGCACCTCCGATCCCCGCTACGTGGACGGCCAGAAGATGCTGGTAGAAGCGATGAAGTACCTGGCCCAGGCGGATCCAGTGGCGAATCGCCCCGCCATCGAACTCCTTTCCGAACATGTCCGCACCCGCTTCCGCATGAGCGACTCGCCGCTGGGGTGAGGCAGCGCTTCTGCAGCGCCGCAAAAAAGGCTGGGTCATTGCTGGCCCAGCCGACTGCATTCGTTCTGGAATCGTTAAATCGTTACTAGCCGCTCGGTGAAGCTAAAATGAAAGCTTCAAGGCAAATTGGATGATGCGCGGATCGCGCGCTTGCGTTACCTGCCCGAAAGCGCCGTGAAATCCCGAGGCGGTCGCCGAGTTACCGGAGATTACGAACTGCGTGTGATTGAATGCGTTAAAGAACTCCGTGCGGAACTGCAGGTTTGTCCGCTCAGAGAACTTGATGTTCTTGAAGATCGACAGGTCAACGTTGTTGATTCCCGGCCCTCGGACCGAGTTGCGCCCGGAGTTGCCGTATGTGAAGAGTGGAATGCCACCACCCTCTGTAACATTGGCGCAGTCGTAAGCAAGTGGATTGAAATAGAAGTTGCCTGTTATCGGTATTGGATTGCCATTTTGGTCGATGACGGGAGCTAGGCAGCTACCGTTGATTCCGTTCGGGTCAGGAAGAAACGTGTGCAGCGTACGAGGATTAAAGATCTGCGGTTTTCCAACCAAGTCGGCCCGGTCCAACCCACTGGCTTGCTGGCTTTGATTGTCGTTGGAAAAGATGGTGAACGGATTCCCGGACTGGAACGCCGCAATACCGTTAAGTTGCCAGCCTTCCGTCACCTTGTGTAAGAAGGTATTGCCACCGCGGAACGGCTTATCCCAGGGGATTTCCCATGATCCGCTGAGGACCAGACGGTGAGTGGCGTCGAAGTCGGCCAAGCCTCGGTCAAAGCGGAAGTTCAGAGGATCGGTTTGCACCGACGAGCGGGCACGGAAGCCGGACTGGATGTCAATGGTCTTCGAGAAGGTGTAGGCGGTGCGGAGATTGAAGCCGCCGCTGAAGCGCTTATCGACTGTGACCTGGAGCTGATGACTGTCGGAGAGACCATTGCTGTGATCGGTCAAGAGCTGGCCAGCGTCTACGAGCGATGAGTTCGGATCGTTGGGATCGCTGCAACCCGCCAGCGGGCGCGCGCAGTCCGCGTTGGTGAAGCCGAAATTGTTGAACTGTGTCATCAGTATCGACGGTTGCGGGAAGTTCACATCCGCTGAAGTAATCAGTTTTCTGCCCAGGCTGCCGACGTAGTAGGCTTCAACCAACGTGTCTTTTGTGAGTTGGTACTGCAGGCCAAAATTATAGTTTTCCGAATACGGCGTCCTGAAGTGTGGATCCACCACGAAAGCAAACGACACCTTGGGGTCAAAGAACTGTCCCAGGTGGCCACCGGCAATGAAGGGAAACGGATTCACGGTTCCGGGGGCAAAAGAGTTGAATGGATCAGCGATAGGATCGAACTCCCCAGTGAAACTGGAGTAGTTCAGATTCGTCACATCCCCGAAAGGTGGCTGTCCCCCGAATTGCAGGTTGAGAGCGCCATCTTCGATGTCGTAGAAGATTCCGAAGCCGCTGCGCATGACCAGCTTGGCATTCCCGAAAACGTCCCAGGCAAAGCCAAATCGGGGTGCGAAATTATTCCTGTCAGGGAAGACCATGCCGCGATTGGGCGTTCCGGGATCGCCCGGGTAGAGCAGGCTGTTCGGCGCGTTCGGGAACTTGGTGGACTGTTGGCCAGGGAAGAAGCCGATGATCTCGTTATGGGGATCATATTGGGGAGTGTTGTATTCATAACGCAGGCCAAAATCCAAGGTCAGGCGAGGCGTTATCTTCCAGGAATCCTGGCCGTAGAAATGGAACGACGAAGTCCGTATTCCGTACACCGCACTCGAGAACTGAAAGTAATTATCGGGAAAGCCGCCGACAAAGTCAGCGAAACCATTCCCGGTGAAAGGCGACACAAAATTGGCGAAATCGAAGCTGCCGTTGTTGAAGAAGTCAAAATTAAAATTGTTGCGGACGCGGCGAATGTCAGCGCCGAACTTCATGTCGTGATGTCCCTTGTTCCAGGAGACGTTGTCCTGCCAATGGAAGGTCACGTCATGCAGTTTGGTTGGACCCTGCGGCGAAGGCCCCAACTGGAATGTGTTGCTGAACATAATCGGCGGCGCCGCGCCCGCAGGGTCGTCAGGATTCAGATTTGTGAACCCCAACGCTGCGGGTGTAGTTGTGTCCGCCGGCACAGCCATTAACGTAGCCGAGCGATTCGCGCCAAAGATGAATTCGTTGATGACGCGCGGACTGAAGGTGTGGACCCAGGTGATTGCTCCCTGCTGATTGCGCGTCAGGTTTGAAAAACCCGAACCAACGGGCACGTTGCCACCGCTGGAAGCGCCATTGATGATCCGGAACGGATATGCCTCCCTGAGGTCATCGACAACGTAGTTTCCGTAGATCGTGTCACGGTCGGAAAGGTGGTGATCGATCCGAACGATCCCCTGATCTTCCTGGATTCTCCCGATGGGGTTGGCGACGAAGTTGTTCTCGGGGCCTGGAATGTTGGGCAGAGGCAAGTACTTGCTGATGTAGTTCGCGATTACTGGATTGATGGGAATCTGATTGTTTGGGTAATCCTCACCGGTAATCGGATTCACGAGCTGCGTGCCCACCTCGCTAAAGTCGGCGACCGTGCCCACGCAGCCCGGAGTTGGGCTGGAGCATCCGCGCTCCGCCGGACTGAGCACCTGAAGCACCGGCGCGACCTGTCCCTCAATGCGGCGCTTACCCTGGTAGGAGAGCATGAAAAACGTCTTGTCCTTGCGAATCGGCCCGGTGAGGGAACCTCCGAAGATGTTTCGGTTGAATCGGGTGCGGGTCGGCTCAAAGTAGTTGCGGGCATTCAAATCCTCGTTGCGGAAGAATTCAAACAGAGTGCCGTGCAGCGCATTGGTACCAGACTTTAACACCTGATTGATAATCCCGCCCGAGGTCCGCCCATACTCAGCTCCATAGTTATTGGTGAGAATCTTGAACTCCTGCACCGCATCGGGGTTAGGATCGACAACCGAGTTGTTGCCCAGAAAATCGTTGTTGTCCACCCCGTCGAGGAGAAAGGTGAGCGATTCGGACCGCTGCCCGCTGACGGAGAATGGGTTTCCGGAGCCGTCGTCGGAATCGGGGGCAAGCACACCCGCTTGCAGCAAACCGAGTTGAAACGTATCCCGCTCAACCAAGGGCAAATCCACGATACGTTTTTGGGTTTCCACTGTACCCAGGCTGGCTGACACAGTATCGACCTGAGAGACGTTTTCCGTGACTTCTACGACTTCGCTGGCGGCGCCGACTTTTAACGCCACATCCTGTTTCGCCGCCTGATTGACCTGGAGCACGATGCCGTCCTGAACGTATTTGCGGAATCCAGTCTGTTCAACGGTCAGCTTGTAATTACCGACCGGGACGAGTGTGAAGGAATAGGAACCATCGGAACCGGTCTTCAACGTCCGCGAGATATTGGTTTGCGTATTCGTCAGGGTAATCGTGGCCCCGGAGACAACCGCCCCGGAAGCGTCCTTTACCGTTCCCGAGAGCGCGGCAGTCACGTCCGCACCGAGGAGCGGCAAAGCAGAGAGGGATACACAGACAACGAGAATGCAAAGCTCACCAGCCCAGTTTCTGGAAGAACGCATGATTCACCTCGTGCCAGCCAGGGATTCTGCTTTTGGCCGGAATTCCCTTGTTGATCTGGAAAACGGCACCATAGTACACCAGGCTCGCGGGAAGCGCATTCGTTCCTGGCGGATGCCTACGAGCAGCTGGGGCGGACCGCCGACGCGCAGGCTCAGCGCGCCCTGGCAGCGCAGGCGAAGCCGCCAACGCTGCCTTAAGCCAGACTTCAGGCAGCCGGCTGCTCTCCGCGCGGTCTCCGTTCCCAGAGCGCGGCGGCGAGCACAATTATCACCGGGTAGCATTCCAGCGTGTAACGCGACTCGGGGTTTTCCAGCGATCCCAGGAAGGCCGACCGAAGGACAAGAAAAAGCAGGAGCAGACCCAGGTAGCGTGCGTGGGATCGCCGCCAGAGCAGCGCCCAGCATGCGGCCGCAACGTAAGCCAGGTTCACCAGCCCCAGCCCCACGGTCATGAGCAGGGAACTCGGCACATCATCGAATTCCCACCAACGCGGATCCGGCGGAAGAATCTCGGCCCGCGGACGAAGCCACATGTCCGCAATTCTCAGCAGCGGCAGCGCCAAGTAGTATCGCAAGGGGTGCTCGCGAATCCGTTCCGCCGCCAGTTGGCCGAAGCGGGCGTCGAGGTCCATGGTCATCGCCGTGGACTGGTTGTAGTCGGCGATGGCCGCCAGGGTTGTTTCTCTCTGCGACGGCGAATCGAAAGCCCGGTTGGGCAGTTTGGCCGGGTCCAGGGGGTCCCCAGGAACCTTCCAATAGACTTCCTCGACGGAAGTGTACTCTGCCATCCAGGTCTTCACCCAGCGGTTGAAACCGCGGAGGACCAGTTCATCCTGTTCGTTGGCATAGCGTGGCGCGAGCGGCTGGAAGTGGTGGAGGGTGTGAAAATTGCGAATCGTCCATGGCAGCAGCGGCGCCAACGCGCACAAGCCGACCACGGTTGCCGCTTTCAGAACCGGAATCCAGTTCCTCCGGGCGCGCCAGCGCTTCCCCAACAGGAACAGCAGATAGAGGCCCATGCCGGCCAGCAGGATGCCACCATCCGGCCGCAGCAGAATGCAGGCCCCGATGGCCGCGCCACTCCCGGCCCAGGCGGTCCACCAACCACCACCCGGCGAATCCGTGCGCCAACGATTCAGGCCCGCGGCCGCCCAGTCCAGCGCCAGCACGGTAAAGAAGATCTCCAACGTCTCGGTGAGCGCTGCCGCCGAGTAGTTGGCCAGAAAGGGACAGAGGCAGGCCAGAAGAAAGGCGTTTCGCGCCGCCCGTTCGGAGAGCGTTCGCCGCGCCAGGTCGGCGAGGACAGCGCAGCCGAGCAGGTCCAGTGCCAACTGCGCCAGCAGCGCGGCTTTGAAGTTGCCCGCCCCAAACAGCAGGAAGATCACGGCCAGAAAGGCGGGATACCCCGGCAGACGCGCATCCGTGGGCACGATCGCGCCCGCCTGCGTCTCGCCGTAGATACCGTGTTGCAGCCAATTCGCGGCCAGATCGCCATAGACCCGCGAATCGTCGGTAATGACAGGCAAGTGAAAGAAGAAGAACAGCCGCAGCGCCAGGCTGGCCAGTGTGGTTCCCAGGAAAAACCAGCGATGTTTGCGCACCAGATTGTGCACGTTGGGAATATATCGCTAAGCGCAGATTGCACAAACCAGCTTTTCTTCGGGGCCTTCTGGTACCGGGTGGGCGCACCTGTTTGCTTCAACCACGCGGGACGGGAAGGTAGAAGAAGGCAAGCCGGGCGGCCTGCTCCCGGGCAGCAACGCCGGAATGGTTGACCCCCTGCGTCCCTCATCTTACGATGAACAGACAGACGCGATGGTAAAACAGGTCTTTTACGATCCCCGACAAGCGCGGTGGAAGCGGATCCGCCGTGTCGTCGATGCGGCGGCGATTGCTTTCTCACTGCTGGTCACTTTCTTCGTCTATACCGCGCTGCGCAGTGAGCCCCTGCCCGATCTGTTGCTGGGAGCGGAAAAGCGTCCCTATCACGCGCTGAAAGAGAAGGACAGGGAGAAGGCGCGCGAGAAACGACGCCTCGCCTCGATTGCCCGTGCCGGACGCCGCCGCCATTCCCGCAAGGCGCCGTCCCAAATCAAGCTGAACTCGGAAGAAGGCATCCGCGCTGCCTTTTATGTCTCCTGGGATGCGGCCAGTTATTCCTCCTTGCGCGAGTACGCCCGCCAGATCGACTTGCTCTTCCCGGTCTGGTTGCAGGTGCTGACCCCCGACGGCCGGCTGCAAGGCGTCGATCCGGAAACCAACCGGATGTTCGATATCGTCCGCGGAAGCGCCATTCGCGCCGTGGACGACAAAGTCATGACCTTCCTCAAGCAGGAAGACACCGGTATGGAAGTCTTCCCGGTGGTGCAAAACTTCGACGGCACCGACTTTGTTCCCATCGCCGACTTCCTGAACGACCCGGAAGCGCGCGCTCGCTTCCGCCGCCAGATTGGACTCTATCTTGCCTCCGACCGTTACCGCGGGTTGATGGTGGACTTCGAGTCGTTTCCCAAGCGCGGGCAGCCGGGCTACGTGGCCCTGCTGCATGAACTTTCTTCCGACCTGCACGCGAAGGGAATGAAGCTTTACGTCAGTGTCCAGGTGCGCAACGAGGACTACGATTACGCCGCCATTTCTGCCGCGGTCGATGGCGTCGTGATCATGGACTACGATGAGCACTTTCCCGGCGGGACCCCGGGCCCGGTGGCCTCGCAGGAGTGGTTCGCGGGAAACGTGGAAGCGGCCATGAAGGTCATCCCGAAAGAAAAACTCATTTGCGCGGTTGGCAATTACGGGTACGACTGGGTAGAGAAACCGAAGAAAGGCAAACTGCCTGCAGGACTGGCCGACAAGAGCGTTTCTGTGCAGGATGCCTGGCTGGGCTCGCGCGATTCCGAGGAGGACATCGACTTCGACGGCGACGCCCTGAACCCGCACTTCAGCTACATGGATGAGCAGAATTTCCGCCACGACGTCTGGTTCCTGGACGCGGTCACAGCCCTGAACCAGATGCGCGCCGCCCATACCCTCGGCATCCGGACTTTCGCTCTGTGGCGGCTTGGGGCGGAGGATCGTTCGCTCTGGCGGGTCTGGGACGCACCCGGCGATGCCAATGCGACCGATAAACTGCGGGACGTCCCCCCCGGCCAGGACGTGGACATGGAAGGCGAGGGCGAGATCCTGCGGATCGAAGCGCGTCCGGCCAACGGGGAACGCGACCTGTCGATTGATCAGTCCACTGGGCTGGTTGAAGACGAGACGTTTAAGTCTCTGCCCGAGCCCTATCGTGTCGCCCGCTATGGCGCCAGCCAGAAGCAAATCGCCATCACCTTCGACGACGGTCCGGATCCGGAGTGGACCCCGAAGATGCTTGACATCCTCAAGCGCGAGCATGCGCCCGCCACGTTTTTCCTGATCGGAATCCAGGCGGATAAGTTTGCCAGCGTCACCAGCCGCATCTATGAGGAAGGCCACGAGATTGGGAACCACACCTTCACCCATCCCGACATCAGCAGTATTGGCACCCGCTACATGCAGCTGGAAATGAACCTGACGGACCGTCTGTTTGCCAGCCGCCTGGGAATTCACACCATCCTGTTTCGCCCGCCGTATTCGGTCGATCAGGAGCCCGACACGGAAGACCAGGTGCGGCCGCTCGAGCTCACCCAGAGCATGGGCTACATTACTATTGGCAACAAGGTTGATCCCAACGACTGGCGGGATGTGCCGAAGCGCACCGCGCAAGACATTGCCGCGGACGTGCTGGCCGAGTTGCCCCCCTGTGCCCCCAACGACCAGCGTTGCGGAAACATCATCCTGCTGCATGATGGCGGGGGCAACCGGGAAAAATCCGTGCTCGCCCTCCCGCTGATTATCGAAGGGGCCCGCGCCCGCGGTTTCGAGTTCGTTCCGGTCTACCAGTTGCTGAGCAGGACCAAAGCCGATGTCATGCCGCCTCTCTCCACCGATCAGCGCTGGGCAGCACGGCTGAATCTGTTCGGCTTCGTGCTCTTCCCCGTGGTGATCCTCGGCATCACCTGGATCTTCTTTGCCGGTGACGTGCTCATGACCGGCCGCCTGGTTTCCGTCGGCGTCTTGGCCATCTATGACCGCTTCCGCTCCCACGTCTATGGAACGCGCGAACAGATCGCGGTGTACAAGCCGCAGGTTGCGGTTCTGATTCCCGCCTATAACGAAGAAAAGGTCATCGAACGCACCATTCAGGGCGCGCTCGACTCCGATTACCCTAACCTCCGTGTGATCGTGATTGACGATGGTTCCAAGGACCGCACTCTGGAAGTTGTACGCAAGGCATTCCGCGCCGAAGCAGCGGCCGGCCGAGTCTTGATTCTTAGCAAGCCGAACGGCGGCAAGGCCGAGGCGCTCAACTTTGGACTGGAGCACATCGGCGCTGCGGAGCTCTTTGTTGGCATCGACGCCGACACCATCATCGCCCCCGATGCCATCACGCGTCTGGTCCCGCACTTCCTGAACCCAAAAGTGGCCGCGGTTGCGGGCAATGCCAAGGTCGGCAACCGCGTGAACCTGTGGACGCGCTGGCAGGCGCTCGAATACATCACCAGCCAGAACTTCGAACGGCGAGCGCTCAATACCATGGGCGCGGTCAGCGTAGTGCCGGGAGCGATTGGCGCCTGGCGCGTTGGGCCGGTCCGCGAGGCTGGCGTCTACCACGTGGACACCGTGGCTGAAGACGCCGACCTCACCATGGCGCTGCTGCGCAATGGTTATCGCGTTGAGTACGAAGACCTGGCGCTCGCCTTTACCGAAGCTCCGACCAATGCGCATAGCCTGATGCGGCAGCGTTTTCGCTGGTCGTTCGGAATTCTTCAGGCGGTGTGGAAGCATCGTGACGTGGTCGCGCGCAAAGGGGTTTTGGGGTGGGTTGCGCTGCCCAATATTCTGGTCTTTCAGATTCTGCTGCCGCTGGTTTCGCCGTTTATCGACCTCATGTTTGTCGGCGGTGCGCTCTGGTATGCGCTCAACAAGTACTTCCACCCGGAATCGACCGACCCGGCGAGCTTCCAACGGCTTTTGATTTTCTTTGTGGCATTCCTGGTGATCGATTTCCTCACCTCGGCCATCGCCTTTGCCCTGGAGCGCCGCCAGCCCGAAGCGCGCGAAGACATCTGGCTGCTGAGCCAGGTCTGGCTGCAGCGCTTTGCCTATCGCCAGCTGTTTTCTATCGTGCTGTTCAGGACCCTGAAGCGCGCCATCCAGGGACGCCCCTTTGCCTGGGACAAACTGGAGCGCAGAGCCAATGTGAAATACGCTTCCGCCGAGCGCCGCGATTCGGTCGGCGTGCCGTAATGGTAGCGCCGGCGCCTCGCCGGCATCTGTGTCGGTCCTGTGGGGCCGGGTCTCCGAAACCGGCTAGGCCCGGCGAAGCCCGGCAGCGAGGGCTCCTGTAGTCGCTTGAGAACCTGGTGCCACCGGTCACTGACGGCGACTTGGTTTACGATGTGTTTGTACAGAGAGACCCGCTATGCCCCGTACCATCATCGAGCCCTTCCGCATCAAGAGCGTCGAACCGATTCGCTGGACGACGCGGCCGCAGCGCGAGCAGCTGCTGCGGGCTGCGTTTTACAACCTGTTTCTTCTTCCTGCCGACGACGTTCTGATCGATCTCCTCACCGACTCAGGCACCGGCGCCATGTCCACCCATCAGTGGGCGGCGATGATGGAGGGCGACGAGAGCTACGCCGGCAGCCGCAGCTTCGAGCGGTTCCGCTCGTCGGTGCAGGATATTTTCGGCTACAAGCACGTCATCCCGACCCACCAGGGCCGCGCTGCCGAGAGAATCCTCTTCAGCGTGATGTGCAAGAAAGGCGATGTTGTCCCCAACAACACGCATTTCGACACCACGCGCGCCAACGTGGAGTTCGTCGGCGCCGAGGCGAAAGACCTCGTGATTCCGGAAGGCCGCCAGCCCAGCTTGAAGCATCCCTTCAAAGGCAACATGGACGTCGCGGCGCTCGATACCCTGATCCAGAGCGTGGGCCGCGAGCGCGTGCCCCTGGTCATGTTGACCGTGACCAACAACTCCGGCGGCGGCCAGCCCGTCTCGATGGAAAACGTGAAAGCGGTCAGCGCGGTATGCCGGAAGCATGGCATCCCCTTCTACTTCGACGCCTGCCGTTTCGCCGAGAATTCCTACTTCATCAAGATGCGCGAGCGCGGCTACGAATCGAAGACTCCGAAAGAAATCGCCCAGGAAATGTTTGGCTATGGCGACGGTTGCACCATGTCGGCCAAAAAAGACGGCATGGCGAACATCGGCGGGTTCCTGTGCACCAATGACGATCTGCTCGCCCAGCAGGAGAAAAACCTGCTGATCCTGACCGAGGGCTATCCGACGTACGGCGGTCTCGCGGGACGCGACCTTGAGGCCATCGCTGTCGGCGTGCAGGAAGCCCTGCACGAGGACTACCTCGAATACCGCATCGCCTCAACCGCCTACCTCGGCAACCACATTGCGGAGCAGGGCGTGCCTATCGTGCAGCCGCCCGGCGGCCACGCGATTTACATTGATGCGCGCGCCTTCCTGCCGCACATTTCGCCCGATCATTTCCCCGGCGTCGCGCTAGCCAACGAACTTTACCTCGAAGGCGGAATCCGCTCGGTTGAAATTGGCACATTGATGTTCGGAGCCGCGGCGAAGATGGACCTGGTGCGTCTGGCGATCCCGCGCCGCGTCTACACTCAGAGCCACATTGACTATGTCGTCGAAATCATCCTCGACGTCTGGAAGAAGCGTGAGCAGATTCATGGCATGAAGCTCAGCTACGAAGCGCCGTTCCTGCGACACTTCACGGCAAAGTTGGAGCCGGCGGAAGTGGCAGCATCCGTGCGGCGCTGAAAGCCCAGCAGCCCTAACCCGGTGTAAAATTAAGGGTCATATTTTCGCGCTAACGTTCCGTCCGGAAAGGAATTCTTATGGCCACCATGGAAGCCCCGCCACGCCCGCGAGTCCGCCTGCATGAAGGCGCATTCAAGAACGAGCCGTTTGTCGATTTCACCAAAGAAGACAACGCGCGCCGGATGCGCGCTGCCATCGAGAAGGTCCGCGGCCAGCTCGGCCGCGAGTACGACCTGATCATCGACGGCAAGCGTGTTAAGACCGCAGACAAGATCCGTTCCATCAATCCCGCCAAGCCTTCAGAAGTGGTCGGCGGCCACCAGAAAGCGGGGAAAGAGCACGTCGAGCCCGCCGTAAACGCCGCGCTGAAGGCCTTCGAAAGCTGGAGACATACTTCGGTCGAAGAGCGCGCGTCGCTCCTGTTCCGCGTGGGCGACCTGCTGCGCGAGCGCAAGTTCGAATTCATGGCCTGGATGGTCTTCGAAGTGTCGAAGAACTGGGCCGAGGCCGACGGCGACGTCGCCGAGACCATCGACTTCTGCGAGTTCTACAGCCGCGAAGCGCTCCGCTTTGCCAAAGCCGAGACACCCGTGCAGCTGCCGGGAGAGCGCGACCGCCTGACCTACATCCCGCTCGGCGTGGGCGCCGTGATTCCGCCGTGGAATTTTCCCTGCGCCATCATGGCCGGCATGACGCTGGCTTCGATTGTCAGCGGCAACACGGTGGTGCTGAAGCCCTCGAGCGATTCGCCCACCATCGCGGCGAAATTCGTCGAACTACTGGAAGAGGCGGGGATGCCGGAAGGCGTGGTGAACTTCTGCCCCGGCGCCGGCGCGAGCTTCGGCGACGCCCTGGTGGCGCATCCCAAGGTCCGCTACGTCGCCTTCACCGGCTCGCGCGAAGTCGGACTCCACATCAACCAGACGGCCGCGCACCAGCCAGCGGGCCAGATCTGGATCAAGCGCACCGTCCTCGAGATGGGCGGCAAGGATGCCACCATCGTGGATGCCGATGCCGACCTCGACTCCGCGGTCGAGGGCGTCGCTTCTGCGGCCTTCGGTTTCCAGGGCCAGAAATGTTCGGCGTGCTCGCGAGCCATTATCGACGAGCGCATCTACGACAAGTTCCTGGAGAAGCTGAAAGCCCGCGTCGAGCGCATCACCGTGGGCGATCCGACCGAGAACCCAAACATGGCGGCGGTGATCAACGAACGCTCGATGAACGACATTCTGCGCTACATCGAGATCGGCAAGAAAGACGGACGCCTGATCACGGGCGGCGCCCGCTCCACCAGTGCCGGCGACGGCTACTTCATCCAGCCGACCATCATTGCCGACATCCTGCCGAAGTCCAAACTCGAGCAGGAAGAAATCTTCGGCCCGGTGCTGGTGGTGATCAAGTCGCGCAACTTCGATCACGCCCTTGAAATCGCCAACGATACCGAGTTCGGCCTGACCGGCGCCTTGTACTCGAGCTCGCGCGAGAAACTGGAACGCGCCGTGCGCGAGTTCCACGTCGGCAACCTCTACCTGAACCGCAAGTGCACCGGCGCTATGGTCGGCGCGCACCCGTTCGGCGGCTTCAACATGTCGGGGACGGATTCAAAATCAGGCGGTCCGGACTACCTGTACCTGTTCACACAAGCGAAGAGCGTGGGCGAGAAGCTCTAGCACCGTAATTGCGAGATTGTTACCGTTGGTGGCCGAAGGGTAGCGCCGGCATCTTGCCGGCTGTCCCGAGGGCGTCTCCCTCGGTGCGGCGCTACTTTAGCGGCGCGGGGCAAGAGCATCGGCCGCCAAGTGGTACATACCACGTGCTAGAGGGGGGCCGGGCGGCCGAGGCCGCCCGGCGATCGGACTAGAAGTAGAACTTCAAAGCAAATTGCACTAGGCGCGGTTCACGGGCTTCCAGCACTTGCCCGAACGTCGAACTTGAGAAGTTGCCGTCCGGGTTAATGAACATGGTT